>NZ_JBOHHL010000111.1:0-1043 GCF_050725395.1 Aquabacterium sp. | reverse complement strand
GGTGCGGTCCCCATAGGCACCAGTTTAAGGATTCTAGCGCGGGAGGCCCCTGCGTAGGATGTGTTTACCAAGACCCATCCGTACAGGAGCCTCCCGTGGAAGTTCAATTTACCGACCTCGTCCCCTCCTTGCAAACACTCTTCTCCACCGACGCCGACCTGGCCGCTCTACAGGCCTGCCTTATTCGCAGACGCCGCAAGATCACCGGGGCCGCCTTCGCTCAGGGCCTCGTCTTCGGCTGGCTACAGAATCCCGACGCCACCTCCGCCGACCTCACCGCCTCCCTCGCACGCGCCGGTGCCGCCATCAAACCCCAGTCCCTCGACGGTCGCTTCACCCCCCAGGCCGCTGGCTTCTTCCGCCTCCTGCTCGACAAGGCCCTGGCCAAAGTCCTCGCCCCGCCCTCCCGCGCCCTCGGCCTGCTGGCCCGCTTCAAGGGCGTCTACCTGATCGACGGCACCACCATCCCCCTGCCGGCCGTCCTCGCCGAGGCGTGGCCCGGCTGCGGTGGTACCGCCGCCGCCGTAGCCGGCAAGGCCTCCCTCAAGGCCGTCGTCCGTTATGAGGTGTCCGGCGGCGCCATCACAGGCTTGTCCCTGCACGCCGGCAAGACATCCGACGTGGGGACGCCGCCGCACCGTGCCCCCCTGCCACCGCGTTCGCTGCGTCTGGCCGATCTGGGCTTCTTCGGCCTGGACGACCTGGCTGGCGTGGACGAACAGGACGCGTACTACCTGACCCGCATCAAATCCATCTGCATGGTGTACGACCAGCAAGGACGCAAGTGCAAACTGGCGCGGTATCTGGCGCGGCAGAAGGGCGACCGGCTGGACCGGTGCCTGTGGCTGGGTGAGGGCAAGAGGCTCAAGGGCAGGCTACTGGCCATTCGCACGCCCGAAGCTGTGGCGGCCAAAAGGCGGTGCGAGGCGAAGGAGGAAGCCCAGCGGCACGGCAGGCAAGTGTCCGAAGAGACGCTGGCGCTGTGCGGCTGGACGGTGTTTTTCACCAACGTGCCGCGCGGGGTGCTGAGCCTGCAAGAGGCG
>NZ_JBOHHL010000110.1:0-1075 GCF_050725395.1 Aquabacterium sp. | reverse complement strand
ACAATATTAAACTCCACCCTTTTCTCTCATCTCTTTCTTTCTCTCTCTCTCTCTCACTCTCTCTCTCTCTCTCTCTCTCTCTCTCTCTCTCTCTCTAGCTCTCTATCTCTCTCAAGAACTCATAACTAGTGGTGTTTACTTGCCATACTATTTTTAATTTTAGACATCTTCTTCAATATCAATTATTTATTTATTATTTATTTATTATGCAATTTTTCTTGTATACAATTATTTATCTTTAGGGCCCTATGGCTTAAATGTCAGAATCGAAACAACCCCTGAAACAAACAGCGTTAAAACGCTGCAGGGCAATCGACAGTCTCTGCCATAAAAAACCAGTCTCACGGGGATCACCAGACCGTTGTGCCATTTTATTTCCAAGGACTCGTATAAACTCTGCTCCGGTGGAATTTATGGGCCCCATGGTCTCAAAAGCAACAGGTATCACCTCATAACTAGACGCTAGGTTCTGATATTTCGACATTTTTCGAGTATCGGCTAGCTCTGCTGCTCCGGCAATGGTAGAAATTGTTAGGTGAATGTAGGATTTAGCTAGGGTGTCAACTACGGTGACGTCCCACACAGCACAGCGACCAGAGCACCACGGAATCAGAGTTAACCCATCAGGACGCTTGCCGTCGGATCTAGAAAGACCAACAGGTTCTTTTCTAGCGGGCACCCCTGCCTTAATTAGAGAACGCCAAATAATATCATTGATATTATTGTGGCGGCTGATCCTTCCTGAGCTACGTTTGCAAGACAGGCAATGAAGTCCGCGAGCATCCACTTGTGAGCCACACACACAGATGTGTGGTTCACATACTTTGGCTCCTAGCCGGAAACCGATAGCGACTCTGACAGCTTCGTCATCTAAAAGTAAACCACAGGAAGCGATTGGCAGAGCATGCAGCCAGTCACTACTATTAGGTGATGAAACGGCAAGCAAACGTGCTCTGTCAGATGCTTCGGTAGTAGTTTCCAGAAGGCGACTTTTAACAGCATCCAATACTGGGTTGTCCCAGTTTCGTTGTTTACGGGCTTCTGGGCCCAATGGAGCGGGATAAGTGTGATAGCT
>NZ_JBOHHL010000109.1:0-1080 GCF_050725395.1 Aquabacterium sp. | reverse complement strand
GCGAGAGATCCAGATGCGAACTTGCGCGAGGCCGGGATACGCACGAGGCCGCTGAGCAGCGGGAGGAGCATGCCGGCGCGAGCTTGGGCGGCAAGTCCCTTGCGGTCTAGCTGCATCGCGAGGATTACTGATTGCGGCAGTAGCTGCGCGTAGTCGTAGAGCTCGAGGCCAAGCTCAGGGGTGAGCGCTGACCCGGCGCGCTCGATGCGCACGCGGTCGGCCTTGCTCAGCTCCCCTCCCATGCCCTCTTCCTGCTGCCAGAGGCCCCAGGCGATCGACGTTGCGGGGAGGCCCTCTGCCTCTCTCTCACCTGCAAGCGCATCAAGGAATGAGTTGGCGGCCGCGTAGTTGGCCTGGCCGGGGCTGCCAAAGACTCCGGCAGCTGAAGAGAACAATGTGAACTCTGTGAGCTCGAGGTTCTTTGTTGCCTGATGCAGGTTGTATGCGGCGGAGACCTTGGGCGCAAAGACGCGGTCGATGCGCTCGCTGCTCATCGACTCGATGATTCCGTCGTCGAGCACGCCTGCTGCGTGGATCACGCCGGTGAGCTTGCCGTCCGCGTTGGCCTGCTTGATCAGCGCTATTGCCTGCTCTGGGTCAGAGATGTCAGAGGCGACCAGTTCTGCCTCTAGGCCGAGCTGCTCGATCTCTTGGGCGAGTTCTGCTGCGCCTGGAGCTTCACTGCCGCGGCGGCTTGCGAGCACGAGCTTTGTGGCCTTGTTCTGCTTTGCAAGGTGGACCGCCAGGAGAGCGCCGAGGCCTCCGGTGCCGCCGGTGATCAGGACTGTTTCTGCTGGGAGCTTTGAGGGGACGTCTTCTGGCAGTTCGGGTGCCGCCACGGCGCGGGTCAGGCGCGGCGCAAATACTCCGCCGGGGCGAACCGCAAGCTGCGGCTCGTCGCCCACCAAATACAGCGCGTTGCCAAATGCTGCTGCCAGCTGACCTGCCTCTTCCTGATCTGATGCTTCAAGAACCCCCGGCAGGTCAATCAGCGCGAAGCGTCCCGGGTGCTCAGACTGAGCGCTGCGCACAAGGCCCCAGAGCGCAGAGAGCGCAAGGTCCGCAGTCTCGCCGGGTTCT
>NZ_JBOHHL010000108.1:0-1101 GCF_050725395.1 Aquabacterium sp. | reverse complement strand
CGCTTTACGACCCAGACCCAGACAACTCGGGCACCACTTACGCAACCCGCGGCGGCTTCCTGCATGAGGCGGCAGAGTTCGACGCTGAGTTCTTTGGCATCAGCCCAAGGGAAGCGCTGGCGATGGATCCGCAGCAGAGGCTGCTGCTTGAGGCAGCCTGGGAGGCCTTCGAGGATGCGGGAATCGATCCCGCATCACTGCGCGGCAGCGCAACGGGAGTCTTTGCCGGAATCAGCGGCTCTGACTATGCGGCAGGCTTTAGCGACCTATCTGCGATCGAGGGCTACATCGGCACGGGCGTCGCGCCAAGCGTCGTCTCTGGCCGCCTCTCATACACCTTTGGCCTTGAAGGCCCGGCCGTGACTGTTGACACCGCCTGCTCATCTGCGCTTGTCTCGATGCACCTTGCTGCTCAAGCGCTGAGAAGCGGCGAGTGCTCGATGGCATTGGCCGGAGGCGTCACTGTGCTTTCAACGCCAGGATCCTTCATCGAGTTCAGCCGCCAGAGGGGGCTTGCCCCGGACGGCCGCAGCAAGTCATTTGCCGCAGCGGCAGACGGCGTCGCCTGGGCTGAAGGCGCGGGGCTGCTTCTGCTCGAGCGCCTCTCAGACGCAAGAGCAAATGGCCACGAGGTCCTCGCGGTAATCAAGGGCTCAGCAACAAACCAGGACGGAGCAAGCAACGGCCTGACAGCTCCAAACGGTCCCTCCCAAGAGCGCGTGATCATGCAGGCGCTCGCAAACGCAGGGCTCACCCCTGCAGAAGTCGACGCAGTCGAGGCCCACGGAACCGGCACAACGCTCGGAGACCCGATCGAGGCCCAGGCCCTGCTTGCAACTTATGGCCAGGAGCGCGAGCGCCCGCTCTACCTCGGATCGGTCAAGTCAAACATCGGCCACGCGCAAGCTGCAGCAGGAGCCGGCGGCGTGATCAAGATGGTGATGGCCATCCAGCAGGGACGGCTGCCAAAGACGCTGCACGTTGACGCGCCGACCCCGCATGTTGATTGGACGCAGGGCAGCATCGAGCTCCTGACCGAAGAGATCGACTGGCCAGAGAACGGGCACCCGCGAAGGGCCGGAGTGTCGTCGTTTGGCATCA
>NZ_JBOHHL010000107.1:0-1105 GCF_050725395.1 Aquabacterium sp. | reverse complement strand
CTCTCGGCCCGCACAACTCAGCCGGCAGAAGCTGCGCCCTGGCCGCCCGAAGGCGCCAAAGAGATCGACCCCGATGAGATCCTCTCCCAGCTCGAAGCACTCGGCATCGAACTAGGCGGCGCGTTTGATCTGATCACTGCCGCCTGGCAGAAGGGCGAGCAACGCTTCATCGAGGCGGCGCTCACGCCAGAGCAGAAGGAATCAGCAGCGGCCTTCAATCTTCATCCGGCGCTCTTTGAGTCCGTCTTCCTCGCTTCAGCAGCAGAAGGCGACGAGGTAGCGCTGCCCACTCGTTTTACCGGTCTCTCGCTGCAAGGCGCAGGCCCAACGTCACTGCGCGCCTCGATGCGCGTCAAGGACGGCAAGCTCACCGAGCTGATCGCCCGCGACGAATTCGGGGAAGAAGTCTGCGCGGCCGAATCAGCTGAGCTTGGACCTCTCGACCGCGAAGCGATCAAGGCAGCCGCAAAGATCCCTGCCGCAGAGGCGCTCTTTACCGTGCAGTGGCAGCTGGCCGAGGCAAAGCCTGCAGCTGAACCCGCAGAGCTCGCAGTGATCGGCGGCGAGCAGCCTGACTTCTCCGACATCGCCGCGCTTACCCACGCCGTCGATGCGGGCGCGCCGGTGCCGGACTTTGCGCTGCTTGATCTCTCGGCGCCATCTGAACTTGCCACGCCTCCTGAACCTTCCGCGCTCCCTGAATCTGCCGCTGCTGCCGCAGGAGCGGCGCTCGCAGCGATCCAGTCCTGGCTTGCCGCAGAACCCCTCTACCAATCAACTCTGGTCCTGCTGACCAGCCGGGCGATCAATGCCGAGCCGGGCGAACACCTAAACCTTGAAAACTCTGCGATCTGGGGACTTGCCCGCTCGGCCCAGTCTGAGTACCCCGGACGCCTGATCCTGCTCGACGCAGATTCAGCGCCAGCATCGAGTCAGCTGATCGAGGCGGCGCTCGCCTCGGGCGAGAGCCAGATCGCCCTGCGCGATGGCAAGATCCTCGTGCCTCGCCTGGTTGCGCTGGCGGGCGAAGAGGACGTCGCCGGAGAGGCAGATGAACCCGCCCCCGCCTTCACCCCCGGCAAGTCAGTCCTGATCACCGGAGCCA
>NZ_JBOHHL010000106.1:0-1130 GCF_050725395.1 Aquabacterium sp. | reverse complement strand
CACCACCACGATCATGATCGTGGCCAACGCATTGACCTGCGGGTTGAGGCCGCGGCGCGCCGAAGAGAACACCACCATGGGCAAGGTAGTGGAACTGGGCCCGGAGACGAAACTCGCCACCACCACATCGTCCAGCGACAAGGTGAACGCCAACAACCAGCCCGACACGATGGCCGGTGCGATGATCGGCAGCGTGATCAGGAAGAACACCTTGACCCGGTTCGCGCCCAGATCCATCGCGGCCTCTTCCAGCGACTTGTCCAGTTCTGCCATGCGCGAGGACAGCACCACGGTGACGAAGGCCAGGGTGAAGGTCACGTGCGCGATCCAGATCGACAGGATGCCGCGCGGAGCCAGGCCGACCAGATTGCCCAGCGACATGAACATCATCAGGACGGACAGGCCCAGGATCACTTCCGGCATCACCAACGGAGCGGTGATCAGCGCGCCGAACAAGGTCTTGCCGGGGAAGCGCCGCATGCGCGTCATCACCAGCGCTGCCAAGGTGCCCAGGATCACCGCGGCGGTGGCGGTGAAGAAGGCGATCTTGATGCTGATCCAGGCCGCGCCCAGCATCTGGTCGTTCTCCAGCAGCTTGCCGTACCACTTGAGCGAGAAGCCCGACCACACCGTCGCCAGCTTGTTCTCGTTGAACGAATAGAACATCAGCACCAGGATGGGCACGTACAGGAACCCGAATCCCAGCGCCAGGATCAGCCAGGTCGGCCAGCGCTTGGCCAGGTTGCTCATGTCAGCCTCCCTTCGATCTCGCTCTGCTGCACCCGGTTGAAGATCAGGATGGGGATCAGCAACAGGCCCAGCATCACGATCGCCACAGCCGAAGCGGTAGGCCAGTCGCGATTGTTGAAGAACTCGTTCCACAGCACGCGCCCGATCATCAAGGTGTCCGGGCCGCCCAGCAGTTCCGGAATCACGAACTCGCCGACCGCCGGAATCATCACCAGCATGCAACCGGCGACGATGCCGGCTTTGGACAGCGGCAGCGTGATCTTGAAGAACGCCTTCCACGGCTTGGCGCCCAGGTCGTAGGCCGCCTCCAGCAGACGGTGGTCGTGCTTGACCAGATTCGTGTAGAGCGGCAGCACCATGAACGGCAGATAGCAGTAAAC
>NZ_JBOHHL010000105.1:0-1133 GCF_050725395.1 Aquabacterium sp. | reverse complement strand
TAGTTAAAAGCCAGGCCTCCTTTTCAGCTAGGTAGCGCTGATAAATAAGCTCAGGACGGCCTGGCCAGATTGGACGAGTATCAACTAGTTCAGGGGCAGGCTGAGTAGTTGATTCAGGGGCAGACTAAGGAGTCGATTCAAGGATCGACTGGATAGTTGACTTAAGTATTAATTCATCCCCTGAATCAAGAATAGATTGAAGTGTCGATTTAAGGCTTGATTGGGTAGCTGAGTTAATAATTGCCTGAATAGTAGCCCTAGGGATAAATAGACTCTGTGAAGAGACTAACTCTTCTCTTGGAGCAAACTCAATTCGAGAGCGCTGGATATTAACCATACAGCGTAGGCTAGCCCTTGTATGGCCAGGTTGTTTGCATAACCCACAGCGTCGTACACGAGGTTCTGATGCTTCAAAGCCTGAGGGAATCCTTCTTGTACTACGAGTTGTACTAGAAGAGGACGGCAGGTAGCTGATTACACGCAGTGGTTCAAGTATTAGCTCAGGTAAGCCTGAATATCGATCCCAATACCAATGAGCATGAAAATCACTAGGCAGTAGAGATATCCCTAGGTCTCGAATATCCTCGATTCTATGTGCACAAGGTAGGCCAGTAGTCGCTGTAAATATACTTGTACAAGGCTTTAAAGGCTTTATAACACTAGTATAGTGTTGGTGAACTTGTCGTAGTGCTGTAGTTGTAATATAACCAAAACAAGCGTGATATTGACCTCGATCAAGGTGTAGTGGTGTACGAATTCGATCCTTGGCTGCATTATCCTTAATATTTTGGATCTGATTAGCTATAGCTTGCTTAATTAAAAGCCAAGTAGTTAAAAGATCGCCCTAAGAGCTGAAAATATATCGCTTAAGTAGTGCATGTGCCGATTCAACACTATATAATATTAATATAATAGTCTAAATTAACTTAATATAATATAACTTACCGAGAGGTAACTATAGTCCTAAAATAAGGGTATTTATTGGTCCAGGCCTGAACTAATGCTTCAGCTCTACCAGGCCTTAGCCAGGTGGTTTGAACATATTTTGCTACCTCTAGGTGCTCTGGGGTATCTGAATATATAGTCAAAAATTGAAGTAATCGAGACTGGTATTCAGGTATATTAGGAGACTG
>NZ_JBOHHL010000104.1:0-1137 GCF_050725395.1 Aquabacterium sp. | reverse complement strand
CCTCGGGTATGAGCGACCAGCAACGACCTCTTGGCGATGACCAGATTGGCCAGGCCGAACAGGCTGAACAGCTGCGCCTGGTTCTTCGCAAGGCCCTTGTAGCGGGTCTTCTTGTGGCGAAACAGGTTCTTGATCACATGGAACGGATGCTCGACCTTGGCCCGGATGCTCGCCTTCAGCTGCTCGGCCTTCTCCAGCAGGCGCGCCCACTTGCGCGTCAGGTCCAGCTGCCGGCGCTTGCCCGGCTGCATCGCCACGTGCCACTTCGGGCCTTGCGCTTCTTCGCGCTTGTGCACGCCCCGGTAGCCGGCATCGCCGAAGGCCACCGACTCCTGGCTGTGCAGCAGCGCGCCGGCTTGCGTCACGTCGTTGACGTTGGCCGCCGTGCCCACCACCGTGTGCACCAGACCCGACTCGGCATCCACCCCGATGTGCGCTTTCATGCCGAAGTGCCAGGCATTTCCCTTCTTGGTCTGATGCATCTCGGGATCGCGCGATTTGCCCTCGTTCTTGGTCGAACTGGGCGCGGCGATGATGGTCGCGTCCACGATGGTGCCCGCGCGCATCAGAAGCCCTTGCTCGGCAAGATGCGCGTTGATCTCCTCGAACAGGGCCTTGGTGAGGTCGTTGTCCAACAGCAGTCGCCTGAACTTCAGCAGCGTGGTGGCGTCAGGCACGGACTCGTGCGACAGGTCGATGCCCACGAAATCGCGCAGTGCCTGACTGTCGTACAGCGCGTCCTCCAGCGCTTCGTCGGCCAGGCCGTACCACTGCTGGAGACAGTACATGCGCAGCATCCGGGGAACGCCGATCGGCTGTCGGCCGACGCGCCCGCGCGTGGGGTACAGCGGCTCGATCACGGCAATCAGACGAGACCACGGCACGACGCGCTCCATGTCGGCCAAGAACTTCTCGCGCCGCGTGCGCTTCTTCTTCATCGCGTACTCGGCGCTGGCAAAGCTGCGTTGGTTCATCTCGGTGGTGCTGTGACTTGCGATGTCTTCACGCATGCACGGGCCGTGCCCGCAGCGACCTATTGATCAGCATTTCCCTAGGTTTGTCCTGATGGCATGGCACGCCCATTCGCTCGATCTTCTGCGCCCCTTTTCCTAGGCCTTAAGCTTCATCCCCATGCAC
>NZ_JBOHHL010000103.1:0-1147 GCF_050725395.1 Aquabacterium sp. | reverse complement strand
GGATATTACTGTGACGGACCACGTACTTAAAGGCACCAACTAGAGGGCGAGCGCGCGAAAAGGTCTTATTTGTCAGAATACTAAACTAAGGAAGAAAGGAGAGGTTCTTAGGAGGTGAGAGGCCGTTGATACAGGATGCGCGCCCGCCGCGCTAGTCCCGACTTGGAGTCCTCAACACCACTCCTAATCCACCCAGCTAATATTCACTGGTTACAGCCCGCGTGCCGTCCCTTCTATGCTATATACACGTGACGTTTCTGGGTTATTAACCTAGAACCATCACATATATGGCCAAGTCGCTTATAAAATACGTTAAGTTAGTTATGTGGGCTCCCATTACACTTACACCCCCCTTGATTACGTAAAACTTACACCCCGGTCTTAGTCAGCATACTTTTCCGCGTCGCGCTTTATATATTACTATATCACCCAAATTCGACCGATTTGAAGCCCTCTATTAGTCTATAGTGGTGCAAAGCGATACTGTGCCTTCTGAACCTCAAGATTTGACCTAAATCGACCAAAAGCCCTCCAAACCCCACGATCCATATCCTGCCCAAAGCCTCCTGCTGCGACTAGCTCACGTTCGACCCTATTTTCTACCTCAATTGAGTCCTGCGTGTCCCAGTCTAGCCAGGCCTCAACCTCTTCATTAGTCCAATCAAGGGTAGCTAGGGTTTTAATTGGCCCTAAAGTCTCTGTATCCAAATTAAGGCGCTGGAGCCCTAGATTCTTCCGATTCTGATTAATCCATCTTTTTGAGTGATTCTTAAACCCCCGCGCCGTACGATACTGATCTGGCTGGACCTCTAGGTGGGCTGTAAGCCAGGTCTCTTTATTAGCTATATATCGTTGATATATAAGCTCAGGACGTAAGGGCCAAATTGGTCGAGTATCAGCTGGTTCTAGGGCATGGCGTGTAGCTAATTCAGGATCAGGTTGAGGGGTTGAATTAAGAATTGACTGGATAGTCGACTTAAGGATTAATTGATCGCCTGAATCAAGGACTGATTTAAGGGCTAATTTAAGGGCTGACTCGCCACTAGCTGAATCAAAAATAGCCTGGACAGTAGACCTAGGGATAAAAAGACCAGCTGAGACTAAATAAGAGGCTAATTGAGACACAAGCTCTTGATTTTGACGCCTA
>NZ_JBOHHL010000102.1:0-1155 GCF_050725395.1 Aquabacterium sp. | reverse complement strand
CCAAAACCTGCCGGAGGGATCACGGGCCTGGCGAACGCGAAGCGTCTTGGAGCAACGGTGTTAACTGGCAAGTTGAAAGTTGGGATTTTTGAGGAGGCGGTTCATGAGGATGATGAGTTTGCGCATGACGGCGGTGAGAGCGACTTTGGGTGGTTTGCCAGCGGCGCGCAGGCGGGCGTAAAACGCTTTGAAGATGTGGTCGTGGCGGACGGCGCTCAAGGCGGCCATATAAAGCGCCTGCCGGACGGGACTGCGCCCGCCGCCGATGCAACGCAGGCCGGTTTGATTGCCACTATCACGATTGTAAGGCGCGACGCCAGCCAATGCCGCAGCGGTTTGGTTGGTGAGTTGGCCGAGTTCGGGCATTTCGGCCAGCACGGTGGACGCCACCACAGGGCCGACGCCAGGGATGGCGTCCAGCCGTTTGGCTTTGGCGGTCAGTTCCACATCTTGGGCGATGAGCTGGGTGATGGCGGCATCACATTGGGTGATTTGTTTTTCCAAGGCTTTGATGAGTTGGCGTGACTGGCGACTGCAGAAGCGGTCGGTGTAATGCTCGGCACGATTGCGTTCCACGATGAGGAGTTGGATCAACTGGCGGCGGCGCTGGGACAAATCGGCCAGTTGCTGTTGTTGGGTCGAGGCCGGGGTCGAGGCTGTGGGTTGAAAGGTGGTGCCATATTCCGACAGCACGGCGGCATCAATGGGATCGGTCTTGGCGCGCTGACCTTGGGCGCGTGCGAAGTAACGGACGCGGCCCGCCTCAATGATGCTGACGGGGATACCCGCCGCGTGCAGGGCGCGCACCACGGGTTGTTCGTAGCCGCCGGTGGCTTCACAGACGACGTGGACGTGGGCATGGCTGCGCAGCAATTTGAGGAGTTGGGCGTGGCCTTTGGTGTCATTGGCCAGGGCATGAAACCGACCTGCGAGGTGAAGTTGCAAAGAGAGCTTGGCAACGTCGAGGCCGACGTGGAGGATGTTTGGGTTGTTCTGACTCATACTTGTGGATACGAGCTACGATGATTTGTGGTTGTCGTGCTCAAGCAACGGTTCGAGTTTAGGACAATGGGCACGCGCGGAACAGGCTCCAAAACGCATCACGCCAACAGCGTATGCCGAGTGCGGAAGTTCCCACGCGCGCCGTCCGCTGCC
>NZ_JBOHHL010000101.1:0-1164 GCF_050725395.1 Aquabacterium sp. | reverse complement strand
CACTGGGCGTGTTCGCCTATGCCTCGGGCAATGCGGTGTTCTCCGCTTACTTGCAGATTCCGCAAGTGCCGGGCGCTGGCGAACTGGTGATCATCTGCGCGGCCATCGCCGGCGCGGGCCTGGGTTTCCTGTGGTTCAACACCTATCCGGCCATGGTCTTCATGGGCGATATCGGCGCGCTCGCGCTGGGCGCGGTGCTGGGTACGGTGGCGGTGATCGTGCGCCAGGAGCTGGTGCTGGTGATCATGGGCGGCATCTTCGTCATCGAAACGCTGTCGGTGATGATCCAGGTGGCTTCGTTCAAGCTCACCGGCAAGCGCGTGTTCCGCATGGCGCCCATCCATCACCACTTCGAACTCAAGGGCTGGCCCGAACCGCGCGTGATCGTGCGCTTCTGGATCATCTCGGTGGTGCTGGTGCTGATCGGCCTGGCCACGTTGAAGGTGCGCTGATGAACGACACGCCGCGCCAAGCCACGCGACTGGAAGCCATCGGCGGCCGCTACGACCCGTGGCTGCTCGGGGTGATCCTGGCCCTCGCCGGCCTGGGCGTGGTGATGGTGGCCTCCAGCTCCATCGCCATGGACAGCAATCCGTTCTACTTCCTCACCCGGCACGTGATTTTCCTGGGGCTGGGCGTGGGCCTGGCCTATGTGGCGATGCGCACCGAACTCAAGACCGTAGAGCACTACAACCAGTGGCTGCTGTTGGCGTGCTTCGTCCTGCTGTTGACGGTGTACGTGCCCGGCCTGGGCAGCAGCGTCAACGGCGCGCGGCGCTGGATCAACCTGGGCGTATCCAAGTTCCAGGTGGTGGAAGCGGTGAAGGTGCTGTACATCGTGTGGCTGTCGAGCTACCTGGTGCGCTTCCGCGACGAAGTCAACGCCACCTGGCCGGCGATGCTCAAGCCGCTGGGCGTGGCGGTGGCGCTGGTGGGGCTGCTGCTGCTGCAACCGGACTTCGGTTCCTCCACGCTGCTGCTGGCGATCACCGCCGGCATGCTGGTGCTGGGCGGGGTGAACCTGCCGCGCATGTCGGCGCCGATCGTGATCGGCCTGCCTATCTTCGCCTTCATCGCCATCCTCGAGCCATACCGCATGGCGCGCATCACCTCTTTCATGAATCCGTGGGCAGACCAGTTGGGTTCCGGTTACCAGCTGAGCAA
>NZ_JBOHHL010000100.1:0-1168 GCF_050725395.1 Aquabacterium sp. | reverse complement strand
TCGCCACCACCGTGATCGCGTGCGAGGTGGCGGCTTCATAGTCCAGCAAACTGCCATTGGCCACCGTGACCACGCCCGTGACCGCATTGATGGCAAAGCGCCCACCGGCGTCATCGCTGAGCGAATAGGTGATGGTGCTGTTGGTGCCGTCGGCGTCGATCGCGTTGGCCGTGACGCCCACCACCGTGCCGCTGGACGCGTTCTCGGCCACGCTGTTCGCTGCGGCGTTGGTGTCGCTGACCGCGCCCACGTCGAACTCGTCCGCGTCGGCCAGGTTGATCGTCATCACCTGGTTGCTGCTGGAGCCGTCCAAGCTGGTCGCCACCACCGTGATCGCATGCGAGGTGGCCCCCTCGTAGTTCAGCAAGCTGCCATTGGCCACCGTGACCACGCCCGTGACCGCGTTGATGGCGAAGCGCCCCCCGGCGTTGTCGCTCAGCGAGTAGGTGATGGTGTTGTTGGTGCCGTCTGCGTCGATGGCGTTCGCCGTGATGCCCACCACCGTTCCGTTCGTGGCATTCTCGGCCACGCTGTTGGCGGTCGCGTTCGCGTCGCTGACCGCGCCCACGTCGAACTCGTCCGCGTCGGCCAGGTTGATCGTCATCACCTGGTTACTGCTGGAACCGTCCAAGCTGGTGGCCACCACCGTGATCGCGTGGGATGTCGCCGATTCGTAGTCCAGCAAGGTGCCATTGGCCACCGTGACCACGCCCGTGACCGCGTTGATGGCGAAGCGCCCACTGGCGCTATCGCTCAGCGAGTAAGTGATGGTGTTGTTGGTGCCGTCTACATCGGTCGCGTTCGCCGTGATGCCCACCACCGTGCCATTGGCGGCATTCTCGGCCACGCTGTTCGCTGCGGCGTTGGTGTCGCTGACCGCGCTCACCGCGAACTCGTTGACATCGGCCAGGTTGATCGTCATCACCTGGCTGCTGCTGGAGCCGTCCAAGCTGGTGGCCACCACCGTGATCGCATGCGAGGTGGCCGACTCGTAGTTCAGCAGCGTGCCATTGGCGACGGTGACCACGCCTGTGACCGCGTTGATCGCAAAGCGCCCACCGGCGTCATCGCTGAGCGAATAGCTGACGGTGTTGTTCGTGCCATCGGCGTCCACTGCACTCGCCGTGATGCCCGCCACCGTCCCATTGGCCGCGTTTTCGGCCACCTG
>NZ_JBOHHL010000099.1:0-1196 GCF_050725395.1 Aquabacterium sp. | reverse complement strand
CCCCCCTAGCAAAATTTCAATAACTTTGCCAAAATTAAAGATTTTCAAAAAATATTTTAAGGACTTCCAGAGGAGGTTTATTGACATGCAACTTCCAAATTTGGTTGAAAAATATTTATTTTTAAAGAAGTTGCAGCGTTTCTACGAAAAAATTCAAAAAATCAAATTAACAAAGCTCATTCAAATGCAAAACAACAACAACAAATTAACGAAGCTTATTCAAATAGCAGTTTCATAATTTTTCTTAAACATTAGGAAACAGTTTTAGCAGGAGAAAGAATTATGTGACACCCCTTGTATAAATTGCAGCTGGAAATATTGTGAGCGTTAAGTCGTAGCACAGCTGCAGCTACTGCCGTACTGATGGGCCTGGCCTAAGCTGCTGCAGCGCTGGGTCGAAAATAAACAATCCATTATTGAGCTAAGCTATAACTTCGTAGCCGAACCACTGCCGGGTACATTCTTTACTGCCTGGCAAAATGGCGAAGTTGACTCATGACGACAAGATGCGAATACAAACGTTGCGTTGCGTTGTAAACCTGCTGCCAAACAATTTCGTATTCCAGCAAGATGGCGCACCGGCTCATTCGTCTCGCCTCGCTCAAGAATGGATCGAGCAGCATAGTCCAGAGTTCGTCAAGAAGAATGACTGGCCACCAAACTCACCTGATCTCAATCCTCTCGACTACCACGTATGGGGCGCTATGCTTGAACGATACAAAGTGTTCACTCCAAAGCCTAGCAACAAAGCTGAACTCAAGACTGTGCTGGAGACAATCTGGGAAGAATTGCCACAAGAGGCAATCGACCTTGCTGTGCTAGCATTTCGAAAGAGGCTACAGGCATGCATTCGAGCAGATGGTGGTCACTTTGAACACCTACTCAAATAGAGTCGGCAGCATTAACAAACGGCCCTTTTCAGGGCCAAAATTCAATTTGAGAGGAAATGATTTCCCGTTGAATAAGCTTTGTTAATTTGATTTTTTAACTTTTTTTGTAAAAATGCTGTAACTTCTTTAATAATGAATATTTTTCAACCAAATTTGGAAGTTGCATGTCAATAAACCTCCTCTGGAAGTCCTTAAAATATTTTTTGAAAATCTTTAATTTTGGCAAAGTTATTGAAATTTCGCTAGGGGGGTGTTTTTTTTTTAATCACCCTGTATATTGCAAAAATAGTATACACATGAATCGGC
>NZ_JBOHHL010000098.1:0-1199 GCF_050725395.1 Aquabacterium sp. | reverse complement strand
GCTCCGTGAGCTTGCCGTCCTTGACGCGCATCGAGGCGCGCAGTGATGTTGGGCCTGCGCTTTGCAGCGAGAGGCCGGTAAAACGAGTGGGCAGCGCTACCTCGTCGCCTTCTGCTGCTGAAGCGAGGAAGACGGACTCAAAGAGCGCCGGATGAAGATTGAAGGCCGCTGCCGATTCCTTCTGCTCTGGCGTGAGCGCCGCCTCGATGAAGCGTTGATCGCCGCTCTGCCAGGCGGCCGTGATCAGATCAAACGCGCCGCCTAGTTCTTCGAGCTGGGAGAGGATCTCATCGGGGTCGATCTCTTTGGCGCCTTCGGGCGGCCAGGGCGCGGCTTCTGCCGGCTGAGTTGTGCGGGCCGAGAGAGCTCCGATCGCGTGGCGGACCCAGACGGCTTCCTCTGCGTCTTCTGCTGCTGCTTCACCGCGCGAGTGGATCTCAACCGCGCGCTGGCCGTCTTGACCCGGAGCAGTCAGCGCAACCTGGATCTGCACGGCTCCCTCTTCTGGGATGACCAGCGGCGCTTCGAGCACCAGCTCTTCGATTGTCGTGAGTCCTGCGCTGCTTGCTGCGGCGAGCGCGAGTTCCGCAAAGCCAGTTCCCGGGAACAGCGCTGCGCCCATGATCCTGTGGTCAGTGAGCCACGGGTGGGTGGCGAGCGAGATGCGGCCGGTGAGCAGCCACTCGTCCTCCTTTGCAAGATGCGTGGCCGATCCAAGCAGCGGATGGGTAAGCGCGCCAAGTCCGAGCTGACGCGCGTCGCCGACTCCTCCGCTTGACGCCTCAAGCCAGTAGCGCGTGCGCTGGAAGGCGTATGTCGGGAGCGTTGTCTTCTTTGCGCCGGTGTTCTTGAAGAACTTCTCCGCATCGAGCTGCGCGCCCGTCGCTCCAGAGGTCACTGCGCCAAAGAGGCCGGCAGTTAGCGCCAGCTCTTCGGACTGTCCCTTGCGCAAAAGACTGAAGGCCTTAGGGGCATCATCAAGCTGAGCGCTCATTGCCGTGAGCACAGGATCTGGTCCGAGCTCGAGCATCACTGCTGCGCCTGAGGTGGTCAGCGCCTGCAGCCCATCAAAGAAGCGAACCGGCTGCCTCACCTGGGAGGCCCAGTATGCCGGCGAGGTTGCCTCTTCTTCGCTGAGCTCCTTGCCCGTGACGTTTGAGATCACCGGGATCTTTGGCGCCGAGAAGCTGATCTCTCCT
>NZ_JBOHHL010000097.1:0-1368 GCF_050725395.1 Aquabacterium sp. | reverse complement strand
GGATCACGCAGACCGGCGCCTTGACGCAGGCGGGCGGGGCGGGCGCGGCCACCTTCAACGGCGGGGCGGGCGTCATCACCCTGACGCAGGCGAACGACTTCACCGGCGCGGTGAGCCTGAACAACTCGGGCGCGAACAACGTGGCGGTGACGGACGCCAACGCGCTGGTCCTGGGCACATCGAGCGTGGGCACGGGCACGCTGACGGTCAATGCGGTGGGGATCACGCAGACCGGCGCCTTGACGCAGGCGGGCGGGGCGGGCGCGGCCACCTTCAACGGCGGGGCGGGCGTCATCACCCTGACGCAGGCGAACGACTTCACCGGCGCGGTGAGCCTGAACAACTCCGGCGCGAACAACGTCCAGATCACGGACAGTAACGCGCTGGCGCTGGGCACCTCCGGGGTGGGCAGCGGCACGCTGACGGTCAATGCTGTGGGGATCACGCAGACCGGCGCGCTGAGCCAGGCGGGCGGGGCGGGCGCGGCCACCTTCAACGGCGGGGCGGGCGTCATCACGCTGACGCAGGCGAACGACTTCACGGGCGCGGTGAGCCTGAACAACTCCGGCGCGAACAACGTTGCCGTTACCGATACCAACGCGCTGGTGCTCGGCGCCTCAAGTGTGGGCAGCGGTATGCTGAACATCACGACCGGCGGCACGCTCTCGCAAACCGGCGGTGCGGTCGTACAGGCAGGCGGCGCTGGGGCGGTGAACATCACGGCAACAGCGGCGAGTACCGATATCCAACTCGATACCCAGGCCAACAACTTCAGCGGCGGGGTCAGTTTCCTGACCGCTGGCGGTGGCTACCATGACATCGGCCTGCGCAATGTCAACGGAGGCGCCACGCTGCCCGTACTTCCCGGCGGGCTCAATAACCTCACGATCATCTTCAATACGGCGGCGGTGGATCTGCCTGCGACCACGCTGACCGGCAATCTGGTTGTGACGGCGGGTGGGGCCATTTCGCAATCGGGCTTGCTCGACATCAATGGCACGTCGAGCTTCACGGCGGGCGCGAATGCCATAACGCTGACCAATGCCAGCAACGACTTCACGGGCGCGGTGAGCCTGAACAACTCCGGCGCCAACAATGTTGCTGTTACGGACAGCAACGCGCTGGTGCTGGGCACCTCCGGGGTGGGCAGCGGCACGCTGACGGTCAATGCGGTGGGGATCACGCAGACCGGCGCGCTGACGCAGGCGGGCGGCGCGGGCGCGGCGACCTTCAACGGCGGCGCTGGCGTCATCACTCTGACGCAGGCGAACGACTTCACGGGCGCGGTGAGCCTGAACAACTCGGGCGCGAACAACGTGGCGGTGACGGACGCCAACGCGCTGGTCCTGGGCACATCGAGCGTGGGCA
>NZ_JBOHHL010000096.1:0-1398 GCF_050725395.1 Aquabacterium sp. | reverse complement strand
CCGTGGAGGCCCGAACCCACTTAGGTTGAAGACTGAGGGGATGAGTTGTGGGTAGGGGTGAAAGGCCAATCAAACTCCGTGATAGCTGGTTCTCCCCGAAATGCATTTAGGTGCAGCGTCGCGTGTTTCTTGTTGGAGGTAGAGCTACTGGATGGCCGATGGGCCCTACTAGGTTACTGACGTCAGCCAAACTCCGAATGCCAATAAGTTAGAGCGCGGCAGTGAGACGGCGGGGGAGAAGCTCCGTACGTCGAGAGGGAAACAGCCCAGATCGCCGGCTAAGGCCCCTAAGCGTGTACTAAGTGGAAAAGGATGTGCAGTCGCATAGACAACCAGGAGGTTGGCTTAGAAGCAGCCACCCTTGAAAGAGTGCGTAATAGCTCACTGGTCAAGTGATTGTGCGCCGACAATGTAGCGGGGCTCAAGTACACCGCCGAAGCCGCGGCATTCATGCAATACATTCCCTTCGGGGCAGTGGCATGGATGGGTAGGGGAGCGTCCTGCACCCAGCGAAGCTGCGAAGTAATTCAGCAGTGGAGGGTGCGGGAGTGAGAATGCAGGCATGAGTAGCGACAGGCAAGTGAGAAACTTGCCCGCCGAATGACCAAGGGTTCCTGGGCCAGGCTAGTCCTCCCAGGGTAAGTCGGGACCTAAGGCGAGGCCGACAGGCGTAGTCGATGGACAACGGGTTGATATTCCCGTACCCGTGTGTGCGCGCCCATGATGAATCATCGGTACTAACCACCCAAAAGGTTCTAGATCAATCTCTTCGGAGTGCGACGTGAACCCGCTGCGTGGGACCTTCGGTGGTAGTAGTCAAGCGATGGGGTGACGCAGGAAGGTAGCTGTACCGGTTAGTGGTTATACCGGAGCAAGCCCGTAGGGCGACATCTAGGCAAATCCGGATGTCACAAGCCTGAGAGGTGACGCATAGCCGATTGAGGCGAATTCAGTGATCCTATGCTGCCAAGAAAAGCCTCTAGTGAGTTCACACACGGCCCGTACCCCAAACCAACACAGGTGGTCAGGTAGAGAATACTAAGGCGTACGAGATAACTATGGTTAAGGAACTCGGCAAAATACCCCCGTAACTTCGGGAGAAGGGGGACCTCGCTTGGTGATCGGACTTGCTCCGTGAGCTGAACGAGGTCGCAGAGACCAGTGAGAAGCGACTGTTTACTAAAAACACAGGTCCGTGCGAAGTCGCAAGACGATGTATACGGACTGACGCCTGCCCGGTGCTGGAAGGTTAAGAGGACCCGTTAACCCTTGGGTGAAGCGGAGAATTTAAGCCCCAGTAAACGGCGGTGGTAACTATAACCATCCTAAGGTAGCGAAATTCCTTGTCGGGTAAGTTCCGACCTGCACGAATGGCGTAACGACTTCTCAACTGTCTCA
>NZ_JBOHHL010000095.1:0-1431 GCF_050725395.1 Aquabacterium sp. | reverse complement strand
GTTCTGCGCTTGCCGAGTCGTTCTCGATTGCTGCGAGGCCTTCCATCGTTCCTTCGCCGCGTGTTGCCAGGTGCCAGGACGAGCCGTCTTCAGGAAGTTCGATCGCTGCGCCTGCGCCGGTCAGGCGCGGCGCGTAGAGGCCGGAAGGACGGATCGCGAGCTGGGGCTCGTCGCTCAGTGAATGCAGCGCGCTGGCAAGTGCTGATGCCAGCTGACCTGCTTCTTCCTGACCTGCTTCTTCCTGACCTGATGCTTCAAGAACCTCAGGCAGGTCAATGAGGAGGAAGCGACCCGGGTGCTCAGACTGAGCGCTGCGCACAAGGCCCCAGAGCGCAGAGAGCGCAAGGTCCGCGCTCTCGCCGGGTTCTGCTGCAACGGCTCCGCGGGTGAGAATCACCAATGGGCCTGCGGCGGACTCTTCGATCTCAAGCCAGCCCTTGATCACTCCCAGCGCCCAGGCGGAAAGCTCTGAGGCTGCGGCGTCGGGGGTGGTCGACTCTGGTTGCGGGCATTCGATCAGCGCGGCGGCGAGTGGCAGCTCTTCATCTGAGGAAGATCGCTCGGCGAGGTCAGCAAGCTGCGCGAAGGTTTGCGCTCCTTCAAGCGCGGCTGAGAGCTCAGGCGAGAGCTGACCGATCACTGCGAGCTGAGCTGCGGAAGCCTGGGGCTGATCCTCTGGAGCTTCAGCGGACGCAGCCGGCACCCATTCGAGCGCAAACAGCGCGTCGTCGCTGCTTGCTGCCTGCTTGAACTGCGCGGGGTCTGCCTTTCGGGCAACTACGCCGCCGACGCTCACCAGGTGCTCGCCGCTCTCTGAGAAGGCCTCGATGCTTGTGCGCGAGGGCGCGCCGTCTGCTGCTCCGTCTGCTGCGCTGCCTTCTTCGCCGCCTTCCTGAGTCTTCACCGCACGCACTCGCAGCTGGCCTGCGCCGCTTATCGGGACGCGCACGTTGTTGAAGGCGAATGGAAGCGCGACGCCCTCCTCGCCATTGGACGCAAAGAACATCGTGTGCAGCGCGGCGTCGAGCAGCGCTGGGTGGACGCTGTATCTATCGGCAGTAGGCAGCTCGTCTTCGCCAAGGCTTATCTCGGCGTAGATTGCGTCGTTCAGGCTCCATGCCCGGGTCAGTCCCTGGAAGACCGGGCCGTATTCAAAGCCTGCGCCTGCGAGTGATTCATAGAGCGCGGAGGTTTCGATTTCTTCTGCGCCTTCTGGTGGCCACTCCGTGAAGTCAGGCAGTTCTGATTCTTCCGGCGCGTCTGCCGAGAGGGTTCCGCTCGCGTGGCGGATCCAATCTGCAGCTTCCTCCTCGTCCGAGTCTGCTCGCGAGTGGATCTCGATGTCCCTCTGGCCGTCTTGACCCGGAGCAGTCAGCGCGACCTGAATCTGCACCGCTCCGTCTTCTGGGATGACCAGCGGCGCTTCAAGCA
>NZ_JBOHHL010000094.1:0-1504 GCF_050725395.1 Aquabacterium sp. | reverse complement strand
ACATCGAGGTGCCAAACACCGCCGTCGATATGAACTCTTGGGCGGTATCAGCCTGTTATCCCCAGAGTACCTTTTATCCGTTGAGCGATGGCCCTTCCATACAGAACCACCGGATCACTAAGACCTACTTTCGTACCTGCTCGACTTGTCTGTCTCGCAGTTAAGCGCGCTTTTGCCTTTATACTCATTGCGTGATTTCCGACCACGCTGAGCGCACCTTCGTACTCCTCCGTTACTCTTTAGGAGGAGACCGCCCCAGTCAAACTACCCACCATACACTGTCCCAATCCCGGATAACGGGACATGGTTAGAACCTCGATATTGCCAGGGTGGTATTTCAAGGTTGGCTCCATGAGAACTAGCGTCCCCACTTCAAAGCCTCCCACCTATCCTACACAAGCAAGATCAAAGTCCAGTGCAAAGCTGCAGTAAAGGTTCACGGGGTCTTTCCGTCTAGCCGCGGGTACACGGCATCTTCACCGCGATTTCGATTTCACTGAGTCTCTGCTGGAGACAGTGCCGCCATCATTACGCCATTCGTGCAGGTCGGAACTTACCCGACAAGGAATTTCGCTACCTTAGGACCGTTATAGTTACGGCCGCCGTTTACCGGGGCTTCGATCAAGAGCTTCGCTTGCGCTAACCCCATCAATTAACCTTCCGGCACCGGGCAGGCGTCACACCCTATACGTCCACTTTCGTGTTTGCAGAGTGCTGTGTTTTTAATAAACAGTTGCAGCGGCCTGGTTACTGAGGCTGCCAACAGCTCATCCCGCAGGGGAATCACCATCAACAGCGCACCTTCTCCCGAAGTTACGGTGCTATTTTGCCTAGTTCCTTCAGCAGAGTTCTCTCAAGCGCCTTGGTCTTCTCGACCTGACCACCTGTGTCGGTTTCGGGTACGATCTCTTGCAATCTGAAGCTTAGAGGCTTTTCCTGGAAGCATGGCATCGGTGACTTCAGGTGCAAGCACCTTGGTCTCGGTTCTCAGCGTTAACCCCCCGGATTTGCCTAAGGGATCCGCCTACTACCTTTCCCCGCGACAACCAACGCGCGGTACACCTAGCCTTCTCCGTCCCCCCATCGCAACTGCAAAAGGTACGGTAATATTAAACCGTTTCCCATCGACTACGCTTCTCAGCCTCGCCTTAGGGGTCGACTCACCCTGCTCCGATTAACGTTGAGCAGGAACCCTTGGTCTTCCGGCGGGGAAGTTTTTCACTCCCCTTGTCGTTACTCACGTCAGCATTCGCACTTCTGATACCTCCAGCGGACTTCTCAATCCACCTTCGCAGGCTTACAGAACGCTCCCCTACCACTTCTACATAGTAGAAATCCGCAGCTTCGGTACACAGTTTTAGCCCCGTTACATCTTCCGCGCAGGCCGACTCGACTAGTGAGCTATTACGCTTTCTTTAAAGGGTGGCTGCTTCTAAGCCAACCTCCTAGCTGTCTATGCCTTCCCACATCGTTTCCCACTTAACTATGATTTTGGGGCCTTAGC
>NZ_JBOHHL010000093.1:0-1527 GCF_050725395.1 Aquabacterium sp. | reverse complement strand
AGATGGACATGGAGGAGTCCAGGTGACAGATGCAAAAATCAAATAGATTACATCACCATAAGCGGAAGATTTAGAAATTCGGTCACACAATCTAAAAGCTATCCAGGGGCAGACTGTAACAGTGACCACATACCTGTTATATGTAACCTAAGAACAAAACTACGTAAACTGAAAATAACAAATATTAGTACAAAGCTAGATCTAGAAAAACTATACAGATCACCAGCAATACAAGAAAACTACATAATAGAAGTAAGGAACAGATTTGATGCCCTATCCCAAAATGAAGAGACAACAACATGGAATAATTTCAAGGACTCATTGGTTGAATCTGCAAAAGAAATAATACCTAAAATGCCACAAAGAAGTAAAAATAAATGGATGACGGACGAGATATTGACTCTGATGAAGGAAAGACAAACAATAAGAGAGAGGGAGAGCGATGAATACAAGACTGCGAATAAAATTATTAAGAAGAAATGCGGAGAGGCAAAAGATGAGTGGCTAAATGACAACTGCAGAGATATAGAGAATCTTAAGAACATAAATACTAAACTTATGCACAAGAAAATAAAAGAACTATCAAAAAATGCAACGTATGCATCTTGTTCCTCGGGAGGCTGTATTAAGAGCAAAGATGGTACTGTGTTGATGGAGAAAGATAAAATAATAGAAAGATGGACAGAATATATACAAGAACTATTTGAAGATGATCGAGAAGCTATGCCCCAAATAAGGAAAACCATGGAGGGACCAGAAATACTAAAAGATGAAGTGAGATTTGCAATTAAAAAAATGAAACGTAACAAAGCTTGTGGGCCAGACAACATATTTGCAGAATTACTACAGGCTACAGAAGAATTTAGTGTCGACAAAATTACAGAAATTGCTAATGACATGTATAACTCTGGTAACATACCAGAGGATCTTTCAAAATCAATATTTATAGCTCTTCCTAAGAAACCAGGAGCAACTGAATGTGAATTACATAGAACAATAAGTCTTATGAGTGTTGTACTCAAGGTAATACTTCGTATTTTAATGCAAAGAATGAGAAACAAAATCAGACCAGAGATAGACAAAACACAATGCGGTTTTATGAAAGACACTGGAACAAGAAATGCTATATTTATACTGAGAAATATCTGTGAAAGGGCTATAGAAGTAAACAAAGACCTTTACCTGTGTTTTATAGACTTTACTAAGGCATTTGATAGAGTTCGACACACTAAACTACTTAATATGCTACAAAACTTGGATTTAGATGGAAAGGATATAAGAATGGTAAGAAATTTGTACTGGGATCAATCAGCTGCGATAAGATATCAAAACGAACTAGGAAATTATACACCTATAAGAAGAGGAGTCAGACAAGGGTGCGTATTGTCACCAGATCTGTTTAACCTATACAGTGAAAACATAATGAGACATCTAGACGATGTGGGTGGTTTGATAATTGGAGGATTCACGCTGAACAATTTAAGATATGCGGATGATATTGTACTGATAGCACAATCAAAGGAAAAA
>NZ_JBOHHL010000092.1:0-1562 GCF_050725395.1 Aquabacterium sp. | reverse complement strand
CGCGCCCTGACCACCTCGGGTGTTGCCGCGCTGACCACTGATCAGATCGTCGCCCTGAACACGGCCCAGGTCGCTGCCCTCGGCACCAACCAGATCGCTGCCCTGACCACCGCGCAAGTCGCCGTGATCGAGACCACCGACCTCGGTGCCCTGAACACCGCCAACATCCGTGCCCTGACCACCGCCGGTGTCGCCGCCTTGACGACCGACCAGATCGCTGCCCTGAACACGACGCAAGTCGCCGCCTTGGCCACCAGCCAGGTCGCCGCCATGACGACGGCTCAGATCGCTGCGATCGAGACCACTGACCTGAAGGCCATGACCACGGCCCAGATCGCGGGCCTGAACACCGCCCAAGTCGCTGCCCTGACGACCGCCCAGGTCGCTGTCCTGACCACGTCTGAAGCACGCGCCTTGACCACCTCGGGTGTCGCTGCCCTGACCACCGATCAGATCGTTGCCCTGAACACCGACCAGGTCTCCGCCCTGGTCTCCACTCAGATCGCCGCCCTAACCACCGCGCAAGTCGCCGTGATCGAGACCACCGACCTCGGTGCCCTGAACACCGCCAACATCCGTGCCCTGACCACCGCCGGTGTCGCCGCCTTGACGACCGACCAGATCGCTGCCCTGAACACGACGCAAGTCGCCGCCTTGGCCACCAGCCAGGTCGCCGCCATGACGACGGCTCAGATCGCCGCGATCGAGACCACTGACCTGAAGGCCATGACCACGGCCCAGATCGCTGGCCTGAACACGGCCCAAGTCTCGGCCCTGACGACCGCCCAGGTCGCCGTCCTGACCACGTCTGAAGCACGCGCCCTGACCACCTCCGGTGTTGCTGCCCTCACGACCGATCAGATCGTCGCCCTGAACACCGACCAGGTCTCCGCCCTGGTCTCCACCCAGATCGCCGCCCTGACCACCGCACAAGTGGCCGTGATCGAGACCACCGACCTCGGTGCCTTGAACACGACCAACATCCGCGCCCTGACCACCGCCGGCGTCGCTGCCCTGACGACCGACCAGATCGCTGCGCTGACCACCAACCAGGTCGCCTCGCTGACCACCAGCCAGGTCGCCTCCATGACGACCGCGCAAGTGGCCGCCATCGAAACGACCGACCTCAAGGCCATGACCACGGCCCAGATCGCTGGCCTGAACACGGCCCAAGTGGCCGCCCTGACGACCGCCCAGGTCGCCGTCCTGACCACGTCTGAAGCACGCGCCTTGACCACCTCGGGTGTCGCCGCGCTGACGACTGATCAGATCGTCGCCCTGAACACGGCCCAGGTCGCTGCCCTGGGCACCAACCAGATCGCTGCCTTGACCACCGCGCAAGTCGCCGTGATCGAGACCACCGACCTCGGTGCCCTGAACACGGCCAACATCCGCGCCCTGACCACCGCCGGCGTCGCTGCCTTGACGACCGACCAGGTCGCTGCCCTGAACACGACGCAAGTCGCTGCCTTGGCCACCAGCCAGGTCGCCGCCATGACGACCGCTCAGATCGCTGCGATCGAGACCACTGACCTCAAGGCCATGACCACGGCCCAGATCGC
>NZ_JBOHHL010000091.1:0-1608 GCF_050725395.1 Aquabacterium sp. | reverse complement strand
GGGTGGCGTTGCTCCGGTCGGTCTGGCGACGGTTACCGCCAACTTCGCGGATAATTTCACTGGCGGCAGCTACGGGGCAGATGGTGCGGGCACCACGGCCTTTACGCTGAAGCTGACCGGTTCGAACGTGGCCTCCGGCCTGTTCGCGCTTGATGCGGCGGACAAGACCGCCGGCGACGGCGACGGGATCGGCCAGGGTGCGCAGATCGTGCTCAACCAGGCCGGCAACGTGATCACCGGCTCGGCTGGCGGGACGACCTACTTCACGATCACGATTGACCCGGCGACGGGCATCGTGACGTTTGCCGAGACCAAGAACATCTGGCATCCGGACGCGAACAATTCGGACGATGCGGCGACGCTGACGACGGCGGCCGGCCTGCTGCAATTGGTAAAGACGATCACCGATGCGGACGGCGACAGCGTCGCGACGACGCTCGACCTCGGCAACGGCGTGTTCTCGATCCAGGACGACGGCCCGGCCCAGGGCAGGGTGCTCGATGTGCAGAAGGACACGCTTGTTCTGGACGAGAGTGCGGTTGGCACCGATACGGTCGGCGGCATTGCGCCGGTCGGTCTGGCGAGCGTGACGGCGGATTACTCCAACAATTTCTCGCCGGTGAACTACGGCACCGATGGTGCCGGCACCACGACCTACAAGTTCGAACTCAGCGCGGCGAACGTCGGTTCGGGCCTTTATGCGCTCGATGCGGCGGACAAGACCGCCGGCGATGGCGACGGCATTGGCCAGGGCTCGCAGATCCTGCTGAGCCAGACGCCGGACGGCGTGATTCACGGCATGGTGGGCGCGGTCGAGTACTTCACGATCAGCGTTGACGGCTCCGGCATCGTGACGTTCACGCAGGTCAAGAACATCTGGCATCCGGATACGAACAACTCGGACGATGCGGCGACGTTGACGACGCCTGCGCTGGGCGACCTGAAGCTGACGCAGACGGTGACGGATGCGGACGGCGATCACACCAGCGCCTCGATCAACCTTGGTGGGAACGTGTTCACGATCCAGGACGACGGCCCGGCGGTACCGACAGTGACCGCGGCTGCGGACACGCTTGTTCTGGACGAGAGCGCGGTCGGCACCGATACGGTCGGCGGCATTGCGCCGGTCGGTCTGGCGAGCGTGACGGCGGATTACTCCAACAACTTCTCGGCGTCGAACTACGGCACCGATGGTGCCGGCGCCACGACCTACAAGTTCGAGCTGAACGGAGCCAACATCGGTTCGGGCCTCTATGCGCTGGATGCGGCGGACAAGAGTGCGGTGGACGGCGACGGCATCGGCCAGGGCTCGCAGATCCTGCTGAGCCAGACGCCGGACGGCGTGATCCACGGCATGGTGGGCGCGGTCGAGTACTTCACGATCAGCGTCAACGGTTCCGGCATCGTGACGTTCACGCAGGTCAAGAACATCTGGCATGCGGATCCGAACAACTCGGATGACGCGGCGACGCTGACGACGGCCCTGGCCGGCGACCTGAAGCTGACGCAGACGGTGACGGATGCGGACGGCGACCACACCAGCGCCTCGATCAACGTCGGCACCGGCGTGTTCACGATCCAGGACGACGGCCCGGCGGTACCGACGGT
>NZ_JBOHHL010000090.1:0-1623 GCF_050725395.1 Aquabacterium sp. | reverse complement strand
ATCCCTAGTCCCCTATCCTGGAGCTGGGATACTGATATAAGGCTACCTGCTAACCTGGGAACGTGTAGTACGTCTGTGAGCCGTACAACACTCGATTTGCCGCGCACGGCAACCTGGATACGCACCGAACCGGTTGCGATCCCCTTGATTTCAGCGCCGCTAGCCGTACAGACTATCACGGGCTCCTTAAGTGCGGTGTAGTCCTCCGCAAAGACCTCTCTAGCGTTGGACATGTGCCTAGAGCACCCCGAATCGATTACCCAGCGAATCCCTGGCGTAGAGCTAGTAGTTGCAGCCCAACAGGCTTCAGTAGCTACCTGCGCCTTCGCCGGTATTTCGGGTGAAAGTCCCCTACCCCCCGAAGGGGTAGCTAGAGGTCCTGTAGAGGGGTTGGATTTCCCCCCTTCCTTTTTCAGGTCGTTCTCTCTTTTCTTGCAATCGGGCTTTCGGTGCCCTACCTTATTGCAATAAAAACACTTCCCTTTAAAGGTTCCTTTGGCTGTATAAGCCGTCTCTTTTACCCCTTTATTAGAGGTTTCAGGAGCTCCTAGCCGGCGCTCCCATTCGGCGAAGTGTTGAACCACTGCCTCATAGCCTAGTTCTACGCCACCGATTTGCAGCTGTAGAGCTAGAGGTGCGTAGCGAGGGTCGATATCTTTCGCTATATCGTAGAACCTCTCTAGCTTGATTTCGTCCGAGGGCATTGCTGAGGGCTTAATAATGCCTATTTCCTCCTGAATAGTGTCCAGATAAACCTTAATATCTCTAAGGCTAGTCCCCTTTTCAGGTATATAGCTATTAAATGCCTTGATTTTCGACCCTAGTTGTTGGATACCAAGAGGGGCGTAGTAGTCCCGTAAAGTTACCCAACCCTCGTACGAGTTGGTACATTTAGTGATCTGATTAAGCCCTTTCGTACCAGCTACTCTTAATAGTAGGCTGAAGGCCTTTTGGTCTGTAATCACCTCCTCATCGTCTATTTTATACTCTATTTTCGATCCTTTTTCCTTTGAAACTAGCTCTATAGCTAAGCCTTTCTCAATAGGTCCGAAAAGTTGCCGAGATTTCAAGTAGACGGCTACCTGAGTGGCCCAAATTCGATAATTTGCCTCCGTAAGTTGGATAAACTTAAGGTTATCTTCTCCCATATTGCCGATTTGCTGAAATAGCCTGGAATAGTGTATATAGGTTGATTTGGATACTCAGGGGAGTATATAGAGCGTTTCTTTGGCGTAGGGATACGCTAACCGGACTCAGAACCTGTTGCGACTGTGTAGTGATCACGTAATCTTGAGTGATAGCTAACTTAGTAGCAATATACTGGGTTTCAAACGACTCAATTGACTCTCCCCTCTACAGCTATAGGGGAATGTATCCCTTATTTATATCCAAAATATATATATAGGCAACAGTAGGCAACAATAGGCAACAATAGGCAATAGTAGGCAACAGTAGGCAACAGTACCTACTCTAGGCCTCAATGTCCTGATTACTCTTATTAGAGTATATTGATGCCTGAGGCCGCCACGTTCCAACAGTCCCCTTACATTCCACTGTAGCTGAGATTTCATCCTACTCCCT
The DNA here is from genome assembly GCF_050725395.1 of Aquabacterium sp. GTDB lineage: Bacteria > Pseudomonadota > Gammaproteobacteria > Burkholderiales > Burkholderiaceae_C > Aquabacterium. Next base: position 42 of record NZ_JBOHHL010000090.1, on the reverse strand, counting down.
GAAATCAACCCCCTTACCCTATAGGGTAAATAACCCCTCAAT
>NZ_JBOHHL010000089.1:0-1738 GCF_050725395.1 Aquabacterium sp. | reverse complement strand
CTGGAACAGCAGCGCGCCGAGATCCTGCGCAAGCGCCGCCACGGCATGGGCTTCCTGGGCCTGGGTTCCACCCTGACCATGCTGCAGATGAAGTACGGCAGCCCCGAGTCCTGCGAGTTCACCGAATCCATCGCCCGCGACATGGCCGTGGCCGGTTGGGAAATGGGTTTGGCCCTGGCCAAGGAAAAAGGCGCCGCGCCGATCATGGAGGAGCTGTTCGACGTCACCGCCGCCATGCTGCGCCAGCGCCCGGAAATGTCCAAGGACGGCTGGCGCATCGGCCAGCAGATCCCCGGCAAGGTGCTGCACGCCAAGTACAGCCGCTACATGCAGCGCATCGCCTCGGTCTCGCCGGAGCTGGTGGACGAGCTGGCCGAAATCGGCAGCCGCTTCACCCACCACAGCTCCATCGCGCCCACCGGCACCATCAGCCTGTCGCTGGCCAACAACGCCTCCAACGGCATCGAGCCCTCGTTCGCCCATCACTACAGCCGCAACGTGATCCGCGAAGGCAAGAAGTCCAAGGAAAAGGTGGACGTGTTCTCCTACGAGTTGCTGGCCTACCGGCACCTGGTCAACCCGTCGGCCATTCCCTTCGCCGAAGAGGCTTCGGCCCGTCTGCCCGACTATTTCATCAGCGCCGACGACATCAACCCCAAGGAACACGTGGACGTGCAGGCCGCGGCCCAGAAGTGGGTGGACAGCTCCATCTCCAAGACCGCCAACGTGCCCACCGACTACCCGTACGAGCAGTTCAAGGACATCTACCGCTACGCCCACCAGCAGGGCCTGAAGGGGTGCACCACCTTCCGCTTCAACCCGGCCGCCTTCCAGGGCGTGCTGGTCAAGGAAGCGGACCTGGAAAACACCACCTACCGCTTCGAGCTGGAAGACGGCAGCGTGATCGAGGTCAAGGGCAACGAGCAGATCGAATACGACGGCGAAATGCACACCGCCGCCAACCTGTTCGACGCCCTGAAAGAAGGCTATTACGGCAAGTTCTGACAACAATCGAAGAACCCTTCCCCCGCTTGCGGGGGAAGGTGCCCGAAGGGCGGATGGGGGCAGACGCTCGCGCGGACCTCAAAGCAAATACCCGCATCGAACGATGCACCGCCCCCCTCCCAGCCTTCCCCCGCAAGCGGAGGAAGGGGCAACAGCTTCACGCACCACTCCACACCCCGCACCAACCGGTATAGCATCGGTTCCGTACCAAACCCACGGCCCCAGGAGGGCATCTACATGAGCAACGGAAACGGTGTGGTGGCGACCCTCACGGGCGCCGCAGAAAGCATGAAGGAAACCGCTAGCAACATCGGCAGCTCTATCGCCTCGACGGCGAAGAAAGCGCAGAAAGCCGTGAAGAAGCGCACCGCCGCCGCCAAGAAGGCGGTCGCCAAGCGCACCGACAAAGCCAGCAAGGCGGTGAAGAAGACCGTGGCCAAGGCCAAGAAGAAGCTCGCTTCGGCCAGCGCCACGGCCAAGGCCGAAGCCGCCGTGTTGAAGAAGAAGGTAGGCAAGAAGACCGCGAAGAAGGCGACCAAGAAGGCAGCGGCCAAGAAGACGGTGAAGAAAGCCGTCAAGAAGGCCGCCCCGAAGAAGGCCGCCAAGAAAGTAGCCAAGAAGGCGGCGCCGAAGAAGGCCGTCAAGAAAGCGCCCGCCAAGAAAGCCGTGAAGAAAGCCAAGAAGAAGTAAGCCTCAAGTGAAAGCCCCTCTCCCACCGGGAGAGGGGTTGGGG
>NZ_JBOHHL010000088.1:0-1766 GCF_050725395.1 Aquabacterium sp. | reverse complement strand
ATGCAGTGGCCTTCGGCTATGTCACCGCCACGGTCGTGGTCAGCGACGTCGACGTGGATGCGGTGGAGGAGCAGCGCAAGGCAGTTGAGCGCGTCGTGCAGGGCAAGGGTTTCATTGCCGTGGCCGAGACGCTCAATGCGGTGGAAGGCTGGCTGGCCTCGATTCCCGGACACGCCTACGCCAATGTGCGCCAGGCGCTGGTCTCTACCTTGAACCTGGCCCACCTGATGCCGTTCTCGGCGGTGTGGTCCGGGCCTGAGCGTAACGAACACTTCGATGCGCTTCCTTTGATCGTGACCCGTACCGAAGGCGCAACACCATTCCGGTTGGTTACACACGTGGGCGATGTGGGGCACACGATGGTGGTGGGACCGACCGGCGCGGGCAAGTCGGTACTGCTGGCGCTGATCGCACTGCAGTTCCGCCGCTATCGGCACTCACGAATCTTTGCATTCGACATGGGGCGCTCGCTTCGCGCCACGATCCTGGGGTTGGGTGGAGAACACATCGATCTGGGTTCGGACGGGTCGATGGCGTTCCAGCCCTTGGCACGGATCGACCAAGCCGGACACCGAAGCTGGGCAGCCGAGTGGATCGAAGGATGTCTTATCCACGAAGGCCTCTCGGTTGGACCGGGTGAGAAGGACGCGATCTGGTCTGCCCTGAACAATCTCGCTGCAGCGCCTGTCGAGCAACGCACGCTGACCGGGCTGTCCGTACTGCTGCAATCCAATTCATTGCGCCAAGCGCTGCAGCCCTATGTGCTCGGCGGTGCGCAGGGCCGTCTGCTGGATGCCGATCACGACCGATTGGGGTCTGCGGATGTGCAGTGTTTCGAGATGGAAGAGCTGATGCACAGCAAGGCAGCCACATTGGCGGTTCTGCGCTATCTCTTCACCCATCTGGAAGCGCGATTCGATGGCGCTCCCACGTTGTTGCTGCTCGATGAGGCCTGGCTGTTCCTGGACGACGCGGTCTTTGCCGCCCGCATCCGCCAGTGGCTCAAGACCCTGCGCAAGAAGAATGTCTCGGTCGTGTTCTCCACCCAGTCGCTGGCCGATGTGCGCGACTCGGTGATCGCTCCGGCCATTATCGAGAGCTGCCCCAGTCGATTGTTGCTGCCCAACCCGCAAGCCTTGGAGCCGGGGATCCGCAGCATCTACCAGGGCATGGGGCTCAACGCCCGCCAGATCGAACTCATCGCTCAAGCCCAACCCAAGCGCGATTACTACTACCAGTCCCGGCTGGGCAATCGGCTGTTTGACCTGGACTTGGGACCGATAGCGCTGGCCTTTGCAGGCGCATCCACGCCAGAGCAACAGCGATCGATTGACGCGGTGCTGGCGCAGTCAGGGGAAGAGGGCTTCCTCAGTACATGGCTGCGCCAGCAGGGGGTCGATTGGGCCGCCAACCTGCTGAAGAACTTTCCACCCCAACAGGAGTAAGTGTCGTGAACAACAAGGCTTTTCGGGCCACTGGCCTGGCGACGGCCATCGGGCTGGCGTTGGCGCTGCCAGCGCAGGCGCAGATGGCGGTGTTCGATCCGTCGAACTTTGTGCAGAACACGCTGACCGCTACGCGCACCCTGACTCAGATCGAGAACCAGGTGCGGCAGCTGCAGAACGAAGCACAGATGTTGATCAACCAGGCGCGCAACCTGCAGGAGCTGGATTTTGACTCGGTGAATCGGTTGCGCGAGACGCTGGCCCGGACCGAACAGCTGGTAGACCAAGCCAAGGGCTTGGCTTTCGATGTCTCGCAGGCGC
>NZ_JBOHHL010000087.1:0-1954 GCF_050725395.1 Aquabacterium sp. | reverse complement strand
CCCACCGGGGCGTCGTTGACCGCGGTCACGTCCACCGTCATGGTGCGGGGCGTGGTGTCCTGGTCGACACCGCCATGGGCCGTGCCGCCGTTGTCCTGCACCTGGAAGGTGAAGCTGGTGTAGCCAGCGCCGTTGTCGTTCGTGCCCGGTGTGTACACCAGCAGGCCGGCGGCAATGTCGGCCGCCGAGACCACCTGCCCTGCCGTCACCACCACGCCGCTCAGCCTCAGGCTGCCCGCGCCTGGCAGTGTCGTGATCCTGACGCCTTGCAAGGCGTTGCCCGGCGTGTCGTTGAGGTCGGCGAAACCGAAATCCGCCCCCGTGAAGGTGTAGGCCGTGTCTTCCAGCGTCGTGATGGTCGTGCTGGCGCCCGTCGGGGCGTCGTTCACCGAGTTGACGTTGACCGTCATCGTGCGGGCTGTGCCGTCCAGGTTGACCCCGCCGTTGGCCGTGCCACCGTCGTCTCGCACCTGGAAGCTGAAGCTGGCGTAGCCGGCGCCATTGTCGTTGGCATTCGGGGTGTACACCAGCAGGCCCGCGGCGATGTCGCTGGCCGAGACGAAGTCGCCCGCGTTGACGGCCACGCCGTTGAGCAACAGGCTGCCCTTGGCCGGCAGGGCCGTGATCCGGACGGCTTGCAGCGCGTTGCCTGCCGCATCCTTGGGGTCGGTGAAGCCAAAGTCGGCCACCGTGAACGTGTAGGCCGCGCCTTCGTTGGTGCTCACGGCCTGGCTCGCGCCCACCGGGGCATCGTTCACCGAGGCGACGTCGACCGTCATCGTGCGTGGCGTGGCGTCCAGGTCGCCACCGCCATTGGCCGTGCCGCCGTTGTCCTGCACCTGGAACGTGAAGCTGGCATAGCCGGTGCCGTTGTCATCGGCCGCAGGCGTGTACTTGAGCAGCCCGGAGGTGATGTTCGCCGCCGAGACCACCTGCCCTGCCGTGACCGCCACGCCGTTGAGCAGCAGGCTGCCCTTGACGGGCAAGGTCGTGATCCTGACCGCTAACAGGGTGTCGGCCGGCACGTCGTCGGGATCGGTGAAGCCGAAGTCCGCGGCCGTGAAGGTGTAGGTGCTGTCTTCGTTGGTGGTCACCGTTTTGTCGGTGCCCACCGGGGCGTCGTTGACCGCGGTCACGTCCACCGTCATGGTGCGGGGCGTGGTGTCCTGGTCGACACCGCCATGGGCCGCGCCGCCGTTGTCCTGCACCTGGAAGGTGAAGCTGGCGTAGCCAGCGCCGTTGTCGTTCGTGCCCGGTGTGTACACCAGCAGGCCGGCGGCGATGTCGGCCGCCGAAACCACCTGCCCTGCCGTCACCACCACGCCGCTCAGCCTCAGGCTGCCCGCGCCTGGCAGTGTCGTGATCCTGACGCCTTGCAAGGCGTTGCCCGGCGTGTCGTTGAGGTCGGCAAAACCGAAGTCCGCCGCCGTGAAGGTGTAGGCCGTGTCTTCCAGCGTCGTGATGGTCGTGCTGGCGCCCGTCGGGGCGTCGTTCACCGAGTTGACGCTGACCGTCATCGTGCGGGCTGTGCCGTCCAGGTTGACCCCGCCGTTGGCCGTGCCACCGTCGTCTCGCACCTGGAAGCTGAAGCTGGCGTAGCCGGCGCCATTGTCGTTGGCATTCGGGGTGTACACCAGCAGGCCCGCGGCGATGTCGCTGGCCGAGACGAAGTCGCCCGCGTTGACGGCCACGCCGTTGAGCAACAGGCTGCCCTTGGCCGGCAGGGCCGTGATCCGGACGGCTTGCAGCGCGTTGCCTGCCGCATCCTTGGGGTCGGTGAAGCCAAAGTCGGCCACCGTGAACGTGTAGGCCGCGCCTTCGTTGGTGCTCACGGCCTGGCTCGCGCCCACCGGGGCATCGTTCACCGAGGTGACGTCGACCGTCATCGTGCGCGGCGTGGCGTCCAGGTCGCCACCGCCATTGGCCGTGCCGCCGTTGTCCTGCACCTGGAACG
>NZ_JBOHHL010000086.1:0-2385 GCF_050725395.1 Aquabacterium sp. | reverse complement strand
CGCTTGGGCGGTGCCTTGTTGGGCCGCTTGTTGCCCGGCTTGCTGCGAGCCGCGGCGCGTAGCGGCGACAGCGAGATCGGTCGGATCGATGGGGCTCTTTTTCGGTGTATCAGGCTGCGTCGGCGGCGCCTGCTCGGGCTGCTTCGGAACCTGCTGCGGTTGTGGCTGCTGACCAGGCTGACCCTGGGGCTGCTGTGGTCCCGGTTGTTGCGGCGCCTGCTGGGGTGCCTGTTGCACGGGCTGTTGGCCGGCAGGATTCTGTGGGGCCTGCGCCGGCTGTTGTGCGGGTGCCTGCTGCACAGGTGCTTGGGCCGGGGGTTGGGCGTCTGGCTGCCAGGGCCCGTAGTTCGGCAAAGGCTCACCGTGAGTGGCGTGCTGGCCCGACATCTGTGGGCCTAGGTTTTGGGGAGCTTGCGAGCCGCCTTGCCCGGTGGACGGGTTGTAGATGGAAACGCCGCCGTTCTGATCTAACGGCGGCTGATTGATGCCGCCTTGGTAATCAGGCATCTGGTTCGGCATCTGCGGAGGCTGGAACATTTGTCCGCCGTCCTGGGGACCACTATTGCCGCCACCACCGCAGCCATCGGGACCACACGGATCTGCCGATGCCACAACGGCAGTCTGGGGCAAGTATGAGGAGAAGGTGGCTAGGCCGAATGCGGTCGCCGAGAACATGATCAGCGCCAAGACTCCAGCGCCGGCGTAGATTTGGCCCATCGGTGTGGGCCCGCCGGGGCCACTGGGTGTGTGCGCCCACGTCCACCACCCCGACAACGCGTTCCACCACCAGGTGTTGGCGGCCAACGCCAAAGTCAGGACTGCGGTAATGGCGGCCAGCGCCGCCAACGGATCATCGCCGGTCAACCACCCCGACACCCGCGGCACCACATATCCGGACAGAAAGAGCAGCGCCGCCCCACCGGCCAGCAGTGTCACACCTAAGCCAGGGTGACTGGACCACCATGTGGCCCAGCGATCTTGACCACGGGCGTCTTCTGCGGTGTCTTGATTGTTCTGGCGGGTCCCAGAGTGAGACAGGAGCAGGTCTGCAAGGGCCTTGCCGCCGCCAAACAATAACGCACCGGCCACAGCAATGAAGGCGACCTGGGCCAGCCGCGACGGCAATGTCCAACCGTCGACATCGGTGATCTGGGTCAGCCAGGCGGCGGTATGCCCGCGCATTACCCACCACATCCCGGCCGTACCGATACCGATGCCGGCCACTGCCCGTGCCACAGCGGGGATTCCGGCCACTGAAGCCGATGCCGCGGCCGTGACCGGCGCCAAAGCCTGTCGCACCAAGGTGATGCCCTTGCCCAGCGCTGTGAACGCCGCGAGCAGCAATACGGCCCAGCCCACCGATCCGGCGGCACCTGCGGCTGGGACGATCGCATGCAAACCCCACAACCCGACGGCTGCAAGGGCGACACCCGCGACGCCTGCAATCGGGCCTGTCAGATGCGGACCTGTAGCAGCGTCGGAGCCGGCGGTCAGGGATTTCGTAGGTGCATCGCCGGGTTCGATGCCGTCGGTGGGCTTACTCATCGGTTGTTCCTACTTCCCCCGTACAACGATATTGCGAAAAATGCTGTGTAGTCGGTCATCTCAGACTCCACCAGTAGTTGTGGCTGCGCCAGGGAGCATGTTTTCTTTTGCCCAGCGGGTGTGCCCGTTAGCGGCCGACAGGCAGCCCTCGTAATCGGGGCCGTCGTACCCAAAGGCAGTCACACAAGCATTCGATAGATCTGCCAGGAACGTGTCCTCACACGTGAGCGCACTCGTGCGGGCGGGGACCGCACTCATGCATGCCGCTAACCGTCCGCATGACACTGTGAAATCAGCTGTGCTACCGGGATTCTCGCCACCACGGAAAGCGGGCGGCCCTGAAACACACCGGCCACCGTCAACGGTTGGACGCTTGGCCCCGGGGTCGCCCTGAGTGACGACAGGCACGGTGGTGGTGACCCGGTAAGCCACGGTGATGGTCACTGGGAAGTTCAGCAGCCCCACCTCCCCAACATTCAAGTCCAGGGCTGATTGCTGATACAGATAGCTGCCGCCGACCGATGGGCCCACCTCGATTGCATTGCCTGCGCCATCGCGAGCCTCCGGGACACTGAAGGCCCCGATAATCGCCGCGGGCCTGCCGGGGGCGCCGTCAGTCTCCACCACAACGGCCTGGCCTGCCTGGCGCAGGTGTGTGCCGTCCGGATACCGGACGCCCAGCGAGAAGTCACTCGGCGAGATGAAGGACTTGCGGACCATACGGATATCCGCACCACCGCCAGCGTCAGGGATCACTACATAGTCGACCGGCCCAGAACCGTAGGCGGCGGCACCGCCTTCACCCCAATTGGCGGCGGTCAGTTCGCGCTCATTGGGCAG
>NZ_JBOHHL010000085.1:0-2391 GCF_050725395.1 Aquabacterium sp. | reverse complement strand
CCTTCATACGAGCTGTAAGCAAAGGAACCCAGCGCCGTGCTGCTCCATTCAGCGGCCGTGGCGAAGGCACCGAGCGCCGAGGAGAATGGCCCATTGGCCGTGGCCAGCGGGCCCACGGCCACGGCAAAAGCGCCGTTGGTTAGGCTCTCCGTGCCCAGCGCAATGCTGGCGTTGCCGTTGCCCGTACTGCCGCTGCCGATGGCGATGGAACCATTCTGGGCCAGGCTGTCCGTGCCGATGGCAATGGTGTAATCGCTGATGGCCTGGGCGTTGGTGCCAATGGCGGTGCTGAAGTTACCCGTTGCCAGCGAGGCCGAACCCAAGGCCGTGGAAGCCATGCCTGTCGCTGTCGCCGCCGCCCCTTCGGTCACAATCACGCCTATGACGTTGCCCTCGTCATCGTATTCATTTGTCTCGTAGTAGAGCTGGCCGCCGATCGCGGTGCTGGAAAAACCGGTAGCGGAACTGTTGAAGCCCACCGCCGTGGCGCTGGTGGCCCAGGCATTGGCACCGCTGCCGAATACCGAAGCCCCATTGCCGATAGCGTTGGAGGCATCGCCGGCTGCCGTGGCGTTGATGCCTTCGACATACGCGCCCGGATCAGCGGACGCATCCGCCGGGTCATTGCCACTGGCCTGGAAGTACTTGTTGTCAGACGCTATTGCGTTTAGCTGATCCAAATTCACCGCATCGGTGCCTTCGGTGCCGGCCGCCACATTGGTGATCTGGCGCTCAGCGCCCACGCTGCCCACCGAGACGGTATTCTCGCGGTCGGCTACCGAATACGCACCTAGCGCTACGCTGTTGTCGGTGATCGCTTCGGACAGATAACCCAAAGCGGTGACATCGTTGCCCGAGGCCCACGCGCCGTTACCAACAGCCACGCCGCCAACGCCGCCGGACGCTTCCGCCGCGTAGCCGTTCTCGGCGAAACTGCCGATGGCCACGCTCCTCTCACTGGAACTGTAGGCAGCTGAGCCCAAAGCAGTGGTGTATGCACCTGACGCATAGGCCAGCGTACCCACCGCCGTGCTTTGTTCGGCCAGCGCAGAGCTACCCGAACCCAGCGCACTGGCACCCCAGCCAAAGGCGGCAGTGATGGCGTAAGTGGGCAAGGGATCTCCGGTCAGGGAACTGACATCAATCCGACCACCCAGTGCCGTGGCACCGTCGCCTATGGCCTCGCTGAAGGCCCCTAAGGCAACGGCTGCTTCGCCGTCGGCGGTGGCTGAACGCCCAACAGCCGTGGCACCCAGACCGCTGTAGCCGACAAAGGCCTCTGCGCCCAGCGCGGTGCCGCCATCGGCGTATACCGTGCTCAACGTGCCCAGTGCCGTACCAGCACCGAGTGCCGTTTCGACATAGGCAAGATTGCCGATGGCAGTATCACCCAGGCCAAAGGCCATGGCGCCTTGACCGACCGCCGTGGTGGCGTCATTGAACGCACCACTACCCTGGCCCACGGCCACTGCACCCAACCCGAAGGCCATGCTGTCGGCACCCACTGCCGTGGTGGCGTTGGCAGTGGCCTGGGCATTGGCACCGATGGCCACTGCATTGGCTCCACCCGCCATTGCACCCTGCCCGCAGACCACTTCATCGCCACTGCCACTGGCGGTGCCCACCGGGTTGCCCAATTCATCCACGCAATACACATCGACGGCCAGCGCATTGCCGGACAAACCACCCAGCGCCAGCAACGTAGCCATCACCAACGTGTGCCTGCGCAGCGGCGATGCCATGGCCGAGCCAGCCATACCGGCGCTGCTGGCCAATTCCGAGGCCACCACCAGCTGGCCCAACGACGTGTTCCACACCTTGCTGAAAATCTTGTTCAAAGCGGTATCCCCGAAAAGTTGCAAGTGGTTGACGAGCCGCCCGTGCAAGAGCACCTGCCGGATTGCCGTTATGGGTATCGCCAGACGGGGAGAACTGCGCTGCGCCGGAGGCCTGCATGCACATCCGTGTGACCGTTGCCACCGGTAACCCCCTGTTAACCGATGGCCCAACATTGGGCCGCGTATCGCGGTATGTCACCCACGCTAAATCACGGACTTTCTGAGTTTATTTCCAATATTCACGCGCATTTCATATGCTCACCGCCTCTGTTCCTGTCACAACGGTTGAGTGATGAGCGGCACACTGCGATGGCGATGAACGAAACGCGAGGCCGCATCGTGACCACGATGCGGAACTCCCCACTGAAGTGGTTGAAACAAGCGCCTGTGGCGGACCCCGTCGACCGCCGCAATGCACCTTTCGTGCAGGTGTTGCTGATCCTCATCGGCACCCTGCTGCCGTTGAACAAGGCTTATTACCTGTATGCGCTGCTGTCGCGGAATGGCGCCTCTGCCACGCCTGGCCTGATGGTGGACCTGATTACCGATGTAC
>NZ_JBOHHL010000084.1:0-2563 GCF_050725395.1 Aquabacterium sp. | reverse complement strand
GCGGTGCGCTGCGCGGGCGAGGAGACCGCATGAGTGTCCTTGCCAAGGAACAGCGGGCCGGTGAAACCCTGTGCGCGCCGATAATCGCAGACGGCCTGCGTGATCGCGAGGAGATGCGCTTCGGTAAACGTACCATCCAACGACGTGCCGCGGTGGCCACTGGTACCGAAGCTGACCCACTGATTCGGATTCCCAAGGTCGGGCTGCCGGGAATAGTACGCGCGCTCGACCTGGGCGGGATCAATCAGCATTTCTCGCGGCGCCGGTTTGCCCGCTAGGGGGTGGATGGCATCAGACATCGGCACGGATTGTTACCGGGCGCGGGGATTCGGGGCAATCGAAAGGGAAGCGGTGCAGCGCCGTGAAATACCCGGCCAGAGAGGGCGGGAAGGAGGAAGGAGCGGCGGTGGGGTGGTGCGGAAGGGAACTGAAGCCGAGGGGAGTGGGTTCTCGATCCAGTGGGGATCGAGGCGGGCGCGGCCAGCGGCTTGAACCTGGATCGGCCTTCAGCCGCCGGCTCAAGAACTGTTCAAGGCGAGGTGGCAGGCGGCCGCCGCGTGCGGGTCGAAGTCGGCTGGGTCCAGGAGGAAATAGCGGAGCGCCTCCAATAAGCGCTGGGGGATTTTCTTGAGGGCGCCCCAGAGCGCCCGGACGCTGGGTCGGCCATACTGTTTGGCCAAGGCCCGGTGCAGGCTGTTGTGGTGCAACAGTTGCAGGTGCAGATGGCCGAGCTGCAGCAGGTAGTAATAGGCCTTGGCATGGTCCCAGTTTTGGCTGAAGACGTGCTCCAGGTTCAAGCCGCTGTTTTTTTGAACGTTGAAGCCTTCGTTTTCGATTTTGGTGCGCAGACGGCCGACTTGCTCGGCGATGGCGACGACCGAATCCCGGGTGACCGCCAGATTGGTCAGCCAGGCAAAAGTGGTTTTGGAGCCGGAGGGAGCCGTTTCCTCACAGAGAATCGCGCCCAAAGTCCACGCCCGTTTTTCGCTGTCCACATACGGCAACTGCTCGACCCAACGATAAACGCGCCGCGTTTGGTCCGGCAGCGTCGTGGTCAGCTTTTGCTGGGGGGTGAGTTTCAAGAGCGCTCGAAACTCCTGCCACAGTTCGGGCGTGCGGCCTTCCTTGAAGGTGACCACGAAGTGCCAGTGATGCTGCTGGCACAGGGCAAAGACCCGACCGCAGCCATACAGGCTGTCGAAGTTCAGACACAGGCGCAGTTGCGGGCAGGCGGCTTTGAGGTGGGCGGCTAACCGGTCGCAGGCCTTGAGTTCGCAATCCTGTTTTTGGTCCTGATAGTCCGTCGGCGTCCGGCCCGGTGGGTTCTCGATAAACTCGGTGGCCAGGGAGAGGGCCAGGCCGGTGGGGGTCAGGAGTTTGGCCTCCAGCACCGGATGGAGATAGGAAACGACGCCGGACGAGTGCTTCTGGGTCAGGCATTGGGGACAATGGTGATGGCTGAAGCTGAGGTAACCGGTGCCATCGACGGCGACGATGAAGTCACCCTGAAAACGGAAATCGTCGAGGGCTTTCATGCGGATGAGCCGTTGGGTGTGTTGGTGCAGCAGGTGGGCGAAGGCGGCGCTGCCGACATGGCCAATAAAATGGTCGAGGGTTTTGGTGACCGGGAGGGATTTCTGCTCGGTGTCGGCCAGCCGGTTCAAGTTGGCGAGGATGGCGCATTCGAGGTCGCGCAAGTCGTTGTCGGCGGAACGCCGGCTGCCCAAGCCCAACCCGAAGAGGAGCAGCCCCCACCAGCACAGAAAGCGGGCGTGATACTCGACCATGGGCTGAAAGCGGGTGTCGGGCAGTTGGTCCAGCCAGGCGGGCAGCTCCGGGAAGAAGTGGCGGACGGTTTTGAGAAAGATCCGGGCCAGGGCTATGACCTTCCGCGCTGGCGCCGCTGGACACTCACATGCGTCCGGATGAGGGCCAGGGCCAGTTGGGTCATGTGGCGGACGAGTTGTTTGAGCCGGCGGTGTGCTTGAGTCCATTGTTTGACTTGGGGGAGGAGGGCGAGCGGAACGTAAGCGGAGTGGGTTTTGCCTTTGACCTTCCAGGTCAGGTAGTGGCCCGGGTGCTTGTGGCCGCGGGCACAGCGGCAGTTTGGGTTGCCGCAGGTGCGGCGGACGGTGACGAGGCTGGCCGCCAAGACGGGGCCGTGGGCCTGAAGTTCCTTTTGGCGAGCCTGCAGGCTGCGGCGAATCAAGGTGGGATGTTTGGGAACTTTCACCGGTCTGCTTGGGCGGTGGCGGTTTACATCAACTGATACGTATAACAGCTTATCAGATACAAGAGGAAAAAAGGGCGGTGCGACAACTTTGTTCCGAGGGGGGGAGCCACCGACGATCCGCGGGCCAGGCCGGCGAGGCCCAGCCCTCAGCGGGAGGACGAACCCGATGAGCGCCAAAGGCCCTGTGATGATGGGTCGAAGGCCGTCCCGCCGCCGCTCCCAATCAACTCCTGACCCAAGGCCCCGGGCTACGGAACTGCCCTTCCAAAGGTGCGAAATCCGGCTATGTCACGGGGCTGCGTCTGGCGGGGCGATTCGCGCGTTATTGCC
>NZ_JBOHHL010000083.1:0-2639 GCF_050725395.1 Aquabacterium sp. | reverse complement strand
ACCAAGTCTGATTACTTGGTGTTGATTTCCACCGAATCCTGACCCACAGCGGCCAGTAATTTCCATCTAAAACTGACCCACGTGTTATCCCTAACCTGCTGCTTTTGGCGGCAGGAGCATAGGAGTGATAGACGTGGCGACACTCAGTGTCATTCGGCGGTGGGCATTGCGAGAACGCATGTCCATACGCGAGATAGCCCGACGCACAGGCCTGTCTCGAAACACCATCAGGAAACACCTGCGTGCGCAGACGGTGGAACCCCGTTATGCCAAGCGGGTCAGTCCCAGCAAGCTGGACCCGTACGCGGAGCGGCTCGCCTCCTGGCTCAAGAGCGAGGGCACCAAGTCACGCAAGCAGAAGCGCACGCTGCGCCAGATGCATGCAGAGCTTGCCGCGCTGGGCTATGAGGGCTCGTACAACCGCGTGGCCGCATTCGCGCGCAGTTGGCAGGCCAAGCGGCACGAGACGGAGAAGACCACCGGCCGAGGCACCTTCGTGCCGCTGGCCTTCGGCGCGGGCGAGGCCTTCCAGTTCGACTGGAGCGAGGACTATGCCGTCATCGCCGGCGAGCGCACCAAGCTGCAGGTGGCGCACTCCAAGCTCAGCTACAGCCGCGCCTTCATCGTGCGTGCCTACCTGCTGCAGACCCACGAGATGCTGTTTGACGCGCACACGCACGCGTTCTCCGTGTTCGAGGGCGTGCCGCGGCGCGGCATCTACGACAACATGAAGACCGCGGTGGACAAGGTGCACCGCGGCAAGCGGCGTGACGTCAACCTGCGCTTCAGCGCCATGGTCAGCCACTACCTATTCGATGCGGAGTTCTGCAACCCCGCCTCCGGCTGGGAGAAGGGCCAGGTGGAGAAGAACGTGCGCGATGCGCGCCATCGGCTGTGGCAGCCGGTGCCCGCGTTCCCCAGCCTGGACGCACTCAATGCGTGGCTGGAGCAGCGCTGCAAGGCGTTGTGGCGGGAGATTGCCCACGGCAAGCTGGCCGGCACGGTGGCCGACGCGTGGGAGCACGAGCGGCAGTTCCTGATGCCGCTGCCCATGCCCTTTGACGGCTTCGTCAAGCACGCCAAGCGCGTGTCCCCGACCTGCCTGGTGCACTTCGAGCGCAACCGCTACAGCGTGCCGGCGTCTTATGCGAACCGGCCCGTCAACCTGCTCGTGTACCCCGAGCGCGTGGTGGTGGTCGCCGAAGGCCAGTGGCTGTGCGAGCACCGACGCATCATCCACAGAAGTCACGACTCACCGGGGCAGACCGTGTACGACTGGCGCCACTACCTGGCGGTGCTGCAGCGCAAGCCGGGCGCACTGCGCAACGGCGCGCCGTTCCTGGAGCTGCCCGAGGCGTTCCGACGCCTGCAGGCGTCCTTGCTGAAGCAGCCCGGGGGAGACCGGGAGATGGTGGAGGTGCTGGCACTGGTGCTGCTCCACGACGAGCAAGCTGTGTTGGCTGCGGTGGAACTCGCGCTGGAGGCCGGCGTGCCCACCAAGATGCATGTGCTCAACGTGCTGCACCGGTTGCTGGACGGAACGCCGTCACCGGCGCCAGTCGATGCGCCGCAGGCGCTGCGTCTGGTCAATGAGCCGCAGGCCAATGTGCTGCGCTATGACACGCTGCGCGATGTGTCGGAAAGGACGGTGCGCCATGCGTCATGACCCCGCCAGTGCCGCGCTGGTCATCATGCTGCGCGAGCTGAAGATGTTCGGCATGGCGCAGGCCGTGGCCGACTTGGCCGAGCAGGGAGCGCCGGCGTTCGACGCGGTGCAGCCGATGCTGTCGCAGTTGCTGAAGGCAGAGACCGCCGAGCGCGAGGTACGTGCAGTGGCCTACCAGCTCAAGCAGGCGCGCTTCCCGGTGTACCGCGACCTCTCCGGCTTCGACTTCGGTAACAGCGAAGTCAACGAAGCCCTGGTCCGCCAGCTGCATCGCTGCGAGTTCCTCGAGCAGGTCCACAACGTCGTGCTGGTCGGCGGTCCGGGCACGGGCAAGACGCACCTGGCCACGGCCATCGGTGTGCAGGCCGTGGAGCAACACCGGCGCCGCGTGCGCTTCTTCTCCACGGTGGAGTTGGTCAATCTGCTGGAGCAGGAGAAGCTGTGCAACAAGACCGGCCAGATGGCGCACAGGCTCGCGCACATGGACATGGTGGTGCTCGACGAGCTGGGCTACCTGCCGTTCAGCGCATCAGGCGGCGCGCTACTGTTCCACCTGCTGTCCAAGCTCTACGAGCGCACCAGCGTGGTCATCACCACCAACCTGAGCTTCAGCGAGTGGGCCACGGTGTTCGGGGATGCGAAGATGACCACGGCGCTGTTGGACCGGCTGACGCACCATTGCCATATCCTTGAGACTGGCAACGACAGCTACCGGTTCAAGAATAGTTCTGCACAACCCACCAAGAAGGAGTCCAAGACCAAGAAGTTATCCACATCCTGAGCCTGCCAAGGCTCCATTCGGGGTGGGTCAGTATTCGATGGAAAACGTGGGTCAAGGTTCGGTGGAAATCAACACACGCTCTCTTCTCGCGACATCTGAGCGGCGCAGCTCCCTCAACACGGTGTCTGCGCTAGTGGCCAAGCCCAACGCAGCGGCGAGCCGCGCAGCCGCTTCTCCGCCGAGGGCGTGCCC
>NZ_JBOHHL010000082.1:0-2794 GCF_050725395.1 Aquabacterium sp. | reverse complement strand
GGTTTGGGCCCATCCTTAGCTCTTTATATGCGTTCTTGGAGTCTCTTATAAGGTGTGGATTCACATATATAGCGTCAAGGGTTTCCCACATCTCAGCCGTCGAGGTATATGGGTCTGTATTACCTACATCGCGCGTGTACCTAGGGTGCAAGTGATCCTGCGCGTCTCCTTCGGTTCGGTTGAAGAGGTATAGCATAGCAGAACGCTCAGTTAGAAACATGCCTAGGTCTATTTCAAACTTATCTAGTATCTGGTCCTTCCATGCTAGATACTTGAGAGTGCTATCGTTACCAAACCGCGGCGGATCCTTTGCCTTGGGCTTGTAGTTCGAGCTAGTGGGAGCACTAACTGTAGTCGCTGTCGAGGCGCTGGCTTGGCGCTCTGTAGGAGGGTTTGGTGCTTCTTTTGAAGGTAGTGGCTGGTCTGACTGCTTAGCAGTAAGCATGCCTACGATCCGATCCATGACATCGCTCATGCTCTTCATTTGTGCTGCCTGTTGGGTAACTTGGAGGCTTAAATTGACTTGGGCCTCCTGGAGGGATAACATATTGGCTTGTCGTGTAAGAGGTGTATCGGGCTCCTCTTCACCTTCGTTCTGGAGGCGGGGATCGTCTGGGTCAAACTCAGGGTATGTGGCTCTATCGGTGGCCTTCAAAGGGCTTCCTGCGCGTGTAGTTGGCGCCATATTCTTGAGGGGGTAGCAGTCAGGTTGCTGGCCTATTAGTTGAATGCTCAATAGCCTTTCTGTGCCTTAATGCACAACACGGAGGGGTGTCCGAAGTCGATATCGCGGTGGAGTCGAGTCGAAGAAGAGAGTCGAAGACGTAGTACTGATTTAACCTCGAGTACAACGAGGGCAGGAAGAAGAAGAGTTTAGTATAATGTGACGGACCACGTACTCAAAAGCACCAACAAGAGGGCGAGCGCGCGAAAAGGTCTTATTTGTCAGAATACTAAACTAAGGAAGAAAGGAGAGGTTCTTAGGAGGTGGGGGGCCTTAAATACAGGTTGCGCGCCCGCCGCCCTAGTCCCGATTCGGAGCTCTCAACACCACTTATAATCTCCCCTGTTAGCATTCACTGGTTACAGCCCGCGCGCCGTCCCTTCTATACTATATACGCGTGACGTTTCTGGGTTATTGACCTAGAACCGTCACATTACCCCCCCCTTTGGAATGTCGATCGTCCCGATTGACCATGTAT
Source organism: Aquabacterium sp. (assembly GCF_050725395.1). Classification (GTDB taxonomy): domain Bacteria; phylum Pseudomonadota; class Gammaproteobacteria; order Burkholderiales; family Burkholderiaceae_C; genus Aquabacterium. Next base: position 1,592 of record NZ_JBOHHL010000082.1, on the reverse strand, counting down.
TACACCCCATCACTATTAAGGTCCTTATATTCGTCGCGCCCTGCATTATACGCCGCAATCCATTCTGGTAAGCGTTGTGGCGGCCCGGCTGCTAGGGGATATTTGTCGTGAAACACCTGTAGTTTATGTGGGGCGTATTTGAAGTTCGACGCTGGATACCACGTAGGATCCGGGTCGTGGCCAGTCCAGTGGACCCTATAATATAATCGCCGGCGTAGGGTCTTACTAGCTAGGACCTCTTGGACCTCGTATTCAGCGTCGCCAGTAACTTGAATTGGTGGCGGAGGTTCTTCAACTTGGCCAGGAAGGGGGTCCTCAGACGCCTTGCGTAATCGGTCTGAAGGGAGCACATTATGAACCTTGATTGAGTCCGGTAATTCTATGCGCCAAGAGTAACCGACCTGTTCTAGGACTTTATAGGGTCCTGCCATCTGCTGGTCGAGCTTTTTACTTGGCCGCTCAGTAGTCCAAGGCTTAGTCGAAACCCATACTTTGTCACCAACCCTCCAATCGACTGGCCGGCGGTGTGCATTCACAACACGCTCCTTTATAGTTTGAGCCTTCTTAATTGATTGGCGCGCATAGTCAACTGCCTGTGACATGCGCTGGGCAAGCTCTTTAGCGGTACGCTGGCTCAGCAACTCTATATCGCTAGACCCAGGCTGGGGGTCCTTCCAGTCGAACGAGGTACGTGGAGTGTACCCGTATAGAACCTCGAACGGTGATAGCATACCAAGGCTTGAATGTGGTAGCGTAAGTTGGGCGTAATCCATAAGAGGTAGCAGGTCTGACCAATTGTCCTGGTAGTAGCTAACAAAAGGTCGTAAACGCTGGTCGTTATATTCATTCATGATCTCAGTTTGACCGTCAGTTTGAGGGTGATTTGCCGTAGAGAGTCGTATTTTAACCCCTAGGATTCGACAGAACTCTCTCCAGAACTGGGATATAAATTGCGGTCCTCGATCAGAGACGATTGAGTCAGGGGGTCCAAAATAGCTATAAACGTGGCGTATAAAGAGGCGTGCCATGCCCTCAGCCGTAACCTCCTTATGGCATGGGATCGAGACTGCCTGTTTTGATAACCGGTCAATAACTACATATATATTGTCAAAACCCTTTTTGTCTTTTGGCGCAGATTTGAAATCCATGGTGATATGTTGCCAAGGACGCTGGGGTACAGGCAGGGGGTGCAGCATGCCAGGAGTCTTATCTCGTGGGGCGTGGCATCTGCGGCAAGTGTTACAGTTGCGGATATAGCGTTCGATATCATGCAGCATGTTCTTCCAGTAATATCGAGGTCGTAGAAGGTGATAGGTTTTATCCCGGCCAGGGTGTGCTGTTGACACTTGCGTGTGGGCTTCTTTAATTAATTCAGTAGTAAGGTTCTTGTCCCCTAATGGTACTACTAGCCGATCGTTATAAAGAAGCAGGCCCTCCTCTAGCGTAAAGTCGCCTTCTGAGCTTTTAGCTTGAGCGCGTAATGCATTTAGTGACGGCGCCTCTCGGTTAGCCTGGAGAAGTCGGTCCGTAAGTGCCACGGACTCTTGTATCGGGGCTAATTCCGTAAAGTCCTTGTTAATACAGGCAATATT
>NZ_JBOHHL010000081.1:0-2843 GCF_050725395.1 Aquabacterium sp. | reverse complement strand
GCCTGCAACTGGGGGCGCCAGGCGCGCCCATTGTCACGATCGGCGAAGATGCCAACAACGACGGCTACATCAGCAAGGCCGAGCTGAGCGGCAACATCGACGTGTCGGTGACCTTGCCGGCCACGGCGAAGGCGGGCGACAGCCTGCTGGTCAGTGCCAACGGCACGGCTCAGCCAGCCATCCTGTTGACGCAAGCCGACATCGACAAGGGCAGCGTGTCGGTCCCGAACATCACCAACCCTGGCGAAGGCAGCACCCTGACGGTGACGGCGCAAGTCAAGGACGTGGCCGGCAACCTCGGTGCCACGGGCAGCGACAGTGCGATCATCGACACCACGCCTGCGACCGTGCTGACGGCCCAACTCGACCCGACCTCGGACAGTGGCACCAAGGGCGACGGCATCACCAACGATGCGACCCCGACGATCAGCGGCACGGGCGAACCCGGTGCGCAGATCAAGGTCACCTTGCCTTCGACCAACGAAGTGCTGACGACCACCGTGCAGCCCAACGGCACATGGGCAGTCACGCCGACACAAGACATCCCCAACGGCACGACAGGCCAGGCGCAAGTCACCGAGACCGACGCCGCCGGCAACAGCGTGCAGACGAACGTGCCTCTGACGATCGACACCGGCGTGCCCAACAACGGCGCAGCCCCGACCGTCACGATCACAGAAGACGCGAACAACGACGGCTACATTAACAAGGCCGAGCTGAACGGCAATGTGGATGTGAAGGTGGCCTTCACGCCAGCGCAGGTCAATGTGGGTGATGTGGTCAAGGTGACCTCGGGCGGCATGACCAACGACGTGACCATCACGGCGCAGGACAAGGCCAATGGCTTCGTCACCACCAGCTTTGTGCCGACGGTCGATGGCACGACGATCACCGTGACCGCGAACATCGTGGACAAGGCCGGCAATGCCAGCGCCACGGGCAGCGACAGCGCGGTGATCGACACCACGCGGCCGACGGTACTGACGGCCCAGTTGGATCCGGCTTCGGACAGCGGCGTCAAGGGCGACGGCGTCACCAACGATGCCACCCCGACGATCAGCGGCACGGGCGACCCCGGCTCGCAGATCAAGGTGAGCTTGCCTGGCACGAACGAAGTGCTGACCACCACGGTCCTGCCCAACGGCAGCTGGACAGTCACGCCCACGCAGAACATTCCCAACGGGACCACGGGCCAGGCCCAGGTCACTGAAACGGATGCCGCGGGCAACACGACCCAGACCACGGTGCCGCTGGCCATCGACACCGGCGTGCCCAACAACGGCGATGCGCCTGTGGTCACGATCACGGAAGACGCCAACAACGACGGTTTCATCAACAAGGCCGAACTGAATGGCGAGGTGGACGTGAAGGTGGCGTTCGTGCCCGCGCAAGTGAGCGTGGGCGACGTGGTCAAGGTCACCTCCGATGGCATGACCAAGGACGTGGCGATCACGGCGGCGGACAAGGCCAATGGCTTCGTGACGACCAGCTTCACCGCGCCAGCCAATGGCACGAGCATCACCGTGACCTCGCACATCGAGGACTCGGCCGGCAACGTCAGCAAAACGGGCACCGACGAGGCCAAGCTCGACCTGAGCACGCTGAGTGGCCTGGACATCACCCTGAGCACCGACGCGAACAACGACGGCTTCATCAACAAGAGCGAGCTGGGTGGCGGCAACCAGGTCAGTGCCCTGGTCAAGCTGCCCGCGGACGCGGCGGCAGGCGACACCCTGAACATCACGGCCACCGGCAATGCCACGCAAGCCATCACCCTGACGCCAGCGCAGATCATCGCCGGCCAGGTCGAGGTGAGCCTGAACGCCCCGGCCAGTGGCACGGACCTGGTCGTCAGCGCCCAGGTCAGCGACCCGGCGGGCAACCACTCCAACGTGGCCACCGACCACGCCATCATCGCGACCGATGACATCTCGGCGCCCAGGGTGACCATCACCACGGACGCCAACAACGACGGCTACATCAACAAGGCCGAACTGGGTTCGGGCAGCACCATCGCGGTGGCGGTCGAATTGCCTGCCACGGCCAAGACCGGCGACAGCCTGCTGGTCAGCGTCAACGGTGCGCCGCAAACACCGATCGTGCTGACGCAGGCCGACATCAACAACCACACGGTGGTCGTGCCTGGCATCACCAACCCCGGTGAAGGTGTCAACCTGCAGGTCACCGCGCAGATCAAGGACGTGGCCGGCAACCTGGGCGCCACGGGCTCCGACGGCGCCAAGATCGACACGACGAGCTACAGCGGCCTGGGCATCAGCATCACGACGGACGGCAACAACGACGGCTACATCAGCAAGGCGGAGTTGACAGACAACACCATCGGCGTGCGTGTGGCGCTGCCGGCCGGTGCCGCCGCGGGCGACACGCTGACGGTGACGGGCTCGGGCAATGTGGCCCAGGTGGTCACACTGACAAACGCGCAACTGACTGCCGGCTTCGTGGACCTGAAGTTCAACCCCACAGGCGACAACACCGACTTCGTGTCGAGCGCCAGCATCGCGGACGCGGCCGGCAATGCCGCGGGCCCGGTGAGCGACGCGGCCCGCCTGCAACTGGGGGCGCCAGGCGCCCCCATCGTCACGATCGGCGAAGATGCCAACAACGACGGCTTCATCAACAAGGCCGAACTGAGCGGCAGCATCGACGTGTCAGTGACCTTGCCGGCCACGGCCAAGGCGGGCGACAGCCTGTTGGTCAGCGCCAACGGCACGGCGCAAACGCCGATCCTGCTGACGCAAACCGACATTGACAAGGGCAGCGTGGTGGTGCCCGGCATCACCAACCCTGGCGAAGGCAGCACCCTGACGGTGACGGCGCAAGTC
>NZ_JBOHHL010000080.1:0-3199 GCF_050725395.1 Aquabacterium sp. | reverse complement strand
CTCCCGCACGACCCATGGCGCCCAGGAATGCATCGATGGCTGCCGCCTGCTGGCGAGGATTGTCGGCGCCGGTTCAATCTTGACCCACCCTGCCGGCTGAACTTTGACCCGGGGATGGACGCCGGCATCGTGGATGCCGACGGTGGATAACTGTATCGCTTTCCTCCTTTCTTGCTCGTTGTTCGGTGCGCTCTGACGCGCGGGGGAAGACGCGAAGGGCGTAGCCCGTAGCGGCTTTCCCCGCGCGCGGCATCGTCGTTCAGCTGTCGTCTGGCGACGATGCCTTGGCCTCCTGGCGCTCCTGCTCCCGAGCGCGGATGCGCTTCTTCGTGCTGGCCGTGGCGTGCGTGATGCGGTAGCTTTCGTTCCCGGTCTCCACGATGTGGCAGTGGTGCGTGAGCCGGTCCAGCAATGCGGTGGTCATCTTCGGGTCGACGAACACGCTGGACCACTCCGCGAAGTCCAGGTTGGTCGTCACCACCACGCTGGTGTGCTCGTAGAGCTTGGAGAGCAGGTGGAACAGCAGCGCCCCGCCGGCCTGGCTGAAGGGCAGATACCCCATCTCGTCCAGGACCACCGCGTCCAGGCGCAGCAGGCTGCTGGCGATGCGCCCAGCCTTGCCTTGCGCCTTCTCCTGCTCCAGCGCGTTGACCAGGTCCACCGTCGAGTAGAAGCGCACGCGCTTGCCATGCTGCGTGATGCCCGCCACGCCGATGGCCGTCGCCAGGTGGCTCTTGCCGGTACCGGGTCCGCCCACGAACACGACGTTGTGCGCCGCATCGGTGAAGTCCAGCGCGGCCAGTTGCAGCACCAGCTTGCGATCCACCGGCGAGACCTCGAAGTCGAACCCGGCGAGGTCCCGATGCACCGGGAACTTCGCGGCGTTCATCTGGTGGCTGACCGAGCGTGTGGCTCGCTCGGTCGTCTCGGCGCGCAGCATCTGCTCGACCAGCCAGCGTGATCCGTCCAGCTCGGCATTGTTCTGCTCGATCAGATCGGCCCAGGTCCCCGCCATGCCGTGCAGGCGCAGCGCCTTGAGTTCGGCAATCACATCACGCGTCATGACCGACCTCCCGGATTGCGCTCAGGTCGCGAAGTCGGTCGTAGCGCGCCGTGTCCGCAATCGGCGGCGTCAGCACCTGCAGCACGGTGACGACGTTGGCCGGCCGCGGCGCCGCGTTCAGCCTCGCCAGCACGTTGATCACATGCTCGACGCTCACGCGCCCAGATGGCGTGCCGCTCTCCAGTGCCAGCTCCACGGCCACCAGCACCGCCTCCAGGCCCGCCGCCGGCACCAGTGCCAGGACCTTGGCCATGACACGGTCACCGCCGCTCTCGCGCAGCAAGCCGCGGCGCAGGCGCTGCAATGCCTCTGGCAGGTCCGCGAACGGCGCTCCGTTGCGCAACGCCCCCGGCTTCCTCTGTACCAGCGGGATGTAGTGCTGCCAGTCATAGCGGGTCTTGCCCTTGTCGGCGAGCCTTGCGTGATCGCTCACCACGGCGTCGTCAGCGACGATCTTCACCCGCGTGGGGTACAGGTGCGTGCTGACCATCCGGCCGGCCAGCTCGCACGGCACCGAGTAGCGGTTGCGCCCCACCGACACCAGGCAGGTGCTGGAGACGCGTGCCGCCTCCTCGACGTAGCCATCGAAGGGGGTCGGCATCGGCATCAACTGCAGCCTCTCGTGCTCGAGCATCTCGGCCACGCTGAACTGCTTGTGCTCGGGATGCCTCACCTCTTCCCAGAGCGCCCGGCAGCGCTCGCCCAGCCACGCGTTGAGCTCGTCGAAGCTGGCGAAGCGCCGCTCCCGCGCGTCGATCCAGATGCGCCGGCGGCTGTCCTGCACGTTCTTCTCGACGACTCCTTTCTCCCAGCCCGAGGCCACGTTGCAGAAGTCGGGGTCGTACAGGTAATGCGCACACATCACCGCGAAGCGCGCGTTGACGGTGCGCCCCTTGCCCTTGTGCACCTTGTCTACGGCGGTGCGCATGTTGTCGTAGATGCCGCGCCGGGCCACCCCGCCCAGGGCCGCGAACGACCGCGTGTGCGCATCGAACAGCATCTCGTGACCCTGGCTCGGGTACGCCACCAGCCAGAACGCCCGGCTCGCGCACAGCTTCATGTGCGACACCTGCAGCTTGCGGTAGATGCCCCCGATCACCAGCGGCTCGTCGCTCCAATCGAACTGGAACGCCTCGCCCATTTCGAAGGCCAGAGGCACGAATGCCTTGCCCACTACGACGCCACCTTGCTGCGCCCGCCAGGCACGGATGAAGTCCGTCAGCTGGGTATAGCCGCCTTCGTACCCCGCGTCGGCAATCTGCTTGAGAAGCGCCTTGGCGGTGCGCCGCTCCTTCCTGGGCCGACGCGCATCGGCCAGCAACGCCATCTTCACTGTCTCAATGAACGCCGACAGCTTCGTCGTCGCCGCCTTGCGTCGGTACTTCGGAGGCGACGCCACCGGCGTGCGCAGGTACTTCCTCACCGTATTGCGCGACAAGCTCGTGGCCCTCACGATCTCGCGCACCGACTTCTTCTCGCGGTGGTGCATCCGCAGGACCTTGCCAATCATGGCCATAGTGATCACTCCTGATACCCCACCGCTTAAAAAAGCAGCAGGGTAGGCTGAACACCCGGGTCAAATTTGAAGCGGCACAACCCTCACAGGTGGGTCAATTTTCGGCCGGCGCCAACACTTCTTTGAATCCTTCGAGACCGAGCACCCCGGCTATCACCACCAGGAACTGGCCTGGAAGCGGCTGTCCAGCCAGCACTATGCAGCAAGCACGCTGGTGGCCACCGGAACGGGTTCGGGCAAGACCGAGTGCTTTCTCTTTCCGCTGCTGGACCACTGTGCACAGGCGCGTGTCGCCGGTGAGGCCGGCATCAAGGCACTCGTCATCTACCCGATGAACGCCCTGGCTACCGACCAGGCACGCCGCATTGCGGCGCTGGTCGCGCAGGTGCCTGCTTTCGCCGGTCTGCGCGTCGGCCTGTACGTGGGTGGCAATGCGGGCAAACCGGGCGAGGGCATGGTGATGACGCCCACCAGCGTTATCACCGACCGCGACACAATGCGCAAGCATCCGCCGGACATCTTGCTGACCAACTACAAGATGCTGGACTACCTGATGCTGCGGCCTAAGGACCGCCAGCTCTGGGCCCAAAACGAGCCGACCACGCTGCGCTATGTGGTCG
>NZ_JBOHHL010000079.1:0-3366 GCF_050725395.1 Aquabacterium sp. | reverse complement strand
CATGCGGCACAGCAGGGTGTTGCTGGAGGCGATCTTGAGGACTTGAGCGGGCGAGAGCATGGCGATCATGTCGGCGGCTTCTTCGGACATGCCCAGGCGGAACAGGGCTTGTTCGCGGTCGGCACGGATCAGGCTCTGGGCCAGCATCAGATACGACAGGTTGGTTTCACGGATTTCCATCAGCATTTGGTCGGCGTTCATGTGTCGGGCTCCAGGGTGTCTTTGCTTCGGTGGGGGTGTGTGACTTGCGTCTCACCATGGGATGAATCTTGATCCCAATGACGGGTTTACTTAATAGGCGCACCGCTGTAAGCCCCGTTAGGCGCAGGCTGTCCGTCGTGTCAGAAGATCCCTTACAAAGCCCCGAATACCAGGGGAAAACCCATCCAGAAATCAGCCGGGTGAATCCACCGACACCAGGCGCCACACCATGCGCACCAGTTCGTCCTCCAGCTCCTTGCTGCCCAGCAGGGCGGAGTTCTCGAGGGAGGCACTGCGGATGACCCCGATCACGGCGCGCGTGGCCACGAAGAGCATGGCCGGCGTGGGGGCGCGCAAAGAAGGGTCTTTCCAGGCCGCCAGGGCGATGGCCAGGTGCTCCGTGCCCTCGCGCTGGGCCTGGGCCACCTGCTCGTGGTGGTCCATGTGCCAAGCCAGGCGCACCATGGCGCGGTTGAGGTGGCTGCCAGTGCCCATGGCCGACAGCAGGGCCCGCACGCGGTCGCGGAGGATGGATTGCGGGTCGCGCGAGGCCTTCACTGCGCTGATCAGCATGCTTTGCAGCTCGGCCATCACCCGCATCCGCTCCTGGGCGATCATGGCCACGACGATGGCTTCCTTGGTCGGGAAATATTGGTAGAGCGTGCCGATGGACACCCCGGCTTTCTGCGCCACCTTGTTGGTGCTCAGGGCTTCGGCGCCTTCGCTGTCCACAAGCTGAGCAGTGGCTTCGAAAATGGCCTCGATCGTGCGCCGTGCACGCGCCTGCTTGGGCAGTTTGCGCATGGTTTCAGAGGGCGGCAAGGCCTTGGGCTTGGGCGTTCGGGGCATGGGCAAAAACTGAGCGGTATGCGAGTTGTGCAATGGCATTAAAACTGAATAATGCTCATATTAATGCCCGGCCCAACGAATCAAAGAGGAGTGACCGCATGAGCACGACCACGACCAGCCCCCCAGGCGCGACCACGCGGCTGCGTGAACTGAAAGAGTTGCCCGGTCCACCCAGCCTGCCCTTGGTGGGCAACGCCTTCCAGCTTTCGCGCGAGGTCATCCACCAGGGGGTGGAGCAATGGTGCCGCCGCTACGGCCCATTGTTCCGCGCCTATTTCGGTCCGACGCCCGTGCTGGTGGTGGCCGATCACGGGTTGATCGGTGCCATCCTGCGGGCCCGTCCCGACGATTTCAACCGCTCCGAGCGGTTGGCCATCATCTCGGGCGACATGGATTTGAAGCTGGGCCTCTTCGCGGCCGAAGGCGAGGCTTGGCGCCACCAACGCCGCATGGTCATGGCCAGTTTCGCACCCGGCCATGTGCGCGCTTATTTCCCTTCGCTGCTCAAGGTCACGCAAAGGCTGGGGTCGCGCTGGCAGAAGGCCGCGCGGGCCGGCACCGTCATCGATTTGCAGTCCGACCTGATGCGCTTCACGGTCGACGCCATCACCGGCCTGGCCTTCGGGGCGGACGTCAACACGCTGGAATCCGATGGCGACGTGATCCAGCAGCACCTCGACCGGATCCTTCCTGCCCTGTTCACGCGCATCCTGACCTTGGTGCCTTACTGGCGTTTCGTCAAACTGCCCTCGGACCGCGAAGTGGACCGCAGTGTCCTCGCGGTGAAACAGGCCATCGCCGTGTTCATCGCCCAGGCGCGGGATCGCCTGCAGGCCGAGCCCAGCCGCCGCGAGCATCCGCCCAATCTCCTGGAAGCCATGATCGTGGCCGCCGATGAGCGGGACAGTGGCGTGAACGACCAGGACGTGGCGGACAACGTGCTGACCATGCTGCTGGCGGGCGAAGACACCACCGCCAATACCCTGGCCTGGATGATTCACCTGCTGTGGCGCAACCCACAGGCCTTGCAACGCGCGCAAGACGAAGTGCGGCGCCTGGCCGGTGACCCGGCGGCTTTCACGCCCGAGTCCATGGCCCAGCTGGATTACCTGGAAGCCTGCGCGCACGAGACCATGCGCCTCAAGCCCGTCGCGCCCTTCCTGCCCTTGCAAGCCTCGCGCGACACGGTGGTGGGCGACGTGCGCGTGCCTGCGGGCACCCTGGTCTGGAACGTGATGCGGCACGACAGCGTGAGCGAGCAGCACTTCGACGACGCCGCGGCCTTCAAGCCAGAACGCTGGCTGGCCGAAGGGCAAGGTCTGCAGCACAACGCCAGCCAGGCCAAGCGCGTCTCCATGCCCTTTGGCGCTGGCCCGCGCGTGTGTCCCGGCCGTTATTTGGCCCTGCTCGAAATCAAGATGGCCATGGCCCTGCTGCTGTCCCGCTTCGACATCCTGGGCGTGGACACCCCCGATGGCCGCGAGGCGCAGGAGCACATGGCGTTCACCATGGAACCCATGGGCTTGACGATGCGCCTGCGCGAACGCGCTTGAGGTCGATGGGCCAAAAAAAAAACGGACTCCGAAGAGTCCGTTGGAAAGTCACTGGCGTGACGCTAGGAGGAGAAAACAATGAAACAAGCAAAGAACAACGGGTACTGCCAAATAACCAACTACTGATACTGCCAACTACAAAACTGCGGGAACTGCTACTACTACGGCCGGTGCGGCTGAAACTTGAATTCAATGCATGTGCAGGGCGCCAGCGGCCTTGCCTTTGCCGGCGCGGGCTGGGGGGTTGCACAGGCCACAGGTGAAGTGGCGGGCGATTTCATGGGGGTGGGTGACGAAGGAGCCACCGCACTTGTTGCATTTGGTCAGGCTGAGCATGCCGTTGTCGATGAACTTGACCAGGCGCCAGGCGCGGGTCACGGACAACAGGGGCTCCAGGCCTTGGGACTGGGTCTGCTCCAGGTAGAGCTGGTAAGCCTTGATGACGACGTCGATCTCGTCGATCTCGGAAGACTTGTTCAGGTACTCGTGGATGTTGAGGAACAAGCTGGCGTGGATGTTGGGCTGCCAGGTCATGAACCAGTCGGTCGAGAAGGGCAACTGGCCCTTGGAGGGCGACTTGCCGGAGACTTCCTTGTACAGGCGCAGCAGGCGCTCGTAAGAGATGTCGGTTTCCGATTCCAGCACCTGCAGGCGGGCGCCCAGGCCGATCAGCGTGACAGCGCGTTCGATTTGCTTGGCTTCGGTCAACAGGCTCTTGGTGCGCATGGTGCGGGCTCCGGATCAGTGTGTGGGTGCGAAAGAA
>NZ_JBOHHL010000078.1:0-3444 GCF_050725395.1 Aquabacterium sp. | reverse complement strand
CGCCAACATCTATGAGCGCAACATCGAGACGCTGCGAACCTTGGGCCACGAAGGCTGGAAGAAGCTCTGGATTTGAGCGGCCGTCAGTCGGTCACCCGGCCTCGGGATGACTTGATCTGCGACCGCTGGCTTTTGCCCTCCAGGCGGCGCTGCTTGGCACCGTAGCTGGGCTTGGTGGCCTTGCGGAAACGTGGTGGGCGGGCCGTGCTGTCCACCAGTTCGGCCAGGCGACGCAGGGCTTCCAGGCGGTTCTGTTCCTGGCTGCGGTGCTCCTGGGCCTTGATCACCAACACGCCCTCGGCGCTGATGCGGCGGTCGCTCAAGGCCAGCAGGCGTTCCTTGTGTTCATCATTCAAGGCATGAGAGGCTTTGATGTCGAAGCGCAAGTGGATGGCGCTGGAGACCTTGTTGACATTCTGGCCACCCGCGCCTTGCGCACGGATGGCCCGAAGTTCGATTTCCTCGTCGGGGATCGCCACGTGCATGGGTCAGGCGGTCTGCGCGATTCCCGCGATGGCCCATTCACCGTTGCCGGCCTTCGGCTTGGCCAGGTGCCAGATCTCGTCGAAAGTCGTGGTGGGCGAATGTTGCTCTTCGCGGATCAGGCCATGGAAACGCACGCTGACGATCTGGCGGTCGGCTTCGTCGGCGAAGTCCAGCACTTCGGCGTTCAGCTGCACCACGTCGGTCACCTGGGGCGCATTGCCACGGTCCTGCAGTTCCAGCTTGAAGACGGCGAACATCTCGGGGGTCGAGAACTGGCGCAGGTCTTCGAGGTTGGCCGAGTCGTTGGCGGCCTGCATGCGGATGAAGATCAGCTTGGCGATGCGTTCGAAAGCCGGGGCATCGAAACCGGGCGGCAGGCTCGGGGCCGTGCCGGCGGCGACCGAAGCGAAGCTGGGGCCGCTCAGGATGGTCGACGAAGCCGCGGCGCCTTGTGGCGCGGCCGGGATGTCGCGGAAGACGGGTTGCTGCGCGGGCACTGGTTGCGCGGGCGGCACGGGCGCGCGGGCAAAGTCATTGGGCGACAGGCGAGGGCCACCGCTGGTGGCCGGCGCTGGATTGGCAAACCGCGACATGATCCAGCGGATGGCGAAGAAGGCCACCGCGGCCAGCAGCACCATGGTGATCATGTTGCCCATGGCGGCGCCCATGCCGAAGTGGCTCATCAGGGCGGCGATGCCCAGGCCCGCGGCCAAACCGGCGACCGGGCCCATCCAGTTGCGCTTGGGCGCCACGGAGGGCGGCACGGCCTGGCCGCCCGGGGCCACCGAAGGCTGGGCAGGCGACGGCTGCTGTTGCTGCGTGGGGGAATTGGGTGCCGGACGCGAAGGCATCTGACGCTTCATGCCAGACGAACCGCCACCACCCAGGCGCTTGGCCTCGACGTGGTCCGCCACGAAGGTGAGGCTGAGCAAGGCCACGAACACGCTCGTCAGTATTTTCTTCAAAACCATCTCTCCATGTATCAACGGGCCGGCACACCGAATGCCACACCCCACGCCAATTCAACCACAGGACTGTCCAGATTGCCCTTGAGGGAGCGAACCCGTCCCAGCCCCAGGTGAGCTCTACTTTGGGGCCCCAGGTTCAAATTCAACTTCAACATGGGTTGGACCACGGCGCCACCCTCGGTGTCGACCCCACCACCGCCAGCCGCGCCCACCAGCAATTCGGCGCCCAGCGACCATCGGGACGCGAACACCGGCGATTGCACGCCCGCCCCCACCAAGCCCACAGAATACGCTCCGGCGTCTCCGTTGTAAGCGCTGTGGGCCTGTCCGCTGATGTAAAGAAGTTCGGTCAGAGAACGCCGCACCTGCAGACCGATGGACTGCAGGGATTGCGGCGGCCCACTCCTGCGCTCGGCACCATCCAGGTGCTGCAGGGCCAGGTTCCATTCCATGCCCTCGACCCAGGAACGGGGTGACAAACGCCCCAGGGCCACCGGCCCCTGGGAGGGATGATCCAAGTCCCAGCCGAGCGACAGTTGCGCATAACGGGCCTGGAAAGGCCCCTGGGGCGCGTTCACCGTGCCGCCTTCCAGCGACACGAAAAAATCCCGGCTGAGGTGCAGGCTGATGGACAGGCCAGCCTTGGCCAGCAAGCCGCCATCGGTCGGCACCGCGCCGCCGCCGCCCAGGCCCAGGGCAGCGCGCGCGCCCACGGCCAGTGGCGTGCCCTTGATCGGCTGCTCGAAACCCAGGGTGGCCAGCACCTCGGCATAGCCACCCGCCCCGCCGCTGGCCGCTCCGGCCGCCTCCAGCCCCCAGTAGAGGTTGGGGTACAGCCAATGGTCGAGCCGGAAACCCGCCAGGCCAATGCGCTGGTCGCCGTCGTGCACTTCGTCGAAAGCGCCCACCACGCTGATGCGGTCAAAGCCCATGCCACCGCGCGTCCAGGCGGTCGAGCTTTTGCCGGCCGCCGAAGGCAGGGTGTAGGCGAAGTCGCTGTCGACGGACAGGACGACACCCGCCTGGTTGGAGCGGATGTCGCCATTGGGGAAGCGCACGCTGGACGCCGACACGCCGGCCCACACGCCGGGACCCTTCGGTGAACCGCTGAGGCGCCACAGCAGGTCGAGGTGCGGACGCAACATCAGCCCGCCGCCCACGGGTGCGGCGGCACCGCCACCGCCGCCCGCGAACAGCCCGGCCTCCAGGCGCAGCCGGCTGGCCAAGGGCAGCCGGTAGGCCACTTCAGCCCCGCCCACGAAAAAACCACCCCGGTGCCCGGTCGCGCCGCCATACACCGCCGGCCCGGCCAACCAGCCCGGCGAAAACTCCAGGAGGTAGCTGCCGCCCAGCAGGCCCATGGCCTCGCCACCGGGCAGCCGGATGGTTTCGAACCCCAGGCGGGTGCTCACCGGCAGGGTGCGGAGACCATCGTCAGGAGGGCTGGTTTGGGCCTGTGCCGTGCCCATGCCCAAGAGGCACAGCACGCCCGCCCGAAAAACACGGTTTTTTGGAATCATCCGCCCATTGTGGGCGACATTGCGGGCACGATGTCCGACCAGACCATGGTGCGGTTTCGGCCCCCTTGCTTGGCGCTGTAGAGCGCCTTGTCGGCCCGTTCGATGCAGGCTGCCAGGCTTTCGCCCGGCCTGTAGGCGGTCAGTCCCGCCGAAAAAGAGGGGTGCAAGGCCAAGTGGTCCTGGGCCACGGTGACATTGCGCAAGGAATCTCGCAGCCGCTGAATGCCGCGTTCCGCGTCGTGCACGGAGGTGCCCACCAGCACCAGCATGAACTCCTCGCCGCCCCAGCGGGCCAGCACATCGGTCTCGCGCGTCATGGACGCCGCGTGCTGGGCGAAGTTGCGCAGCACCTCGTCGCCCACGTTGTGGCCATGCGTGTCGTTGATCTGCTTGAAGAAATCGATGTCGAGGATGGCCAGGCAAAACTCATGGCCCGAGGAGCGCGACAGGCGCCGCTGGTGTTCGTCACC
>NZ_JBOHHL010000077.1:0-4048 GCF_050725395.1 Aquabacterium sp. | reverse complement strand
GATCAGCACCGGTTCGAGTCCCGACAGGCGCATCGGCGCCGGAGGTGTCGTCCCGCTGGCATTTGGGCTGGTGGACGGGGCGGCGGCGGGGCTGGGGGAAGACTCGGTCATGATCCCTAAATTGTACGGGGAGCGTTCCTCAGCTCATACCCAGGAAAGTCCTTTCGATGTCCAGCGAGCTTCGCTGGCCAATATCGTCCTTGTGCGCGGCCAGCCAGCGGTCGGCCGCCGCGTGTCCCAGATCGTGCAATGCCTGCAGGAAAACGCGGTCGGTGTTCGACTTGCTGGACGCGTTGAATGGCGCCAGGTTCTCGTCGTCGGCCACCATGTGCATGTGCAGGTCTTTGTAGCGGCCTGGGTCGATCTTGTCTTCTTTCAGCAGCTTTTTCACGAAGGCAATGGCGCGCATCTCGCCGATCAGGCTGGCGTTGAAGGTGATTTCGCTGAGCCGATCCAGGATGTCCATGCTGCGCGTCGGCTTGTCCAGGCGCTGCAGGGGGTTGATCTTGATCAGCAAGATGTCCTGGGTGTCGGTGTTGTAGATCAGTGGGTAGAGCGCCGGGTTGCCGGTGTAGCCACCATCCCAATAGGGTTCGCCATCGATTTCAACGGCCTGGAACACCACGGGCAGGCAGGCCGAGGCCATCAGCGCGTCCAGCGTCAGTTCTTCTTCCGTGAAGACGCGCGCCTGGCCGCTGCGCACGGAGGTGGCGGTCACGAACAGCTGGATGCCAGCGTGTTCGCACGCCGCGTGCACCGACGGGATCGCAACATGGCGTTGCACCACATCGCGCAGCGGGTTCAGGTTCAGGGGGTTGATCTCATACGGACTGAAAGTCTGCATGAACATGTTCATCCACTGGTAACCGGGGATCTGGTCCAGGTTGAATGCCGGCTTGAGCGAGCCGTTGGACTGCAGGGTCATGGGCGAGAAGATGGGGCCGTGCTGGCTGACATCGGCCCAGAAGGCCGCCAGGGCTTTCTGCGCCTGGGCCCGGGCTTGCGGGACCCCGCCTTCGGCATGTCCTTCGACATAACCGGTGAGCATCACCGCCCCGTTCAGCGCGCCTGCGCTGGTGCCGGAAATGCCTGCGAAATCCAATCCGTCGTCGTCCAGCAGCCTGTCGAGCACGCCCCAGGTGAAGGCGCCGTGAGAGCCCCCGCCTTGCAATGCCAGGTCCACGCGCGGCCTGGGCGATGGATTCCGTTCAGCAGAGGAAAGGGCCTTGCGCTTTTTTCGGGGGATGGTCATGGATCAGTCTAGCTGTTAATGCTGCACTGCAGCATGCATTTTTCGGGCCCCCCTTCAGTGGGTGGTAAATACCTGTTCGAAATACTGTACATCCATCCAGCTTTTGTCATAATGGCGGCAATTCATCAATTCCACCCATCGGAGACACCTGAATGGAAGCCACCGCGAAGTCCGCCCTGAGCACTGAAAAAGCCAAAGCCCTGCAAGTGGCCCTGGCCCAGATCGAAAAGCAGTTTGGCAAGGGCTCGATCATGCGTCTGGGCGAAGGCGAAGTGATCGACGACATCCAGGTCGTCTCCACCGGCTCCCTGGGCCTGGACATCGCCCTGGGCGTCGGCGGTCTGCCGCGTGGCCGCGTGGTCGAAATCTACGGCCCTGAATCCTCGGGCAAGACCACGCTCACGCTGCAGGTCGCCGCTGAAATGCAAAAGCAAGGCGGCGTCTGCGCCTTCATCGATGCCGAGCACGCCCTCGACGCGCAATACGCGCAAAAACTGGGTGTCAACCTGCAAGATTTGCTGATCTCGCAGCCCGACACTGGCGAGCAGGCCCTTGAAATCGTCGATGCTCTGGTGCGCTCTGGTTCCGTCGACCTGATCATCGTCGACTCGGTCGCCGCGCTCACCCCCAAGGCCGAACTCGAAGGCGAAATGGGCGATTCCCTGCCTGGCTTGCAAGCCCGCCTGATGAGCCAGGCCCTGCGCAAGCTCACCGCCACCATCAAGAAGACCAACTGCATGGTCATCTTCATCAACCAGATCCGCATGAAGATCGGCGTGATGTTCGGCAGCCCCGAGACCACCACTGGCGGCAATGCCCTGAAGTTCTACGCCTCCGTGCGCCTGGACATCCGCCGCATCGGCTCGATCAAGAAGGGCGAAGAGATCATCGGCAGCGAAACCCGCGTCAAGGTCGTCAAGAACAAGGTCGCGCCTCCCTTCAAGACGGCCGAATTCGACATCCTCTACGGCGAAGGCATCAGCCGCGAGGGCGAAATCATCGATTTGGGCGTGGTCGCCAAGATCGTTGACAAGTCCGGCGCCTGGTACGCCTACCAAGGCGAGAAGATCGGCCAAGGCAAGGACAACTCCCGCGAGTTCCTGCGTGAAAACGCCGGCCTGGCCCACGAAATCGAGAACAAGATCCGCGAATCGCTGGGCGTGGCTTTGCAGGCGCCCGCCGCAGCCGCTGAGTAAATCAGCTCGTCGGACTGAGGTCACGTGGTGACACGCGGACCAAGCCTGTCGCTCAAGGGACGGGCCTTGAAGTACCTTTCGGCGCGCGAGCACTCGCGCGTCGAATTGGTTCGCAAGCTCAGGCCCCACACCGAGGATCCCTCCGAAATCGACCGCGTGCTGGACGATCTGGAAGCGCGCGGTTGGCTGTCGGCAGAGCGTTTCGTGGAATCGGTCGTGCACCGCAAGGCGGCCCGCTACGGCATGGCCCGCATCCGTGGCGAATTGAACATGCACCAGCTGCCCGACGACACGGTGCGGGCCGCCCTGTCCGCTTTGAAGGACACAGAGTTCCGACGTGCTCAGGATCTGTGGCTGCGCCGCTACGGCCAGGTCGCCGAAACGCCGCAAGAGCTCGCCAAGCAGATGCGCTTCCTGGCTGCGAGGGGCTTCTCGGGTGATGTGGTTCGCCAAGTCGTGCGTGGGGCTTCCGACACGGAAGACGCGAACGAAGCTTGAGCAACCGCCGGGCGGTGGTGCTATTCTGATTGCTGCGCCGCAATACCCCATTTGCGGGGCCCTCACGCAACCATCCTGCGAGTCAGCCCATGAAGATTCATGAGTACCAAGGCAAAGAAATCCTGAGCCGATTTGGCGTGCCGGTGCCCAAAGGCATCCCGGCCTTCTCGGTGGACGAAGCGGTGGCCGCCGCGCAAAAGCTGGGCGGTCCCGTCTGGGTGGTCAAGGCCCAGATCCACGCGGGTGGTCGGGGCAAGGGCGGTGGTGTGAAAGTGGCCAAGTCCCTCGACGACGTCAAGCGCTTGGCCAATGACATCCTGGGCATGCAGCTCAAGACCCACCAGACCGGCCCGGCTGGCCAGAAGGTCAACCGCCTCTACATCGAAGACGGCGCCGACATCCAGCAGGAGTACTACGTCTCGCTCGTGACCGACCGGGGCAGCCAGAAGGTGGCCTTCATCGCGTCCAGCGAAGGCGGCATGGACATCGAAGAGGTGGCCCACGCCACCCCCGAGAAAATCATCACCGAGCTCATCGACCCGCTCACCGGACTGAGTGATGCCCAGGCCAAGACCATCGCCGACCGCATCGGCTTGCCCGCCGACTCCACCGCCCAGGCCGTGGATGTGTTCAAGAAGCTTTACCAGTGCTACATGGACACCGACGCCTCCCTGGTCGAGATCAACCCGCTGAACCGCGACAGCCGGGGCAACATCATCGCCCTCGATGCGAAGTTCAACTTCGACAGCAATGCGCTGTTCCGCCACCCTGACATCGTCGCCTTCCGCGACCTGGACGAAGAAGACCCCGCCGAGATCGAGGCGTCCAAATTCGACCTGGCTTACATCCAGCTCGACGGCAACATTGGTTGCCTGGTCAATGGCGCGGGCCTGGCCATGGCCACCATGGACACGATCAAGCTGTTCGGCGGCGAGCCCGCCAACTTCCTCGACGTGGGCGGTGGCGCCACGGCCGAAAAGGTCACCGAAGCCTTCAAGATCATGCTCAAGAGTCCCAAGGTCAAGGGCATCCTGGTCAACATCTTCGGCGGCATCATGAAGTGCGACACCATCGCCGATGGCGTCATCACCGCCTGCAAGGC
>NZ_JBOHHL010000076.1:0-5943 GCF_050725395.1 Aquabacterium sp. | reverse complement strand
CCGCCCGACAGGACGATCTGGGTCACGTCCACGTCACGGGTGAAAAACGACAGGTCGCTGTCGGTGATGTTGCCGGCAGCGCCGCTGCTGTTGGCACCGATCGAGAACGTGTAGTAATCGGTGAATGTGCCGGACGAGTAGAAGGTGTTGCCGAAAGAGGTGTCACCCGCCGTCAACAACCCGAGGTTGGTCGTGGCGGCACCTGCCATGCTGGCAAAGGACACCAAGGTCGCCAAGGCGGCAGACTTCAGGAGATTTTGGGGGAAACGCATCAAGACCTCGGTTTTGTGAGCGGCAACAATTGGTCACCAATAGACACATTGTTACCGAATGCCCTGTTTTGTTCGATCCCCAAAATCGGGGGAAATGGCTTCAATTGCTTCCGCCATGCGGCAGGCCGCCCCTTTGTGGGCCTGGGCAAACCCCAGGGCATGCACCACCATGGACGCATGGCGCGTGGGTTCCATCACACCCAAGGCGCTTTGCAGGGCTTGGTTGATGTTGTCGACCCGCACGGCGGCACCGGCGGCTTCGCTGAGCTCCGCCGCCAACGCAAAATTGAAGGTGTGGGGACCCATGACCAAGGGGCACCCACAGGCCGCCGCCTCGATGAGGTTCTGCCCACCCAGCGGGGCGAAACTGCCGCCCAGCAAGGCCACCTGGGCGGCGGCGTAATAGGCTGGCATCTCGCCCATGCTGTCGCCCAGCCAGACCTCGCAGGACAGGGCTTGCGCATCGGGCAAAGCGTCAGGCCCCCAAGCACTTCGCCGGGACAGGCTCAAGCCGTGCTGGCGCACCAGGGCTTCCACGTCGTCGAAACGCTGGGGGTGGCGGGGCACGATCATCAACCGGGCACCGCCTTGCTCCGGCAGACGCGTCCAGGCGGCCAGCAAATCCGCTTCTTCGCCCTCGCGCGTCACTGCGGCCAGCACGATGGGGCGGACACTGGCCGCCGCCCAGGCCTTGCCGCGCGCCAGCAAGGCCGGCGACGGGTTCAGGTCGAATTTGACATTGCCACACACGACCACCCGCCGGGCACCCGCCAGGCGCAGCCGGTCGGCGTCATCCTGGGTCTGCGCCAGGGCCAGTGACATGCTTTGCGCGGCGGGGCGCATCAAAACCGCCAGGCGCAAGGCCTGCTTCAGGCTTTTCTGGCTCAGGCGCGCATTGGCCAGCACCATGGGCAGGTTCGCCCGGGCCGCCATGCGCTGCACGTTCGGCCAGATTTCGGTTTCCATCAGCACACCCAACGTCAGGCCGTGGGCACGCAAGAAACGCTGCACGGCCCCCGGGGTGTCAAAAGGCAGCCAGGTTTGCACATCGCCGTCCTGCAGCAAGGCCGTGCCCGCTTCCCGGCCCGTGGCCGTGCCGTGGGTGAGCACCAAACGCAGGTTCGGCCAAACCCGACGCAGTTCGGCGATCAATGGCCTGGCTGCCAGGGTCTCGCCCAGGGACACGGCGTGCACCCAGACCAGCGGGTGCCCCGTGGCGCGGGCCCGTGCCACCGCCTGCCGGTGCGCCCGGCCATAAAAGCCAAGCCGCTGCGGCCAATGCACGCGGTAGGTCGGCTCCTCGCGCCCACGCCGCCACACCCGCCACAAATAGGCAGGCACGATCAAGCGCATCAGCAGGCTGTAGGCCTGCTGCGCCAGCCAGGTTTTGAGGAACACGCGGCCGATCGATCAGTGCGCGCTGGCGCCCACGTGGGCATCCGGCTTCACCGCCAGGATGGCCGCCATGAACTGCTTCTGGATGCGGTCCAGCGCGGCTTGCGTCTGGCCTTCGAAGCGCAGCACCAGCACCGGCGTGGTGTTGGACGCGCGCACCAGGCCGAAGCCGTCGGCGAAGTCGGCGCGCAGGCCATCGATGGTGTGCACTTCGAGCGCATCCGGGAACTTCGCGGTTTCCTTCAGCTTGGCGACCACGTCGTGGTGCTCGCCTTCGGCACAGGCCACGTTCAGCTCGGGGGTGCTGAAACTGGTGGGCAAGGCGTCCAGCACCTCGCTGGGGTTGGCGACCTTGCTGAGGATCTCGAGCAGGCGGCCGGCCGTGTAGGTGGCATCGTCGAAACCGTACCAGCGCTCCGAGAAGAAGATGTGGCCGCTCATCTCGCCCGCGAAGGGCGAACCGGTTTCCTTCAGCTTGGCCTTGACCAGCGAGTGGCCGGTCTTGTACATCACGGGCACGCCACCGGCTTCGCGAATGGCCTGGCTCAGGCGCTGGCTGCACTTCACGTCGAAGATGATCTGGGCGCCAGGCACACGGCTCAGCACATCGCGCGCGAACAGCATGATCTGGCGGTCGGGGAAGATGTTGTTGCCCTCCTTGGTGACCACGCCCAGGCGGTCGCCATCGCCATCGAAGGCCAGGCCCAGTTCGGCGCCATGCTCTTTCACGGCCTTGATCAGGTCGACCAGGTTTTCCGGCTTGGAAGGATCGGGGTGGTGGTTGGGGAAATCGCCATCCACTTCGGAATACAGCTCGATCACTTCGCAACCCAGGGCGCGCAGGATGCCGGGCGCCGACGCACCGGGGATGCCGTTGCCGGAGTCGACCACGATCTTCATGGGACGCGCCAACTTGGCGTCGGCCACGATGCGCTGGGTGTACTCGGGCAGCACGTTCAGTTCGGTCAGGCCGCCGCTGCCGGTGACGTAGTCCTCGGCCTCGATGCGCTGGCGCAGGCCCTGGATGTCGTCGCCGTAAATGGCGCGGCCGGCCAGCACCATCTTGAAGCCGTTGTAATCCTTGGGGTTGTGGCTGCCGGTGACCTGGATGCCGCTGTGGCAGCCCTGGTCGCCGCGGGTGGCGGCCACGTAGTACAGCATGGGGGTCGTGACGGCGCCGAGGTCGATCACATTGATGCCGGTGGAGCGCAGGCCCTTGATCAAGGCAGCAGCCAGGCTGGGGCCGGACAGGCGGCCATCGCGGCCGATGGCCACGGCTTTTTCACCCAGCTTGAGTGCTTCGGTGCCGAAGGCGCGGCCCAGGTGCTCGGCCATGGCAACGTCCAAGGTCTTGTCCACGATGCCGCGGATGTCGTAGGCCTTGAAAATGGAAGCGGTGACTTGCATGGTGATCCTTTGCTGAATGAATGATGGATGAGTTTTTGTGCGTTCTGAAATGCGGCTGATGCACTGACACTTGGCACGGCACCTTGGTTCCCATTCTAGAGAAGCCTGCAGGACACTCAGCAAAAGCCGCACCAGTCACCGCGCGCCAGCGTCCGGATTTCAAAAATGTGTCCGCTGTACGGCAAGGTGGCTTGCCAGCGGCTAGGATGAAGCCAACGCCGCCCGCACCACCATGACCACTTGCTCCCTGCCCTACACCGCCCAGGCCCTGATCGGCTCACCCCTGGGCGATGTGCGCCTGGCCTGCACAGCGCAGGGACTGGCGGGCGCGTGGTTCACCGACGGCACGAAGGACACGCCCGGGCCCTGGCCCGAGATGCCACAGGATCCGACCACCCCCGTGCTGAGCGAGGCCGCACGCCAGTTCGGCCGCTACTGGGCCGGTCAGTTGAGGGCGTTTGAACTGCCGCTGGACCCGCAGGGCACCCCCTTCCAGCGCGCCGTCTGGCTGGCACTGCTGACCATTCCCTTCGGGACCACGGCCACCTATGGCGAGATCGCCGCCCGCATCGGCCAACCCAAGGCCAACCAGGCGGTCGGGCTGGCCGTTGGCGCCAACCCCCTGATCGTGATCGTGCCCTGCCACCGCGTCATCGGCCGCGATGCCCGGCTGACGGGGTTCAGCAGCGGCCTGCCGCGCAAGGTGGACCTGCTGCGGCGCGAAGGGCTCCGCATCGAGGGCGAGTTCGTGCGGCAGCCCGACGCCCACCAGGCCAGGCTCTTTGCCGATGACGGAGCGCCTTCCACATGAGGGCGCGTGACCTGGCCGAGATGCTCTTGCTGGCTGCGCTGTGGGGCGCTTCTTTCCTGTTCCTGCGCATGGCCGCGCCGGTGGTGGGGCCCCTGGCCGTGGCCGCCTTCCGCGTCACGGGGGCGGCCTTGATGCTGTGGCCACTGTTGCTCTGGCGGAAACAAGCCGGCCTGGTGGTCCGCCGCACACCGGTGCTGCTACTGGCAGGGCTGGTGACCTGCGTGCTGCCCTTCCTGGGACTCAGCCATGCCGCCCGCGCCCTCCCCGCCGGCCTCCTGTCGATCCTGAACGCCACCACGCCGCTGTGGGGGGCGCTGGTGGGCTGGCTGTGGATGCGCGAGCGCCTGAGCGCGGGCACCGTCGCGGGTCTGCTCATGGGCCTGGCGGGCGTGGCCCTGCTCGCCACCGACCGCACCCACATCGATGGCGAACTGGCCCAGGGCGCCGTGGCCATCGCCCTGGCCAGCACGCTGATGTACGCCATTGCCACCCACCACACCCGGCGCTACCTGAACACACTGCCCCCCTTGAGCGTCAGCACCGGATGCCTGAGCGCCGCGGCGTTGGTGCTGGCCGTCCCCGCCTGGCTGGTGGGGCCGCAGCCTTCCGGCAACTTCCCGGCGCCGCCCGCCACCTGGGCCGAAGTGCCGCAGGCCACCTGGCTTGCCCTGACAGGCTTGGCCGTGCTTTGCACCGCGGTGGCGTACTTGCTTTTTTACCGGCTGCTGGCCCGCGTGGGGCCCACCCGCGCCATGACGGTCACTTTCCTCATCCCCGTGTTCGGCATGTTGTGGGGCTGGCTCTTCCTCCACGAAGAAATCACCTGGCCCATGCTCGCCAGCACCACCGTGATCCTTTTGGGCACCTTGCTGTCCAACGGGATGCTGTCCACCCGCTTGTTCGCCAAGGAGCGCATTGCATGACCGACACCACCGCCGCCATCCAATGGCATTGGGAAGATTTCAAAGACGGACTCGTGATGGAGTTCGGGCCCAAGCGGGTCGAACGCGACGAAGTGATCCGCTTTGCCACCGAGTTCGATCCCCAGCCCTTCCACTTGAGCGAGGAAGCCGGCAAGGCCTCGCTTTTTGGCGGCCTGGCGGCCAGCGGCTGGCACACGGCCGGCATGGTGATGCGCCTGATGTGCGATGGATTCCTGAACAAGTCCAGCAGCCTGGGCTCGCCGGGGTTGGATTCGCTCAAGTGGCAGCGGCCCGTGATGGTGGGCGACGAGTTGCGCGCCCGTTTGACCGTGCTCGGCAGCCGCCCCATGAACAGCAAGCCCAAGGTGGGCCTGGTGCAGACCCGCTGGGAAGCGCTGAACCAACGCAACGAGGTGGTGATGACGATCGAGAGCTGGGCGATGTTCGGACGACGCGAACCTGCCCCGTCGTCCTCGACATGAAAAAAGCCACCCTGAGGTGGCTTTGGTGCAGCTGCGCCATGCGCAGGAAAAACTTGGCGGAGTGGACGGGACTCGAACCCGCGACCCCCGGCGTGACAGGCCGGTATTCTAACCAACTGAACTACCACTCCGCAGTGGTTTAACTAACCTGACGACTCCGGTTGCTTTCACAACCCAAGCGCCGTCAAAACTTGGCGTCTCCTAGGGGATTCGAACCCCTGTAGCCACCGTGAAAGGGTGGTGTCCTAGGCCTCTAGACGAAGGAGACATCGTCTTCAAAATTCAACGCTCGGGAACAAACCAAGCCGCCCGTTCGACGCCACCACATTGAATGGTGGAGGTAAGCGGGATCGAACCGCTGACCTCTTGCATGCCATGCAAGCGCTCTCCCAGCTGAGCTATACCCCCATCGTGGTTCACTTGCGGTGACTTGCACGGCAGGGCGCCAAACTGGCACCGAGACTTGTTCCCAACAAAAACTTGGCGGAGTGGACGGGACTCGAACCCGCGACCCCCGGCGTGACAGGCCGGTATTCTAACCAACTGAACTACCACTCCGCAGTGGCAAAACCAAACTCACAAAAACTGGCGTCTCCTAGGGGATTCGAACCCCTGTAGCCACCGTGAAAGGGTGGTGTCCTAGGCCTCTAGAC
>NZ_JBOHHL010000075.1:0-6005 GCF_050725395.1 Aquabacterium sp. | reverse complement strand
GTCCAGCAGCTTGCGGAACATTTCCACGCCCGTGCAAGTGGTCTTTTGCGTGTCGGCGATGCCGACGATCTCGATTTCTTCGCCGACCTTGACCACGCCGCGTTCGATCCGGCCGGTCACCACGGTGCCGCGACCCGAGATCGAGAACACGTCTTCCACAGGCATCAGGAACGTGCCGTCGATGGCGCGCTCAGGCGTGGGGATGTAGGTGTCCAGGGCTTCGGCCAGCTTGAAGATGGCTTGCTCGCCCAGCTCGCCCGTGTCGCCTTCCAGCGCCAGCTTGGCCGAACCCTTGATGATGGGGGTGTCGTCGCCGGGGAAGTCGTACTTGGTGAGCAGCTCGCGCACTTCCATTTCCACCAGTTCCAGCAGTTCGGCGTCGTCCACCATGTCGGCCTTGTTCAGGAAGACGATGATGTAAGGCACGCCCACTTGGCGGGACAGCAGGATGTGTTCACGCGTTTGGGGCATCGGGCCGTCAGCGGCCGAGCACACCAAAATAGCGCCGTCCATCTGGGCGGCACCGGTGATCATGTTCTTGACGTAGTCGGCGTGGCCGGGGCAGTCAACGTGCGCGTAGTGGCGGTTCTTGGTTTCGTACTCGACGTGCGCGGTGTTGATCGTGATGCCGCGGGCCTTTTCTTCGGGCGCTGCGTCAATCTGGTCGTACGCCTTGGCTTCGCCGCCAAATTGCTTGGCCAGCACCGTGGTGATCGCTGCCGTCAGCGTGGTCTTGCCGTGGTCAACGTGACCGATCGTGCCCACGTTGACGTGGGGCTTGGTCCGTTCGAATTTACCTTTTGCCATTTCAATCTCCTAGAGAGCAAAGAACAGTTGCCTGTGCAGGGGTTTAAGGTTTCCGGCGGCAGGTTGGTCGCTCACCACAGGCAGTGAGCGCCTTGCCGCCGAAGACCGGCTTTGATTTTTACTGCTTACTTGCCACGGGCCGTGATGATGGCATCGGCCACGTTCTTGGGCGCTTCAGAGTAGTGCTTGAACTCCATGGAGTAAGTCGCACGACCTTGGGTGGCGGAACGCAGCGAAGTCGAATAGCCGAACATTTCCGACAGGGGGACTTCGGCCTTGATGACCTTGCCGCCGCCGACCATGTCGTCCATGCCTTGCACCATGCCGCGACGCGAGGACAGGTCGCCCATCACGGTACCAGCATAGTCTTCCGGCGTTTCGACTTCAACCGCCATCATGGGCTCGAGGATCACCGGCGAAGCCTTGCGGCAGCCGTCCTTGAAACCCATGGAAGCGGCCATCTTGAACGCGTTTTCGTTCGAGTCCACGTCGTGGTACGAACCGAAGGTCAAGGTGACCTTCAGGTCGACGACGGGGTAGCCGGCCAGCACGCCGTTGTTCAGGGAGTCGATGACGCCCTTTTCAACCGCGGGGATGAATTCGCGAGGCACCACACCGCCCTTGATGGCGTCGACGAACTCGAAGCCCTTGCCGGGTTCTTGCGGTTCGACGGTCAGCACGACGTGGCCGTATTGACCCTTACCACCGGACTGGCGAACGAACTTGCCTTCGACGTCCGTGACCTTCTTGCGGATGGTTTCACGGTAGGCCACTTGCGGCTTGCCGACGTTGGCTTCCACGCCGAATTCGCGCTTCATGCGGTCGACGATGATTTCCAAGTGCAGCTCGCCCATGCCGGCGATGATGGTCTGACCCGATTCTTCGTCCGTCTTGACGCGGAAGGAAGGATCTTCGGCAGCCAGGCGCGACAGGGCGATGCCCATCTTTTCCTGGTCGGCCTTGGTCTTGGGTTCCACGGCCTGTGCGATCACGGGCTCGGGGAAGACCATCTTTTCCAGGGTGATGATGTGGTCGCCATCGCACAGGGTTTCGCCCGTGGTCACGTCCTTCAAGCCCACGCAGGCGGCGATGTCGCCGGCCACGATTTCCTTGATTTCTTCACGCTGGTTGGCGTGCATCTGCAGGATCCGGCCGATGCGCTCTTTCTTGCCCTTGATGGGGTTGTAGACCGAGTCGCCCGAATTCAGGATGCCCGAGTACACGCGCACGAAAGTCAGCTGACCCACATACGGGTCGGTCATCAGCTTGAAGGCCAGGGCCGAGAACTTCTCAGCATCATCAGGCTTGCGGCTGGTGGGCTGGTCGTCGTCGTCCGTGCCTTCGACCGGCGGGATGTCGATCGGCGAGGGCAGGTAGTCGATGACGGCGTCGAGCATGCGCTGCACGCCCTTGTTCTTGAACGCGGTGCCGCACAGCATGGGCTGGATTTCGCAGGCGATGGTGCGCGTGCGCAGGGCCAGCTTGATCTCTTCTTCGGTCAAGTCGCCCGTTTCCAGGTACTTGTTCATCAGCTCTTCGTTGGCTTCGGCAGCGGCCTCGACCATGCCTTCGCGCCATTTCTGGGCGTCGGCCTTGAGCTCTTCGGGGATCTCGCGGTAGTCGAACTTCATGCCCTGCGAGGCTTCATCCCAGTAGATGGCCTTCATCTTGAGCAGGTCGACCACACCCTGGAAGTTTTCCTCGGCGCCGATGGGGATCACCACGGGCACGGGATTGGCCTTCAGGCGCAGCTTCAGCTGGTCGTAGACCTTGAAGAAGTTGGCACCGGTGCGGTCCATCTTGTTGACGAAGGACAGGCGGGGCACGCCGTACTTGTTCGCCTGACGCCACACGGTTTCGGACTGGGGCTGAACGCCGCCCACAGCGCAGTAAACCATGCAGGCACCGTCGAGCACGCGCATCGAACGTTCGACTTCAATGGTGAAGTCCACGTGTCCGGGGGTGTCGATGATGTTGAAACGGTGTTCGGGGTAGGACATGTCCATGCCCTTCCAGAAACAGGTCGTCGCGGCCGACGTGATCGTGATGCCGCGCTCTTGCTCCTGCTCCATCCAGTCCATGGTGGCAGCGCCTTCGTGCACTTCGCCAATCTTGTGGTTCACGCCTGTGTAGAACAGGATGCGCTCGGTCGTCGTGGTCTTGCCAGCGTCGATGTGAGCAGAGATACCAATGTTGCGGTAGCGCTCAATCGGGGTCTTGCGGGACATGGTGTGACTCCAAAAATCACGCTGCCTGCAACCAGTGCAGGCAGCTTTTTTTGCATTGCTGCGGGTGGATCAGAAGCGGAAGTGCGAGAAGGCCTTGTTGGCTTCAGCCATGCGGTGGACTTCATCACGCTTCTTCATGGCGCCGCCACGGCCTTCGGCTGCTTCGAGCAGCTCGTTGGCCAGGCGCTGGGCCATGGACTTTTCCGAACGCTTGCGCGACGACTCTTTCAACCAGCGCATGGCGAGGGCCACACGGCGGGAGGGGCGAACTTCAACGGGAACCTGGTAGTTCGCACCACCCACACGGCGAGACTTGACCTCGACCATGGGCTTGATGTTGTTAAGAGCGACGTTGAACACTTCCAGCGGATCCTTGCCGGCCTTCTTTTCGACCTGCTCGAGCGCACCGTAGATGATGCGTTCGGCCACGGCCTTCTTGCCGGATTCCATGATCACGTTCATGAACTTGGAGAGATCGACACTTCCGAACTTGGGATCGGGGAGGATGTCACGCTTGGGTACTTCACGACGACGAGGCATTTCGTTTCCTTTCAATGCTTCAGTTGATGGGGGCTTTCGGCCCGCATCGCGGAGGTTGTCATCAACCTTCCACTTACTCGATGGACTCGGGCACAACGCCCAGAACCACCGCCATTTCGGATTGCTTTCAGCTTGGTGCCACTGTGTGACGCCCGCATGAAGCGGCAACCGACAATTTCTTCAGACCGGTTTTTACTTGGTCTTCTTGGGGCGCTTGGCACCGTACTTGGAGCGCGATTGCTTGCGGTCTTTCACGCCTTGCAAGTCGAGCGAGCCACGCACGATGTGGTAACGCACACCGGGCAAGTCCTTGACACGACCGCCGCGAACCAGCACGACGCTGTGTTCTTGCAGGTTGTGGCCTTCGCCGCCGATGTAGGAGATGACCTCGAAACCGTTGGTCAGGCGCACCTTGGCGACCTTGCGCAGAGCGGAGTTAGGCTTCTTAGGCGTGGTGGTGTACACGCGGGTGCACACGCCACGACGCTGCGGGCAATTCTGCATCGCAGGCGATTTGGATTTCGTCACCTCGACCTTGCGGCCATGGCGAACGAGCTGATTGATCGTTGGCATTTTGGTAGGTTCCCGTTGAAAAATTCACCTGATCGCGTTCGTTGACAACGCTGTTCAAGCAAGCACAAAACGGCCCTCGCCCAGACGCACTTCATGATTTGCATGAAAAAGCGCCGATGCGAAAGCCGAAAAGCCTTCCATTGTAGGGCCGATGCGCCCCAGCAGGCAAGAGGCAAATCAACTCGCCTTTTTTCTGGCCCACGGTGTCCGCGATTCCATCCCCGATTGACGGTGCTGCAGACCTAACCCAAAACGGTTACAGTAGAAACCCAAAGCACCACAGAATCAGAAGGAAAGCCATGTCCGCAAAGTTCAAAACCCTGGTCGCCGCCACCGCCCTCGCGGTCATGACGCCCATGGCCGCGCAAGCTGCCGCGAACACTTTCCAGTTCTACGGACACGGCCCCCTGACCGATGAAGTCAGCGTGGCCCCCAACTACGTCTCCGGCAACCTGGGGGTGACGGTCCGCGCTTTCGACACCACTGGCAAGTCGCTGGCCCTGGCCATCCGCTTCGACGGCCTGGGCGCCTACGGTGGTGGCCTGGACGCGGGCGAAGTCGACAGCCTGCTGGGCGGCCCGGTCGAGTATCTGGAGCTGACCTTCAGCAAGCAGGTCAAGCTCAACGCACTGGGTTTCTCGCTCTGGGAAAATGGCCTCTTCGGCCCGCTCGACCAGGCCACGCTGAGCTGGGGTAGTCAGTCGCTGGCCCTGGGCAACAACAACGATGGCGGCCTGCTGGTGAAAACCTTCAGCTTCGCCGACGCCACGGCCCCCGTGGGCAGCGTGTTCAAGATCACCAGCACCGGCAACCTGTCGGCTTTCCGGCTGGCCGGCATTGGCGCCACCGTCAACGCGGTGCCGGAACCCACCACCGCGCTGCTGATGGGCCTGGGTCTGGCGGGTGTGGCCTTCACGGCGCGCCGCGCAGCACGGCGCACCACGGCCTGAGATCCACCCCACGCCAACACGAACAAGGTCACCTCTGGTGACCTTGTTTGCTTCCAGGCCCTCATGTTGAAATCTGCGTGATGGCGCGGGACGAGAGACAATCCCGGCTCTACATGGAGTGGCGACGATGATCGTTCGGATTGAAATTGACCAATATGAGCCCGGGACCTACGAGTACCGGGTGACCGACCATGGCGAAATGCTGTTCGGCGACGCCGGCTTGAGCACGGTGGTCGAGACCCTTGTCTCCGCGGTGGAAGGCCTGGCGCCCAGCGTGGTCGGCGTCGAAATCTGGTACCGGGGCATCGTGTCCGGCACCTACCCCCTGGCCGTGGTGGCCATGAGCCCGGACCAGATCGCGGAACACGCCGTCAACACGACGGCCGCCATCGAGGAGGTGATGTGATGGCCTACAACGACCAGAACATCTTCGCCAAGATCCTGCGCGGCGAGATCCCCTGCATCAAGCTCTACGAAGACGAGCACACGCTGTCCTTCATGGACATCATGCCGCAGGCCGACGGCCACGCGTTGGTGATCCCCAAGGAAGCGGCCGAGACGCTGCTGGAGTTGTCGGACGACAGCGCAGCAGCCTGCATCAAAACCGCCAAGAAGGTGGCCGCGGCCGTCAAGAAGGCCATGGACGCGCCGGGCATCGTGGTCTTCCAGTTGAATGGTGCCGCCGCGGGCCAGACCGTGCCGCACTACCACGTGCACGTGCTGCCCAGCTCACTGGGCGCCCTGGGCAAAGGGCACGCCTCGAAGATGGAAGACCAGGCCAAGTTGCAGGCCATCGCCGAGAAGATCCGGGCCGCGTTCTAAGCGAGCACCCTCACCGCTTGTCGATCCGGCATGAAAAAAGCGCCAGGGCTTTGAAACCCTGGCGCTTTTTATTGGGCGCTTGGTG
>NZ_JBOHHL010000074.1:0-6310 GCF_050725395.1 Aquabacterium sp. | reverse complement strand
GCGGCTGTCGAGCACCCGCAGCCCCAGGTCCGGGATGGCGATGCCCACGGGGCTGCGCTGCCCGGCCTGCAGATCGGCCCAGGTGATGGGCCGGTAGCTCACGTGCACGGTGGTCTCGGTGATGCCGTACATGTTGACCAGCTGTGGCCGCTGGTCGCCAAAGCGATCCAGCCAGGGCTTCAGGCTCTGAGGCTCCAGCGCTTCGCCGCCGAAGATCACCAGGCGCAGGGCCAGCCCTGGCTCGTCGCCCTGCCCTGCGGCCAGGCTTGGGGCGTGCATCAGTTGCTGGAAGGCCGAGGGCGTCTGGTTGAGCACGGTGACCTGCTGCGAGCGCAGCAAGGCCAGGAAGTCATCGGGAGAGCGGCTCACCCAGAAAGGCACGATCACCAGCTGGCCGCCGGTGCACAGGGCCCCGAAGATCTCCCACACCGAGAAGTCGAAGGCGTAGGAGTGGAACATCGTCCACACATCGTCCGGGCCGAAGCCGAACCAGGGTTCGGTGGCCCCCAGCAGGCGGCTGACGTGGCGGTGGCACAGTTGCGCGCCCTTGGGCCGGCCGGTCGAGCCGGAGGTGTAGATCACGTAGGCCAGGTGATCGGGGTGGACCGGCACGGCGGGCGAGTGGGTGGCTTCATCGCTCAGGTCCAGAGTGTCCAGCTCCAGGGCCTCGATCACGCCATCGCCGGACAGCACCCGCGCCTTCAATGGGCAGGTGGTCAGCAGCAGTTCGATGCCGCTGTCGGCCAGCATGTAGGCCAGGCGCTCGGCTGGGTAATCGGGGTCCAGCGGGACATAGGCCCCGCCGGCCTTGAGGATGGCCAGGATCGCCACGATCATCGTGGTCGAGCGCTCCAGCGCCACGCCGACTCGGGACTCGGGGCGCACGCCCAGCTTGACCAGGCGGTGGGCCAGGCGGTTGGCCTGTTCATCGAGTTGCGCGTAGCTCAGCGAATCGCCGTCGTGCACCACCGCCTTCGCTTGCGGCTGCAGCCGCGCTTGCCGTTCGATCACAACGTGGATCGGGTCGGTGCCCGCCTGGCCCAGGCGTGCCTCGCTCCATTGATGCAGTTCACGCAGCTCATCGTGGGGCAGCATCTGGAACTGGCTCACGGGGGCCTGCGGGTCCTTGATCAAGGTGTCCACGACCCATTGGGTGGCGGCGTGGACATAGGCGCCCACCCGGTCCGCGCCGATGGCGTCGTCGACACGCAGCACCAAGTCGAAGGCCTCGCCGAAATCGTCCACGGACAAGGTGAAGGGGTAATTGGTGCGCTCTTCGCCACCAATCACCTCCATGCCTGTCCAGGCCGGCAGGTTCTCTGGGACGCTTTCGTTGGGCGTGCTGTGTCGGTAGTTCAACAGGGCCGAGAACAAGGGCGTGCCCTTGCTGAGCCCGCTGCACCCGTTGGCCAGCGTCAGGCTGGCGTGTTCATGGTCCAGCAGTTCGGTGAGCGTGTCGTGCGTTTGCCTGAGGCATTGATCCACCTGCCGATCACCCAACTGGATGCGGATGGGCAAGGTGTTGATGAACATGCCAACAGCACGCTCCACACCCGACCCACCCTGCATGCGGCCAAACAGGAGGGTGCCGAAGACCACGTCTTCCCTGGACGCGGTCCTGGCCAGCACCAGGCCCCAGGCCAGGTGAAAGATGGACGCGGGCGTGACACCTGTCTGGCGTGCGGCTTGGCGCAGGCGACTGGCCAATGAAGGGGCCAGCGGCAACACGAGCTCCGTCGTGCCGGAGCCATCGCCTTGCACATCCAGCAGGTCGAAGGGGGCCGTGGGCTCCTCCACATCGCCCAGCATGCGGCGGAAGTACGCCTCGTGCTCGGCCACGGGCATGCCCAGACGCGCCTGTGCCACGAAATCACGGAAAGGCACCGGGGCGGGCAGCATGGCCTCGCGCCCTTCCTGGATGAGGGCGACCTCGTCGCGCAGTTGCTCCAGCGTGGTGTGGTCCAGCACCAGGTGGTGGCTGGGCAGTTGAAGCAACCACCGGTCATGCGCTGGATCGTGGGCCGCGATGGCCCGGATCATGGGGGCCTGGCGAACATCGATCCGATACCGTGCCAAGCCCAGGCAGGCGTCAAGCCGTTCGGCCACAGTCTGGCCAGCGCTGGCGTCTTCTTCGGCCAGCCACTCCAAAGTCACCGCCGCGTGGCGGTGGACCACCTGCACGGGCTCGGGCACGCCAGACCACAAGACCGAGGTGCGCAGCAGGTCGTGCCGCGCGATCACCTGGTTGAGCGTGGCCACGAAGCCCTCCATGCGCGCGCGGCTGTCAAACGCGATCAGGTAAGGCAGCACGTACGGGTCTGCGTCCGCCTTGAGCAGGTGGTGGAACAGGATGCCTTCCTGCAACGGTGCCAGCGGG
This sequence comes from Aquabacterium sp., assembly GCF_050725395.1. Lineage (GTDB taxonomy): Bacteria > Pseudomonadota > Gammaproteobacteria > Burkholderiales > Burkholderiaceae_C > Aquabacterium. The sequence continues at coordinate 3,933 of NZ_JBOHHL010000074.1, read as the reverse complement.
TAAATGTCCTGGATGTTGGCGGCGCCACCAGGCACCGCCGCCTCGATGGCCCGCAGGTGTTCGTCGTCCAGGGTCATCAAAGTGACCATGTCCGCCTTGACCGAGGCACACTCCGGCGGAATGCCGTTGGGTGGCACGATCACTTCCAGGCGGCGGCGTCCCAGCCCTTGTGCCAGCGCTTGGGCGAAATCGCCCAGGCTGGGATGCTGGAACAGCGTTCGCACGTCCATGGACCAACCGTGGTGACGAACCCGTTCCATCAATTGGATGGCCATGAGCGAATGCCCGCCCAGTTCGAAGAAATTGTCCAGGCGGCCCACCCGGTCGATGCGCAGGATGTCGGACCAGATGCCGGCGATGGCTTCTTCGACCTCACCGCGTGGCGCCTCGTAAGTGCCACGCGACTGGGCCGCGTCGGGGGCTGGCAGGGCCTTGCGGTCAAGTTTCCCATTGGCGTTCAAAGGCAACTTTTCCAGGAGTAGCCAGAAGGTCGGCACCATGTACTCTGGCAGGCGAAGCTTCAGGTGAGCGCGAAGCGACTCGCGCCACGATGGCCACGACGCCTCGTCAACGGTCTCGGCCGGGACCACGTGGGCCACCAGCCACCGCTCACCGCGCTCGTCCTGGTGGACGGACACGGCGGCTTCCCGCACCAATTCGGATTCGGCCAACTGGGCTTCGATCTCACCCAGCTCGATGCGCTGGCCACGGATCTTGACCTGCTGGTCAACCCGCCCCAGGCACTCCAGGACACCATCCGGGCGGTAGCGCGCCAGGTCGCCAGTGCGGTAGAGCCGCTCACCTGAACCCGAGAATGGATTGGCGACGAAGCGCTCGGCGCTCAAGCCGGGCCGGCTCAGATAGCCGCGCCCCACGCCCACGCCCGCCACGTACAACTCGCCGCTCACGCCATGGGGCACCATCGCCAACTGGCCATCGAGGACGAGCAGCTTGGTGTTGTCGGTGGGCCGTCCGATGGGTAGCACGGACGACGACTCGTCATCGTCCTGACGCAGCACATGCAAGGCGACGTCGTCGGCGCATTCAGCCGGGCCATAGGCGTTCACCAAGGGCACCGACGGATAGCGCGAGAACCATTGGCGCGCCAATTCGGAGGTCGACGCTTCACCCGTGGGCAGCAGCCAGCGCAAGGATGGCAGCGCGACAGGTGGCCCGGCCAGCATGGCCTGGATCATCGACGGCACGCTTTGCAGCACCGTGATGCCTTGATCGCTGACGCAGGCCAGCAAGGCGCCCGGGTCCCGGGCAACTTCATCGGGCACGATCTCGATGCAGGCACCGCACAGCAACCCGGCCAGCAGTTGCCAGACGGAAATGTCGAAGCTCTGGGATGCGGTTTGAGCGATGACATCGTCCAAGCCGAGGCCCAAGTAAGGAACCTTGCTCAGTTGGTTGTTGAGCATGCCCGCCTGGCTGACCACCACCCCCTTGGGCTCACCTGTGGAACCCGAGGTGTAGATGACGTAGGCCGCCTGATCGGGGCGCGTCTTCAACACCTTTGCCTCGTCGTGCGGTGTTTCTTCGGCGCTGGCAAGCAGGGTCTCGTGGAGCAGCAAAGCGGGCGGCTCGGCCATCGATGCCAGCACCGATTCCAGCTGGGCAGCATGCTCTGTCGTGGTCACCACGACAGGCGCGCGGCTGGATGCCAGGACGGCCGCGGTTCTTTGTGGCGGATGCTTGCGGTCCAGCGCCAGGTAGGCGGCACCGGCCTGGAAACTGCCCAGGACCAGGGACAGCAGCGGCAAGCCTCGATCGACATAGAGCGCCACCACAGCATCTTGACCGATGCCATGATCGCGCAGCGACCGGCCAATCATGCTGGACGCCTGGTCAAGCTCGGCATACGTGAGGGATTGGCCCCGACAGCGCGCGGCCGTTCGGGTCGGGTGCGAACGCACTTGATCCCGGAACAGCCCGATGTAGCCGTGCTCGAAGGGGTAGGCCCGGTCGGCGCCAGTGCATTGCGCCAGCAAGGCGTCTTGGTGAGAGGCCGGCAGCACCGACAGTTCGTGGAAGGCCACGTCGGGCCGCGCGGTCATCTGCACCAGCACCTGGCACAGGCTTGCCAGCAGTCGCTCGACGTCGCGGCTGGCGAACAGCCTGGCGTCGTAGGACAGTTCGATTTCCAGCTGCTGGCGTGGCACCACCACCACCGTCATCGGGTAGTTGGTGTGGGTCCGGTTGCTCTCGAATGCCACGCCCAGGTCGCCCGCCTTGGCGGCCACCTGGGCATCCACGGGGGCGTTCTCGAACACGAAGATGCTGTCGAAGATGTCGCGGTGACGCGGCAAGTCGCTCATGGCCTGGATCTCGACCAGGGGCAAATGCTCGTGCTGGCGCAAGGACAGGTTCTTGGCCAGCAGGCCTCGCAGCCAGCCGACCACCAGGGTGTCTGGCGCAGGCAGCTGGACGCGCAGGGGGATCGTGTTGATGAACAAGCCCACCGTGTCCTGGATGCCCGACAACTCCAAGGGCCGCCCCGCGACCGTGACGCCGAACAACACCTCGTCGGCTTGCGCCAAGCGGGCCAGCAATGCGGCCCAAGCCCCTTGAACGATGGTGTTGACGGTCAACTGGTGATGGTGGGCGAACAGCTGGAGCGCCTCGGATTGCGCGGCCGTCAGTGAAGCGATGGCGTTGGACACCGCCGCCACGCCATCGCGGCTGGCTTGGTGGCGCTGGTACGGGATGGGCGTCACCGCCGTGAAGCCCGCCAGCTCCTGCTTCCAATGGCGGCGGGACAGCTCGTCGTCTTGTTCCTGGAGCCAGGCGATGAAATCCCGGAAAGGCCGGGGCCGCACCGGCTCCTGCGCACCATCGCCCGAGGCGTCGTAGTGGTGGAAGAAGACCTGGAGCAAGAGCGAGCGGCACCAGGCGTCCATCAGGATGTGGTGGAAGCTCTGCACGGCGTGGAACAAGTTCGTCCTGACCCGGATGAGCCGGATCTTGGTCAGCGGAGGCTGGGCCATGTCGAAGCCGCGCGTCAGCTCGTCTTTGAGCAATTGGGCGATCCGGTGCTCCACCTCATCCTCATCCATGCCCAGCCAGTCGATGTACTCGACGGCGGATGGGACCTGGCGGTGCACGAGTTGCAGCGGGGTGCCATCGGTCTGCCAGATGAAGCCTGTGCGCAGGATGTCGTGGTGATCGACCACGCGGTCCCAGGCCTGGGTGAAACGCTCGACATCGATTTCCGAGTCGAAGCGGTAGCGGTCCTGCATCAGGTACATGCCCGAGCCGGGATTGGCCAGGGTGTGCAGCAGCAAGCCCTGCTGCATGGGCGCCAGTGGGTAAAGGTCCTCCACATTGGAGGGCGGGACGGGCAGCTTGTCGAGTTGGGCTTGCGTCACGCTGGCCAGCGGGAAATCCGAGGGGGTCAGGCCTTGCGCCCCCGTCGTGCAATGCTCAATCAGCGCCGCGAGTTCCTGCTCGAATCGGTTTGCCCAGGACTGGACCGTGGTCCGTTCATGGCGGGCCGCACTGTAGCTGATCTCCAGTTTGAGCTGGCCTTCGTAGACCTGGCCGTTGACCGAGAAATCATGCGTTTGGCAAACCTCCGCCGACATGGTGGCACCTGCCCGCTCCAAAGCTGGACGCCACATTGCGTCCGCGTCGAAACTGGCGTCGAACTGGCCCAGGTAATTGAAGAGCACGTGCGCTTTCGGCAAGGCATGGAGCGTCGTGCGGGTCATGGGGGCACCGAAGCGCATGAGCACCCCATGGCCCAAGCCTTTGCCAGGGAGCTGCCTCAGGCTTTCCTTGACGCGCTTGAGGGCTTCGCCAGGTGCGCCACGCGCATCCAGCGCGACCGGGAACAGGCTGGTGAACCAGCCCACCGTGCGCGACAGGTCGATGTCGTCGAACAGGTCTTCGCGGCCGTGGCCTTCCAGGTCGATCAGGATTTGATCGTGG
>NZ_JBOHHL010000073.1:0-7121 GCF_050725395.1 Aquabacterium sp. | reverse complement strand
CTGGCTACACCAGCTTCACCTTCCAGGTGCAGGACAACGGCGGCACGGCCCATGGCGGTGTCGACCAGGACACCACGCCCCGCACCATGACGGTGGACGTGACCGCGGTCAACGACGCCCCGGTGGGTGCCGACAAGGCGTTGACCATCACCCCCGGCAGCACCTACACCTTCAACATGGCCGACTTCGGTTTCAGCGACCATTTCGATGCACCAGCCAATGTCTTCTGGTCGGTGGGCATTGTCGCCGTGGACGGTGTCGGCACCTTGAGCCTGGCCGGTGTGGCAGTCAATGCGGGCGATGCCGTGCTGGCCAGTGACATCGCGGCCGGCAAGCTGCTGTTCACGCCGGCCGGGGGCAATGGGTTCAGCCAAGCCAGCTTCACCTTCCGGGTGATGGATGACGGCGGCACGGCCCTGTCTGGCTCGGACACCGACGCCGTGGCTCGCCGCATGTCGATCACCGTGAGCGTGCCGACCGGACCAGACCTGCCCGGTTCGGCCAATCCTGGCACGGGCACGGGCACCGGCGGCTCGAACTCTGGCCCCTCCGCCCCGACGACCCCGGCGTCACCCACCGTCCCGCCGGTCGACCCCAAGGACGACCCGGTGGTTGAGATCGAGGACCCACACGACGAGTCCGGCCATGGCGCTTCTCCGACCGCGGAAGAGCCGGCCCTGCCGCCTGTCCACGCTGGCGATGCACCCGGTGCCGGCCCGGACGGGGTGGGGGCGGCGGGCAGGGGCAGTGCCTACTCGTCAAGCTATGGTCTCGGCGCCCCGGCGACGGGCTTTGCGTTCGGCCTGGGCATGGGCAGCTTCAACATGGCTTTGAGCGGTGGCGGCAACCTGTTTGGCACCCATGTCAATCTGGCCGGTCCGTCGGCGAATCAGGACCTCAACTTGAGCTTCTCCGCGGTTGGCGTGAATGGCTCGGCCTATGGGCCGCCGACCTTGGCCTTCACGGATACCACTGAAGATCGCCAAGTAAAGGTCGAAAAGATGGTGGTGCAGACCTCTGGTGCCGTGCTGTCCATCGGCGCGGTCTGGTGGGCCGCCCGCATGTCAGGGTTGCTGGCCAGCCTGATGATCAGCACGCCGGCCTGGCGTTCGATCGATCCGCTGCCGGTCATGGGCCTGGGCGATGGCCCGGACGGTGACGGCGACGACGAGCACGGCGACGACCCGGATGGCATGGACGCCCGCGCGGCGCATTTGTTCGGCGCCGGCCTGAACCGGAACCGTGAATTGGAAGGCATAGGATGAGCGAGCGGTTTTCATTCCGGGGTTTGATGCGGCGTTGGGCGATGAGCCCCACGGCGCGCATCAGCTTTGGACTCGTCTCCTTGCTGATCGGCCTGCTGATGGTGCTGGACCTGGTGCTCAAGCTGCTGCCTGACCAGCGCGCCATGACTCAGAACGTGCGGGAACAGGTGGCCGTGAACGTGGCTGTGCAAGTCAAGCTGCTGCTGAACGATGTCCGCCTGCAGGAACCATTGGCCGGCATGATCAAGGAAATCGTGCAGCAATCCCCTGAAATCGAATCCATCGGCATCCGCCGCGAGACCGGTGAGCTGTTGATGGCCACGAGCGGGCACGCCGATGGCTGGTCGCCGCCACCGCTGGGCTTGTCCACCATCACCAGCGTGGTGGTGCCGCTGAACTCAGGCACGTCCAAGTGGGGACAGCTCGAAATTGGCTACCGCTCGCCATGGCCCAACACCTTGCTGGGCTGGCTGAAGCAACCCACCGTGCAGCTGATCTTCACCATCAGCACCGCCTCTTTCGTGGCCTTCTACCTGTACCTGCGGCGCGTGCTGCAGCACCTGGACCCGTCCAAGGCCATTCCGGAACGCGTGCGCGTGGCCTTCGACACCCTCACCGAAGGCCTGTTGGTGCTGGACCTGCAAGGCCAGATCCTGCTGGCCAATTCGGCGTTCCGGGGGTTTCACCCACAGGCGGGCGATGTGCTCATGGGCCGCTCCATCAAGCAACTGGAATGGCTGGTCAACGGCGTCCACGAGACAGCCGACCTGCCGCCCTGGGAGCGGGCCCTGCTCACCACCGAGCCCATCCTGGGCGTGGAGGTCGACCTGAGCCGCGATGGTGGCGATACCCGCCGTGCCCTGCTCAATTGCGCCGCCATCCGCGATGCTGCCGGCAATGCCCGTGGCTGTCTGGTGACGCTCGACGATGTCACCGCGCTGGACCAGGCCAACGCCAAGCTGCGCTCGGCCCTGACCGAACTCGAATCATCGCGTGACCACATCCAGAAGCAGAACGACGAGCTTCAACTGCTGGCCAACTGCGACCCCATGACCGGCTGCTTCAACCGCCGCGCCTTTTTCGCCCGGGCCGAACCCATGCTCCAGCATGCTTTGGACACCGGCGAACCCCTGGTCTGCCTGATGACCGACATCGACCGCTTCAAATCGGTCAACGACACCTATGGCCACTCGGTGGGCGACGTGGTGATCCAGGCCGTCTCCAAGGTGCTGAAGAGTTCCATGCGCGAAGAAGACCTGCTCTGCCGTTACGGTGGCGAGGAGTTCTGCGTGCTGCTCAAGGGCTTGAGCCTGGACGAGGCCGTGATGGTGGCCGACCGCATCCGTGGCCGCATCGAGCGCGAAGTGGGCCCCAGTGTCGAGGGCGTGCCCAACATGCGCGTCACCTCCAGTTTCGGCGCGGCCCTGCTGGGTTCGGGCAATGCCAAGAACATGCACCTGTTGATCGAGCGGGCCGACCAGGGCCTGTACGCGGCCAAGGAAGCCGGACGCAACCAGGTGCAGTGCATCGACTGGTCCGAGGTGGGCGAACTCACCGTTGACGCCTGATATTCCATTGTCGCGAAAGGTTCCATGAAGGATGGCATTCAGCGGCATTTGTGGCGCATTTGCGGGGCTTGCCCGGTCCAGCTTGAATCCATGATGGGGGGCCAGGAAAAGCGCTCCTGATCCCTGCGACCTTGAAGACTGCCTCGACGTGTGTGAATCCTGCCTGAAAGACTGCATGCCATGACGCGCAAGCCCGTGTCAGGCGCAGTCCTTCCTCCGCGGAAATTCGACGGGCAGCTGGAAGAACTGGAGTCGCGCATCCTTTACAGCGCGGACCTGCAGGCCATCGTGCCCGACCTCGGGGTGGCCACGCGCCAGGACGAGCCGGTTGCGCAAGTCGCCGTGCTGCCGGCCCCGTCGGCCAAGGTCGACCAAGCGCTGGGCAACACCCAGGGCGTGAACGCCGCGGAAACCTCATCCGTGCGGTTGGAACTCGTGTTCGTCGACGCCAGCGTGCCCGATGCCGAGCAACTGGTCGCCTTGCTCCAGGGCCAGAACGATGCAGGCCGCACGCTGGAGATCCACTGGCTCGATGCCCAAAGCGATGGCGTCTCGCAGATCACCGAGGTCCTGAAAGGCCGGCAAGGCATCGACGCCCTGCACCTCATCGGCCACGGCGATGGTGAGGGCATGCAGCTGGGCAATGACCGCTTGGACGGTGCGGGGCTGAACCTGCACATGGGCGACCTGGCGTCCTGGGGTGGGGCCTTGTCCGCAGACGCCGACCTGCTGCTCTATGGCTGCGACCTCGCCAGCAGCAGCGCGGGCCGGGCTCTGGTCGACAACCTGGCCTTGCTGACGGGGGCCGACGTGGCCGCCAGCACCGATGCCACCGGGTCGGCCTTGCTGGGAGGCGACTGGACACTCGAATACCAGGACGGCCGCATCGAGACCAGCGTGGCCATGGCAGCGCCGGGCCAGGCGAGCTGGCAGCACCTGCTCAGCATCACCGCCAGCACCACTGCCGAAACCTTGGTCAATGGCACCACCACCGGCACCCAGGAAAACAATGCCGACTCCGGCAAGCAGGTGGCGGCCGACGCCAACGGCAACTACGTGGTCGTGTGGGAGGACGCGACCACCACCCACGTCTATGGGCGCATGTACAACGCGGACGGTACCCCCAAGGCCAGTGAATTCCGGATCAACACGAACACCGCCACGACCAAGGACCAGCCCACCGTGGCGATGGATGCCAACGGCAACTTCGTGGTGGCTTGGCGCAGCGTGACGCAGGACGGCGCGGGCTATGGCATCTATGCCCAGCGCTACAACGCCAGCGGTGTGGCCCAAGGCAGCGAGTTCCGCGTCAACACGACCACGGCTTCCGACCAGAGCTCCCCGGCCATCGCCATGAACACCCTGGGCTTCGTCATCACCTGGACCAGCTTGGGGCAGGACGGCAGTGCGGAAGGCGTCTACGCCCAGCGCTACAACGCCAGCGGCGTGGCCCAGGGCTCGGAGTTCAGGGTCAACACCACCACGGCCAATATCCAGAAGGACAGTCAGATCGGCATGGACAGCAGTGGCAACTTCGTCATTGCGTGGTCGAGCTACGCTCAGGACGGCTCGGGCTACGGCGTCTATGCCCAGCGCTACAACGCCAGTGGCGTGGCGCAGGGGGCCGAGTTCCGGGTCAATGTCTCGACCACGGGCGAGCAGATTCTGTCGGATGTGTCCATGAACGCCTCTGGCAACTTCGTCATTGCCTGGCACGATTCGTCGGCGGTCGATGGCTCTGGTTACGGTGTCTTCGCGCGGACCTACAACAGCAGCGGGGTCGCCCAGACCAGCGAGTTCGTGCTCAGCAACTACACCTACAGCACGCAGTGGAACGCGTCGGTGGTGATGGGCGACGATGGCAGCTTCGTCGCGGCCTGGGAGTCGCTCACGGCCGACGGTTACAGCTACGGCATCGCCATCCGACAGTTCAGCCTGGCCGGTGTCGAGATCGCGCCGGAAACCATCGTCAACACCACCCGCTCAGGCGACCAGCAAATGCCCAGCGTGGCCTGGGGCGGCCAGCAGGTCATCGTGACCTGGAGCGGCAATGGCAGCGGTGACAACCTGGGCATCTTTTCGCGCCGCTACACCACGGCCCTGCCGGCCGTGGTGACCAGCGTGGGCACCGAGACCCGCGCCAACACCACGACGAGCAATACCCAGCAGACGAACAGCAATGCGGGCAAGCAGGTCGCCACAGCGGCCAACGGCAACTATGTGGTGGTGTGGGAAGACACGATCACGGACTTTGTCTATGGCCGTTTGTACGATGCCAATGGCACCGCCCTGACCGCGGAGTTCCGGGTCAACACCGACACGACGGCCGCTCGCAACAAAGACCAACCCACGGTCGCGATGGACGACAACGGCAACTTCGTCATCGCCTGGCACAGTCAGCTGCAGGACGGCGCTGGCTATGGCATTTACGCCCAGCGCTACAACGCCAGCGGCGTGGCCCAGGGCAGCGAGTTTCGCGTCAACACCTACACGACCTCCGACCAGGAGTACCCCGCCATCGCCATGAGCGCCGTGGGCTTTGTCATCACCTGGACGAGCAATGGCCAGGATGGCTCGGTCGAAGGCATCTACGCCCAGCGCTACAACGCCAGCGGCGTGGCCCAGGGCAGTGAGTTCCGCGTCAACACCACCACCAGCAACATCCAGACGGGCAGCAAGATCGGCATGGATGACAACGGCAATTTCGTCATTGCCTGGTCGAGCTACGCCCAGGATGGCGCAGGTTACGGTGTCTATGCGCAGCGCTACAACGCCAGTGGCGTGGCGCAAGGATCTGAATTCAGGGTCAATGTCAACACCGCAGGCGAACAGATCCTGACCGATGTGTCCATGAATGGCTCGGGCAGCTTTGTCATTTCCTGGGATGCCAGTGCGGCCGATGCCGCTGGCTATGGCACTTTTGCCCGCACTTACAACAGCAGTGGCACGGCCTTGTCTGGCGAGATCCAGCTCAACAGTTTTGAGTTGGACGAGCAGCGCAATTCTTCGGTGTCGATGTCCGACAACGGTGACTTTGTGGCCGTTTTCCAGAGCGGCCTGCAGGACGGTTTGGCCAACGCCATTGCCTTGCGTGTGTTCTCGCAAACTGGCGCCGAGATCGGTGGGGAGCGGCTGGTCAACACCACGCAAAGCGGTAGCCAAAGCATTCCAAGCGTGAGCTGGAATGGGGGCTACATCGCTGTGGTGTGGAGCGGCAATGGCACCGGCGACAACCTGGGGGTGTTCTCCCAGCGCTACGTCAGCAATGCGGCGCCTGTGATCACCAGCAACGGCGGAGGAAGCTCCGCCTCCGTCAACGTGGCCGAGAACAGCACCGCCGTGACCACGGTGGTCGCCACCGATGCGGTAGATCAGACCCTGGTTTACAGCATCAGCGGGGGCGCGGACGCGGCGCTGTTCGCCATCAACAGCAGTACCGGGGTGCTCAGCTTCATCGGTGCGCCGAATTTCGAAGCGCCTGGCGACAGCGGTGCCAACAATGTCTACGACGTGGTCGTCATGGTCAGTGATGGGTACTTGACCGACACCCAGTCCTTGGCGATCACCGTCACCGACCTCAACGACAACCCACCCGTCATCACCAGCAATGGGGGCGGCAGTTCCGCCAGCATCAATGTGGCCGAGAACAGCACGGCGGTGGCCACCGTCGTGGCCACCGATGCCGATGCGGGCAGCACGTTCACCTACAGCATCTCAGGCGGCAGCGACTCGGCCAAGTTCTCGATCAATGCGTCCACTGGCGTGCTCACGTTTCTGGTGGCGCCGAACCATGAGAACCCCACGGACACGGGCGCGAACAATGTCTACGATGTCATCGTCCGGGTGAGTGATGGCGTCAATGCCGACACCCAGGCGCTGGCCATCACGGTCACGGACGTTGACGAGTTCGACGTGGGCGCCGTGAGCGACACCAACGCGGCGGCCAACAGCGTGGCCGAGAACGCCACGAATGGCACGGTGGTGGGCATCACGGCGAACGCGACCGATGCCGATGGCACGACCAACACGATCACTTATTCACTGAGCGACAACGCCGGCGGGCGCTTTGCCATCAACGCGAGCACAGGCGTGGTCACGGTGGCCAATGGCAGCTTGTTGAATTACGAAGCTGCCACCTCGCATGCGATCACGGTGGTGGCGACCAGCGCCGATGGATCCAGCAGCAATCAGGCCATGACGATCAACTTGGCCGACGTTGACGAGTTCGACGTGGGCGCCGTGAGTGATGCCAACGCGGCGGCGAACAGCGTGGCCGAGAACGCCACGA
>NZ_JBOHHL010000072.1:0-8189 GCF_050725395.1 Aquabacterium sp. | reverse complement strand
GCCAACTTCCTCGACGTGGGCGGTGGCGCCACGGCCGAAAGGTCACCGAAGCCTTCAAGATCATGCTCAAGAGTCCCAAGGTCAAGGGCATCCTGGTCAACATCTTCGGCGGCATCATGAAGTGCGACACCATCGCCGATGGCGTCATCACCGCCTGCAAGGCGGTGAACCTGAACGTGCCCCTGGTGGTGCGCATGAAGGGCACCAACGAAGACCTGGGCAAGAAGATGCTCGCCGACTCCGGTCTGCCCATCATCAGCGTCGACACGATGGCCGAAGCGGCCACCAAGATCGTCGCCGCCGTCAAGTAACGCCCCAGGAAAGCACACCATGAGCATCCTCATCAACAAGGACACCAAGGTCATCACCCAGGGCATCACGGGCAAGACCGGTCAGTTCCACACCCTGGGCTGCCAAGCCTATGCCAACGGCAAGAACGCATTCGTTGCTGGCGTGAACCCCAAAAAGGCCGGCGAGAAGTTCTCCGACATCCCCATCTACGCCTCCGTCCGGGAAGCCGCGTCGCAAACCGGCGCCACCGTGTCCGTCATCTATGTGCCGCCCGCTGGTGCCGCTGACGCCATCTGGGAAGCCGTCGAGGCCGACCTGGACCTGGTCATCGCCATCACCGAAGGCATCCCGGTGCGCGACATGCTGATCGTGCGCAACAAGATGAAGGCCAAGGAAGCCGCAGGCGGCAAGAAAACGCTGCTGCTGGGCCCCAACTGCCCTGGCCTGATCACACCCGAGGAAATCAAGATCGGCATCATGCCGGGCCACATCCACCGCAAGGGCCGCATTGGTGTGGTCAGCCGCTCCGGTACGCTCACTTACGAAGCCGTGGCGCAACTGACCGAACTCGGCCTGGGCCAATCCAGCGCCGTCGGCATCGGCGGCGACCCGATCAATGGCCTCAAGCACATCGACGTGATGAAAGCCTTCAACGACGATCCTGACACCGACGCCGTGATCATGATCGGCGAGATTGGCGGGCCCGACGAGGCCGAAGCCGCTCAATGGTGCAAGGCGAACATGAAAAAACCCATTGTCGGCTTCATCGCTGGCGTCACCGCGCCTCCGGGCAAGCGCATGGGCCATGCCGGGGCCCTGATCAGCGGCGGCGCCGACACGGCCGACGCCAAGCTCGCCATCATGGAAGAGTGCGGCTTCACGGTCACGCGCAACCCCTCCGAAATGGGCAAGCTGCTCAAGAACTTGCTTTGACGCCATCCCCGGCAGTTCCTGTTTCCTGACCCGCCCAGCCCCTACACTCGGGGCTGTTTTCATTCACAGCGAGACATGGACGCATTCCTGACACCTGAATTCTGGTTGGCCGTGGGGCAGATCGTGATGATCGACATCCTGCTGGGCGGCGACAACGCCGTGGTCATCGCCCTGGCCTGCCGCAACCTTCCGCCGGAATTTCGCCGCCGTGGCATTTTGTGGGGCACCGCCGGCGCCATCGCCCTTCGGGTGGTCCTGATCTTCTTCGCAATGTCCTTGCTGGCGCTGCCTTACCTCAAGCTCGTGGGGGCGGCGTTGTTGCTGTGGATTGGCGTGAAATTACTCATGCCCGACGACGACAATCATGACAATATCCAGGCCAGCGACAAGCTCCTTGGCGCCATCAAGACCATCATCGTGGCGGACTTCGTGATGAGCGTGGACAACGTCATCGGCATCGCCGGGGCAGCCCAGGGCTCGGGCCACGAAGGCCACCAGATGCCCTTGGTGATCTTTGGTCTCCTGGTCAGCATTCCCATCATCGTCTGGGGCAGCACCCTGGTGCTCAAACTCATGGACCGTTTTCCCCTCATCATCACCGCTGGCGGCATGCTCCTGGGGTGGATCGCCGGCACCCTGGCCATCAGCGATCCCGCCCTCCAGCCCTACGCGCTCGACACCGATGTCAACCGTTATGGCGCGGGCATCGCGGGGGCGTTGTTGGTGTATGGCCTGGGCACCTTGCTGGCCAGAAAACAACGTTGACCCGACCCGAAGTCCAGACCCCGCATGACACCCAACATCACCATGGTTGCCCCCTTGTTGATCCTGCTCTTGCTGGTGGTCGCGGCGGGCCTGGTGGTCTGGTTGGTGCGTCAGAATCGCCGCACGCCCCCGGCGGCGCGGTCGACCTTCGGCCCCTCGACTCAGCAAGGCGGCCGGCACAGCCGGTCTGGCGCGAACACGCGGCCTCGCCGCCGTTCTTCGTTGTCTGAAGCCGATCGTGAAAAGGCCGTGGCACGCGTGCGGATGATGGCCGACGCGGGGCCTGAAACCGTCCTGTCCTACCTGCATTCGGCGGAAGACAGCCTGCCGCCATCGGCCTTCGATTCCGCCCTGCCTCTGGAGTCCGGCACCGATTTCTCGCAAACCACCCGTCCACAGACCTGGCAGCGCAGTCCTGCCGAGGCCTTGGCCAAACCTGCCGCTTCAGTGGCCAAGGGCCAGAAGGCCTCAACGGCACAGGCCGAGGGCATGGAGCGCGTCGCCCACGCCCTCAACGCCCTGAAAGAAGGCCCTGCCGACCAGGCCTGGAATTCGCTCAAAGGATTCCGTCCCGAGCCCGGTCAGCGGGAGGCCTGCCTGGAAACGCTGGAAGGCATCGCCCAGGCCTTCGAGCGCGACCAGCGTTACCACAGCGCCCGCGATGTCTACGAGCACATGGCCGACATCGATCCTGAATGGCGCCAGGTCAAGCTGCGCTTGATGCGCGCCCGTGGCTTGGCCCAGGCGGCGGCCAGCAACACTTGGGGCACCGTGCCTTCGCGGCCCATGCCCGAGGAAAACCAGCGCCAGCTCGGCAAATACCTGGTCGAAAAAGAAATTGGCCGAGGCGCCATGGGTGCGGTCTACCTGGGCTACGACCCCGTCACCGACCACAAGGTCGCGCTCAAGACCATGGCCCTGGCCCGCGAGTTCCAGGGCGACGAGCTGGCCGATGCCCGTGCCCGCTTCCTGCGCGAAGCCGAAATGGCCGGGCGCCTGGACCACCCCGACATCGTCAGCATCATCGGCGCGGGCGAGACCGACGGCCTGGCCTTCATCGCGATGGAGTTGGTCGAAGGTGTGGACATCAGCCAGTACGCCCATCCCGCCAAGCTGCTGCCCCTGGCGCAACTGCTGCCCATCATGGCGCGCGTCGCCGATGCCCTGGCCTACGCCCATACCCGCGGCGTGACCCATCGCGACATCAAGCCCGCCAACATCATGGTCGACCTGGCCTCGGGCAGCGTCAAGGTCATGGATTTCGGGGTGGCGCGCGTGGCCGATGCCGCCCGCACCCGCACCGGCGTCGTCCTGGGCACGCCCACCTTCATGTCGCCCGAACAACTGTCCGGCCAAACCCTGGACGGACGCACCGACCTGTATTCGCTGGGCGTCAGCCTGTTTCAGTTGCTGACGGGGTACCTGCCCTACCGCAACGATTCGATGGCCCAATTGATGCGTGCGATCGCCCAGGAAGAAGTGCCCAATGTCTGCGACCTGCGTGATGATTTGCCCCGCCCCCTGGGCGACATCGTCGCATTGGCGCTACAAAAGCACCCGAATACCCGCTATGCCAACGGGCTGCAAATGGCCGAGGATCTCAGGGCCGTGGCGCAAGCCGTGTGGGCTGCGTCCAACGTTGACATCGAGTTGGGCTGACTTGTAAATCAAGCGACAATTGCACCATGGAGTTCGAGTTTTTCAGTCAGACAGACACCGGTCGAGTGCGAACGAACAATGAAGATTCGATCGCCATCGACGAGTCCTGCACCGTGGCGGTGCTGGCCGACGGCATGGGCGGTTACAACGCCGGCGAAGTCGCCAGCGGCATGGCCTGCGATTTCATCAAGGCCGAACTGGGCCGTTGGCTGACCGAGGCCGCGCCTGGCGCCAGCGATGGCGATGTCAAGCGGGCCATGGACATCTGCGTCGACAACGCCAACCGCGCCATCTTCAATGCCGCGAACTCCAACCCGACCTACGCCGGCATGGGCACGACTTTGGTCGTGTCGGTGTTCCGTTCGGGCCGGGCCTTGGTGGGGCACATCGGTGATTCGCGCGCCTACCGCTTGCGGGGCGGTGTGCTGCAGCAAATCACCAAAGACCATTCCCTGCTGCAGGAGCAGATCGACGCCGGCATCATCACGCCCGAGCAGGCGGCGTTTTCCAGCAACAAGAACCTGGTCACCCGCGCCCTGGGCGTCGAAGACCTGGTCTTGATGGAAACCCACCTGCATGAAATTCAATCGGGTGACATTTTCCTGATGTGCTCGGACGGTTTGTCTGACATGCTGACCGATGCGCACATCGCGCAGGTCATGAACGGCCAAACGAATTTGCCGGACATGGGTTCCGCCCTTATTTCTGCCGCCAACGACGTGGGCGGGCGGGATAATATCGCGGTGGTCCTGGTTCGGGCACATGGCGTGGCCGAACCGCAGCCCAAGTCCTGGTGGCCTTTCAAGCGCCTGGGCGGTGCATCCTGAATATTGAACGCTAACTAGACAGATTCCAACCCGAGAGGTTCCGCATGGGAAAACTGGTCGTCTCGCTCGACGGCGTGGTCATCAAGGAGGTCCAGATCACCAAGGACAAGACCTCCCTGGGCCGCCGCCCGTACAACGACATCGTCATCGACAATCTGGCGGTGAGTGGCGAGCACGCGGTGATGCAATTGGTGGGCACGGATGTGTTCATCGAGGATCTCAACAGCACCAATGGCACCTACATCAATGGCAAGGCGGTGAAAAAGCAGCTGCTTCAGCACAACGACACCGTTGAGATCGGCAAATACAAGATCAAGTTCCTGGCCGAAGAAGGCAACGACTACGAAAAGACCATGATCATGCGGCCCGGCAGTGGCGGGTTCAGCAGCATGGGCACTTCGGCGCCAACCGCCTCCACCCTGTCTCCCGTGACGGCAGCCGAGCGTGCCGCCCAAGGCCCGCTCACGGCGCCTGGTGGCTTGTTCACCAACACCGGCGCGCCAGGCCTGTCGACCAATTTCGGGGGCTTGCCGCCCCAGGCGCCCGCGTCCATCAAGGTGCTCAATGGCGCCGCGGCCGGGCGTGAGGTGGCGCTCAGCAAGGTGGTCACCACCGTGGGCAAGCCCGGCGTGCAAGTGGCTTCGCTCACCAAGCGACCTGGCGGCTATGTGTTCGCCCACGTCGAAGGCTCGGCCCGTCCCACCGTGAACGGTTCCCCCGTGGGTGGCGAGCCGGTTCACCTCAAGAGTGGCGACGTGATCGAGTTGGCCGGCACCCAGATGCAATTCGTGCAAGGCTGAGGATCGGTGGCGGCACCATGATCCGCGTCCTGGGTTGTTCAGGGTCCATCGCGGCGCGTTGCCACACCACGGCCTTCCTGCTGGACGACGACATCCTGATCGATGCCGGCAGTGGTGTGGGTGAGATGCGGCTGGATGAACTGGCCCGCATCGACCACATCCTGATCAGTCACAGCCACCTGGACCACGTGCTGAGCATTCCCTTGCTGGCGGACAGCGTGATTCGATTGCGGCAAGGCGCAGGCGGTTTGAGCGAGCTGAGGCCGATTCATGTGCATGCCTTGCCGGAAACGTTGGACGCGTTGCGGGCGCACATTTTCAATGGCGTGATCTGGCCTGATTTCACCCGTTTGCCCACTGCTGCCCACCCGATTTTGGTATTTCACCCATTTGCCGTGGGCGAGGTTTTGACTTTCCCTGCACGGGATGGTTTGGCGGCCGATCGGCGCGTGCACGTGCTGCCGGCGGCGCATACCGTGCCGGGCGTGGGTTTTGGTTTGGAAACGCCTAAAGGGTGGTGGGTGTTCACAGGTGACACCGGGCCCAATCCAGCGCTTTGGAAGGTGCTGGCGGGGAAAGAGATCGCGCAGTTGGTGATCGAGACCGCTTTTGGTGACGAAGAGGCACACCTGGCCAGCATCAGCGGGCATTTGTCGCCGCAGAGCTTGGCGGGTGAATTGACCCAGCTGGACGGTGAGGTGAGTGTGTACATCACGCATCCCAAGCCGGGTGAGGTGCCGGCGGTGTTGGCGCAGATCCGGGCATTGGAAAGCCGGCATCGGATCGAGCCGTTGCGCGAAGGGCAGCGGTTCAATGCGCCGGTTGAAGGCTGACAAATTTTGTCGCGTTCTTGGTCGATGTGACCAAATAGGGCGCGGTTGTTGGTCTTGATGTGACTAAACGGGTTGGCGCTGAGATCCTAATCGAGGGTAAACGCGGCAAAAGTCACGGCTTTTCAAAAGACCGCGCTTGGCATGGCAACTGCGTAATAGTCTTCACGCCCAGGCTGCTGGGTCAGCAACGACAGAATTTTTTAGCGGGCCCAGCCCAAGGAGAATGACCATGAAGACGATGCAACGCATGCAAAAGAATGCTCAAAAGGGTTTTACCCTGATCGAATTGATGATCGTGGTGGCGATCATTGGTATTTTGGCGGCCGTGGCTTTGCCTGCTTACCGCGACTACACGGTGCGCGCCAAGGTTTCCGAGTTGATTTTGGCAGGTTCTTCTGCAAAAAATGCTGTGGCTGAATATGCCAACGTGTATGGCAAGCTCCCTAACGGAGGTTCGTTCACCGTTGAAACGCAAGCTTCGAAATTTGTTTCAAAAGTTGAATGGACCGGTACCAACGACAATGCCGGTAAAATCACCGTTACAGGTCCTACTGACGCTACTGTTGAGCCCGCGTTAACAAATAAGCAAATTGATTTGAATGCTTCGTTGGAAAGCGGTATCGTAGTGTGGACCTGCCGGGCAGGTACTACTGCAGTGGACGCAAAATATTTGCCCTCTAGTTGCAAGTGATTTGATTTTTGCAAAGCAGCCCTTCGGGGCTGTTTTTTATTGGCTCCAAGATTATACAAATGGCAATTCTTTGGTTCTTAGCTGGTTTTTTACCGTTTGTGAGTTGGGGACGGGTTGCTCCAATCGCGTCCTTTTGGCCTCAATGGGGGGCTGCCACGATCTTCCTGATCATTGGCACGGCTCAGTTTTTAAAGAACCGCAATCGCCTTGAATTTGCGGGACGAAGTTCCTTTGATGGCGCTGTCATTTTGTTATTTCTGTCCATTTCGGCGCAGAGCCTAACAGGCCATGTTTATTCAAAAACATCCGCTTTCATTGCGGTTGGAGCTTTGGCCCTCGGCTGGATCTTCACGAAGGTCTCAACGCTTGCGGTGGTTCGAGATCCCACGCGAAGTCTGGATGTCTGGTGCATGGGGGTGAGCGCGGCGTTGCTATTCCAAGCTTTTGTTGTTGGCCTAGGAGTATTCGGGAAGGAGTTCGTTCATGGCTTCTTGTTCGATGCACCTCCTCAACTCCGAGCCCTTGGTGCCTTTGGGCAATCCAACCACCTGGGGGTTTTCTCAGTTCTGGCGCTGGCATGCCTTCATCATCTATTTGCAAAGCGAAGGATCACGCCATGGATGCTGTGGGGAGGGGTAGCCATCTCTGCACTTGTCTGTGCTCTGTCGTATTCACGCGCAGCGTTGCTAGTTTGGGGGGCATTGGCTGTCATTGCTGCTATTCCTCTGTGGAAAAGCCGTCGTCGTGGTGATGACGAGAAAAAAGTCTGGCATGCCCATGTGTATGTCTGTGTATTTTTTCTGACCGTTCAGATGTTGAATTTCATGGTGCCTTTGATGCCCCTGATTTCAGGCATGCAGGATGGGCCATCCCTTCTGACCGATAGTCGGGCCATGAGCTCAAATGCCCGTTTGGAACAAATCCGTGACTCATTTCAGTTGATTGAAAAATATCCTTATTTCGGTGTGGGATATGAAGGCTTTGCGGGAGCCAGGTTGTGCGACCTTAGCGGTAGTTTGATGGAGCCTCAAACTACCGTGCCCCATAATCTTTTACTCCAGTTTTTTGTGGAATTAGGTTTGATTGGGGCATTGATAGATTTGTGGGTGATTTTCGCCGTATTCAAGGTGGTACGACTTGCGTTGCTCGATTCCGAAAATTTTTCGTCCGATCGCCTTTTGGCCGTGCAGTGGATCGTTGGTCTGTTCGTGTACAGCATGTTTGAGTTTCCACTGTTGTACAGTTATTTTTTGCTCCCTTTCCTCATGATGGCGGGACTTGCTGGCTACCCTATTGTATCGGTGGGTGTAGGAAGGCCATTAAAGATCGCATTAACTTCAGCGCTGGTTTTTGGATTTATTGGCCTTTTTTTAATCGCATGTGATTATCC
>NZ_JBOHHL010000071.1:0-8564 GCF_050725395.1 Aquabacterium sp. | reverse complement strand
GTACTTGTAGGCCCAAGATGCCCACGCTCGTGGCCATGGCCTACAAGTACACCATTGGCCAGCCCTACGTCTACCCGAAGAACGACCTCTCGTACACCGAGAACTTCATGCGGATGATGTTCGCCACGCCGTGCGAAGACTACAAGCCCAATGAGGTGCTGGTGCGCGCCATGGACCGCATCTTCATCCTGCACGCCGACCACGAGCAAAACGCGTCGACCTCGACCGTGCGCCTGTGCGGCTCGTCCGGCACCAACCCGTTCGCGGCCATCGCTGCGGGCGTGGCCTGCCTGTGGGGCCCCGCTCACGGTGGCGCCAACGAAGCCGCCCTGAACATGCTGGAAGAAATCCAGAAGAACGGTGGCGTCGAGAAGATCGGCGACTTCATCGCCCAGGTCAAGGACAAGAACTCCGGCGTCAAGCTGATGGGCTTCGGTCACCGCGTGTACAAGAACTACGACCCGCGTGCCAAGCTCATGCGCGAAACCTGCCACGAAGTGCTGGCCGAGCTGGGTCTGCAGAACGACCCGATGTTCAAGCTGGCCATGGCACTGGAAAAGATCGCCCTGGAAGACGAATACTTCGTGTCGCGCAAGCTGTACCCGAACGTCGACTTCTACTCCGGCATCGTGCAACGCGCCATCGGCATCCCCGTGCCGCTGTTCACCGCGATCTTCGCGCTGGCCCGCACCGTGGGCTGGATCGCTCAACTGAACGAAATGATCGCTGACCCCGAGTACAAGATCGGCCGTCCGCGTCAGTTGTTTGTTGGTGCCGAGAAGCGCGACGTCAAGCCCATGGCTCAGCGCTGATCCGCTTCGCTCCAAGCATCTTGAAAACCCCGGCTTGCCGGGGTTTTTTCTTGGGCGTGTCATTTTTGAAAGGCGAGCACTTCCCATCCTGATGCCGTAAAATCGACCTTTTTCCCCCACTCGAAGGGCCTTTCAGGCCTCTCTCGCACGAGCAGCACCCCATGGGACGCACCCTTTACGACAAGATCTGGGACGAGCACGTCGTCCACACCGAAGACGATGGCACCGTCACGCTGTACATCGACCGTCATTTGGTGCACGAAGTCACCAGCCCGCAGGCGTTTGAAGGCCTGAACATCGCCGACCGCAAGGTGTGGCGCCTGTCGGCCAACCTGGCAGTGAGCGACCACAACGTGCCCACCACCGACCGCAGCCACGGCATCGCCGACCCGGTCTCCAAGCTGCAGGTCGACACGCTCGACGCCAACTGCGACCGCGTGGGCATCACCCAGTTCAAGATGAGCGACAAGCGCCAGGGCATCGTGCACGTCATCGGCCCGGAGCAGGGCGCGACCTTGCCCGGCATGACCGTGGTGTGCGGCGACAGCCACACCTCGACGCACGGCGCCTTCGGCGCGCTGGCGCACGGCATCGGCACGTCCGAGGTCGAGCACGTGCTGGCCACGCAAACGCTGCTGGCCAAGAAGGCCAAGAACATGCTGATCAAGGTCGAAGGCCAGGTGGCCAAAGGCGTTGGCGCCAAGGACATCGTGCTGGCCATCATCGGCAAGATCGGCACCGCTGGCGGCACCGGCTACACCATCGAATTCGCTGGCAGCGCCATCCGTGCCTTGAGCATGGAAGGCCGCATGACGGTGTGCAACATGGCCATCGAAGGCGGCGCGCGCGCGGGCCTCGTGGCCGTGGACGACACCACCATCAACTACGTCAAGGGCCGTCCTTTCTCGCCGACGGCAGGTGTCGAATGGGACCAGGCCGTGGCCTACTGGCGCACCTTGCAGTCCGACCCGGATGCCCACTGGGATGCCGTGGTCGAACTCGACGCCAGCCAGATCAAGCCGCAGGTCACTTGGGGCACCTCGCCCGAGATGGTGCTGTCCATCGAGGACCGCGTGCCCGATCCCGACAAGGAAAAGGACCCCAACAAGCGCTCTGCCATGGAGCGTGCGTTGCAGTACATGGCGCTGGAGCCCAACAAGGCGATCAGCGACATCCTGGTCGACAAGATCTTCATCGGCTCGTGCACCAACAGCCGCATCGAAGACATGCGCGAGGCCGCCGCCGTGGTCAAGCGCATCGGTGGCAAGGTGGCGTCCAACATCAAGCTGGCCTTGATCGTGCCGGGCTCCGGCCTGGTGAAAGAACAAGCCGAGCGCGAAGGCCTGGACCTGGTTTTCAAGGCCGCCGGCTTCGAATGGCGCGAACCTGGTTGCTCCATGTGCCTGGCCATGAACGCCGACCGGCTGGAGCCGGGCGAGCGCTGCGCTTCCACCAGCAACCGCAACTTCGAAGGCCGCCAGGGCGCGGGTGGCCGCACCCACCTGGTCAGCCCGGCCATGGCCGCTGCGGCCGCCATGGAAGGCCACTTCGTCGACGTTCGCCGCATCGCCTGATCCACATCATTTCATTTTGGAGTCATCGACATGAAACGTTTCGCATCCCTCACCGCCGTGTTGGCCGCCCTGATCGCTGGCCTGTCGCTGGCGGGTTGCAACACGGTCCACGGATTCGGCCAGGACGTCGAGAAGGTCGGCGGCAAGATCTCGGGCGCCGCTCAAAAGTAAATCTCATGCAAGCATTTCGCATTCACAAGGGGCTCGTGGCCCCGATGGACCGGGAAAACGTCGACACCGACGCCATCATTCCCAAGCAGTACCTGAAGTCGATCAAGCGCACGGGGTTCGGCCCCACGCTGTTCGACGAATGGCGCTACCTGGACGCGGGCGAGCCCGGCCAGGACCCGGCCACGCGCAAGCCCAACCCCGATTTCGTGCTGAACCAGCCGCGCTACAAGGGCGCGTCGGTGCTGATCTCGCGCAAGAACTTCGGTTGCGGCTCCAGCCGCGAACACGCGCCGTGGGCACTGGAGCAATACGGCTTCCGCGCCATGATCGCGCCCAGCTTCGCTGACATCTTCTTCAACAACAGCTTCAAGAATGGCCTGCTGCCGATCGTGCTGAGCGAGTTGCAGGTCGACAAGCTCTTCGACGAAGTGTTCGCTTTCCCGGGTTACGAGCTGACCATCGACCTGGAACGCCAGGTCATCGTCAAGCCGGATGGCACCGAGCTGGCCTTCGATGTCCAGCCCTTCCGCAAGTACTGCCTGCTGAACGGCTTCGACGACATTGGCCTGACCCTGCGCCACGCCGACAAGATCAAGGCTTACGAAGCCGAACGCCTGGCGCAAAAGCCCTGGCTGAACCACCGCATCGTTTAATCAATAAACCACCATGGTCATGAAGATTGCAGTTTTGCCGGGCGACGGCATTGGCCCCGAAATCGTCACCGAGGCCGTCAAGGTGCTCAAGGCGCTGGACCTGTCCTTTGAAATGGAAGAGGCCAAGGTCGGTGGCGCCGCCTACGACGCCTTCGGCCACCCGCTGCCGCCCGCCACGCTCAAGCTGGCCATGGACGCTGACGCCGTGCTGTTCGGCTCGGTCGGCGACTGGAAGTACGACAAGCTCGACCGCCCCCTGCGCCCCGAGCAGGCCATCCTGGGCCTGCGCAAGAACATGGGGCTGTTCGCCAACTTCCGCCCGGCGATTTGCTATCCGCAGCTCACCCACGCATCGAGCCTGAAGCCCGAACTGGTGGCCGGCCTGGACATCCTCATCATCCGTGAGCTGACCGGCGACATCTACTTCGGGCAGCCGCGCGGCCGCCGCGAATCACCCGATGGCGAATTCAAGGGCGCGCCCGAGGCCTTCGACACCATGCGCTATTCGCGCCCCGAGATCGAGCGCATCGCCCACGTGGCCTTCCAGGCTGCCCGCAAGCGCGGCAAGCGCGTCACCAGCGTCGACAAGGCCAATGTGCTGGAAACCTTCCAGTTCTGGAAGGACGTGGTCATCGAAGTGCACGCCCAGTACCCCGACATCGAACTCGACCACATGTACGTGGACAACGCCGCGATGCAGCTGGTCAAGGCGCCCAAGAAGTTCGACGTGCTGTTCACGGGGAACATGTTCGGCGACATCCTGTCCGACGCGGCGGCCATGCTGACCGGTTCGATCGGCATGCTGCCTTCGGCCTCTTTGAACGCCAAGGGCCAGGGCCTGTACGAGCCCAGCCACGGCTCGGCGCCCGACATCGCCGGCAAGGGCATCGCCAACCCGCTGGCCACCATCCTGAGCGCCGCGATGATGCTGCGCTTCAGCCTGAACCAGGAAGCTGCCGCCAGCCGCATTGAAGCCGCTGTGCAATCGGTGCTGGAACAAGGCCTGCGCACCGGTGACATCTACAGCGAAGGCACCCGCAAGGTCGGCACGGCCGAAATGGGCGAAGCCGTCGTGGCGGCGCTGGCCAAGCAAGGTTAATCACATTGACATGGCCCGGGGCTGAGCCGGGCGAGAAGGACTGAAAATGGCAACGAAATTGGTGGGTTTGGTCGGCTGGCGCGGCATGGTCGGCTCGGTGTTGATGGACCGCATGCAGGCCGAGGGCGATTTCGACCTCATCGAGCCGCTCTTCTTCAGCACCAGCAACGCGGGCGGCAAGGCCCCCTCGGTCGCCAAGAATGAAACGACGCTCAAGGATGCCTACGACATCGCCGAACTGAAGCGCTGCGACATCATCATCACCGCCCAGGGCGGCGACTACACGAGCGACGTCTTCACCAAGCTGCGCGCCACGGGCTGGAACGGTCACTGGATCGACGCCGCCTCCACCTTGCGCATGAAGGACGACGCCGTCATCGTGCTCGACCCCGTCAACCTGCCCGTCATCAAGAACGCGCTGGCCAAGGGTGGCAACAACTGGATCGGCGGCAACTGCACCGTCAGCTGCATGCTGATCGGCGTGGGCGCGCTGTACAAAGCGGGCCTGGTCGAGTGGATGTCCACCCAGACCTACCAGGCTGCTTCTGGCGGCGGTGCGCAGCACATGCGTGAACTGCTGACCCAGTTCGGCACGTTGAATGCCGAAGTCCGCCCTCTGCTGGACGACCCCAAGAGCGCCATTTTGGAAATCGATCGCAAGATCATTGCCAAGCAGCGCTCGCTGACCGAGGCCGAAACTGCGAACTTCGGCGTGCCCCTGGGCGGTTCGCTCATCCCCTGGATCGACAAGGACCTGGGCAATGGCATGAGCAAGGAAGAGTGGAAGGGCGGCGCCGAGACCAACAAGATCCTGGGGTTTGGCGAAGTCTTCGGCAAGGATGCCCCAAAAGCCGTGCCGGTCGATGGCTTCTGCGTGCGCATCGGCGCCATGCGCTGCCACAGCCAGGCCCTGACCTTCAAGCTCAAGAAGGACGTGCCCCTGGCGGACATCGAGGCCCTGATTGCGGCCGACAATCCGTGGGTCAAAGTGGTGCCCAACACGCGTGAAGCCACCATCAAGGACCTGACCCCCGTCGCCGTGACCGGCACTTTGGGCATCCCCGTGGGCCGCCTGCGCAAGATGGCCATGGGCCCGGAGTACCTGGGTGCTTTCACCATCGGTGACCAGCTGCTGTGGGGCGCCGCCGAGCCCCTGCGCCGCATGCTGCGCATCCTGCTCGATGCCTGACTGGGCGGCCAAGCTGTTGTAACCATGCCCTAACCACGACCTGTTACAACGGCTTGAAACAAAGTTCGTAACAGTTGTTG
Organism: Aquabacterium sp.; assembly: GCF_050725395.1. Taxonomy (GTDB): domain Bacteria; phylum Pseudomonadota; class Gammaproteobacteria; order Burkholderiales; family Burkholderiaceae_C; genus Aquabacterium. The sequence goes on along the minus strand of NZ_JBOHHL010000071.1, from coordinate 2,986 downwards.
TGGCCTCGGGGCGACAATAGCGCCGCGATTGCCATCATGGCTGACATAGCGCCAGCCAGGGCAGATCAGTATTTGCATGAGCTTGTCACCGTATATGCTTGATGCTATTGTGTTTTCTGCTGCGTACCGTCTGCAGGTGCGGGTTCGCGTCCGAATCTGTCCTGGATTGGGGTGAGCCTATGAGTCGATTCAATGACTCAATGACGACTTGGGAGACGCCTTGAAAGATCATTCGTTGTCCGCAGGGCGCTTTGCCTTGAATCGGGTTGCTGTCGCCGCGGCTTGTGCTGCGCTGTCCATGCTTCCGGCCGCCTCGTGGGCGCTGGGGCTGGGACGTTTGAATGTGCAGTCCGCGCTGGGTGAATCCCTGCGTGCTGAAATCGACATCACCAGTTTGACGCCTGAAGAGGGCGCCTCCCTGCAGGTGAAAGTCGCTTCGCCTGAAACCTACCGGGCCGCCGGGGTTGACTACAACCAGGTGCTCGGGGCCACCAACATCGTGCTGCAGCGTCGCACCGATGGGCGCTCCTTCCTCAAGATCACCAGCGATCGATCGGTCCAGGAGCCGTTCATCGACGTGATCCTCGACCTGGCCTGGTCTTCGGGCCGCCTGGTCCGCGAATACACCTTGTTGTTCGATCCTCCATCGTCGACCCGGACGCAAGCCCAAACAGTGGCGCCCACGATGGACTCGCCGGAGCCTGCGCCCGCACCACGGCCTGCCCCTGCTCCCGCGCCAGCACCCGTGGCCGCCGCGCCCCGGGCTCCGGCGGTCGAAGCGCCCAAGCCCCGTCCACGGCCCGCGCCCGCGGCCAGTGCCGCCAGCGCGCCTGCTTCGGCGCCTGTGGCCCCGCCACCGGCGCCTTCCGAACCCGTGGCCGAGCGCCCGTCTTCTTCCTCGCATCCGTCGGCGCAGAGCGTTCGCGTGCGGCGTGGTGACTCCCTGTCGCAGATCGCGGGCAGCCACCTGGCTTCCGGGGTCTCGCTCGACCAGATGCTGGTCGGCCTGTACCGCAACAACCCGCAGGCCTTCCAGGGCGACAACATGAATCGCCTGAAGTCGGGCGTGGTGCTGAACATGCCCACGAACGAGCAGGCCAAGTCCGTCAGCACCGCTGAAGCGCGCCAGATCATCGTGGCGCAAAGCTCCGACTTTGCCGCCTACCGCCAGCGCCTGGCTGGCGCGGCCACCGTGACGGCGCCCGAAAAGCCCCAGCGCCAAGCCGCGGGGAAGGTCGAGGCCGAAGTCAAAGACCAGAAGCAATCATCTGCGCCCACGCCTGACAAGCTCACCCTGAGCAAGGGTGGCATGAGCAACAAAGCGTCCGCGCCCGGGACCGAGGACCGCCTGGCCAAGGCCCGCGCCCAGAAGGAAAACGAGGCCCGCGTGGCCGAGTTGTCCAAGAACCTGGACGATCTGCGCAAGCTGAAGGAAAAAGCGGCGGCCACGCCGGCTGTCAAGCCTGCCCCCGTTCCCGCGCCAGCGCCGGCCCCAGTGGCGTCCAAGCCAGTGCCAGTGCCGCCTCCCGTGGCCGTGCCGGCGTCCAAGCCAGCCCCCGTAGCATCTGCCGCGGCGCCCGTGCCCAGCGCGCCAGCCGTGGTGGCCTCCGCAGCCTCGGCCGAAGCGCCTGCTGCCTCTGAAGTCGCTTCCGCTGCGTCCCAAGCCGCCACCAGCGTGGCCAACGCTGCCTCCGAGGCTGCATCCGCAGCGTCGGAGCCCGTGTCTACCCCGGTGGTTCCCAAGCCCCTGTCCATCCCGGATGAGCCTCAAGCCGAGTCCCCGGGCCTCCTGGAGTCGCTCAACCCCATGCTGTTGGCGGGTGTGGGCGCAGGCGTGGCCTTGCTGGCGGGCGTCGCGATGTTCCTGCGTTCGCGCCGCCGTGCCGACACGGGTGAAACATCCTTCCTCGAAAGCCGCCTGCAACCCGATTCCTTCTTCGGGGCCAGCGGTGGCCAGCGCGTCGACACGCGCGATGCCACGGGCGCGCCGTCGTCCATGAGCTACTCGCTCAGCCAGCTGGATGCCATCGGTGATGTGGATCCCGTGGCCGAGGCCGACGTGTACCTGGCCTATGGCCGCGACCTGCAGGCCGAGGAAATCCTCAAGGAAGCCCTGCGCAGCACGCCTGAGCGCCTGGCCATCCGGACCAAGCTGCTCGAGGTTTACGCCAAGCGCCGCGACACCAAGGGCTACGAGCAACTGGCGTCGCAGTTGTACAACCTGACCGGTGGCCAGGGCGATGACTGGGCCAAGGCCCAGGAAATGGGCCTGGGCATCGATCCGGAAAACCCGCTTTACCAGCCGGGTGGCGAGCCCGCGTCCAACACGCCTTTGAGTGTCGAGCCCAACGATTCCCTGGGTGCCAGCACGATTCCCCATTCCGTGATGCCGACGCCGGCTCACCTGGAGAATCCTGACACGGCCCCGATGGAATCCGCCGACCGTGACTTGGTGGACCTGGATCTGGACATCTCGGCGCCCATGCCGCTGTCCGAGCCCGAGGCGCCCGAGCACAAGTCCTCGCTGCAATTCGACGCCTTCGCCGATGTGCCCTCGCTGGACCTGCCCACGGAGCCTGTGCACCAGGCCCCTGCGGCACCCGAGGCCTCTCACGACCTGGACTTCGACCTGCCTTTGATGGACGAGCCCACGGCCGCAGCGCCCGCGCCGGTGGCCGAGGAGCCCGCCTTCGACCTGGCCGACCTCAACCTGGACCTGGACGCTCCGGCCCCCGCGCCGACGCCAGAGCCTGAAGGGCTGTCGCTGGACGAAGACCTGTCCGAACCTTCGGACCCGATGGAGCGCAAGTTCGAATTGGCCGAAGAGTTCCGCCAGATCGGTGACGTCGATGGCGCCCGCGAGTTGCTGCAAGAAGTCGTGGCCAACGCCACTGGCGCCCTGCAGGTGAAGGCCAAGTCCATGCTGGACAGCCTGAGCTGATTCTCATGGCCCATGAGCAGCCGAGGGCGACCCGCCGGGTCGCCC
>NZ_JBOHHL010000070.1:0-10473 GCF_050725395.1 Aquabacterium sp. | reverse complement strand
CATGGTGCCGGCGCACATCGTGGTGCTGCCCAGCCTGCCGCTCAACGCCAATGGCAAGATCGACCGGCAGGCCTTGCCCGATCCCGAACTCGGTGCTTCACCCACCCATGAAGCGCCGCAAGGCGAGTTGGAAAGCGCGCTGGCCGCCATCTGGGCCGAGGTCCTCGGCGTGCCCCGCGTGGGCCGGCGTGACAACTTCTTCGAACTCGGTGGCCACTCTTTGCTGGCAGTTCGCCTGGTCGCCCGCGTTCGCATCGCCTTGAAGCGCGACCTGCCTTTGCAGGCGGTCTTCTCGCACCCCACCGTGCAGCAATCCGCCTTGGCCTTGCAAGGATCGAAAGCCTTTGACGACCGCCAATGGGCCCTTGACGGCTCCCCAGTCCGCGAAGGCGAGCCAGTGCCTTTGTCCTACGCCCAGCAACGCCTGTGGTTCCTGTGGCAACTCGATCCAAATGACACCGCCATGAACATGCCGGCGGCCTTCCATCTGGAAGGCGTGCTGGACGTGGCCAGGCTGAGCTCGGCTTTCGATCGGCTGGTTCAGAGGCACACCGCCTTGCGCACTGTTTTTGGCGAAACCGACGGCCGGGGCTGGCAATGTGTTCAACCTGCACATCCCGTGCCCCTGCCCATGGCGGCCTGGGACGAGCCCACACCAGAGATACCTCAGCGGGTGGACCGCCACATCTTGCAAGCGGTGAAGCAGCCTTTCGACCTCACGCGCGGGCCGCTCCTGCGGATCGAGTTGATCAAGCTGGCGGAGCAGGCGCACATTTTGGTGGTGGTGCTGCACCACATCGTGGCCGACGGGTGGTCGAGTCAGGTCATGCTGCGGGATCTTGCCCGGTACTACGCCTGTGCCCAAGATGATGAGGCCCTGGCCTTGCCCGCATTGAAGTTCCAATACGCCGATTTCGCGCTCGCACAGCGGCGGTGGCTGGACGATGGCGAGATGCAAAGGCAGGCCGAGCACTGGCGGACCCAGTTGGCTGGCATCCCGCCCTTGGTCCTGCCGCCGGAAAAAGCCTTGCCTGCCCAACGCGCGCATCCGCTCGGCATCAACGCGTTCGACTTGGACGGTCCCACCACGGCAGCGCTGTCCACCTTGGCCAGGCAGCACCAGGCCACACCGTTCATGGTCCTGCTTGCCTGCGTCAGCCTGGCGCTGGCGGAACGCTCGGGACAAGCCCGGTTTTTTGTGGGCACCGACATGGCCAACCGCCACCAGGCGGAAACCGAACCGATGGTGGGCTTCTTCGTGAACCAACTGGCCTTGCCCATCGATGTCGAAACGCCGCGCTCCGCGGCCGAGCTTCTGGCGCAATTGCAGCACACCGTCATCGCGGCCAGCGACCACCAGGACCTGCCTTTCGACCGGCTGGTCGGCCTCATGAAAGCGGGAGAGCGTGGCGGGCGTGCCCCGCTGTTCCAGGTGAAGGTGATCTACCGTGAAGCGGCCGAGGCTTGGCGCCTGCCGGGCCTGTCGATCAGCGAATGCCCGGTGCCGGGGGCCCAGGCCGAGCTTGACCTGATCGTGGGTTTTCTCCACACCGGCAAGGACATCCAGGCGTCGATTCGCTACGACGCCGACTGCTTCAACGAATCCAGCATGGACAGCCTTGGCCAGGAGATCGTGGCGGTCCTGCGTGCCCTCATGGCCTCAGGCGAAGCCAGCCTCGAGTCCCTGCGACACGTCGTCCGTGAGCTTCGAGGTGCCCAGGCGGCCAGACAGGCCGACGAACGTTCGAAAAAACTGGCCGCCTTGCGCGGTGGTTTGCGGCGCCGGCAGCCCATGGATGCCAGCCTGAATTCAGCATTGAAAAGCGAAGGATCTTCAGCATGACTTCCCATGACGTTCGGCCCAGACTGGGCGCGGTACGCCGCCAGGCACTCCCTGAAGCCGGTGCTGACCTGGTGCAATGGTCGAGCCTGTTCGACGGCGTGGACCTGCCAGCCTTGGTCCAGCCCCGGCTGCCAGGCATCAGCCTTCCACAATGGGCCGCGGTGAACCAGGCCGAGATCCACCAGCGCCTGTTGACGCATGGGGCGATCCTGTTCCGAGGGTTCGCGGTCAACCAGGTCCAGGACTTCAATGACTATGTCGATTCGGTCTCTGGCGGCGCGCTGGAATACCAGTTCAGGGCGTCGCCCCGAACACAGATCCACCAGGACCTGAACGTCTACACGTCCACCGACTACCCGGCACAGGAAAGCATCTTCCCGCACAACGAACACTCTTACTCGCCGGTGTTTCCCTTGCACCTCTTCCTGTACTGCGAGACTCCCGCCTTGACGCAGGGCGAGACGCCGATCGGCAGCACCCGACTTCTGCTCCGCCGCCTTCGGCCCGAGGTCCGGGAAACGTTCGCGCGCAAGCAGGTCATGTACGTGCGCAACTACGGCGAAGGCTTTGGCCTGCCTTGGCAAACCGTTTTCCAGACGTCGGACCGGAGCGAGGTCGAAGCCTACTGCCGCAGTGTCGGCATCCGGCCTGAATGGAAGCCCGGTGGCGGCCTGCGCACACGGCAAATCGGTGCCGCGCTGATGCGCCACCCGAAAACGGGAGAGACCGTCTGGTGCAACCACGCGACCTTTTTCCATGAGTTGACCTTGCCCGCTTCGGCGCGGGAGCAACTGCGCAGCGAGTACGCGGCGGATGACTTGCCGCAGAACACTTTCTATGGTGATGGCACACCGATCGAACCCGAGGTCATCCGGCACCTGCAAGGGCTTTACCTCGATGTGATGGTGAAGTTCCCGTGGGAACGGGGTGACGTCTTGATGCTCGACAACATGCTCGCGCTGCACGGACGCAGCCCATACACAGGGCCGCGTCGAGTGATGGTGGCCATGGCCCACGCTTGCCGTGGCGAAGATTTGAAAATTGGAGTGAATGCGTGAACAACAACAACATCGACCGCGTCGAAGCCTACCAACTGTCTTCCCAGCAATGCGCCAGCCATGCCCCGGACTGGGAGACATCGCAGCCATGCATGGCCGTGCTGGTCGAAGGACCCGCGCTGAACGTGGACCTGGAGGCCCTGCGGCACGCCGTCGATGAAGCCGCTCGCCAGCACGAAGTGCTTCGCACACGCTACCGGACGGTGCCAGGCTTGGTCTATCCCGTGCAGCACGTGGTGGCCGATCTCCTGCCGGCTTGCACCTTGCTTGAGGCTGAGGTCGATGATGACGCTCTGCTGTCGGCGGCCCGGGGTTTGATCGATGCGCAGGCCGGGGCCGTGGTCGGCCTGGCCATGGCGAGGCCCGTCAAGGGGCGTGTGCGGTGGGCCTTGGCGGCATCGCGTTACAGCCTGGATGTGCAAGGCATTCAGGACCTGGCCAAGGCATGCCTGCTGCATTGCTTGGAGGGGGCGCCGGCTTTCGCGGCCGAGGAGCCCTTGCAGTACGCCGACTATGCAGCCTGGCAGAACGAGCTCTTCGCCACGGAATTGGGGCAGGAGGGTGGGCGATTCTGGGAAGCCAGGTCAAGGGACGAGGCCGACGCGCCACGCCTGCCTTTCGAGCAGCCCGCCACCGGTCAGCGCCTGGTTCAGTCCATTGCACTGAGCGGCCAGGCCAGCCAATTCATCCAGGCCACGGCCGAACGATTGGCCTTGCCGATCGAGTCGGTGACGCTGGGACTGTGGGCCGCCTGGGTGGCGCGCGTCGCCCAAACCGACGCGTTCTCCTTTGAATGGATTTGCATAGCCAGGGCGCCGGAGCTGGACGGCGCCTGGGGAAACTATGCCACGGCCTTGCCGGTTTCCTTGCGCTTGAGCCCAGGTTCACCCGTCGACGTGTTGATCCGTTCGGTGCACGAGCAGGTTCAGTTGGCGGCCTCGTGGCATGAATGCTTCAATGCTTCCGTGTACCTGGCAGGTCTGGCCCGCGCTGGACGGCCCAGGGCAGCCCTTCAGTTCGAGCACGTGCGCTTGCTGGCAATGCCGGGAGGCTGGGTGGTCAAGCGGGTCGATGCAGGATGCGGGCAGGCGGGATTGCGGTGCGAATGCGTCGAAGCTGCTGATGGCTCGCTCGAATGGCGTTGGCTCAACGATGGGCGATTCGATGGCGATGCGGTCAAAGCCTGGTTGAGGCAGGTCGATGCCTTGTCCACTTCGGCGGCATCCCATCCGGATGCGCTTGCTTCGAACCTGCCCATGGTGTGTGCCGATGAGCGCGACTGGATCTTGCGGCAAGGTCGCGTTGTCACCGAGTCGGGTGAGGCCTGGCCTGATCAGACCTTGCAGGCCATGTTCGAAGCCCATGCCCGGCACGCTCCCAATGCCAAGGCCGTGGTGTGTGGGCAGGATCAGTGGTCCTACCGGGAACTTGACCGGCAGGCCAACCGCCTGGCGCGCCGACTGCAGGCCCAGGGTGTCGGTCTGGACGACGTCGTCGGGGTCCACATCGGTCGGTCCGCGCATGCGATCGCTTCGATGCTGGCCGTGCTCAAGGCGGGCGCCGCCTATGTGCCCATCGATCCGGCTTACCCCGCCGATCGGATCGCCCATGTCTTGGACGATGCGCAGGTATCGACCGTGCTGACCTTGGCTTGCGAGGCCGGTCGCCTGCCAGCCATGGGTTTGACCATCTTGCACGTGGACGAGCCTCATGAGGAAGGTGACGCATCGCCTTTGACTTTGAAGATGCCCGCCTCACCGCAAAGCCTGGCCTACCTGATCTACACCTCGGGCTCGACCGGCTTGCCCAAGGGGGTGATGGTTTCTCACGGAAACGCGGTGGCCTCGACGGCAGCACGCTTGCAGTTCTACAAGGAGCCGCTCTCGAGCTACCTGCTGCTGTCGTCCTTGTCCTTTGACAGTTCGGTGGCCGGCGTCTTCTGGACCTTGAGCCAGGGAGGCACCTTGCACCTGCCCACGGACGATGAGCACCAGGACGCCCTCCAGATCGGGCAACTGATCGCGGACCACCGGATCTCTCATGTGCTGGCACTGCCTTCCTTCTACAAGCAGATCTTGCTGAGTTTGAAGAATGGCGCCTCATTGCAATGCGCCATCGTGGCGGGCGAGGCCTGCCACGCCGACGTGGTGGCGCAGCATCGACAGAGCGTGCCTCGCGCGGCGCTGGTGAATGAATACGGGCCGACCGAAGGCACGGTCTGGTCGCACGCCTGGCGCATCGACACCGAATCGCCGCCGGCCCCTGGCCAAGCCATCCCGATCGGGCACCCGGTCCCATCGTCGTCCGGCCTGGTACTGGACGAGCACATGGCCTTGTGCCCCATCGGCGTGCCGGGCGAACTCTACCTTGGCGGCCCCGGCATCGCGCGTGGCTACCTGAAACGGCCGGGCTTGACCGCACAGCGTTTCGTGGCCCACCCCTTCCTCTCGGGCGAACGGCTCTATCGGACCGGTGATCTCGTGAGGTGCCGTCCCGATGGTGCGCTGGACTACCTGGGCCGCGTCGACCACCAGGTCAAGATCCGGGGCTTTCGGGTCGAGCTCGGTGAGGTTGAAGCACGTTTGCTCGCGCAGCCAGGGGTGCGTGAAGCCGTGGTCGTCGCCGCGCAAGGGCCGGGTGGACTCCGCCTGGTCGGCTATGTGGCGGCCAAGGCAGGGCACACCATCGATGTGGCCTCCTTGCGCGATGGCGTCGGCCAGTCTCTTCCGGCCTACATGGTCCCGAGCGTGATCATCGCGCTGGACCATTTCCCGCTGACGCCCAACGGCAAGCTGGACCGGCAGGCTCTGCCTGATCCCGACGCGGGCGCCAACCGGCCTTTCGAAGCGCCAGAAAATGCAGTCGAGCAGGCGTTGTGTGCGGTGTGGCAAGACGTGCTGGGATTGGCCCAGGTGAGCCGTGGCGACAACTTCTTCGAGCTGGGGGGGGACTCCATCCTGGGCCTCCAGATCGTGGCACGGGCTCGCCAAGCCGGCTGGAAGATCGTGCCCAAGCAACTGTTCGAGCGGCAAACCGTGGCGCAACTGGCCTTGGTGGCGGTGCCCATCGGGCAAGACGCGCGCTCCGAAGCATCCCAGACATCCGGAGAGGTGCCTTTGCTCCCGATCCAGGCAGCCTTCTTCGCGCAAGACGTGCCTGAGCGGCATCACTGGAATCAGTCGGTGTTGTTGCGCATGCGGGAGGCGCCCGACTTGCCAGGCCTGGCGCAAGCCTTGGTGGCCGTGGTCGGCCACCACGACAGTTTCAGGCTGAGGTTCGAGGCGCAGGCTGATGGCCGTTGGTCGCAACATTACGAGCCGGTGTTCGGCGAGTCCGTGGGCGAGCTTTTGTGGATCCGCCGTGGCTGTCAGGCGTCGGGTCTCGAGGCCTTGTGCGATGAAGCGCAACGCAGCCTGGACCTGTCGCGAGGCCCCTTGCTGCGGGCCTTGGCGATCGAGATGGCCGATGGAAGTTGGCGCCTGTTGCTGGTCGCTCACCACCTGGTGGTCGACGGTGTGTCCTGGCGTGTGCTGCTCGAAGACCTTCACGCCGCCTGCGAGCAGGCCCTGGCCAGGCGGGACATCGTTTTGCCCTCCCGGACCCACAGCTACAAGGATTGGGCTTTGGCGTTGCAAGGCTACATCGACCAGCACCCCGAGGAACTGGCGCATTGGCAAGGATTGTCGGATGTGCCGGCCAGCTTGCCCTGCGTGAGGCCTTCCGGATCGAACACCGCCGCGGATCTGCAGGTCATCGAAGTGAGGTTGGACGCCGCGAAAACCGAGACCTTGCTCAAGGTCGCACCTGCCGCGTACCGCACTCAGGTCAGCGATCTGCTGCTGACTGCTTTGGGCCGGGCTCTGTGCGCCTGGACAGGCCAGGACCAGGTCCTGGTGGACGTGGAAGGGCATGGGCGCGAGGACGTGTTCGAGGGCATGGACCTGTCCCGCACGGTGGGTTGGTTCACCAGCGTCTTCCCCGTGGCGTTGACACCGCTGGGTGAACTCGGCGAGGCGGTCAAACGCGTGAAGGAATCCTTGCGCCAAGTGCCCGGCCGGGGATTGAGCCACGGCGTGTTCAAGCACCTGGGCCATGCCAGCCAGAAGGCGGCGTTGGATGGCTTGCCGCAGGCTCGGATCAACTTCAACTACCTTGGCCAGTTCGATGGCAGTTTTGGAGGCAGCACGGGCTGGCAATTGGCGAGTGAGCGCGGTGGTACTGCGGTGAATGGCGCGGCTCCGCAGGCGCACGAGTTTTCGGTCAACGGTCGCGTTCATGAAGGACAACTCCAGTTGGCCGTGAGCTACAGCCAGGCTCGCCATGATCGGCACACGGTTCAGGCATGGGTGGATCGCTTCCAGCAGGAACTGGAGGCGCTGGTCGATCACTGTGTCCGGGGTGCCCAAGGCGTGACACCATCGGATTTCCCGCTGTGCGGATTGAACCAGACGCAACTCGATCAGTTGCCCTTGGCCCTGGGCAACTTGCAAGACTTGTACCCCTTGTCGCCCATCCAGTCGGGCATCCTGTTCCACAGCGTGTACGACGTCAGCTCCAAGGCCTACATCAACCAGTTGCGCGTGGACATCGAGGGCCTGGACACCGTGCGTTTCAAGGCGGCCTGGCAAGCCGTGGTGGCCCGTCACGATGTTCTGCGAACGGGATTCTTGCAAGGCACCTCTCACTTGCAGTGGGTGGCCAAGTCGCTGGACATGGCCATGCTTGAGCAGGATTGGCGTGACCGTTCCGAGCCAAGGGAGGCCTTGGATGCGCTGGCCCAGGCCGAGTTGGACCAAGGTTTCGACCTGGCCAAGCCGCCTTTGATGCGCATGGCATTGGTGCGCCTGAACGATGCCCGGCACCACTTCATCTGGACCAGCCATCACCTGTTGCTGGACGGTTGGAGCACGGCGCAATTGCTGAGCGAGGTGATCCGGCACCATGACGGGCAAGCGCTTGAAACGCCGAGCGGGCAATACCGAGACTACATCGGCTGGCTGAAGTCGGCGGACCTGGAAGCCTCGCGTCGCCATTGGCACGCCCAGTTGGCGGCGCTCGAAGAGCCGTCCAGATTGGCGCCGTTGATCACCCACCGAGACGGTCAGGCATCCCTGCCGGCCGAAACCCGCACGGTGCTCGACCGGCCGATGATGGTGCGCTTGGCCAAGGTGGCCGCCGCCGAGCGGGTCACGGTCAACACCTTGATCCAGGCGGCCTGGGCCCTGCTGCTTGCTCGCTACCTTGGGCAGCAGACGGTGTGCTTTGGCGCGACCGTGGCCGGCCGGCCCGACGGCCTCTCGGGGGCCCAGCAAATGCTGGGGTTGTTCATCAACACCTTGCCGATGTGCGTGCCCATCGCTGCCGAACGTCCAGTCGGCGACTGGCTGCGTGATCTGCAAGCCCGGAATGTCGCGTCTCGAGAACATGAACAGGTGCCCCTCCACGAGGTTCAACGTCGCGCTGGGTATGGCGGCCAGGCCTTGTTCGACAGCATCGTGGTCTTCGAAAACTACCCGATCGACCAGGCCTTGCTGAACACGGAAGAACGAGGCGGCTCGAGGCTGCGTTTCAGCCAGGTGATCAGCCGAGGCGAAACCAGTTACCCGCTGACACTGGTGGTGCAACAAGGTGACGAGCTCAGCCTGAGCTTTGGCTTCGACGCCGACCGCTTGGACCCAGACAAGGTGGCGGTGGTTGCCAGGACCATGGCGGGCTTGTTGGCCAAGTTGGTGGAGGACACCCACCAGCCGGTGGGATCGGTGCAACTGCTGAACGCTGAAGAGTCCTTCAAGTTGCGAAGCTGGAGCGTGAATGGACAGGTGCGTCCGGACGCCAGACCGGTGCACGAGCTGATCGAAGCGCAGGCGCAAGCCCGGCCAGACGCCGTGGCTGTGGTCTTCGCCCAGGCGCAGCTGAGCTACGGTGAACTCAACGAACGGGCCAACCGCCTGGCCCACCGGCTGTTGTCGCTGGGCGTGGTGCCGGACACCGCGGTCGGCATCGCGGCCGAGCGTTCGCTGGAGATGGTGGTGGGCCTGCTGGCCATCCTGAAGGCCGGTGCCGCCTACGTGCCCATCGACCCCGAGTACCCGCCAGAGCGCATCGCCTACATGGCCAGCGACAGCGGCATCGGACTGCTGCTGACCCAGTCACACCTGGTCCAGGCCCTGCCATGCCCGGCGCACGTGCGCCTGCTCCTGATCGACCAAGTGGATTGGTCGGGCGAGGCCAGCCACAACCCGCAAGTGCCCCTGCACGGCGAAAGCCTGGCCTACGTGATCTACACCTCGGGCTCGACCGGCCAGCCCAAAGGGGCGGCCAACCGCCACCGGGCCCTGCACAACCGCCTGGGCTGGATGCAATCGGCCTACGGCCTGGACGAGACCGACACCGTCCTGCAAAAGACCCCCTTCAGCTTCGACGTCTCGGTGTGGGAATTCTTCTGGCCCCTGATGGTCGGCGCGCGCCTGGCGATGGCCGCCCCTGGGGACCACCGCGACCCCGAACGCCTGGTCGACCTGATCCAGGCCCATGGCATCACCACCATCCACTTCGTGCCCTCGATGCTGCAAGCCTTCATGGCCCACGAGCAAGTGAGCCAGTGCAGCGGCCTCAAGCGCATCGTGTGCAGCGGAGAAGCCCTGCCGGCCGAACTGCAAGGCCAAGTCCTGCAGCGCCTGCCCCAGGCGGGCCTGTACAACCTCTATGGCCCCACCGAGGCGGCCATCGACGTGACGCACTGGACGTGCCGAGACGATGGGCAAAGCCAGGTGGCCATCGGCCGCCCGATCGACGGTGTCAGCACCTGGGTGCTGGACGCCGACCTGAACCCGGTGCCGCCAGGCGTGGTGGGCGAGCTGTACCTGGGCGGAGCCGGCCTGGGACGCGGCTACCTTAACCGGCCCGCGCTGAGCGCCGAGCGCTTCGTGGCCGACCCGCAGGGCACGCAAGGAGAGCGGCTGTACCGCACGGGCGACCTGGTGCGCTGGCGCGACGATGGGCAACTGGCCTACGTGGGCCGCATCGACCACCAGGTCAAGATCCGGGGCCTGCGCATCGAGCTGGGCGAGATCGAAGCCCAACTGCTGGCCCAGCCCCAGGTGAGGGAGGCGGTGGTGGTGGCGCAGAGCGCAGCAGGCGGCACCCGCCTGGTGGGCTACGTCTCGGCCAACGCGGGTGATCAACCCCTGGACACGCAGGCGCTGCGTGCCCGCCTGGGCAGCGCGCTGCCCGAGTACATGGTGCCGGCCACGATCGTGGTGCTGCCAGCCTTGCCGCTGAACGCCAGCGGCAAGATCGACCGCAAGGCGCTGCCGCCGGTGGCGCTGGACGAGGCACGGGCCTATGAAGCCCCGCAAGGCCAGGCCGAAGAGGTCCTGGCCCAGGTGTGGGCGCAGGTGCTGGGGGCCGAGCGGGTGGGGCGCCAGGACAACTTCTTCGAACTGGGCGGTGACTCGATCATCAGCCTGCAGATCGTGGCGCGCTTGCGCGCGCTGGGCTGGAAGGTCACGCCGCGCCAGATGTTCGAGCGGCAATCGCTGGCGCAACTGGCCATGGTGGCCGAACCGGTGC
>NZ_JBOHHL010000069.1:0-10506 GCF_050725395.1 Aquabacterium sp. | reverse complement strand
AGTGCGCCGACCGTTGCTGTTCGGGCAGCTCATCATCATGGTGGTCTACCTGCCCATCTTTGCCTTGACCGGGGTGGAAGGGAAGATGTTCCACCCCATGGCTTTCACCGTGGTCGCGGCCTTGCTGGGGGCGATGGTCCTGTCGGTGACCTTCGTGCCGGCGGCCGTGGCCCTTTGGCTCACGGGGCCGGTCAACGAAAAGGACAACGCCCTGATGGCCTGGGCCCGGCGTGGCTACGAGCCTTTGCTGGGCAAGGCCATGGCCCGCCCCGCCTTGACCGTGTCGATCACGGCCGTGTCCCTGGGGCTGGCCGCCTTGATGGTGTCGCGCATGGGCAGCGAGTTCATCCCCAGCCTGGACGAACACGACATCGCCTTGCACGCCTTGCGCATCCCTGGCACCAGCCTGAGCCAGGCCGTCGACATGCAGGTGCAGCTTGAGCGCACCGTTAAGTCCTTCCCCGAAGTGGACACCGTGTTCGCCAAATTAGGCACGGCCGAGATCGCCACCGACCCCATGCCCCCGAATGTGGCCGACACCTTCGTCATGCTCAAGCCCCGCGACCAATGGCCGGACCCCAAGCGGTCCAAGGAGGACCTCGTCCAAGCCATCCAGGCCGCGGTGACGAAAGTGCCGGGCAACAACTACGAGTTCACGCAACCCATCCAGATGCGCTTCAACGAACTGATCTCGGGCGTGCGCAGCGACGTGGCCATCAAGGTGTTTGGCGATGACGCGCCGATCTTGAACGACACCGCCGAGCGGATCGCCAAGGTGCTCGAAGCCGTGCCCGGCGCCGAGGACGTCAAGGTGGAGCAGACCACCGGGCTGCCCATGCTCACCGTCAACATCGACCGCGAGAAAGCAGGGCGCTTGGGCTTGAACGTGGGTGATGTGCAGGACACCCTGGCGACGGCGGTGGGGGGGCGCGAAGCCGGATCGGTGTTCGAGGGCGACCGTCGCTTCGACATCGTGGTGCGCCTGCCCGAGGCTCGGCGTGGTGACCTTGATGCGCTGGGACAATTGCCCTTGCGCTTGCCCACCGGCGACGTCGGCGGGGGCGCTGTCTTTGCCCGCCTGACCGATGTGGCGACCATGGACATGGCCCAAGGCCCCAACCAGATCAGCCGTGAAAACGGCAAACGCCGGGTGGTGGTGACGGCCAATGTGCGAGGACGGGACGTCGGCAGCTTCGTGGCAGAAGCGCAATCCCGCATCCAGGGCCAGGTCAAGGTGCCGGCCGGTTACTGGACGAGTTGGGGCGGCACGTTCGAACAACTGCAGTCGGCCAGCCGCCGCCTGTCCATCGTGGTACCGGGTGCCTTGCTGCTGGTCTTCATGCTCTTGTTCGCCATGTTCGGCAACCTCAAGGATGGCTTGCTGGTGTTCTCCGGCGTGCCCTTTGCCTTGACCGGGGGCGTGGCCGCCTTGTGGCTGCGCGACATCCCGCTGTCGATCTCGGCGGGCGTGGGATTCATCGCTTTGTCGGGCGTGGCAGTGCTCAATGGCCTGGTGATGATCGCCTGCATCCGTGAGCTGCGTGCGCAGGGCATGGCATTGGAGCCCGCCATCCGGGAGGGCGCCCTGACACGTCTGCGGCCGGTGCTGATGACGGCGTTGGTGGCCAGCCTGGGCTTCGTGCCCATGGCGCTGGCGGTGGGCACGGGCGCCGAAGTGCAGCGGCCATTGGCCACGGTGGTCATTGGCGGCATCTTGTCATCCACCGCGCTGACCTTGTTCGTGTTGCCGCTGCTGTACCGCTGGACGCACCGTGAACCACGCCCAGCCAGGCCGGCGCCGCCTCAACTCGCTTGAACTTCGGACAGGAGCTCTTCGTCGGTCAACAGGTCGTCGTCGAGCTCATCGTCGTCCTGCTCGTCCAGCCATTCTTCCGAGGCCTCGGCGCTCACCTGGGCGTCGGCCAAGGCATCGCTTTCGCCATCGAGCGCGGGTGTGATGCGGTCGGGCATGATGTCCCCCGCTTCGCGCAAGTGCTCCCTGAACGCGGTGCCGCGCTCGCCCGTGCCCGAGGCATCGCTGTCCGAACCCAAGATGGATTGGTGTGTGCTGTCCCGATCGGCGCGCAAAGGTGTGCTCAGGTCTGACAGGTCCTGCTCGCTCTCGTCGCGGTTGAATTCGCCCAGGACATCGCTGCCGCTGTCGGACGAATCGCTGGGGCCCAAGGCCGCGGTGTCACGGCCGGATGAATAGGTGGCGGCGCGTTCGGCGCCCAGGATGCTGCTGGTGGACATGGCTCTTCTCCTTGAAGTGAGCGCGGCATGCAGGATGCATCCGCTGTCATGTCGTTCCGGCAATCAGGATGCCAGCTTTGTAAAGCCGGCCGTTCAGGCGTTCGCGACCACGCTTTGATTGCGGCCAGACGCTTTGGCCCTGTACAGGGCCCGGTCGGCGCGTTCGACCGTTTCTTCAATCGCTTCGCCAAGCCGGTGACCAGCGATGCCCGATGAGAAGGTCATGCGCAAGCCCGGCTCGGTCTGGCTGAGCTGGGCCCCGGCCATCGCCGAGCGCAAACGTTCAATGGCGAGCACCGGACTGCCAGGCGGAACATCGGGCAGCAAGACCAGGAACTCTTCGCCACCCCAACGGGCGATCACATCGGTTTCACGCAACAGGCTTTGGGAGGCCGCCGCGAAACCCTTGAGCACCTCGTCGCCAACGCCATGGCCCCAGTTGTCGTTCACCTGCTTGAAGTGGTCCAGGTCGATGTAGGCCACGGAAAACGTGAGCATGTTCCGTTTGCTCAAGGCGGCATGCTCCGCCAGCACTTCCAGCATCTTGCGGCGGTTGATCAAGCCCGTCAGCGGGTCCCGCGAGGCCATGTCCTGGATGCGCGCCAGCGCGGTGACCAGGTCGGCTTTCTGCCCATGCAGGTGCTGCCGCATCCGGTCGAGGTGCGCTGCCAGCACCACCACGGTGGGCACCATCGTGACCAGGAAAATGAAGTACACCCATTCCACGCGAGGCTGGTAGCGAACTGGATCGTCCACGCTCTTGAAAGCCATCACCGAGCCCATGACCATCACGGCATAGAGGCTGCTGAGGCGGGCGCGCTCAGGCGTCAGGTTGAAGGCGCCAAAAACCAGCACCAGGGCCACGAACATGAGGATGCCGCCATGCGCCTCGTTCGTCGCGCCATAGGCACCGGCAATCCAGGTGAGGGCGGCCAGAATCTGCGGCAAGGTGAGGGCGGGATCGGCAAACCGCCGGTTGAAGCCGCTTCGCAGGGCAATGTAGAACACCAGGCTGGACGCGAGCATCAGGCCCGACAGCAGTTCACCTTCCTGGGGGGCGACCAACCTGGACTGGACCGCGTAGGCGATCAAGCCGACACAGATGGCGATGAGCGCAACCGACCAAAGTGAGCGCACGATGCGTGTTCGCTGTGCGCGGTCTGTCGTCAGGAAGATGGCTGCGAATCTGCCGCCGCGCAAAGGTGTTGCGGGCATGCTTGGGGAAGCCATCGACATGGGAATCGAAGAACCCTCGGGCTCTCCTTGCACCATCGCCAAGGTGCGCTCCATCACGGCGCTCCGTTCGCCACGGCGGCTACTGCAATTTTCATGAGTCGGGTGGACAGCGTGGGCCAGTCGCGGCAGGTGGTATTTTGGCTGCCCCGACTGTCGGTCGTTGCACGCCAACTGAACAGGATGATGCGTGACAATAGGGGTTCAAATGCGACACGGTCGTTCATTGACCTTTGAATCTTGTAAAAGTCTTTCTGAATCAATGAATTGATGGTTAATTGAAATCCAGTGCATTAACTCTTCGACTTGCCCTTTGCTGCAGCGGATGCTGCACCCGAAGGCGCGTGGTCCGGAAGTGGGGCGCCTTGCCGCTTCAAGGGCACTGTGATCTGTGGACCACCACCGTCTTTGGCCGATTCACCAGAAGATGGTTGAGACGGAGACTTGGGTGCCGGCTGGGTTGAAGGCGGCCCCGAGGGAACAGGCGTGCTCATCTGGGCGTGCAAGGCGGAACATGACCACGCCAGCAACGCGCAGGCGGCAACAGGCTTGAAGGCAGCGAAGGTTTTCATGGTGGCTTTTACCCCTGTGGAAAAACATGCCTGACCCAGCAAGCGCGGTGCCCGAATCCACCATTCACCCAGCGCTGCCTCACAGGTGTCTCACTTTTGGAGCCCAAAGCGTCTAGGTAAGTACAGGGCAAAGATCGAATGACTTCCTTTGACTCTAAAAGTTAATAAGTCTCATTCAATTTTCTATGCCGGATCGGCGCATGCCGGGAACCTTCATTTGCAACAGGGATGCTGCACCATGTCATTGAGTTCTACCGAGCTGACGCTCGGCGAAGTTTTCGTGGCCAACAGGGCCTATCTCCGGCGCGTCGCGCAAAAAATCGTTCACACGGTGGACCTGGCCGATGAAGTGATCCAGGACGCCTACCTGAAGTTGATCCATGGCGGGATCGAACGCGAGATCCGCAAGCCTTTGTGCTACTGCTGCCAAGTGGTGCGCAACATGGCATTCGACTACCACCGGCAGCGGGCCGTGGAGTCGAACTACCGCATCTGTTGTGACGATGTGGAAGCGATCGGCCCCGTCAGTTGCAATCTTCCGGAGTTGACTTTCAGAGGCCGCCAGGCACTTGAACTCGTCGACAAGGTGCTGGGTGCGCTGGCGCCGAGGACACGCCTGGCGTTCGAGCTCAACCGCCTCAATGGCCTGACCCAGCGCGAGATCGGGGGGCGCCTCGGCTGCTCCGCGACCTTGGTCAATTTCATGATCAAGGAAGCTGAAACGGCCCTCAGCGATTGCCGTTACCTGCTTTGACGAAAAGACCGGGCACTAAACAGAAGCGGGCCTGTCCCGTCATGTAGTGCTGGAGGGGGTTTCGATGGCTGGCGCCTGACTGAGTCCCCCTTGCATTCATCCCGCCCAACCAAATGAGGACCCAGCATGTCGACAAGCTGTTTTGACCGTGAAGACGAAACCTTCATCGTTCTGTTCAACCATGAAGAGCAGTACTCCATCTGGCCTCATTGGAAGGCCGTTCCCGCAGGCTGGACCGCGGTCGATGGTGTCAAGGGAGACAAAAAGACCGTGACCGACTATGTCGAGAAAACCTGGACCGACATGCGGCCCAAGTCTCTGCGGGAGTGGATGGAACAGCAAGCGGCGCGGTGAGGCCTCATGCCGACACCCGTTTCTCTTTTGTGCCTGCCGTGCGCGGGTGCCAGCGCCACCATGTACCTGCGTTGGCGGCGCCTGCTGCCGCGGTGGGTCGAGGTGGTACCGGTCGAGTTGCCGGGGCGCGGCAGCCTGTTTTCGGTGCCCTTCGTGGACAACTTCGAGGCGCTGGTGTCCTGGCTGTGCCGAGACCAGCAACAGGCGCTGTCGGGCCGCTACGCTTTGTTCGGTCACAGCATGGGCGCCTTGCTGGCCCATGGGATGGCGCTCCGGCAGCTTGAAACCGGTGGCCCCTTGCCACAGGCCTTGCTGGTGGCCGGCAGTCCGGCACCGATGAAGCGAGACCCCGCGCGTTTCGCCGGGAAGCAGGACGACGCCTCGTTGATCGCCGACCTTCGTCAACAGGGCGGCACGCCCGAGGAAGTGTTCGCGAACGAGGAGCTCATGCGCCTCACGCTGGATGTGCTGGCCGCGGACTACCGCGTGTGCGCGAGCTTGCGTCCGGTGGCGGACAAACCTTTGCCCATGCCTGTGCACGCCTTGGGCGGTCGCCGGGACGATGTCGGCGTTGAACGACTGGAGGCCTGGTCCGCCGAGGCGGGGGGCGTTTTCACCGTCGATTGGTTCGATGGCGGTCACTTTTTCATTCGGGAGCAGGAGGCGCTGTTGATGCCGGTCATCGAGCAGCGGCTGACGAGCGCGGCCAGGGCGACCTTGGAGGCTTGGGCATGAGCGCCGCATCGCTTCACCTGAGCTGCTCCGCCACGCCCAGGTCGGCCTTGCCTGTCTTGATCACGCCTCCGGTCCCTGGCCAGACGCTCTTGCAGGCGATGGCGGACATCCGCCCACGAATCGACGAGGAACTTCGCCTGGCGGGCGGGGTGTTGTTGAGGGGTTTCTCGGTCCCGACGATCGAGTCCTTCCAGGCGTTCGCCGCCTCCTTCGGGCATCCCTTGCTGAAATATGAGTTTGCGTCGACGCCGCGCAGCGCGATGTCGGCTTCAGGGGTCTACACCTCGACCGAGTACCCCGCGCACCAGCACATTCCCCTGCACAACGAGCAGGCCTACACGCGCGAATGGCCGATGAAGATCTGGTTCCATTGCGTCAAGGCCTCGCCGATCGGTGGGGAGACACCGATTGCCGACAGCCGAGCCATCTACAGGCGCATGCCGGCGGACATCCTGGCCCGGTTCGAGCCAGGACTGCGTTATGTGCGCAACCACGGCGAGTTCGACGTGCCTTGGCAAAAGGTGTTCAACACGGACAGCCGGGCAGAGGTGGAGGACTTCTGTCGCCGCGCCAGCATCCAGTGGCAATGGAAGGATGACGGCGAACTTCGAACCAGCCAACTGTGCCAGGCCATCGAGACCCACCCCGTGACGGGCGAGCGGGTCTGGTTCAACCAGGCCCACCTGTTCCATGTCTCGAACCTCCAGGCGGAGGTGCGCGAATCGCTGGAAGACATCCTGGGTGTGGACAACGTTCCGCGCAATGTTTTCCTGGCGGATGGCAGCGTGATTCCCGACGAGGAGTTTGCCCGTGTGCGCGCCGTGTTGGACGCCGAAACCGTGATCTTTCAATGGCAGGCCGGCGATGTCCTGATGCTGGACAACATGCTGGCCGCCCATGCCCGGACGCCTTTCGAAGGGCCTCGCCAAGTGGTGGTGGCCATGGCCGAGCCGCACGGCAACCTGGGCAGGTTCTGACCCCGGATCAATCCAAAAACGGACATGGCGGATTCAATGATGACGAGCAAGCCTCAACTTTCCGGCAGACCGCTGGACTTCGTCACCCACTTGCATGGCTTGGCCCAGACCCGGGCGAACGACAAGGCGCTGATGGTGGCTTGCAGCCGCGATGGCCAGACCCTGGACATCGCGGTCAGCTACGCCGAGCTGGACCGGCAGGTCCGGGCGCTGGCGGCGCGGCTTCAGCAGGATTTCGGGCCCGGCGAGCGCGCCCTGATCATGCTGGACAACGATGAGCACCATGTCATCAGCTTCTTCGCGTGCCTGTACGCGGGCCTGATCGCTGTTCCCGTGTTTCCCCCCGAGTCCATCCGGCCACAGCACCTGGATCGGCTGACCGGCATCGCCGCCGACTCGCGGGCTGGCTGCATCCTGACCAGCAGCGCGGTCCAATCCATGATCGCCAGTGTCGGCGAAGCGTTCCCGCAGGCCCAGGTGATCGCGGTGGACAAAGTGGGCGAGGAGGGCGCCGAGCAATGGCGGCACCGCGTTCCGGCGCCGGGCGACATCGCGTTCCTGCAATACACCTCGGGCTCGACGTCCGCCCCCAAAGGCGTGATGGTGACGCATGGCGGCTTGATGGCCAACATGCGCGCGATCGAAGAGGGCTTGTCGGTCGAGGCGACGGACGTGTTCGTGTCCTGGCTGCCCCTGAACCACGACATGGGCCTCATCGGTGGTCTGCTTCAACCCATCCATCGGGGCATCCCCGTGGTGTTGATGTCGCCCCGGTTTTTCCTGGAGCGGCCTGTGCGCTGGCTGGAAGCGATCTCACGCCACCGGGGAACCATCAGCGGTGGGCCGGACTTCGCCTACCGACTTTGCCTGGAGCGTGTGACGGAGGCCCAATGGCGGCAGCTGGACCTGTCGTCATGGCAGGTCGCTTTCTCAGGCGCGGAGCCCGTGCGGGCCGAGACACTGCGCTTGTTCTGCGAGCGTGGCGCTTTGGCCGGCTTTGCCGCCGAGGCGGTCTACCCTTGCTATGGCCTGGCCGAGTCAACGCTGTTCGTGACGGGGGGCCTGCGTGGCGCAGGGCTGGTGGCCCAGCCGTTCTCGGGCAGTCACTTGGCCCAGGGCCAAGCGCTGCCTTTGGCGGAAGGGGGGCCCACCTTGGTGGGGTGTGGCCACGCACCCTCGGCACACCGTGTGGACATCGTTGATCCGGCCTCGATGGACGTCCTTGCACCGGGGCGCATTGGCGAGATCTGGGTCAGCGGCCCCAGCCTGGGCCAGGGTTACTGGGGCAAGCTGCCTGAAAGCCTGGCGACATTCATGGAGCGGGATGGTCGCCGCTGGTTGCGCACCGGTGACCTTGGTTTCATCCATGGCGGGCAGCTGTACATCGCAGGTCGCATCAAGGACATGGTCATCGTGCGAGGGCACAACCTCTACCCGCAAGACCTGGAGCGCGCGGTCGAGCGCGAGGTGGACGCGGTGCGGCAGGGGCGCATTGCCGTGTTCGCGGTCGATGGACCCCAAGGCGAGGGCATAGGCCTGGCGGCCGAGGTGTCGCGGGGCATGCAGAAACTCGTCGCGCCTGCGGCCTTGGTCGAAGCGCTCAGCGCGGCGGTGAGCGAACAGTGTGGCGAAGCTTTGTCGGTGGTGATGCTGTTGCAGCCAGGCGGCATGCCAAAAACCACCAGCGGCAAGCTGCAGCGTGGCGCCTGCCGAAAGGCTTGGCTGGAAGGAGCGGCCGATGCCTACGCCATCTACCAGCATGGGGCCTTCGTGTTGGGCGGGCCATCGGTGCTGCCGCCAACTGAGCCGGCGCTGGACGAGCTGGAAGCGGCGGTGGCGTTGATCTGGCAGGAGGTGCTGGGCCAACCGGCCTCGGCAAAGCCCTTGTCAAGGAACGCACACTTCTTCACGCAGGGGGGCAACTCGCTGACGGCCGCGCAAGTGGCGCTGAAGATGTCCATGACCTGGAACATCGAGGTGCCTTCTCGTTGGCTGTTCGAGCAGCCGCGTTTGGCGGAGTGCGCCGCACGGGTCCGGCAGGTGCTGGTCGAAGGACCGAGTCTCCGCCAAGCCGCCTTGGCCATGCCGCCGACCCGCCTCGGATTGGCGGGACATCCCGCGGCCCCCTTGTCCCATGCCCAACGGCGGCAGTGGTTCCTTTGGCGGCTGAATCCCAGCGACACGGCCTACCACGTGGCTGCCGCACTGCACTTGACGGGGACGCTGCACCTGGAAGCCCTGCGTCAGGCGCTGGCCGGCTTGATCGAGCGGCACGAATCCCTGCGGACCGTCATCGACCTTGGCGCGGATGAACTCGGTGAGCAGCGGATTCTGGAGGCGCTGGACTTGCCCATGGCGGTGACGGACCTGTCGGCGTCGCCTTGGCCGTCCCGCACCTTGCTGGCCGATGAAGCGGCACAGGCCTTCAATGCCCGGCCTTTTGACCTCATGCGGGGGCCTCTGTTCCGAGTGGCGCTGTTGAAGCTGGATGACGATCAGCATCGCCTGTTGATGGTCATGCACCACATCGTGTCCGACGCGGCGTCGATGCAGGCACTGGTCGATGACCTTGCCGCGCTTTACCAGGCCGCATTGCGCTCGGAGCCAGCGGCGCTGCCCGCGCTGACGACCCGGTATGCGGACTATGCGAACTGGCACGGCACCTGGCTGGCCCAGGGCGCTGGCGAACGCCAGTTGGCCTACTGGCGTGCCCAGCTTGGCCCGGATCACCCGTCATTGGCCTTGCCGACCGATCACCCACGCACGGCCTTGGCCCGATACCAGGCCGCACACCACCTGGTCCAACTGCCCCAGGACGTGCTGACTGCCTTACGGGAGTCTGCCCATGCCCAGGGCGCGACCTTGTTCATGAGCCTGCTGGCGGGCTTCCAGGCGCTGATGCACCGGCACACCGGACTGGACGATGTCCGCGTCGGCGTGCCAGTGGCCAATCGGCAGCATGCCGGCATCGAATCGGTGGCCGGGTTCTTTGTCAACACCCTCGTGATGCGCCAAGTCATCCATGACAAGATGTCCTTGGCAACCTTGTTGGCCGGCACCAGGCAAGCGGCGCTGGACGCACAAGCGAACCAAGACCTGCCCTTCGACCAACTGGTGGAGGCCTTGCAACCCGAGCGCAGTGCCAGCCACGCCCCCTTGTTCCAGGTGATGTTCAATCACTTGAGCCGGGATCTGCGGCGTTTCGAACGGCTGACGGGGCTGGCCGCGGCGGTGGAGGCCATCCCCGGTCAGGCGGCGCAGTTCGAGCTCACCCTGGAAACGGTTGAGCAGGCCGACGGCCAGGTCAGCGCCAGGTTCATCTTTGCGCGGGAATTGTTCGAACCCGAAAGCATCGGGCGGCTGGCCGACCACTATGTGTCATTGCTCAGGGCCCTGGCGAGATCCCCGGCTTTGGCCGTGGGAGAAGTCGACCTGTCGGGGGACATCGATTGCACGCAGGTGCAGCGGTGGGGGGATCGCTCCATCTGTGTGCTGGCCTCTGACCCGATCCACGTTGTGATCGAACGGCAAGCGCGGCTGCAGCCGCAAGCGAAGGCGGTGGTGCACGACGGCGATTCGCTGAGCTACGCGCAACTCGATGAACAGGCCAACCGCCTGGCCCACCGCC
>NZ_JBOHHL010000068.1:0-11009 GCF_050725395.1 Aquabacterium sp. | reverse complement strand
GGCGGGTACTCGGGGTCGATGGGCACGTAGGCGGCACCGGCCTTCAGGATGGCCAGCAGGCCCACCACCATCTCCAGCGAACGCTCGGCCGCGATGCCGACCGCGGTGTCCGGCACCACGCCCAGGGACAACAGCCGGTGGGCCAGGCGGTTGGCCCGTTCGTTGAGTTCGCCGTAGCTCAGCTGCGCCTGGCCGAAGACCACGGCCACGGCGTCTGGTCGGACCTCAGCCTGTGCTTCGATCAGCTCGTGCACCGGCCTGCCATCCGGACGCACCTGTCCATTCACGCTCCAGCTTCGCAACTTGAAGGACTCTTCAGCGTTCAGCAGTTGCACCGATCCCACCGGCTGGTGGGACTGGTTCAACAAGGCATCGACCAGCCAGCGAAGCGCGGCCTGCACGTGGTCGCACACGCACCGCGCACCGATGGCACGGTCGATCAGGGCCTTCAGCTTGAAGCCTTCGCCCTGGTCATCGACGGAGAGGGTGAAGGGGTAGTTGGTGCGCTCTTCGCCCCCCAGGACCTCCACCCCCTCCCAGACACCGTCGTCCCGGGCCTCGTTGGGCAGGCTGTAGCGGTAGTTGAGGATCGCCGAGAACAAGGGCGTTCCGCTGCGCAGGCCGCTGCAGCGTTGCGCCAGCGACAGGCTGGCATGCTCGTGCTGCAAGAGCTCGGTCAAGGCGGTGTGCGTTTCCTTGAGGCATTGCGCGATGCCGCGCGAGCCCAGCTGGATGCGGATGGGCAAGGTGTTGATGAACATGCCCACGGCGCGCGCCACGTCGCCACCACCCTGCATGCGGCCGAACAGCAAGGTGCCAAAGACCACGTCATCCTGCCCACTGCTTTTGGACAGGACCGAAGCCCAGGCCAAGTGGAAAACCGACGCCGGGCTCACGCCGTGGCTGCGCGCCACCTGGCGCACATGGCGTGCCAGTTCCTCGTCCAATGGCACCAATGCCTCGTCGGTCCGGGAGCCATCGCCCTGCACTTCCAGCAGGTTGTAAGGGGCTGTCGGCTCGGTCAAGGTGCCCAGGGTCTGCTTGAAGAAGGCCTCGTGGGCCGCCACCGCGGTCCCCAGGCGGGCCTGAGCCACGAATCCCCGGAAAGGCACCGGCGTCGGTAGTTCTGCCCACCGGCCTTGCTGAACCAATGCGATCTCCTGGCTCAGCAGTTCCAGCGTGGTGTGGTCCAGCACCAGGTGATGGCTGGGCAGTTGCAGCAGCCAGCGGCCGTGTGCCTCGTCCCGAACGGCCAGCGCACGGATCATGGGCGCCTGGCGCACATCGATGCGGAATCGTTCGGAGCGCAGGTAGGCGCCCAGGGACTTGGCCACGTCGGCTGGTGCCTGGGGTTCACCCAGCTCCGCCACCGTCAACCATTCGATCCGCACTTCGGCATGCCGGTGCACCACCTGCACCGGCTCGGGCAGCCCCTCCCACAATACCGCCGTGCGCATCAGGTCATGCCGTGCAATCACCTGGTTGAGGCTGGCGATGAAACGTTCCAGCCGCGCCGTGGTGTCGAACGCGATCAGGTAAGGCAGGATGTAGGGATCGCCATGGGGACGCAGCAGATGGTGGAAGAGGATGCCTTCCTGCAAAGGTGCCAGAGGGTAGATGTCCTGGACATTGGCGGCACCGCTCGCCGCATCCACGATGGCCTGGATGTGCCCTGGTTCCAGCTTGACCAGCGTGAGCATGTCCGGCGTGATGGCTTCGCAAGCTTCGGGGATGCCATTGGGGGGCACCGGGTTCTCGGGCTGGTCCAGGCTCCGCGCCCCGGCCACAGCCTTGGCGAAATCGGCCAGGCGTGGATGCTGGAAGATGGTTTTAGCCTCCATGGCCCAACCATGGCGCCTGACGCGCTCCATGAGTTGAATGGCCATCAGCGAGTGGCCGCCCAGTTCGAAGAAGTTGTCCTGGCGCCCCACCCTGTCGAGCCTGAGCACGTCGGCCCAGATGAGCGCCATGGTCTCTTCGACCTCGCCTTGTGGCGCCTCGTGAACGTCTCTCGACAAGGAGGCTTCTGGCAGGGACAGCGATTTCCGGTCAACCTTGCCATTGGCGTTCAATGGCAGGTTCGCCAAAGGCACCCAGAAGCTTGGGATCATGTAAGCGGGCAGCAGATCCTTCAGGTGACTCCGCAAGGATTCCCGCCAGGCCGGCAAGCCTGGTGCGCCCGCTTCGGCCAGAGACGGATCGGCAGGCACGACATGTCCGACCAGCCAACGCTCGCCGTGCTCGTCTTCATGAACGGTCACGGCCACATCATGGATGGCGTCGAAGCGGGCCAACTGGGCCTCGATCTCGCCCAGTTCCAGGCGCTGTCCGCGGATCTTGACTTGTTGATCCGCCCGGCCCAGGTACTCCAGCACGCCATCGGCACGCCACCGTGCCACGTCGCCTGTGCGGTAGAGCCGCGCACCAGGTTCGCTTGACAAGGGGTGCGGAACGAAGCGCTCTGCGGTCAGCCGGGGCTGGTTCAGGTAGCCACGGCTCACCCCCACACCGGCCACGTACAACTCGCCGGCCACACCCGGGGGCAGCAGGTCCAGTTGGTCATCCAGCACGAGCAAGCTGGTGTTGTCCGTCGGGCGCCCGATGGGCAGCAGGTGCTCGTGCCGGTCTGGCGGACCATTCACCAAGTGCAGGGACACATCATCAGCACATTCGGCCGGACCATAGGCATTGACCAAGGGCACGGCGGGATAGCGCTCGAACCATTGGCGCGCCATCTCGGCCGTCGATGCTTCGCCCGTGGGCAGCAGCCAGCGCAAGGCTGGCAAGGGCACCACCGGGGACGACAGCATCGCCTGGATCAGCGACGGCACGCTTTGCAGCACGGTGATGCCACGGTCTTTCGCGCACAGGAGCAAGGCCTCTGGATCCCGGGCGATGTCATCGGGCACGATGTCCACACAGGCACCGCACAGCAAACCGGCCAGCAATTGCCAGACCGAGACATCGAAACTCTGAGAGGCCGTCTGAGCGATGACGTCGTCCGGCCCCAGGCCCAGGTAGGGCACCTTGCTCAACTGGTTGTTGAGCATGCCGGCCTGGGTGACCACCACGCCCTTGGGCTCACCGGTGGAGCCTGAGGTGTAGATCACGTAGGCCGCCTGATCGGGCCTGGTCGGTGAAGGTGAGAAGCCTTCCGGCGCGACCATGGCGACGAGTTCTTCGTGAACCAGCACCTTGGGGGGAGTCGCCCACGTTGATAGAACGGCCTCCAGCTCGGGAACCAGGGCGGCCACGGTGACCACCACGGTGGCCTGGCTGGAAGCCAGGATGGCGGCCAGGCGTTGTGCGGGGTGCTTGCGGTCCAAGGCCAGGTAGGCACCACCAGCCCGGAACACCCCGAGGACGGTGCTCAGGAATTCGAGCCCACGGTCGGCGTACATGGCCACCACGCAGTCCGAGCGGACACCGTTCTGCTGCAAGCCATGGCCAATGCGGTTCGCCACGGCATCCAGCTCGCCATAACTGAGTGCGCGGTCCAGGCAGCGCACTGCCGTGCGTGCAGGATGCAGGCGCGCCTGCGCCCGGAACAGTTCGGCATGGCCCTGCTCGAAGGGATGGTCGGCCTGGGTGCCTTGGCCTTGCGACAACAAGCACTGGCGCGCTGAATCGGGCAGCAAGGTCAGCTCGTGTCCCTTGCCCCCGGGGTTGTCGATCATCTGCATGAGCAGGTGGTGGAAGTTGGCCACCAGGCGATCGACGTCGGCCGCCTCGAAAAGCCGGGCGTCGTAAGACAACTGCAGCACCAGCGATTCACCGGGCGCGATCACCACCGTCAAGGGATAGTTGGTGTGGGTGCGGTTGCCTTTGAACGAGACTTTCAGGTCTTGCGCCTTGCCGGTCACGCTGTCGTCGACGGGCGCATTCTCGAACACGAAGATGCTGTCGAACAAGCCGCGGCCACGCGGCACACCGCTCATGGCCTGGATCTCGACCAATGGCAAGTGCTCGTGCTGGCGCATGACCAGGTTCTTGAGCAACAGATCGCGCAGCCACCCGACCACGGGAACCTCGGGCGGCGGCAACTCCACCCGCAAGGGGATGGTGTTGATGAACAGGCCCACCGTCTCCTGAATGCCGGTGAGCTCCAGCGGCCTGCCGGCGACCGTGACGCCAAACACCACCTGTGCCGATTGCGTCAGCCGGCCCAACAACAGGGCCCAGGCGCCCTGCACCACCGTGTTCACGGTGAGCTGGTGCTGGTGGGCAAAGTGGTGCAGCGCGGCGGTTTGCGCCTTGGTCAAGGCACGGCTGGCGTCGGCGACCGTCGCCAGGGCGTCCGAACGGGCTTGCTGGCGCTGGTAAGGCATCGGGGTGACCGTGTCGACGTCCCGAAGCTCCGCCTGCCAGTGGGCGCGCGAGGCGTCTTCGTCCTGGCGCTGCAGCCAGGCGATGAAATCTCGGTAAGGCCTGGGCAAGGCGGGGTCGGCGACCTGCCCCTGCCGGGCCGCTTCGTAATGCAGGAAGAACTCGCGCAGCAGCAGTGAACGACACCAGGCGTCCATGAGGATGTGGTGGAAACTCTGGAGCACGTAGAACTGGGCCTGCGCCACACGGATGAGGCGGACCCTCATGAGCGGCGGCACGGCCATGTTGAAACCGGTGGACAGCTCTTCTTGCAGCAAGGCTTCGATGCGGCGCTCGACCTCGGCCTCGTCAACGCCTTGCCAATCCAGGCATTGGACGGCGGAAGGCACAGAGCGGTGCACCACCTGCAGCGGCATCTCGTCGTTCTGCCAGACAAAGCCCGTGCGCAGGACCTCGTAGCGTTCGACGACGCGGTCCCAGGCCTGCGTGAAGGCCCCGACGTTGATCTCCGAATCGAAACGGTAGCGGTCCTGCATCAGGTACATGCCCGAGCCGGGGTTGACCAGCGTGTGCAAAAGCAGGCCCTGCTGCATGGGCGCCAGCGGATAGATGTCCTGGACGTTGGAGGCCGGCAAAGCCAGGCCAGCCAGTTGCTCGCCCGTCACCTTGGCCAGGGGGAAGTCCGAAGGCGTCACGCCCTGCGCACCACCGATGCAATGGTCGATCAGGGCTTCCAGTTCCGCCTGGAAGCGCTCGGCCAGGTCGCGCACCGTCGCCTCGTCGTGGATGGCGGCGCTGTATGTCCAGCTCAGGCGGAGTTCGCCCCGGTGCATGACCGCCCCGACATCGAGCCAGGTCCGGCGCCGACTGGTGGGCGAGCGTTGCTGGCCCGAATGCTCACGGGCCAGGCGCCACACGGCGTCCGCGTCGACACTCTGGTCGAACTGGCCCAGGTAGTTGAACGTGACCTGCGGATAGGCCGCATCGGCCAAAGAGCGTCCCGCTTCCGTCAGGTAGCGCAGCACGCCATAGCCCAGGCCTTTGGCGGGCACCTGGCGCAGTTGCTCCTTGATGGCCATGAGGCTGGCGCCCAGCTCGGGACTCGCCGGTGTCAGCCGCACGGGGAACAAGGTGGTGAACCAGCCCACGGTCCGGGACAGGTCGATGCGCTCATCCAAGGGCTCGCGTCCGTGGCCTTCCAGCTCGACCAGCACGCTGTCGCGTTCGGCCCAATTGCACAAGGTGCGGGCCAGCGCCGTCAGCAGCACGTCGTTGATCTGGGTTCGGTAGGCCTGGGGCACTTCGATGAGCAACTGCTCGGTGCGCTCTTCGTCGAGCGTCGTGTCGAGGGTGCGCGCATCGGACACGAGGTTGCTGCCCGAGGCATCGCCGGGCAAGGGTGGCTCCGCGATGCCGGCCACGGCTTGCCAGTAGGGCAACTCGGCGAGGAGCGCGGCACTTTGGGCGTGCTCCTGGAGCGCCTGCGACCAGTCCCTGAAGGAACTGGTGCGCGCCGGCAGGTCCACCGCCTGGCCTTCGCGCAGTTGCCGGTAAGCCGTCTGCAGGTCTTCCAGGATCACCCGCCACGAGACCGCGTCGACGACCAGGTGGTGGGCGACCAGCAGAAGGCGGCCCGCCCGGCCCGCGCCCAGGTCCATCCACACCGCCTTGAAAGGACGGCTCAAGCTCAGGCTGCGTTGGGCCAGGTCCGCCGCCGCCTTGATGGCGGGCGCCACCTGGCGTTCCGCGGACAAATCCAGGCGTTCGAAACAGGCGAAATCGGTGGCGGGCGCACAGGCCTGGTGCCAGGCGCCAGCGCGTTCCTCGAAGCCCAGCCGCAGCGCATCGTGGTGCGCCACCACCTGCTCGACCGCTTGCCGCACCCGGGCTGGCTCCACCACCTCGGCCGCGGCCAGCATCAAGGACTGGTTCCAGTGGTGAGGTTCATCGAAACGCTGCTCGAAGAACCAGTGCTGAACAGGGGTCGGGTCGAAGGACCCGCCTTGCCGGTCCAACTCGGCTGCCGCGCTCGCGGCAATGGCCGACGCCGCGGCGGCCACAGGGTCCACCCCGGCCGTCTCCACCGCGATGGCGGCGACTGTTTGCAATTCCATCAGTTGCCTCGGTGTGATCTTGAGCCCGCGTTTGCGGGCCCGCGCGATGATTTGCAAAGTGAGGATGGAGTCCCCACCCAGTTGGAAGAAGTTGTCGTGGCGCCCCACCTGCTCCAGCCGCAGCACCTGCGCCCAGATCTCCGCCAGGACCTGCTCGGTCTCGCCTTGCGGCGCGGCGTGTCCTTGCCGCGGCGCCTGCTCGGGATCGGGCAGCGCCTTGCGGTCGACCTTGCCATTGGCGGTCAGCGGCAGCGACGCCATCTCCACGATGGCCGAAGGCACCATGTACTCGGGCAAGGTGCGCGACAGGTCCTCGCGCAAGGCGGCCACGTCCAGTGGCTCGCCAGGCTGTGCAACCGCATAAGCGACCAGTTGGGTGCGGCCATCGGCCGTCTCGCGGGCGATGACTTCAGCCATTGCCACACCGGGCCGGGACCGCATGGCCTGGGCCACTTCTCGCAACTCCACCCGGTAACCGCGCACCTTCACCTGGTCGTCCACACGCCCCAAGAAAGCCAGGCTGCCATCGTCCAGCACCCTGACCCGGTCGCCGGTGCGGTAAAGGCGCTGCCCATCGCCGAAGGGACTGGCGATGAAGCGCTCGGCCGTCTGGCCAGCCCTGGCCTGGTAGCCGCGCGCCACGCCGGCGCCACCCAGGTAGAGCTCGCCCGCCGCGCCCACGGGCACCTGTTGCAGGCAGGCGTCCAGCACATGAGCCTGGCTGTTGGCCAAGGCCCGGCCCACGGGCAAAGAGCCCACATCACGGCCGGCCAGCGCGGCCTCCTGCGTGAGGATGCCGACGGTGGTCTCGGTCGGCCCATAGTGGTTGAGCACCTGGAGGCCGGGACGCAGGGCCATGACGCGGTCGAGCAATGCCCAGGTCGTGGCCTCGCCACCGACGATCAAGCGCCGGGCGGGCAGCACATCCTGAGGATGGGCTGCATGCATCAGTGCCTGCAGGTGGCTGGGCACGATCTTGAGCACATCGACCTGGTGGTCGCGCATGTACTGGGCAAACCGGTCCGGGTCGAAGGCGCGCTCGGCCGAGACCAGGTGCAGCAGTCGCCCCGAGCACAAGGCCCCGAACAACACCGTGTGGCCCAGGTCGGCCGCCACGGTCGAGACCATGGCCATGCTTCGGGCATCCTCGGGCAGGTCCATCCGCGCCAGCACGGCCTGGACGTAGTTGGCCAAGGCGCCATGGCTCACCACCACACCCTTGGGCTGGCCGGTGGAGCCTGAGGTGTAGATCACGTAGGCCGATTGAGCGGGGTGGCCGTCGAACTCGCCCAGGCCCTGCCCGGCTTGCCCGACGGCCGCCGTCAAGTCCAAGGGCAACACGGGCACGCCAGGCGCCCAGGCCAGGGGCTCGGCACTCAACAGCCACGCCGCGCCGCTGTCCTTCACCTGGTAGGCCAGCCGGTCCGCGGGCAGCGCCGGGTCCAGCGGCACGTACACGCCACCCGCCTTGAGCACGCCCAGCAGGCCCACCACCATGGCCAGCGACCGTTGCGCATGCACGCCCACGCGCACCTCTGCCGCGACGCCACGGGCACGCAGATCCGCGGCCAGGTGGTCGCTGAGGGCATCGAGTTCGCCAAAGCTCAAACTGCCGGCCTCGTCCATGACGGCCAGGGCTCGTGGCGTGCGTTGGACGGACTGGCGCCACCAGGTCAGCACGTTCTCACTTGGCACCTCGAACGCGGCATCCTTGGAGGCATCCCGCCATGGCAAGGCACCGACGCAGGTGCCGGGCCGGTGGGTCACCACCCCGATCAATTGGACGAGGAGACCTTCAAACCGACCAGCCAGGCGCCGAACGGTGGCCTCGTCGATGTGCGCGCGGTCGTGCAGGTAGTCGAGGCACAGTTGCTCACCCAGCCGCACACGCAGGGTCAAGGGGTAGTGGTTGCCATTGGCCGTGCGCACGCCGCTGAAGCTCAGGCCGCCATCGGCACCCTGCTTCAAGGCTTCGTCCAGCGGGTAGTTCTCGAACACGATGATCGAGTCGAACAAGGACCGGCCCTGGGCATCGAACTGGCGCTGGACCTGTGCCAGCGGCGTGTGCTCGTGCTCCCGCGATGCCGCGCCTTGGGCCTGAAGCTCGCGCAGCCAATCACCGACGCCCTGCTCGGGCCTTGGCGCTGCCACGACCGGGATCGTGTTGATGAACAGGCCGACCGTTTGGCCGATGCCCGCCAGCGCGGTGGGCCGCCCTGCGGTCGTCGAGCCAAAGCAGACGGCTTCGCGGCCAAGCTGGCTTTGCAGCAGCAAGGCCCAGGCCGCCTGGATCAGGGTGTTGGCGGTGATCCGCTCCGTGCGGGCCACCTTGACCAGTCGTTCGACCTGGTCCGCGCCCAGCGTGGCCGCGTGTTCGCCATGCCCGGCACCGGCCTGGCGGACCGTGGGCAGGCTGTCCACCAGCTTGGTCGGCTGCGCCAGGACACTCAGCCTTTGCTGCCAATACACGTTGGATGATTGCGCATCCTGCTGCTGGAGCCATTGGATGTAGTCGCGGTAGCGGCTGCCTGGCGCCGTGGGCGCGTGCCCGCCGTAGTGCCTGAACACATCGCCCAGGAGCTGCGAGGTGCTCCAGCCGTCCAGCAGCAGATGGTGCTGCGTCCAGATGAAGTGATGCTGCTTGTCGGACACACGCACCAGCACCAGCCGCATCAACGGTGGCTGACCGAGGTCGAAGCCCCGTGCCTGCTCGGACCTTGCCAGGTCGTCAAGCGCCTGCGCGGCGCCTTCACCCTGCGCCCGCCAATCATGCTCGGCCAGCGGCAGTTGCGCCGATGACGTCAC
The DNA here is from genome assembly GCF_050725395.1 of Aquabacterium sp. Taxonomy (GTDB): domain Bacteria; phylum Pseudomonadota; class Gammaproteobacteria; order Burkholderiales; family Burkholderiaceae_C; genus Aquabacterium. The sequence continues at coordinate 1,764 of NZ_JBOHHL010000068.1, read as the reverse complement.
CCATTGCAAAGCCTGTTCGCCTTGCATGAACCCCGTGCGCAGCACCTCGTGCCGTGCCATGGCGGCCTGCCATGCCGCCTTGAAGCGGTCGGTGTCCAGCCCGCCGATGTCCGCCCTCAATTGATTGACATAGGCGTCGCTTTGCGCCCCATAGACGCTGTGGAACAGCATGCCCTCCTGCATGGGTGACAGGGGGTAGATGTCCTCGAGCAAGCCAGGCGAGACGGGCCACTGGTCCAGTTGCGCCTGCGTCAGCTTGGCGAGCGGGAAGTCGGAGGGCGTCTTGCCTTGCTCACCGCTGGTGCAATGCGTGATCAGGGTGGTCAGCGTTTCCCGAAGTTGGTCCGCCAGGCGAATGATCGCTGCCCGGTCATGGCGGGATGGGTTGAAGTTCAGGCCCAGCTTGAGTTCGCTGCCGTGAACGCGTCCTTCGACGACCAGTTCATGGCTGGGCCGAGAGGATGGGTCGAATTGAGCACCGCTGGACTCGTCGGCCAGTGGCCAAAGCAACCGTGCCGGGCCCGCGCCATCGATCTGCCCGACGTAGTTGAAGGCAACACGAGGCCGTGGCAATGCGCGAATGGCCTGCCGTTGCGCCAAGGTGCCAAAGTGCTTGAGGAGTCCAAATGACAAGCCTTTGCCGGGAATGTTGCGCAGGCTTTCCTTGACGCGCTTGAGGGCCTCGCCGGGTGCGCCACGGGCATCCAGCGCGACCGGGAACAGGCTGGTGAACCAGCCCACCGTGCGCGACAGGTCGATGTCGTCGAACAGGTCTTCGCGGCCGTGGCCTTCCAGGTCGATCAGGATTTGATCGTGGCCACTCCAGGTGCACAGGGCGCGGCCCAATGCCGTCAACAGCAGGTCGTTGACCTGGGTGCGGTAGGCCGCGGGGGCTTCCTTGAGAAGCTTGCCGGTCAGCGTGGCGTCCAGCTTGAGTTCGACGGTGGCCCGGTGGGCTTCGGTGTCAGGGGCGGGCGAATGGTCGTGGCCCGGCAGTTCGACCGGCACACCAGCCAGGGCCTGCCAATGGTCCAGTTCATCGCCCAGGGTCTGGGCATGGCTTTGCAAGGCCAGGGCCCAATCCCGGTAGCTGCTGGTCTTGGCCGGCAAGCCGATGGCCTGCCCGGCCTGGCTTTGCCCATACGCCACTTGCAAGTCCTCCAGCAGGATGCGCCAGGACACCCCATCGACCACCAAGTGGTGGATGACCAGCAAGAGCCGCCAGCCGCCACCGTCGCCCACCTCGATGGCCAAGGCCCTCAGCAAGGGCCCTTGGGCCAGGTCCAGGCTGCGCTGCGCTTCTTCGCACAGGCTTTCGATGTCCTGCGCGCTGCGCGCCTTGCGCACCCACAGCAGTTCCTGCCATTGGTCGTCGGACACGGGCTCGTAACGCTGTGCCCAGGATCCGTCGGCCGCCTGGGTGTAACGCAGCCTCAGGCTGTCGTGCTGCGCCACCAGCGCCTTCAGCGCAGGGCGCAGGTGCTGGGGTGCCAGCGCCTCCTGGCTGTGCAGCAGCACGGCCTGGTTCCAGTGGTGCCGCGCCGGCACTTCCCGCTCGAAGAACCCGGCCTGGATGGGCAGCAAGGCCACTTCGCCTTCGGCCTGGCTCACGGGGGCCGGGCCCTTCTTCTTGGCTTGCACCGGTTCGGCCACCATGGCCAGTTGCGCCAGCGATTGCCGCTCGAACATCTGGCGCGGCGTGACCTTCCAGCCCAGCGCGCGCAAGCGCGCCACGATCTGCAGGCTGATGATCGAGTCACCGCC
>NZ_JBOHHL010000067.1:0-11242 GCF_050725395.1 Aquabacterium sp. | reverse complement strand
CGATTGCGGCGGCCGCGTCTTTCTCGCACTTCTTGACGAAACTGTTCTTGGCGGCGCCCGCCAGCGGCTTGCCGTTCTTGTCGATGGCCTTGGCGGCGCAGGCGGCGCCTCCGCTTTCCTTTTCGCACTTCTTGACGAAGCTGCTCTTGGCGGCGCCGGCCAGCGGCTTGCCGTTCTTGTCGATGGCCTTGGCCTCGCAAGCTTCCCCGGCATGCGCCAGGCCAGAGATCAGAACCAGGGACAGTGAGGCAATCAGTGCGCGCATGTGAACTCCATCTTGGGCTGGGGTGGTTGAACTGCTTCAACGCACTGTAGCCAGCTTTGGATGACAGGGCTACAAGATTCGGCGTGGGTGCGCCAGGGCCTCGTGCGCCGCGTGCAAGCGGCGCACCAGCACGCGGATGAACGCCTCGTCGAACAGGTGCCGGCTGTTCGGGCTCAACTGCTGCATGCTTTCGGGCGTGAACGAGATCGTCGTCACCGCCTCGGTCACCACCACGTCGGTGCTGTGGCGGCGCAATTCGGGGCTGGGCGCCAGGTAGGCCATCTCGCCCACCGAGGTGCCCGCGCCCAGCAGCGCCACGCGCTTGCCTGTGCGGTACACCTCCACGCTGCCTTGCGCAATGATGTGAAAACTGCGCCCTTCTTCGCCACGCCGGTAAAGCGCGTGGCCAAACGGAAAGCGTTGCCACTTGGCGCGGTGCACCACTTCCCACAACTCCACATCGCCAAAGCTGCTGAAAAAGTCCAGCGCCCTCAGCAGGTTGAAACGCTCCGAGTCCAGCACGCCCTGCAGGTGACCACGCGGCACCTTGTGGTCCGCGATCAAGCCCGACAAGGCCTGGGCAAAGGCATCCCAATTGGGATAACGGTCGTCCGCGTTCTTGGCCAGCGCCTTCAAGATGACGGTGCTGACCGACTCGTTCACCCCCGAACGCATGCCCGACAGCGGGGCGGCATCCTGGTTGTAGATCTGGTTCATCAGCACCGCTTGCGAGGGCGCCTCGAAAGGGGGTTTGCCCGCCACCAGGTGGTAAAGCACGGCGCCCAATGAATAGATGTCGGCGCGGCAATCCAGCGTGTGGCCATCGAGCTGTTCAGGCGCCATGTAGGCCAGGGAACCCACCTGGTGCACCTGCGTCGCCTCGGCGCTCATGTTCAGCACGCTGCCGAAGTCGGTCACCTTCACATCGGTGATCACACCCGTGGTGTTGGTGATGGCCATGATGTTGGCCGGCTTCACGTCGCGGTGGATCAAACCCTGCCGGTACACATAGCCCAAAGCCATCGCGCACTTGAAGCCGATTTCGATGATCAGCTCCAGCGGCAGCAGCTGGTCCGGGCGGCAATACGACCTCAGGGTGCTGCCCGGCACGAACTCCATCACCAGGTAGGGCGCCACCGGGTCGGGCACCGCGTCCAGGATCTGCACGACATTGGGGTGGTGCAAGCGCCCCACCAAGGCCGCCTCGGCCGCGAAGAACCGCGCGAAGACCGGACCATCCACCGCATCGGTCAGGGCCCCGGACCTCACCCGCTTGACCGCCACATCGCGGTTGTTGAAATCGTCCCGGCACAGGAACACTTCACTGGTGGCACCTTCGCCCAGCTTCTTCAGCACCCGGTATTTGCCGATCATGCCGGTGTCAATGTCGATGTCGATGCCTGTCATGCCCCGATCTTTCCATGCCGTGGTCTTTGCCGTGCACTGAAAAGCCCCGCCCCAAGTGTGCATTTCTGCTCACTGTGCGTCCACTTGTGCCCGCCCGTAGAATCCCCGCCATGATTCAAGCCAAGCGTGCCTTACTTTCCGCCCTGAAAGATGCCCTGCGCATCGCCGTCCCCGACAGCAGCCACATCCCCGTCTTCGAGGCCCCCAAGCAGGCCTCCCACGGCGACCTCGCCTGCACGGCCGCCATGCAACTGGCCAAGCCCCTCAAGAAGAACCCGCGCGAACTGGCCCAGGCGCTGATCGACGTCTTGCAGCAACAGCCCGCCGTCCAGCAATGGGTGGCCAGCCTGGAAATCGCCGGCCCCGGTTTCATCAACCTGCGCCTCAAGCCCGAGGCCAAGCAGGCCATCGTCGCCGAGGTGCTGGCCGAGGGCGAGCGCTTCGGCTGCCAGCCCGTGAGCGAACGCAAGGTGCTGGTGGAATTCGTCTCGGCCAACCCCACCGGCCCGCTGCACGTGGGCCACGGCCGCCAGGGCGCCTTGGGCGACGCCTTGTGCAACCTTTTCGCCACGCAAGGCCAGCAGGTCACCCGCGAGTTCTATTACAACGATGCCGGCGTCCAGATCGCCACGCTCACCGCCTCCACCCAGGCGCGCCTGAAAGGCCTCAAGCCCGGTGATGCCGAATGGCCCGAGTCCGCCTACAACGGCGACTACATCGCCGACATCGCCGCCGATTTCCTGGCCAAGAAGACCGTCAAGGCCGACGACCGCGAATTCACCGCGTCTGGTGACATCGACGATGTCGACGGCATCCGCCAGTTCGCTGTCGCCTACCTGCGCCACGAACAGGACCTGGACCTGAAGGCCTTCGGCGTCCGCTTCGACAACTATTACCTCGAGTCCAGCCTCTACACCAGCGGCCGGGTCGAGCAAGCGGTCAAGAAGCTCGTCGATGCCGGCAAGACCTTCGAAGAGGGCGGCGCCCTCTGGCTGCGCAGCACCGACTATGGCGACGACAAGGACCGCGTCATGCGCAAGTCCGACGGCGGCTACACCTACTTCGTGCCCGACGTGGCCTACCACATCGCCAAGTGGGAACGCGGCTTCCAGCAGGTCGTCAACATCCAGGGCTCGGACCACCACGGCACCATCGCCCGCGTGCGCGCCGGCCTGCAAGCCGCTGGCGTCGGCATCCCGCAAGGCTGGCCCGACTACGTCCTGCACAAGATGGTCACCGTGCTCAAAGGCGGCGAGGAGGTCAAGATCTCCAAGCGCGCCGGCAGCTATGTCACCCTGCGCGACCTGATCGAGTGGACCAGCAAGGACGCCGTGCGCTTCTTCCTGATCAGCCGCAAGGCCGACACCGAATTCGTCTTCGACGTGGACCTGGCCTTGAAGACCAACGATGAGAACCCCGTGTTTTACGTCCAGTACGCCCACGCCCGCATGAGCAAGGTGCTGCGCGACTGGGCGGCCGACAAGGGAGGCGATTTGTCCGCCTTGCCGAAGGCCGATTTCAGCCTGCTCAAGGCCGACACCGAACTCACGCTGATGACCAGGCTGGCCGAATACCCCGGCATGCTCACGCTCGCAGCCCAAGGCCTGGCGCCGCACGATGTGGCGTTCTATCTGCGCGACCTGGCCGGTGCGTTCCACAGCTACTATGCAGCGGAACGTTTCCTGGTCGACGAGGTCGAACTCAGCCGGGCCCGCATGGCCCTGCTGTCCGCCACCGCCCAGGTGTTGCGCAACGGTCTGGCCCTGCTTGGGGTCGGTGCTCCTGAAAAGATGTAACTCCTGCCAAGGACAATGCACATGAAATCGCAACGCGGAGGCTTCTTCCTCGGCATGATCGTCGGCCTGTTGATCGGGTTGGCCCTGTCCCTGGGCGTGGCGGTGTACATCACCAAAGTGCCTTTGCCCTTCATCGACAAGGTGCCCCAGCGCACGGCCGAACAAGACGCGGCAGAGGCCGAGCACAACAAGAACTGGGATCCCAACAGCGGCCTGTACGGCAAGAACCCCGCCAAGCCGCACGCGGTTCCCCAGCCGGTGGTCGACGAGGCCGCGTCCGCGCCGGCCGAACCGGCATCGTCGGCGTCGGGCGTCCACCCCATCACCACCGACCCGGCCGCGCCAGCCGCCGTGGCCTCGTCCAAACCCGCGGCGCCGGCCAAGGCCGCGTCCAGTGCGCGCAACCCGGCGGCCATCCTTTCTGGCGAACCCGTGTCCACCGCTTCGGGGGCTGATTCGTTGAGCTACTACGTGCAAGCTGGTGCGTATGCCAACCAGGCCGAGGCCGAGCAGCAAAAAGGCAAGCTCGCGCTGATCGACCTGGAAGCCCGCATCGTCGAGCGCGAGGTCAGTGGCCGCATCATGTACCGCGTCCGGATCGGTCCCTTTGGCCAGCGCGAGCAAGCGGAAGACGTCCGCGTCAAGCTCTCGTCCAACGGGGTGGATTCCGCCCTGGTGCGCGTGCAGAAGTGATCGGATCACACCGCTGAAGAACAACGACAGGCATCACCGAAAGGAAGTCTCATGAACCGCCGCGAGTTTTCGTCCCAGGCCCTGGGGGTCGCTGGATTGACCCTGGCCCCCGCCATCTGGTCTGGCGCCCAGGCGCAAGCTGCCGCCCCGGTCGAGGGTACCAACTACGTCAAGTTGTCCCAGGCTGCGCCGGTGTCGGCGCCGGCCGGCAAAGTCGAAGTGGTCGAATTCTTCTGGTACGGTTGCCCGCATTGCTTCCATTTCGAGCCTTCCCTGGCCGCTTGGGCCGCCAAGTTGCCGGCCGACGTGGTGTTCCGCCGCGTACCCGTGGTGTTCCGCGAGGTGCCTTTCGTGGCGCACCAGCAGCTCTATTTCGCCATCGAGGCCCTGGGCCTGATCCCGGCGCTGCACGCCAAGGTGTTCCATGCCATCCACGTGGAGCAACAAAAGCTGGACAACCCGGAAGCGATCTCGGTCTTCGTCACCAAGAATGGTGTCGATCCCACCAAGTTCTTGGCCATGTACAACTCCTTCGCGGTGCAGACCAAGGCCCGCCAGGCGCGTGGCCTGATGGAGGCCTACAAGCTGGATGGGGTGCCGACGTTGGGCATTGCTGGCCAGTTCACCACCTCGGTGTCGCTCAATGCCACACCTGAGAAAACCTTGGCCGTGGCCGATTTCCTGATCGCCAAAGCCCGAAAAGGCAAGTAAGCACTTGCTTGCCGGCTTGATGCCGGCCTGAAAACCGGTGCCGGGGTGCGGAAATCACATCATTCTTTGTCGGAAGCGCAGGCTTCACGGCTAGAATGAATGCAATTTCCATGCCGAATCATGTCGTCGTTTTCCATAGCCCCCCTCACCTTTGTACAGCGCCTGGCCACCTTGGTCGGGCGAGTCCTGCCTGCGGCGGGGGTCGCTTTGGCCGGCGCCTGGCTGCTGGCCGGTCCGGTCCGCGCTGAACAGGCCGACCGCAACCAGCCGCTCAATTTCTCCGCCGACAGCGCCCGGGTCGATGACACCCAGCGCATCAACATCCTTACCGGCAATGTCGAGATCACCAAGGGCTCCATGGTGTTCCGGGCGGCGCGGGTCGAGGTGCGCCAGAACGCCGATGGCACCCAGACCGCCAATGCGCGGGGCGCGGGCAATGGCCGAGCCTACTTCCGTCAGAAACGCGAAGGCCTCGACGAGTTCATCGAGGGTGAAGGCGAGCGCGTCGAATACGACGGCACGTCGGACACCGTGCGCTTCACTGGCCGCGCCATCATGCGGCGCCTGCGCGGCACCACCCTGGCCGACGAGGTCGTGGGCCAAACCATCGTTTATGACAACCGCACCGAGGTCTTCCAGGTGGTGGGCGGCACCGGTTCGGCCACGTCCAGCGGCCGTGTCCGTGGTGTGATCGCGCCCCGCCCGGCCTCCGGTCCCAGCCAAGGCAAACCCGAAACCGGTCGCGACAAGGGTGCGGCCCTGTCGCCCACGCCTTCCTTGTCGCCCACCGATCTGGAAAGTGCCCGCCGATGAGCGCTGACTTCCAGCCGACCTTGGTGGACACCACCAGCCGACTGCGTGCCGAGGGCCTGAAGAAGCGCTACGGCGCCCGCACCGTGGTGCACGATGTGCACGTGGCGGTCGAGGCGGGTGAAGTCGTTGGCCTGCTGGGCCCCAATGGCGCTGGCAAAACCACCAGCTTCTACATGATCGTGGGCCTGGTGCGCGCCGACGCCGGCGTGATCGAGATCGATGGCCAGCGCGTCGAGCGCCTGCCCATCCACGAGCGCTCCAGCCGCGGCCTGAGCTACCTGCCGCAAGAAGCCTCCATCTTCCGCAAGCTCAACGTCGAGGAAAACATCCGCGCCGTGCTCGAACTGCAACGCGACGCGCGTGGCAAGGCCCTGAGCGGCCAAGAGATCGAAGAGCGCCTGAACACCCTGCTGCGCGACCTCAGCATCGAGCGCCTGCGCAGCAACCCCGCCTTGTCGCTGTCGGGTGGCGAGCGCCGCCGCGTCGAGATCGCGCGCGCCCTGGCCACGCAGCCCCGCTTCATCCTGCTCGACGAACCTTTCGCGGGCGTCGACCCCATCGCCGTGATCGAGATCCAGCGCATCATCAGTTTCCTCAAGGGACGCGGCATTGGCGTGCTCATCACCGACCACAACGTGCGCGAAACCTTGGGCATCTGCGACCGTGCCTACATCATCAGCGAAGGCCGCGTGCTGGCCGAAGGCCGCCCCGCCGAGATCATCAACAACGCCGAGGTGCGCAAGGTCTACCTTGGCGAACATTTCCGCATGTGAGCGCTGAGACGTCGTCATGAAGCCCTCCCTGCAGTTCCGCCTTTCCCAGCACCTCGCGCTCACGCCGCAGTTGCAGCAGTCCATCCGCCTGCTGCAGTTGTCCACGCTGGAACTGCACCAGGAAATCGAGCAGATGCTCGAGCAGAACCCCTTCCTGGAGCCTGAAGAAGAGCTGCCTGCGCTCGACGTGGCCGCCGGCCTCGAATACGAACGCCAGCGCAACGACAGCAGCGCCTCCGACCACGAAGCCGCGCAAAAAGACAGCAGCGCCGAACCCGAGGCCGCCGCGCTCGACACCGCCGAACTCGGCACCACCGAGCGCGACGACTGGGAAAACGGCACCGAGCGCGAAGACTTCGACGGCATCCGCGAAACGCCCAACCGCAACAACGACGACGACGATTTCGACCCGCTCGAGCGCAACAGCATCGCCATCAGCCTGCAGGAACACCTGCGCCAGCAATTGCGCGGCACCCGCCTCGGCCCCGCTGACATGGCCGCGGTCGAGATGCTGATCGAATCGCTCAACGAAGACGGCTACCTCGCCGATTCGCTGGAAGACATCGCCGCCTCCCTGCTCGACGAGGATGCGGAAGAAGACGACCTCGACGAAGTCATGTCCCGCCTGCGCTGCGCGCTGAACTGGCTGCAGCACATGGACCCCATCGGCGTTGGCGCGGCCAACCTGTCCGAGTGCCTGATCCTGCAACTGCGCGTGTTGCCGGTCTGCCAGGCGCAGACCACGGCCATCGCCATTTGCAAGAGCCACCTCGACCTGCTGGCCCGCCGCGACACCAAGAAGCTGGTGAGCGCCCTGGGCGTCGACGAGACCGTGCTGAAAGAAGCGCAGACGCTCATCGTCAGCCTGGAGCCCAAGCCCGGCCGGCCCTTCACGCGCGCCGAGGCCAACATCATCGTGCCCGACGTGATCGTGCAGAAGTCGGGTCGCAACTGGAAGGTCGTGCTCAACCAGGACGTGATGCCCAAGTTGCGCATCAATGATCTGTACGCGCAAGCTTTGCGCCAGAGCCGTTCGCCGCGCGGCACCACCGCCTCCGAAGGCCACGTGGCCATGAGCTCGCGCCTGCAAGAGGCCCGCTGGTTCGTCAAGAACATCCAGCAGCGCTTCGACACCATCCTGCGCGTCTCGCAAGCCATCGTCGACCGGCAGAAGAACTTCTTCACCCACGGTGAAATCGCCATGAAGCCCTTGGTACTGCGCGAGATCGCCGACGAACTGGGCCTGCACGAGTCCACGATCTCGCGCGTCACCACGGCCAAGTACATGTCGACCCCGTTCGGCACCTTCGAGCTGAAGTACTTCTTCGGCTCATCACTCAACACCGAAGCGGGTGGCAACGCGTCCAGCACGGCGGTGCGCGCGCTCATCAAGCAACTCGTGGTCGCCGAAGACCCCAAGAAGCCGCTGTCCGACAGCCAGCTCAGCAGCATGTTGGAGGAGCAAGGCATCCAGGTCGCGCGCCGCACCGTGGCCAAGTACCGCGAAGCCCTCAAGATCGCTCCGGCGAACCTGCGCAAGGCCCTCTGATGCTGCTCAGCCGCCTGGACACCGTGCTGTCCACCCTGCCCCTGGCGGACTGGGCGGCGGCCGCACTCTTCCTCTTCGGCTGGATTGGCTACGCGCTCTTCGCCAAGTGGCGCGCCAAGTCCGAGCACACCCTGCTGGCCAGCACCAACCACTTCCGCAATGTGTGGATGTACCAGGTCACCTTCCGCGACCAGCGCATCGTCGATGCCGCCGTGGTGCAGAACCTGTCCACCAGCCCGTCCTTCTGGGCCTCGACCACCATCCTGGTCCTGGGCGGCCTGCTCGCCGTGCTCGGCACCAGCGAAAAAGCCAGTGACCTGGTGAAGGACCTGCCCTTCGCGGCACGCACCTCCATGCTGGTTTTCGATTTGAAGATCCTGTCCCTGCTGGCCGTCTTCATCTACGCCTTCTTCCGCTTCACCTGGTCGATGCGCGTCTATTCCTTCGGCGCCATCCTGGTCGGGGCGGCGCCCAACGTCGAGGTCTTCGACAAAGGCGATGCTGATCGGCAGGAATTCGCCGACCGCGCCGGCCGCCTCATGGGCATGGCCGCCGAAAGCTTCGCCGATGGCCTGCGCGCCTATTACATGTCTTTTGCCGTCATTGGCTGGTTCGTCTCGCCCGCCGCCTTCGCCGTGGGCACCCTGGCCGTGCTGTGGGTTCTCTATCAGCGAGAATTCCGATCCGACGTCCTGGCCGTCCTCCGCAGCTGAGCTGCCTGCCCCTTTTCAGTCCGCACCGTGACGACTCCCAAGCCCCCTCCGCGCCGCATCCCCGCTCCTGGCCGTGCCGCCCAAACGGGCCCACGCGGCAACGCGCCCGCCAAGAAATTCATCCCGCCGGTGAATCCCGCTCGCGTCCAGGCCCTGTTCATGCCCTGCGCCATGGGCGTCGAAACCCTGCTGGCCGACGAAGCCAAGCGCATCCTCGGCCAAGGCGCCGAAGTCCAATCCGTGCGCGGCGGCGTCGAAGTCCAGGCCGACAGCCCCGCCCAGCTCATCGACTGCGTCTTCAAGCTCAACCTCGAAAGCCGCCTGGCCCAGCGCGTCCTTTGGCGCGTCGCCGTTAACTTCTACCGCCACGAAGACGACCTCTACGGCATGGCGCGGCAAATTGATTGGACCGACTGGATCACACCGCAGCACACCCTGCGCGTCGATGTCACCGCCCGCAACAGCCCGCTGCGCAGCCTCAACTTCCCGGGCTTGCGCATCAAGGACGCCGTCTGCGACGTCCTGCGCGACGCCACCGGCGAACGCCCCAGCGTCGACACCTGGCACCCCGACCTCGGCCTCGTCCTGCACTTGGACGAAACGCAAGCCTTCCTCTACATCGACACCTCCGGCGAAGCGCTCTTCAAGCGCGGCTGGCGCGAAGACGTCGGCGAAGCCCCGCTCAAAGAAACACTCGCGGCGGCCATGCTCGCCGCCGCCGGCTGGCAAGGCCGCCCCGAAGACGGCCCCCTGCTCGACCCCTGCTGCGGCGCCGGCACCATTCCCATTGAGGCGGCGCAAATCGCCTGCGACATCGCGCCCGGGCTCCTGCGCCATTTCGCCTTCGAAAACCTGCTGCCCTTCGCGCCCCATGAAGAGCACTGGAACGCATTGCGCCAAGCCGCCAAAGCCCGCCGCCGCGAGCCCCAGGTGCGCATCTACGCCGGCGACGTCTCCTTCCGCATGACCGACTTCGCCACGCGCAACGCCGAGCGCGCCGGCGTCCTGCACGCCATCGACTTCAAGACCGGCGACGCCTTGCAGCGTCCCGCCCCTGTCGAGGCTGGCTTGTTGATGTTCAACCCGCCTTATGGCGAGCGCATCGACCCCAAAGGCACCGGCCAAGGCGGCCGCCGCATGCAAGAACACGAAGAACCCGTCGCCCCGCGCTCAGGCCGGGAGCAATTCGATGCTGCCGAGGCTGACGACTTCTTCCAGCGCCTGTCCGCCCATTGGAAACGCCAGTACACCGGCTGGACCGCCTGGATCCTCAGCCCCGACATGAAGCTGCCCAGCGCCATGCGCCTCAAAGAGAATCGCCGCGTGGTGCTCTTCAACGGCCCCATCGAGTGCCGCCTCTTCAAGTTCGACCTGGTCGCCGGCTCCAACAAAGCCAAAGGCGCCAAGCCGGACGAGGGCTCCTCTCCGGCTTAGTTTTGGTGAGGCCGCTGGCGTGTGGCCATCAGGCTCATCACCGTCAGCGGAGCGGTGTCGGCCCGCAGAACCCGATTCCCCAGGCTGACGGGTGTCCAGCCATGACGTCGCGCCAGATCCTCCTCGGCCTCGCTCAAGCCACCCTCGGGGCCGCTCAAGAAACTCCAGGCTTCCCGGTGGGCACTGATGGCGTCATCTCCTGCAGCTTGTCTCGCAAGCCAATCACCCACCCACTGGGCATCCCGCAGGCTCAGCACCCCGCGCCTTGGCGTCGCCGCACTGGCGGCAGTCCCTGATTCGCCAGTGCTTGTTCCCTGTTGAGCCAGCCAGGCCTTCAGCGTCATCACGGGCCGAACCTCCGGCACCCGGGTCCGGCCCGACTGCTCACAAGCCGCGATCGCCACGCCTTGCCAGTGCGCCACCTTCTTCAGGGCGCGCTCGCCGTCCAGTCGCAGCACCGAGCGCTCACACATCAAAGGCTGGATGGCGAAGACCCCCAATTCCGTGGCCTTCTCCACCACCGTGTCCATGCGTTCGTTGGCTGGCATCCCCAGCGCCAAGGTCACGTCCAGGCTCAACTCGCGATCCGCTGTGGAATGCCGTCCCACCGTGGCCCGCACTTCCTTGCGCCCCATGGCCGTCACTTGCGCGGCCCATTCGCCGCCTAAGCCATCAAACAAGCAGACAGGATCACCCGGTTGCAGCCGCAGCACCTGCACATGGCGCGCGGCGCCCTCAGGCAGGGCCAGTTCGGCGCCTTCATTCAAGATCAATCCGGGCTCGGCAACATACAAACGGGGCAGCACATGCGTCCTTTCAAAGTGAGCCTCTAGTGTGCCTTCGCAATCTTTTTGAAAACTTTTTGCAAAGGACTTGCGCACTCCTTCAAAACCATGACATAATTGCATTCTTCGCTGATGACGCAGCAAACAAAGCGGCATCAAGGGGTTGGTTGAAAAGCCAGAAACCCTGCAAGCGATCCAGTTCTTTAAAAATTAGCAGCCGATAAGCGTGGGTGTTTGGATGAGAAAAGCCAAACGGCGATAAAAAGTCGTTGGTGAAAGTCTGGCAACAGACTGATCCGAATA
>NZ_JBOHHL010000066.1:0-11934 GCF_050725395.1 Aquabacterium sp. | reverse complement strand
CTCCTAGGGGATTCGAACCCCTGTAGCCACCGTGAAAGGGTGGTGTCCTAGGCCTCTAGACGAAGGAGACTGAAATCTTCTCTACCTGTTCAACGCTTCGCTTTTCAAAGCACACCAGACACCAAATTGGTGGAGGTAAGCGGGATCGAACCGCTGACCTCTTGCATGCCATGCAAGCGCTCTCCCAGCTGAGCTATACCCCCTCAAGGCTTTTGTCTTTCAACATCGGCCATTTCTGTGGTCTGCCCGGCTGCTTTGACCAAACAAAGCGTCGTTCAAGCAAGACCAAAAGTATACATCGTTTTTTGAGGTTTTATCAAGTCAGCTGCAAACGTTTCAACACGTTTTCGCGCTCGAACAACTCCAGCACGGCATCGACCGAGGGCGTTTGCGCGCGACCGCAGACCAGCAGGCGCACCGGAATGGCCAGTTGCGGCATCTTCAGGCTGAACTGGGCCAGCGTTTCCTTCAAAGCCAGGGCGATGGACGCCTTGTCCCAGGCGACGGTGGCCAGGCGCTCGCGCAGGGCGGTCACCGCCGGCTTCACAGCATCGGTCAGTTGAGTGGCCAACTCGTCGGCAGGCGGCTGAATGTCGGCCACGTACATGGACAGCCAATCGGCCAGCTCCACCGTGGTCGAGCAGCGGTCCTTGAACAAGGCGCAAGCGCGGTTGAGCAGATCGCCCGAGGCCAGGGCATCAGGCACCTGCACGCCACGCGCGGCCCACTGTCCACGCACCAGCGGCGCCAGCACATCGTCGGCCGTCGTCTTCATGTGCTGCTGGGCCACCCAACGCAGCTTGGCTTCGTCAAACTGGCCTGCGCTCTTGCCCAGGTGGTCCAGGTTGAACCACTCGACCAGTTGCTGGCGCGAGAAGATCTCATCGTCACCGTGGCTCCAGCCCAGGCGGGCCAGGTAGTTCACCACGGCATCGGCCAGGTAGCCCTCGTCGCGGTACTGCGTGACGGCCTTGGCACCATGGCGCTTGGACATCTTCTCGCCTTCGGCGTTCAGCACCGTCGGCAAGTGGGCGTAGACCGGTGGCTCCTGGCCCAGCGCCCGCAGAATGTTGATCTGGCGCGGCGTGTTGTTGACGTGGTCATCACCGCGGATCACGTGGGTGATGGCCATGTCGAGGTCGTCGATCACCACGCAGAAGTTGTAAGTAGGCGTGCCGTCGGGGCGCGCGATCACCAGGTCGTCCAGCTCGTCGTTGCTGATCTCGATGCGGCCCTTGACCTTGTCGTCCCACACCACCGAACCACCCACGGGGTTCTTGAAACGCAGCACGGGTTGCACGCCCTCTGGCACGGGTGGCAAGGTCTTGCCGAGCTCGGGGCGCCAGGTGCCGTCGTAGCGGGGCTTTTCCTTGTTGGCCATCTGGCGCTCGCGCAGCGCGTCGAGCTCGGTCGTGCTCATGTAGCAGGGGTAGGCCAGGCCTTTGGCCACCATGTCTTGCAGCGCCGCCTTGTAGCGGTCCATGCGCTGCATCTGGTAGAACGGGCCCTCGTCGATGTCCAGGCCCAGCCATTGCATGCTTTCCAGGATCACGTCGACGGCTTCTTGCGACGAACGCTCGACGTCGGTGTCCTCGATGCGCAGGATGAACACGCCTTTGGAAGCGCGCGCGAAAGCCCAGGGGTACAGGGCCGAGCGGATGTTGCCCAGGTGGATGAAACCGGTGGGCGACGGGGCAAAGCGGGTGCGGACTTGGGTCATGGGTCGATGCTGTTCAGGCCCGAGGCCAGGTCGGCCTTGAGGTCTTCGATGTGTTCAAGGCCCACGGCCACGCGGATCATGCCTTGCGTGATGCCGGCGGCCTGGCGCTGGTCTTCGCTCAGGCGACCGTGGGAGGTCGTGGCCGGGTGGGTGATGGTGGTCTTGGTGTCGCCCAGGTTGGACGTGATGGAGCAGATGCGGGTGTGGTCGATCACGGCGAAGGCGTTGCGGCGCGCGGCTTCGGCGCCCTCGCCTTTCGTGATGAAGCTCACCACGGCGCCGCCCAGGCCGCCTTGCTGCTTCATCGCCAGTTCGTGCTGCGGGTGCGATGGCAAGCCGGGGTAGTAGACGCGCTCGACGCTCGGCTGCGTTTCCAGCCATGTGGCCAGCGCCAAGGCACTGGCGCTCTGTGCGGCCATGCGGATGGACAGCGTTTCCAGGCCCTTGAGCACCACCCAGGCATTGAAGGGCGACAGGCTCATGCCCGCGCTGCGCATCACGGGCACGAACACGTTTTCGATGAGCTGTTCGCTGCCGCAAATGGCACCGGCCACCACGCGGCCCTGGCCGTCCAGGTACTTGGTGCCAGAGTGGATGATCAGGTCGGCACCCAGCTTGGCAGGGCGCTGCAAAGCGGGCGAACAGAAGCAGTTGTCGACCGCCAGCAAGGCGCCCGCGGCGTGCGCCACCTCGGCCAGTTGCGCGATGTCGCAGACCTCGGTCAGCGGGTTGCTGGGCGTCTCGGCGAACAGCAGCTTGGTGTTGGGTTTGATGGCCGCGCGCCACTCGGCCACATCGGTCTGCGACACGAAGGTGGTCTGCACCCCGAACTTGCCGAACTCGCCCTGCAGCAGCTTGATCGTCGAGCCGAACACGCTGCGCGAACACACCACGTGGTCGCCCGCTTTCAGCAAGCCCATCACCAACAGCATGATGGCCGACATGCCGCTGGAGGTGGCAATGGCGGCCTCGGTGCCTTCGAGCGCGGCCAGGCGGCGCTCGAACATCATCGTGGTCGGGTTGGAGAAGCGCGTGTAGACGAAGGCTTCTTCTTCGTTGGCGAAACGCGCCGCCGCCGTGGCCGCGTCCGGGTGGTTGAAGCTGCTGGTCAGGAACAGCCCTTCGGAGTTCTCACCCCACTCGGTGGCCGGCAGGCCTTCGCGCACGGCCAGGGTTTCCAGGCGGACGTCGGGCGCAAACTCTTTGCGCGGCAGGCGCTTCTTCTCGGGCTTGGGATCGGGCGTGCTCATGGTCGGGCTCAGTCCGGCGTGTGCTGCAAGGCCAGGCGCGAATGGTCGGCATCGTCCTCGCCCTTTTGCGTCAGGCGTTGCGATTCGATGGCCGCGAAGTCTTCGGCGCTGACATCACCCGTGATGTAGGTGCCATCGAAGCACGAGGCCTCGAAGCTCTTGATGTTCGGGTTCAGCTTGGCCACAACCTTCTTCATCGCGTCCACGTCCTGGTAGATCAGCGCATCGCAGCCGATGATCTGGCGGATCTCTTCGACGTTGCGGTTGTGCGCGACCAGCTCTTCCTTGGTGGGCATGTCGATCCCGTACACATTGGGGAAGCGCACCGGCGGCGCGGCCGAGGCCAGGTAGACCTTGTTGGCGCCGGCTTCGCGCGCCATCTGCACGATCTCTTTCGACGTGGTGCCACGCACGATGGAATCGTCGACCAGCAGCACGTTGCGGCCCTTGAATTCCATGCTGATGGCATTGAGCTTCTGGCGCACGGATTTCTTGCGCACGCCCTGCCCCGGCATGATGAAGGTGCGGCCCACGTAGCGGTTCTTGACGAAGCCTTCGCGGTAGGGCTTGCCCAGCTTTTGCGCCAGTTGCATGGCGGATGGACGGCTGGATTCGGGGATCGGAATGACCACGTCGATCTCGGACGGGGGCATGGTCGAGATGACGCGCTGCGCCAGGGTTTCGCCCATGTTCAAACGCGCCTGGTAGACCGAGATGCCGTCCATGACCGAATCCGGGCGCGCCAAATAGACGTACTCGAACATGCAGGGGTTGAGCACGGGGTGCTCGGCGCATTGCTCGGCGTGGACCTGGCCGTTCAGGTCGATGAACAGGGCCTCGCCGGGCTTCACGTCGCGCACGAACTTGTGGCTGGTGCCTTCCAGGGCCACGGATTCGCTCGAGACCATCACGGTGGGGCCTTCGGGCAGGTCGGCCACACCGTAGCACAGGGGGCGGATGCCGTAGGGGTCGCGGAAGGCCAGCAGGCCATGACCGGCGATCAGGCAGATCACGGCGTACGAGCCCTTGATGCGCTTGTGCACGGCGCGCACGGCGGTGAACACGGCTTCGGGTGTCAGCGGGCCCTTGATGCCCACGCGCTCCAGTTCGTGCGCCAGCACGTTGAGCAGCACTTCCGAATCGCTCTCGGTGTTGATGTGACGGCGGTCGATCTCGAACAGCTCACGCTTCAAGCCGTGCGCGTTGGTGAGGTTGCCGTTGTGCACCAGCACCAGGCCAAACGGCGCGTTCACGTAGAAGGGCTGGGCCTCTTCTTCGTTGAAGGCGTTGCCGGCGGTGGGGTAACGCACCTGGCCCAGGCCGACCGTGCCCGGCAGCGCGCGCATGTTGCGGGTGCGGAACACGTCCTTCACCATGCCGCGTGCCTTGTGCATGAAGAACTTGCGCCCCAGTGCATCCGGCCCGGCGGTCACGATGCCGGCGGCGTCCTGACCCCGGTGCTGCAGCAGCAGCAAGGCGTCATAGATCAGTTGGTTGACAGGCGTCTTCGAAATCACACCGACGATGCCGCACATGGTTCACCTCTTCCGCAAAACTACGCAAATTCAATTCAAGGCTGCTCGGGCAGGAATTTGACCACCTGCTCGGGCAGAACAGGCTTCAAGCCTGTCAGCAAAATTTGTAACCCCGCCACGCCGCGTGACGCATGCCACGGCGCCCATTGCTGCACCGGCGTCATGCTGACCACGGTGCACACGATCAGGGCCACCAGCACACCGCGCACCAGACCAAAACCGGCGCCCAGCAACCGGTCTGGTCCGCTGAGCACCGATGCTTTGATCATTTGTGCGACCGCCCAGGAAATCAAGGCCCAGACCAGCCAGGCCAGCACAAATACCACCAGCATGCCGGCGATCAGGTTCAAACGAGAACCAGTCTCACCCACAGGCACCATGGCCGCGGCTTGCGGCCCGTACCACTGGGCCGCGAAGTAAGCCACTGCCCAGCCCAGCAAGGCCAGCACCTCGGTCGCGAAACCCCGCCAGGCACCCACGATGATCGACAGCAGCAAGCCCAGGGCCAGAGCGACGTCGACCAGCGTCCAGGCGCTGCTGCCCAAGGCCTCGGTCACAAGGTCAACAGGGCGCTGCTCATCCCCGCCTTGCGCAATGTGTCCACGGCCTTGTCAGCTTCGGCTTTGGTGGCATAGGGGCCCACGCGGACGCGGATCTTCTTGCCGCCGTTGACGGTGACCTCCTGGGTGTAGGTCTTGACGCCAGCGCGCTCGGCCTTCAGGCGCACTTCACGCGCGGCTGGCGCGTCCGAAAACGCACCGATCTGCACCACGTAGCGGGTGTTGGCGGCATCGGACGCAGGCTTGGCCTTGTCTTGGGCCGTGGTCGTCGCGGCGGGTTTGACGATGGTGGGCGGCTTGCCATCGAGCAGGGCCCTGGCACGCGCGGCATCCTTGCTGGCGGCGGTCTCGGCAGGTGCCGGGGGCTTGCCGACGGCCTCACGGGCAGCCGGCTTGCCGTTGTTGCCCCCCGGTGACGATGCCGGCGAACGCGTTGGCGCGGGCTTCGGGGTCACCACCGACGTGGGCGCGCTGGGGCGGGTGGCCACCGGCTGGCTGGCGGCCGGCTTGGCGGGCTCTTCGATCACTTCTTCTTCGATGACCGGGGCCGGATCGACTGGCACGGTCACCGCGGCAATGGATGGCTTGCTGCCGGAAGCACCGGCGGGGCCGCCGCCATGCGGCGCCACGGCGGACACCACCTGCACATCCGGGTTCAGCGGACGCGGCTGGGTCTCGAACAACCAGGGCAGACCCACCACGCCGACGCCGACCAGCACCACCATGCCCACCAGGCGGCGGCGAGCACGCACCCGGGCCACCTCGATGTCGGCCGACGACAGCGGCAAGGGCGCATCAGCCCCAGAGGCCATGGATCGCTGGCGGAGGCGCTGTAAAAACGAAGGCAGCGGCATGCTCGGTGGGTGGCCTGGTGGGTCGATCAGGATTGCAGGTGGGGCGCGTTCAGCCGGGGCAAGCCCTCGTGCAAAACACCGCCCACGGTGAAGAATGAACCAAAGACCACGATTCTATCCGTGGGGCCCGCCGCCGCCAGCGCGGCATGCAGCCCGGCCATCGGATCGGCGTGGGTGGTGATCGTGGGTTGCTGGCGAACCAGCGAGGTGCTTTGGCCAGAAATGGCGCGCACGACATCGGCCAATTGCGATGCGCTCGCCGCCCGGTCGGTGGGCAACTCACAGCAATACCAGGCGTCGACCACCTGGGTCAATTTGGCCACCATGCCAGCCAGGTCCTTGTCGGACATGGCGCCCCAGACCGCGTGAGTCCGGGGCGAAAAGCCCATCTGGTCCAGGTTGGCCGCCAGGGTGGCCGCCGCGTGGGGGTTGTGCGCCACGTCCAGGATCAAGGTGGGCTGACCAGGGATGATCTGGAAGCGGCCCGGCAATTCCACCGTGGCCAGGCCCGTGCGCACCGCTTGCGCCGACACCGGCAGGCGCAGGCGCATGGCCTCCAATGCGGCCAGCACGCCCGAGGCGTTCAATAATTGATTGACACCGCGCAGCGAAGGGTAGGCCATGCCATTGAAGCGCTTCTCGCGCCCGCCCCACGACCACTGCTGCCGGTCGCCCGAATAGTTGAAATCGCGCGCGAACAGCCACAGGTCGGCGCCCAACGCTTGCGCATGATCGACCACGCTTTGCGGTGGCTGTGGATCCGACACGATGGCGGGGCGCCCCGCACGCAGGATGCCCGCCTTCTCGCGGCCAATGGCCTCGCGGTCGGGGCCCAGGTAGTCCATGTGGTCCAGGTCGATGCTGGTGATGACCGAGCAATCGGCGTCCACCACGTTGACGGCGTCCAGGCGGCCGCCCAGGCCCACTTCCAGGACCACCGCGTCCAGGCCTGCCAGCGCCAGCAGGCGCATGATGGCCAGGGTGGTGAACTCGAAATAAGTCAGCGCCAGCTCACCCCGGGCGTCTTCCACCGCCGCGAAGTGGGGCAACAACTCATCGGCCTTGACCGGCACGCCCATCACACGGCAACGCTCTTCGAAATGCACCAGGTGGGGCGAACCATACACGCCCACCTTGAAGCCCGCCGACAGCAGGATGTTCTCGATCATGGCGCAGGTCGAGCCCTTGCCATTGGTGCCCGCCACGGTGAACACCACGGGTGCCGCCGTGTCCTGCGCTTCGCCGCTGCCACAGGGCGTACCCAGGGTGACACCCATGCGCTGCCAGACTTGCGACACACGCTCCAGCCCCAGGTCGATGGTGACGGGATGCAGCCCTTCGCAATGCGCCAGCCAGCCGGCCAGCGTGGTGGGGCGGGAGGAAAAATCTTGGGGGGCGTCGGCAGAGGGGCTCATGACAAATCAGATCGCGCCAGAAAACACAACGGGCTGCAAACAGCGCAGCCCGCATGGTGGGATGGATCGGAGAAAAAGGCGGGGGCTGGGCTTTCTCAGACCACCAGGGCATCCACCGGCTGGCGCAGCAGCATGGCCAGCGAGCGGGCGATCACCAAGCGCAGTTCACGGCGGTCGATGATCATGTCGACACCGCCCTTCTGCATCAAAAATTCCGAACGCTGGAAGCCCTCGGGCAGCTTCTCGCGCACGGTGTTCTCGATCACGCGCGGACCGGCAAAGCCGATCAGGGCCTTGGGTTCGGCGATCACGATGTCGCCCATGAAGGCGAAGCTGGCCGAGACGCCGCCCATGGTGGGGTCGGTCAGCACGCTGATGTAGGGCAACTTGGCCTTGGCCAGCAAAGTCAGCGACGCGTTGGTCTTGGCCATCTGCATCAGGCTCAGCAGGCCTTCCTGCATGCGCGCGCCGCCCGTGGCCGTGAAGGACACGAAAGGCATCTTCTGCTCGACCGCGGCCTCGACGCCACGCACGAAGCGCTCGCCCACCACGGAGCCCATCGATCCGCCCATGAAGTCGAACTCGAAGCAGGCCGCCATGATGGGGATGCTGTGCACCGAGCCGCCGATCACCACCAGGGCATCGGTCTCGCCGGTGGCCTCCATGCCTTGCTTCAGGCGATCTGGGTATTTCTTGTTGTCCTTGAACTTCAGGGCATCGACCGGCAGGACTTCCTGGCCGAGTTCGAAGCGGCCTTCGGCATCCAGGAAGGCGTCCAGGCGGGCGCGCGCGCCAATGCGGTGGTGGTGGCCGCACTTGGGGCACACGTTCACATTGGCTTCGAGGTCGTTCTTGTAGAGCACCGTTTCGCACGATGGGCACTTGACCCACAGGCCCTCGGGCACCTGCCGACGCTCGGACGGGTCGGTGGGTTGAATCTTGGGCGGAAGCAGTTTTTCAAGCCAGCTCATGTCAGGCTCCTTTCAAGGAATCCAGGGCCGTGCGGATCTCGGAGATGAAATCACTGGCGGCCTTCACCACGGTCTCGGGCGATTGCGTTTCCAGCAATTGCACGATGCGCGAACCAATCACCACGGCGTCGGACACCGCGGCCACCGCCTTCGCGGTGTCAGCATCGCGGATGCCGAAACCCACGCCGACGGGCGTGTTCACATGGGACTTGATCAGCGGCACCATCCGGGCCACCGCGTCGGTGTCCAGGTGGCCTGCGCCGGTCACGCCCTTGAGCGACACGTAATACACATAACCACTGGCCACCTTGCCGACCTGCGCCATGCGCTCTTCGGTCGAGGTGGGCGCCAGCAAGAAAATGGGGGCCAGATCGACCGCGTTCAAGCGCGCGGCGAACTCTTCGCACTCTTCCGGCGGGTAGTCGACGACCAGCACGCCATCGACGCCCACGGCCTTGGCGTCCTTCACGAAGGCGCCCTCGCCCAGGCGGTGGTCGTAGGCCTCGATCGGGTTGGCGTAGCCCATCAGCACGACGGGCGTGGTGGCGTTGCGCTCGCGGAAGCGCTGGACGTCGGCCAACACGTGCTTGAGCGAGATGCCCTTGAGCAAGGCACGCTCGGCCGCCTTCTGGATCACCGGGCCATCGGCCATGGGGTCGCTGAAGGGCACACCCAGCTCGATCACGTCGGCACCGGCGTCGGCCATGGCCCACATCAACTCGGGCGTCAGTTCGGGGAAGGGATCGCCGCAGGTGATGTAGGGGATCAGGGCCTTGCGGCCTTGGTCGCGCAGGGTGGCAAAAGTGGCGTCGATGCGGTTACTGATGCTCATGCCTTGCCTTCGCATGGGGCGCCCTTGACGGTCACGCCGCGCTGCGACGGGCGGTCGTAGAACTCGGTGCCCGACAGGTCGGCCACGGTGCCGATGTCCTTGTCGCCACGGCCGGACAGGTTGACCAGGATGTGCTGGTCGGCGCGCATGGTCGGGGCCAGCTTCATGGCGTGGGCCACGGCGTGGCTGGATTCCAGCGCCGGGATGATGCCTTCGGTGCGGCACAAGCGGTGGAAAGCCTCCAGCGCCTCCTTGTCGGTGATGCCGACGTATTCGGCACGGCCGATGTCCTTCAGGTAGGCATGCTCGGGGCCCACGCCGGGGTAGTCCAGGCCGGCCGAGATCGAATGCGTCTCGGTGATCTGGCCGTTTTCATCCTGCAACAGGTAGGTGCGGTTGCCGTGCAGCACGCCCGGCACGCCCAATTGCAGTGACATCGAATGCTTGCCGCTGTTGGCCCCCTCGCCCGCCGCTTCCACGCCGATCAGGCGCGTGGCTTCGTGCGGGATGTAGGGGTAGAAGATGCCCATGGCGTTGCTGCCACCGCCCACGCAGGCGATGACGGCATCGGGCTGGCGGCCGATCTTGGTGGGCATCTGCGTGAGGCACTCTTCGCCGATCACGCTCTGGAAGTCCCGCACCATGGCCGGGTAAGGGGACGGGCCCGCCACCGTGCCGATGATGTAGAAGGTGTTCTCGACGTTGGTCACCCAGTCGCGCATGGCTTCGTTCAACGCGTCTTTCAGCGTCCGGCTGCCAGAATCGACCGGCACCACCTTGGCACCCAGCAAATGCATGCGGTACACATTGGGCGACTGGCGCTTGACGTCTTCCGAGCCCATGTAGACCACGCATTCCATGCCATAGCGGGCGCAGATGGTGGCGGTGGCCACGCCATGCTGGCCGGCGCCGGTTTCGGCGATGACGCGGGGCTTGCCCATGCGCTTGGCCAGCAAAGCCTGGCCAATGGTGTTGTTGACCTTGTGCGCGCCGGTGTGGTTCAGGTCTTCGCGCTTCAAGTAGATCTGGGCGCCGCCCAACTCGCGGCTCAGGCGCTCAGCGTGGTAGACGGGGCTGGGGCGGCCCACGAAGTCGGCCAACTCGCGCTTGAATTCGGCGATGAAAGCGGGATCGTTGCGGTAGTGCTCATAGGCGTTCTTGAGCTCTTCCAGCGCGTAGATCAGCGTTTCGGAAACGAAGGTGCCGCCGTAAGGACCGAAATGGCCCTTGGCGTCGGGCTGTTGATAATTCAGCATAGCTCTCTAAAAAAACCCGGTTTCGGCACTTTGCCGATCGGCCGCACGCACGGCCTGACAGAACTGGCGCATCAGCACGGCATCCTTGATGCCCTTGGCCGCTTCCACGCCCGAACTCACATCCACGGCCCAGGGCCGCACCTGACGCACGCCATCGGTCACATTGTCGGGGTTCAACCCCGCCGACAGGATCATGGGGCACGGCAGGCCTGAAGGCAACAAAGACCAATCGAACAGCTTGCCGCCCCCCCCGTACCCTTCCACATGGGCATCGACCAGCATGGCCTGGGCGTTGGCAAACCGCTGGGCGAAGTCTAACAAATTGAAACCGCTTGCCATCCGGGCGGCCCTGATGTAAGGGTGTCCAGACTGCTCGCATTGGTCGGGCGTTTCGTCGCCGTGGAACTGCAACAAGGCCTGGGGCAGGCGGGCAATGGCTTCACTCACGAAAGAGGCCTCCGCATTGACCAGCAAAAGCACCGGTGTCACAAAAGGCGGCAACTGCCGTGCCAGGGTCACGGCCCGGTCCAATGTCACATGGCGGGGGCTTTTTTCATACAGCACGAAACCGACGGCGTCGACACCTGCGTCCACCGCAACGTTCACGTCGGTTTCGCGCGTGAGTCCGCAAATCTTGATGCGGGTGCGGTGGTCGGCAGGTGGTGCGCGAAAAGGGGTCATCTCCGTGTCCGGTCAGTCAGGAAGCCAGTGGAAGGCAGGGACGTCCGAAGGAAGGCCCCAGCGCTCATCGTAGCGCGGCCCCAAAAAATACAAGCCTTCGGGGGCAAAGGTGGGCGCGGCCACCCTGCGGTCGCGGGCGTCGAGCACCGCTTGCATCCAAGACACGGGCTGGGCACCCGTGCCCACCGCCACCAGGCAGCCCATGAGGTTGCGAATCATGTGGTGCAGGAAGGCCTTGCCTTCGAAGTCGAAACGCCAATAAACGCCCTCGGCTCCTGGCCCGAGGATGCCGCGGCTGTCGACACCGGCCCTCGTCGGGGCGGCGGATGGCTGCGGGGCGCCGCCACAACGGCGGATGCTGATCTCGCGCAGGTGCTTGACGGGCGTGGGCGACTGGCACTGGGACGACCTGAAGGAGCTGAAATCGTGCTCGCCAATCAAACAGGCGCTGGCGTCTACCATGGCGGCATGGTCGAGCGGCCTGAAGACCCAGCCCACCTGCCCTGATTCGAGCGCGGGGCGCACGGGCGCCTCGAGCAGGATGTAGGTGTAGCGCCGCCCGATGGCACTTTGGCGCGCGTGGAAGTCATGGGGCACCTCGGCGGCCCATTGCACGGCGATGTCGGGAGGCAGGAAGGCATTGGTGCCCCTCACCCATGAAAAAGGCTCGCGGTGCAGGGGCGTGTCCAGGTGCACCACCTGGTTGATGCCATGCACGCCGGAGTCGGTTCGACCCGCGCACACGGCCCGGATCGGGTGCGTGGCGAAGGCCGACAAGGCCGTCTCCAGCGCATCCTGGACCGTGCCTCCGCCGGCCTGGCTTTGCCAGCCTTTGTAGGCCGTGCCACGGTAAGAAACGC
>NZ_JBOHHL010000065.1:0-12045 GCF_050725395.1 Aquabacterium sp. | reverse complement strand
CTCAACACGGTCAACCACGCCAGCACGCTGCACCAGGACGACAGCCAGGCGGCTTGGGTGCACGCGGGCCAAGATCTGGTGGTATCGGGTGGCAATGGCCTCAGCATCCCCAAGGCGGCTGACATCAGTGCCGGTGGCGACATCAAAGACCTGGCCTACACCGGGCAGCATTTCCGGGACAGCGATGTGACGCGCATCTCGGCGGGGGGTAACTTCATTGGCCTGGCCGCGACCTCGCGGACGGACGGCTTGATCCAGGTCGGCGGTCTGGGCGAATTGCAGGTCGAAGCCGGTCGCAATCTGGACCTCTCGGTGTCCGGCGGCATCGAGACCTCGGGCAAGCTGTCGAACGCGGCGCTGCCGGAACAGGGCGCGCACATCCGGGTCATGGCCGGTGCCCGTAAGCAAGTGGACGTGGAGGCGCTGGCCAGCCAGTTCATGACGGACGAATCGACGCGCGCCGACCTGGTCACCTTCGTGCAGAAGACCCTCAAGGTCTCCGACCTGAGCTATGAGCAGGCCTTGGACCACTTCCGGGGCATGAGCATGGACCACCAGGTCAGCTTCGCGGACCAATACGTTTTCACGCCCCGCTTCGTGGCCACCTATGTCCAATCCGACCAAGCTGGGGTGCCAGCGCCTTACCAACAGGCGTGGGTCGCTGCGGCCAAGGCCGCCGGTGTGAAGGCCACCGACTACACCTCCATCCGTTTCCGCCAGTTCAAGGACGACGTGGTGATGAAGGAGGTGCAGCGCCTGGGCGACGTGGTATCCGGCATCGCGCTGTCCGACAACGCTGCCGAGAATGCCAGGCGAGAAGCCGCCCGTCAGGTGGTCTGGGATCAGATTGCCCGGGCCATCGATTTGGCCGGGCTGGGCGCCGGCTTCAAATTCTCGGGCGACATCGACCTGGCCGGCAGCAAAATCTACACGCAAGGCAAGGGTGACCGCACGCATGGCGGCATCGACCTGTTCGCGCCAGGTGGGCAAGTGCTGGTGGGGCTGAGCACCTCCACGGAGAAAGACAAGCTGGAAGCGGCCACGCGCGGTCTGGTGGCTTACGCCGGTGGCAGCATCCGCTCGCTGTCGAGTGGTGATTTCCAGGTCAACTCCCAGAAGGCCTTTGTGGTGGGCTCGGGTGACCTGCTGGTGTACACCGGCCAGGGCGACATCGACGCGGGACGCGGTTCCAACACCGATGTGACCGTGCCGCCACCCGTCGCTGTGAAGGATCCTCTGACCGGTGTGGTCACCTTCGTGTCACCGGCCGTCACCACGGGCAGTGGCATCGGCATCCTCAAGAACCAGGATGGCAGTTCCGAAGGGGCGGTGAGCTTGCTGGCGCCGCCGCCGCACGAGGTCCGGGCGCTGGATGCCTACATCCAAGGTCCCACGGTGAACCTGCCGGGCAAGGTGCTGGGCGCCGACAACGTGCAAGGCCCGGTCAAGGGCCAGGCACCACCACCCACGGTGACGGTCAACCTGTCGGTCAACAGTGGTTTGGGCACCGAGGCGGCCGCTGGCGAAGCCGTGGCGGCCGAAGCCGCTTCTCGGGGCAAGGCCAAGGAGCGGGGCTCTTTGCTGACCGTGGAATTGCTGGGCTTGGGTGACCAAGACAACGCGCCGGGCGCGGGCGATCCCGTGCCCTCCAAGGCCAAGGACGACGAGACCAAGGACTGTCCAAAGAAGAACTGCGTGAGATGAGCGTGGGATGCCAATTTTCACAGTCGCGACACATGAGCTTTCGACAATGGAAGGCTGTACCGAGTCTTGTTGGGTGTCATGAACGCTGTTAAAAAATCGTGGCTGTTGGCCGTTTTGTGCGGTGGCATGTTGTCCACCTCTGCGCATGCGTGGTGGGATGCTGGTTTCAAGCACCGCACCAGGGTGACGCTCAACACCACGTCCCAAGGCATTGAAACCAAGGAAGCCCTGTCAGGCACGGTGGTGCCATTGCGTTTGCACTCGGGCAACTTCGATTTCCTGTCGGCCAAACCCGATGGCAGCGATTTGCGCGTGGTGTCCGCGGACGACAAAACGCCTTTGAAGTTCTGGGTGGAGCGTTTTGACGGCGCCAATGAACTGGCCGTGGTCTGGGTTCAACTGCCCAGCGTGGCGCCGGGCACCGACAAGAACCTGGTCTACCTCTATGCCGGCAATGAGAAGGCCGAGGCCGGCAGTGCCGGACCCGCGCTGTTCGATGGCGCCATGGCTGCGGCCTTGACCTTCGCTGAGAAAGACGGCCCTGCGGCCGACGCAACGGGCGTGATCAAGACCGCCGAGCCGGTGCTCCGTGAGACCACGGGCCTGATCGGTGCCGCCGCCCGCCTGGATGGGCAGAAGGCATTGACCCTGCCTGCCAGCGACAAGCTGAAGGCGCCCGCGATCGGGCCTTACAGCGTCAGCCTTTGGGTGAAACCCGAGACGACCACCGGTGCTGTGCTGAGGCAAGGCCCCTTGCAGGTGAACCTGGGGACCGGCAAATTGTCAGCGGCCTTGGGCAAGGCCCAGGCATCCGGCGGCGAGCTTCCAGCCTCGTCCTGGGCCCACGTGGCCGTGACCGTGGGCGCTGGCAAGCTGACCTTGTACGTGAACGGGGCACAGGCTGCACAGACAGACCTGCCCGCCGATGCGCCGGCCATCGAGGGTCCTTTGACGGTGGGTCAAGGCCTGACCGGCCTGGTGGACCAGATCGAGGTCGCTTCCACGGTTCGAAGCGCGGACTGGCTCAGGTTCGCCCACGCGGCGCAAAGCGCGGACGCCAAGCTCGTGGTTGCGGTGGGGCAGACCGAGGACAGCGCCAAGGAAGAGGGCGGCGAGCCGGGTTACTTCGGCATCCTCGTGGGCAACCTGACAGTGGATGCCTGGGTCGTCATCGGCATCCTGGCCGTGATGTTCGTGATCTCGGTTTGGGTGATGTATGTCAAGGCCGTGTACGTGGGGCGCGCCGACAAGCAGAACCGCCTGTTCCTGAAAATGTTCCGGGATGCGAGTGACGTGATGGCCGTTCAAGCCAAGGGCCTGGAACACTCGTCCTTGCAGCGCTTGTACGCCGCCGGCCTGCACGAGCTGAAGAAGCGAGACGTGGGCAAGGTTGGGTCCAAGCCTTTGTCAGGCGCCTCCATCGATGCGGTCAAGGCGGCCATCGACGCCGACCTCGTGCGCGAAAGCCAGGATCTCAACTCGAACATCGTGCTGCTCACCATTGCCATCGCGGGGGGGCCTTTCCTCGGGTTGTTGGGGACGGTGGTGGGCGTGATGATCACCTTCGCGGCCATCGCTGCTGCGGGTGATGTCAACGTCAACGCCATCGCGCCCGGCATTGCCGCGGCATTGCTGGCCACGGTGGCCGGTCTGGCGGTCGCGATCCCGGCGCTGTTCGGCTACAACTACCTCGCCTCGCGCATCAAGAACATCTCCTCGGACATGCAGATCTTCATCGATGAGTATGTGACCCGCGTGGCTGAGATCCACGGCGCTCGCTGAGCTGAATCGCCATGTCCGCCGACATCAAAGAAGGCAACCAGCCGTATGACGAGATCAACGTCACGCCGATGCTGGACCTGGCCTATGTGCTGTTGGTGGTGTTCATCATCATGACCACGGCCTCCGTGCAGGGCATCAAGGTGCAAGCACCGTTGACGCAAGCCGCGAACAACCTGGCCAAGCCGCAAACCAAGGGCATCACCATCACGGCCGATGGCCAGGTCTACCTGGACGCCTACCCGGTGAGCATGGACCAGCTCCAATCGACTTTGGCCCAATACAAAGCGGCCAACCCCAATCTGCCGGTGGTGCTCAAGGCAGACGCGGCCACGCAGTACGACAAGGTGATGGAGGTGCTGGAGATTGCCAAGCGCCTGGACATCACCGAAATCGGGCTGGCGACCAAGCGCGTGCAGTGAATCAGGAGTGTTGGCCATGAAAGTTCAAGACCAGACCAAGCCCTATGACTCCATCAATGTGACCCCCATGCTGGACCTGGCCTATGTGCTCCTCGTGGTGTTCATCCTGATGACCACCGCATCGGTTCAGGGCCTGCACGTCAGCATGCCAAAACCGAGCAACAAGCCCAGCACCGAGAAGCATGAGTTGAAGGTGGTGCAGGTCATGCCCGACGGTGGTCTGATGATCAATGGCGTCACGGTGAGCCTGGTCGATCTGGAGTCGCAGCTGGTTCAGGCCAAAGCCCGTGATCCGAAGATGAGCGTGGCCATCAAGGGCGATGCCCGCGCCCAGTACGCGAAAGTGGTGGCCATCATCGACCTGTGCAATCGGATCGAGGTGCCGATGGGCCTGGTCACTTCACGCATCGGGACCTGATCATGAGCCAGGCAGACAAGAAATCCACAGGTCGGTGGATCGCGGCTTTGGTGGGCGTGTTGCTCCTGTCCTGGGCCGGATACTGGGCGGCCACGGGCTTCAAGAAGAACGTGGGCGGGCCCAAGCGCCAGACCGTGAAGATCGCCGTGCTGCCCGACACGCCGCCACCGCCGCCACCCAAGGTCGAGAAGCCTCCTGAGCCCGAGAAACAGGAAACCAAGCCGCAACCGCAGCAGGATCAGCCCAAGGTGCAGCAGGCCAGCCCCGAGCCGCAGCAGTTGAAGATGGACGGCCCTGCTGGCGACGGGCCGAGTGCCTTCGCCTCGGGGCAGGTGTCCAGCGAATACAAAGGTGGCGAGATCGGCACCGGCAATGGCGGTGGCAACCGCCTTCAGTTTTCGCTCTTCGCGTCGCAACTGCAACGCCACATCCAGGCCAGTCTGGCCCGCAACAACGGCATCAAGTTGGGCGACTACCGGGTGAACGTGCGCGTGTGGTTGACCCCGGCGGGAGAGTTGCGCGTCGAACTGGCCTCGCCCTCGGGCGACGACAAGACCGACGAGGCGCTCAAACAGGCGTTCACCCAGTTGCCGGCCATGAGCGACGTGCCCTCCAACCTTCCCCAGCCCATCCGCCTACGCATCACCAACCGGATGACCGGTTGAACCTGAAGTTGACATGAGTACCTTGACCAAGAAATGGTGGCCGACCCTCACGGCTTTGAGTCTGGCCTTGGCCACGACGGTGGCGCACGCCGATGAACGCGAATCTCTGGAAGCTTTGCGCCAGACCACACTGGGTTTGATCAACGCGTTGGTCGACAAGGGCGTGCTGACCCGCGAGGTGGCCGATGGCATGCTCAAGCAAGCGCAGTCCTCCAGTGGGACGGTGCCGGCAGGCACGGCCACGGCCAAACCGGTGCAACGCGTGCCCTATGTGTCCGACGCCATGAAGGCCCAGATCCGCAACGAGGTCAAGGAAGAAGTGTTGACCCAGGCCCGCGCCGAGCGCTGGGGCGTGCCCAATGCCGTGCCTGCCTGGGTGGACCGCATCAAGATCGATGGCGATTTCCGTTTCCGCTACCAGACTGACCATCCTGGCAGTGGCAATGCCCCACCTTCGAACTACCTTCAAAGTGAAGGTGACAACTTGGGTACGACGCGTGCGGCGGATTTCGGGTCGTTCACTTCCATCAGCAATCCGGTGGCCACGGGCTCCACGCTGGACAGCCGGGACCGTGAACGCCTGCGCCTGAGGCTGGGCCTGAGCGCCAAGGTGACCGATGAAGTGGGCGTGGGCGTGCGCTTGGCCACGGGCAATGGCACCGACCGAGTCTCCACCAACCAGACGCTGGGTCAGAATTTCAACAAGTACCCATTGTTGGTGGACCGGGCCTATGTGAGGGTCGATCCTGTCGATTGGCTGAGCGTTCAGGCTGGCCGGCTTCCCAATCCGTGGTTCAGCACCGACATGGTCTGGAACGAGAACCTGAACTTCGAAGGCCTGGCCGCCACCGCGCGCTGGGCACGTCCGGAGCAACCTGGCTTCGAGCCCTTCGCCACGCTGGGTGCCTTCCCCTTGCGCGAAAGCTCCCCTCCCGCGCGAGGTGGGCGTTGGCTGTATGGTGCGCAACTCGGGGCTGCCTGGAGTCCTGCCACGCGCACCAGGTTGAAATTCGGGCTGGCCTACTACAGCTACAAGAATCTGGAAGGCCATCAGGACAATGACTACCGCTACGACGGCTTGTCTGCGCAGGTCTTGCCAGGCCTGACCTACGGTCAGTACGAGTACTCGTCGGGTTTGCGCCAGAAGGGCAATACCTTGTTCGAGACCAACCCGAGCATTCCCGACACCGAGACGCCCATCTGGGGTCTGGCCTACCAGTTCAGGCCCCTGACCTTGACCGCCTCGGCGGAGCTCACCCATTTCAGTCCCTACAGCCTCTTGCTGTCCGCCGAATACGTGAAAAACACGGCATTCGACGCCGGAGATTTCCGCCGACGCTCCGGCTTGGCGTTGGACCCTGGCGGCAGCGACACGGGTTACCAGTTCAGGCTGGCATTTGGCGCGGCCGAGGTCCGCGAAGCCGGGCAATGGCAGGTGTCCACCACCTACCGTCACTTGGGGTCGGATGCGGTGCTCGATGCCTTCACGGACAGCGACATGGGCCTGGGCGGCACCAACGTGCAAGGCTATGCACTGGCTTTCACCTATGGCCTGTACCGCAACACCAGCCTGGGCTTGCGCTACCTGGCTTCCAGAACCATCGACTCGCCCATCAACAACACGGCTGACTTCAAGGATGCGCAGTTCAAGGTCAATTCCCTGCAGGTGGATTTCAATGTTCGCTTCTGAAACCCGCCCGGTGGGCAAGCTTCACTGGCTGGCGGCGGTGGTCTGGGCGATCGGTGCGGTGTCCAGCGCTTCGGCCCAGTCAAGCGACCGCGAGCAGGAGCAACTCAAGCGCCTTAAGTTGCAGATGCGCCAGGTCCAGCAGGAGAAAGCTTCCCTGGAAGAAGCCCAGTCCAAGTCTTCTCAGGAGAAGGCCGCGCTGGAGCAAACCTTGAAGTCGGTCCAGTCGGAGGCCAGCAGCCAGAAGGCTTCGGCCGGCGCCTCGGCGCGCAAGCTCCATGGTCTGAGTGCGGAAGTGGCCTCGCTCAAGCAAGCTCGGGACCAGCTGAGCGAGCAGGTCGGGGCCTTGCAAAAACAATTGGAAGCTTCGAAAACCGAAGCCAGCGCGCAGCAAGGCCGAGCCCACTCGGGTGAACAGGCCCTGAGCAGCCTTCAGGCCAGCCATCAGAGCCTGCGCAAGCAAAACGATGTTTGCCGACAGGACAACGCGACCCTGGTGACGCTGGGCGAAGAGCTGCTCCAGCGCTATGAAAACAAGGGTCTTGGTGCCGTGATGGCCACCAAGGAACCCTTCTTCCAAACGGCCCGTGTGACGCTGGAGAACCAGGCCGCCGAGTACCGTGGCAAGCTTGACGCGGCCCGCGTCAAGCCCTGACTGCTCAAGAAGTGCTGTTTTTCCTGAGGCGTGCTGCGCCAAAGCCGGCCAGTGCCAGCACAGGCAAGACCCACGACGCAGGCTCGGGCACCGCGCTGATCTCGGCATAGCCGGTCAACACGGCGGTGTCCTTGGCCGACAGCTGGAACTGCGTGGCGAACTCCCAGTAGTTGTAGTGGCCGATGCCGGTGGTGTCGGCGCTGTCGTTGCCATAGGGCTGACTGCCCACGGTGCCTGAAGCGTAGGGATTGCCCACGTTCACGCCAGCATTCACGAAGGTCAACCCGCCATCGCCCGAAAGCCTGACCGCCTGGACCTTGCCAAAGCCAGGCACGTTCGACAGGCTGACGCTGCCCGTGCCCGCCGGGTTGGTCACGCTGCCCGAGATGTCGGCGTGCAAGGCGTAGGCACCGTTGATCTCGGGGACGATGCTTTCACCATAGCTGACCGTGTAGGTCTGCGTGGTGTTGGTGTTGTTCTTGGCAATGAAGCCATAAGACATCTCGGGGTCGACATTGCCCATGGCCGCGAAGGTCACGCTGGCGCGCCAGGGTGTGTCAGGGTTCGATGCGGCCGTGCCCGTGTTGCCATTGGCCATGGTCCAGCTGTGCCAGGAAATGGCTTCAACCTGGACGAAGCTTTCAGTGTCCGAATCGTAGACTTGGGCGGTGCCCTTGCTCCATTGGCCCGAGGCATCGCTGATCGGCGAGGTGATGCTGCTGAGGTCCAGACCCACATCGCCTGTTCCGGCATCGACGCTGGAGTATGGCGACAGGTTGAGGTTCCAGTGGTAGCCCGCACTGTCGGCGATCTGCACCGTCATGTGGGCTTGGCCTGTCGGGCTGGCGCCGGCCAGGGCCTGTCCGCTGAAGGCCGCGCTGATGGTCAATGCCATGGCAGTGAGTGGTCCGTTGATTCTCATGGTGTCCCCTGATTTTCAAGAATCGATGGTGATGGGATGGGGGGCCAGCAATTCGTCGAGGTGACGCAGCCATTGGCCGAGCACTGACTTCTGGGCCAAGTGATCCTCTGCGAAGCGGCGAGCCAGCAGGCCGAGTTCCACGCGAATGGCCGGTTGATTGGCCAGCGATTCGATGGCGCCGGCCAGGGCAGCGTGGTTGTCGGGGGGAACGACGATGCCGCAACGCGACACCACGTGGGCCATCTCCGTGCCCTCACGGCAAGTGGCCACCACGGGCCGGCCGCTGGACAGCATGCCCGAGAGTTTGGAGGGCAGGACCAGGTCTTCGGCTTCGGGGCACTGGGGCAGCAGGTGGATGTCCGCCAAGCCCAGCAGCTCACCCAATCGTTCAGAGGGTTGCAGGGGCAACAGGCGCACATTGTCCAGGTTCGCGCAGGCGGCCTCCAGCTCGGGCTTCATCACGCCGTCGCCACAGATCACGAACTCGATGTCGCTGCGGTTGCCCAGCAAGCGGGCGGCTTCCGGGATCATCATCAAACCCTGCTTGCCATTCAGCGTGCCCGAGAACAGCACCACCGTGGCGTTGTGTGCGATGCCCAGTTCGGCGCGGTAGGCGCTCACATGCGCCAGCGGCCGGACCTTGTCGACGTCGACCCAGTTGGGGAAGTGCCGGATGCAATCGTGGTCCACCCCCTTGTTCCGGAGCCGGTCCACCATGCGGCGCGAGATGGAAGAGACCACGTCGAAGCGCCGCAGCATGCGCCGTTCCACCCACAACAAGGCCTGGCGGGGCCAGCGGCCTTCCATGAGGCCCATCTTGAAGGCCACGTCGATCTCGAAGTCCTGCACGTGCAGCCAGGCCTGGGCACCAGAGAGTCGCGCCGTCAACCAGCCCATGGGGGCGCAGACAAAGGCGGGGGCCACGGTCAGGACCACGTCGGGGCGCCAGCCCACCTGGCGCAGCATCACGGGCAGCGAGGTGACTGCGAAGCTCAGCAGGTGAAGGATGCGCTTCAGCCCACCGGGCCGGGATGGCACCCACAAGGGTGCGCGCCACACGCGCGCTCCCTTCCAGACTTCGTGCTGGTAAGGCGGCCAGGCATGGCCTTCGGCGATCTTCCAATCGGGGTAGTAGGGCGGTGCGGCGACCACGCGCACGTCGTGTCCCTGTGACACCAGCCATTCCGCCATCTCTCCGGAGTACTTGCCAATGCCGGTGGGCTCGGGGGCGAAATTGGCGCTGTAGATGAGGATCTTCACGGATGTTCTTTCTTCCGACGCACAGGCGTGACAAGCCAGCAGGCATGGTCCGAACGGACCATGCCTCGTCTCAATTTCAGGGGAGGGATTGCTTCAGCGCCGTGCCCAAGCCGCGCTGGTGTCACGAATGGTGACAAGGCGCGGTGTCATGTTCATGAACTCAGGGGGAGCCGTATGGCGTTCAGGCCGTGAGTTGTTGCCGTGATGCACGCGCCAGCACCGACTCGTAGACGGCCAGGTAGCTTTCGGTGGCCTTGTGCGTGGTGAACTGCGCTGCCCAGGCCATGCGTTGCTGGCGTTGCTCGCCGTGGTGGTCGAGGCGGTCTGCCGCCAGCGTGGCCTCGAGCACGTCCGCGCCATGGTCGGCCCACGCGCCCATGTCATCCCCGGCCCGCAACAAGGGCAGGTAGGCGGCCAAAGGGCCGGCGATCTCGTTCATGGGCGCATCGTTGGTGGTGATGACCGGGCACCCACAGGCCTGGGCTTCCACGATGGGCCAGCCGAATCCTTCGGCCAGGCTGGGGAACAGGAAGGCGCTTGCGATCGAGTAGGCGGCCTCCAGCGCGGCGTTGTCGATGCCTTGGTAGAAGAAGACCCGGCCCTGGGGCGGCACCTCGGCGAGCGCCGCCAGGGTGTCGGCCGAAGATGGGGGGGGACTGACCATCCACAGTGGCAAAGGCTTGGCGTGGCGGGCGGCGTAGCGCGCATACAAGCGCAGGACACCGGTGGTGTTCTTGTACCACTGGCCACCGCCGACATGCAGGATCATGCCGCGCGCGCCGCCCGTCAGGCCGGCCCGGTCCAGCATCTGGATGGCCTGGACGCGGGCCAGTGGCTTGTAAGGGTGGTTCAGTCCGTTGTAGACCACTTGGGAGGTCTCGGCTTGAACGCGCCCGTGCTCGACCAAGTCGTCCTGTGTGCGGCGTGACACGCAGATGAAATGTCTGGCCTTCTGAAAACCCCAGCGGATGTAGCGCTGGTACAGCCGACCAGTGGCCGAGGTGGGGTTCTCCGGGATGTGGCCCAGGGCCGATCGCAAGGCCAGCAAATCGTGGGCGTGGACCACGTGAGGCAAATGCTTCACCAAGGGAACCCAGGGGCCCAAGGCCTGATCGCACAGCACATACAGGGTGCCTGGGTCCTGCTTCATGAGGCGCCAACGCACTTGCAGGGGGAAGATCAGGTACTGGTCAACATAGCCGGCCCATTTGGCCAACCGCGTGTGGGCGAACAAGGCATGGACGAGGGCCTGTGGCGCCCAGTAATCCACCTCGTGCCCCTTGGCCTGCATGGCCGTGCCGATCATGCGGGCGAAGCGCGGCATGCTTTGCGAGCGCATGAAAGGCGGATGGCAAAAGAAAACGAGCTTCATCAGCCCATTGTGGTCAGCGCATGTGACGCCATGACTACGGCCGCTCTCGCGTAAGCAGGCGTAATACCCGGGCGAGGCGTGTCATTTCTCCGCACACACAAACCCACGGAGCCCGATCATTCGGCTTTGGTTTTGCATGTGGTGGGTGGATGTGGCCATGGGTTCTGAATGCTGGACGTTGATGCGGACAAGGGGGGTGGCGGTGGCCTTGTGGTTCGCCTTGTCGAGCGTGGCCATCGTCGCTTGTGGCGGCGGTGGGGGCGAGGTTTGCAAGGACTGCGCCGCTCCCGGGCCCACGCAGACCACGGCCGAGCCGGTGAGCGTGCTTGGAACGCATTCGGCCGGCGCGGCGAGCGCCAGCGCGACCGGTGGTGCCAACCGACCTACCCGCCAGGAAGCCACCCGCTTTCTGACCCAGGCCACGTTTGGGCCCACCCAGGCTGAAGTTCAGCACCTGATGCAGGTGGGCTACCAAGCCTGGTTGGATGAACAATTCAAAGCGCCCCTGTCCGCGACCTCGCACGTGATGGCGTGGGACGCGGCCAACGCCGCCATCATGAAGGTGGACGCGGGTCAACGGGCCAGCAGCGACGAGGTGACCAGCAGCTTCTGGCGCGAAGCGGTGACCGGCTCCGACCAATTGAGGCAACGCTTGGCCCTGGCCTTGTCCGAGATTTTCGTGGTCTCGACCGCGGACAGTTGTGGCAGCAACGCCTACAGCCGGGGGGCCGCGGGCTACCTGGACATGCTGGGGCGTCAGGCCTTTGGCAACTACCGTGACCTGTTGGAGGCCGTGGCCGTGCACCCGGTCATGGGCTGCTACCTGTCGTACTTCCAGAATCAGAAAGAAGACCCGAGCACCGGGCGTGTGGCCGACGAGAACTTCGCGCGCGAGGTCATGCAGCTGTTCTCGATCGGCCTGTACCAGCTCAACCTGGATGGCAGCCTCAAGACCGATGCCAAGCAACTGCCCCTGGAAACCTACACCGCGGCCGACGTCTCCGACCTGGCCAAGGTTTTCACGGGTTGGGGCCTGAATTGTTCGACCGGGCTGACCGCGGCCTGTTTCTTTTCGAACCCCAGCACCCCCGAGCAATTCCTCGCGGACATGCGTGGCTTCGGCCTGTACCACGCCACCACCGAGAAAAACTTTCTGGGCGC
>NZ_JBOHHL010000064.1:0-12773 GCF_050725395.1 Aquabacterium sp. | reverse complement strand
GCGTGAAGCAGGCCGTTTCCCGGAAAAGGAAACGGCCCGCCAGATCGATCACTCGGCAGCGGGTGCCGCTGGCTGCTCGTCGCCACCTTCGGCGGTCGTGCTTTCCTCCAGCGCGGCCAGCTCCATGGCAGCGCGCTCTTGCGCTTCCTGCATGGAGATGGCACGGCGCTCGGAATCGTCCATCTCTTCCTTGGCCTTGCGGGCTTGGTGGAAGGCCAGGCCGGTACCGGCGGGGATCAGGCGACCCACGATCACGTTTTCCTTCAAGCCACGCAGATCGTCGCGCTTGCCCATGATGGCAGCCTCGGTGAGCACGCGGGTCGTTTCCTGGAAGGAAGCGGCCGAGATGAAGGAGTCGGTCGACAGCGAAGCCTTGGTGATGCCCAACAGCACGTCGCTGTAGGTGGCCACGGTCTTGTCTTCCGAACGCAGGCGGTCGTTGGTGTCCAACAGTTCCGAACGCTCGACTTGCTCGCCAGGAATGTAGGTCGAATCGCCTGGGTTGGTGATCTGAACACGGCGCAGCATCTGGCGAACGATCACCTGGATGTGCTTGTCGTTGATCTTCACGCCTTGCAAACGGTAGACGTCCTGCACTTCGTCGACGATGTAGCGGGCCAGCTCTTCGATGCCCAGCAGGCGCAAGATGTCTTGCGGGTCCGCGGGACCGTCGACGATGGACTCGCCCTTGTTGACCACTTGGCCTTCGTGCACCAGGATGTTCTTTTCCTTGAGCACGAGTTCCTCGTGGACCGCGCCATCGGGGTCGGTGATCTGCAGGCGGACCTTGCCCTTGGTTTCCTTGCCGAAGGACACCGTGCCGGTGATTTCAGCCAGGGTGCCCTTGTCCTTGGGCGAGCGGGCTTCGAACAACTCGGCCACACGCGGCAGACCGCCGGTGATGTCACGGGTCTTCTGGCCTTCGACCGGGATGCGGGCGAGGACTTCACCAGGGAAGAGGTCCTGGCCGTCGCGGATCTGGATCAGCGAACCGACCTGGAAGCCGATGGTCACGGCGTGGTCGGTGCCAGGGATCTTGACTTCCTGACCAGCGGCGTCCAACAGCTTGACCTGAGGACGGATGACCTTGGCGGCGCCACGGCGCTTGGGGTCGATCACGACCAGGGTCGACAGACCGGTCACTTCGTCCAATTGCTTGGCCACGGTCACGCCTTCTTCGACGTTCTCGAAGCGGGCTTTGCCGGCGAACTCGGTGATGATCGGGCGGGTCAGCGGATCCCAGGTGGCCAGCACCAGGCCAACCTTGACTTGCTGGTCGGCCTTGACGCTCAACAGGGCGCCGTAAGGCACCTTGTGGCGCTCACGCTCACGGCCGTGCTGGTCGGAGATGATGATTTCGCCGGAACGCGAAATCACCACCAGCTCGCCCTTGCCGTTCGTGACGTAACGCATCGTGGCATTGAAGCCGATGATGCCATCCGACTTGGCGTCCACGCTCGAAGCGATGGCGGCGCGCGATGCGGCACCACCGATGTGGAAGGTCCGCATGGTCAGCTGCGTGCCGGGTTCACCGATGGACTGCGCGGCGATCACGCCCACAGCTTCACCGGTGTTCACCAGACCGCCACGGCCCAAGTCGCGGCCATAGCACTTGGCGCACAGGCCGAAGCGCGTGCCGCAAGTCAGCGGGGTGCGAACCTTGACTTCGTCGACGCCAGCGGCTTCGAACACTTCCAGCACGTCCTCGTCCAGCATGGTGCCGGCCGGGACCAGCAGGAGCTGGTTCTCGGGGTGCAGGATGTCGATGGCCGCCACACGACCCAGGATGCGGTCGCGCAACGATTCGATGACTTCACCACCTTCGACCAGCGCACGCGTGGCGATGCCTTGGTCCGTGCCGCAATCAACGGTGGTGACCACCAGATCTTGCGTCACGTCGACCAGACGGCGTGTCAGGTAACCCGAGTTCGCGGTCTTCAAAGCCGTGTCGGCCAGGCCTTTACGCGCACCGTGGGTGGAGATGAAGTACTGCAACACATTGAGGCCTTCACGGAAGTTCGCCGTGATGGGGGTTTCAATGATCGAGCCGTCAGGTTTGGCCATCAGACCCCGCATGCCGGACAACTGGCGGATCTGCGCGGCGGAGCCACGCGCACCCGAGTCGGCCATCATGTAGATGGAGTTGAAGGACTCTTGATCGACTTCCTTGCCATGGCGGTCCAGCACCTTCTGCTTGGACAGCTGCGACATCATGACCTTGCCGACTTCGTCGCCGGTCTTGCCCCAGATGTCCACGACCTTGTTGTAGCGCTCACCGGAGGTCACCAAACCCGACACGTACTGCTGTTGGATCTCTTTGACTTCTTTTTCGGCGCGTTCGATCAGAGCGGGCTTTTCCTTGGGCACCAGCATGTCGTCGATGGCGATCGAGATGCCGGCGCGCGTGGCCAGACGGAAGCCGTTTTGCAGCAGCTTGTCGGCGAACACGACGGTCTCTTTCAGGCCGCACTTGCGGAACGAGGTGCTGATCAGGCGAGAAATTTCTTTCTTCTTCAGCGCCTTGTTGATGTTGCTGAAAGGCAGGCCCTTGGGCAGGATTTCAGACAACAGCGCACGACCGACGGTCGTGTCCACCAGCTTGGTCTCGGGCACGAACTCGCCGGATTCCTTGTCGCGGGTCCACTCGGTCAGGCGCACCGCGATCTTGGCGGTGATCTCGACCACGTGGTTGTCCAGCGCGCGCTGCACTTCAATGAGGTCGGAGAAGACCAGGCCTTCGCCCTTGCCATTGATGCGCTCGCGGGTGGCGTAGTACAGGCCCAGCACCACGTCTTGCGACGGGACGATGGAGGGCTCGCCGTTGGCCGGGAACAGGATGTTGTTGGAGGCCAGCATCAGCGTGCGGGCTTCCATCTGCGCTTCGATCGAGAGCGGGACGTGGACGGCCATCTGGTCACCGTCGAAGTCGGCGTTGAAGGCGGCGCACACCAGCGGGTGCAGCTGGATGGCCTTGCCTTCGATCAGCACGGGCTCGAAAGCCTGGATGCCCAAACGGTGCAGGGTAGGTGCACGGTTCAGCATCACGGGGTGCTCTTTGATCACCTCTTCGAGGATGTCCCAGACCACCGGCGTGCCGGATTCGACTTCCTTCTTGGCGGCCTTGATGGTCGTGGCGATGCCCATGGCTTCCAGGCGCGAGAAGATGAAGGGCTTGAACAGCTCAAGCGCCATCAGCTTCGGCAGACCGCACTGGTGCAGCTTCAGGGTCGGGCCCACGGTGATCACGGAACGACCGGAGTAGTCGACGCGCTTGCCCAGCAAGTTCTGGCGGAAACGACCGCTCTTGCCCTTGATCATGTCGGCCAGCGACTTCAAGGCACGCTTGTTGGCGCCCGTCATGGCCTTGCCACGGCGGCCGTTGTCCAGCAGCGAATCGACCGACTCTTGCAGCATGCGCTTTTCGTTGCGCACGATGATTTCCGGGGCCTTCAACTCCAACAGGCGCGCCAGGCGGTTGTTGCGGTTGATGACGCGGCGGTACAGGTCGTTCAAGTCGGACGTGGCGAAGCGGCCACCATCCAGCGGCACCAGCGGACGCAGGTCCGGTGGCAGCACGGGCAGCACTTCCAGCACCATCCAGTTGGGCTTGATGCCCGACTTCTTGAAGGCTTCCATGACCTTCAGGCGCTTGGAGTTCTTCTTGATCTTCAGCTCGGAGCCGGTCTGGTCGTTGCGGATCTTCTCGATCTCGACGTCCAGGTCCATCTCGGCCAGCAGCTTCTGGATGCCTTCGGCGCCCATCAGCGCGATGAACTCGTCACCGTACTCGACACGCTTGGTGTCGTAGTCGTCCTCGGACATGATGCTGAACTTCTTCAGCGGGGTCATGCCGGGGTCAACCACCACGTAGGCTTCGAAGTACAGCACGCGTTCGATGTCGCGCAGCGTCATGTCCAGGACCAGGCCCAGACGCGACGGCAGCGACTTCAGGAACCAGATGTGCGCGCACGGCGCCGCCAGGTCGATGTGACCCATGCGGTCACGGCGAACCTTGGTCTGCGTGACTTCAACGCCGCACTTTTCGCAGATGACACCGCGGTGCTTCAGGCGCTTGTACTTGCCGCACAGGCACTCGTAGTCCTTGATGGGGCCAAAGATCTTGGCGCAGAACAGGCCATCACGCTCGGGCTTGAAAGTCCGGTAATTGATGGTTTCGGGCTTCTTGACTTCACCGAACGACCAGCTGCGGATTTTCTCCGGCGAGGCGAGGCCGATCTTGATGGCATCGAAATGCTCATCAGGGGTGAATTGCTTGAAGAGGTCGAGTAAACCTTTCATGGTCTTCTATTCCTTTTCGTTCAGTTGCGTTCAAGTTCAATGTCGATGCCCAAGGAACGGATTTCCTTGACAAGAACGTTGAACGACTCAGGCATGCCGGCTTCGATCGCGTGCTCGCCCTTGACGATGTTCTCGTACACCTTGGTACGGCCATTCACGTCATCGGACTTCACGGTGAGCATTTCCTGCAGGACGTAGGAGGCGCCATACGCTTCCAGGGCCCACACTTCCATTTCACCGAAGCGCTGACCACCGAACTGCGCTTTACCACCCAGCGGCTGCTGCGTGACGAGCGAGTAAGGACCGGTCGAGCGGGCGTGCATCTTGTCGTCGACCAAGTGGTGCAGCTTGAGCACGTGCATGTAACCCACCGTGGTGGCGCGCTCGAAAGCCTCGCCGGTGCGGCCGTCATACAGTTGCGCTTGCGTGCGGGTCGGCGTCAGGCCCTTGGCCTTGGCGATGTCGGCCGGGTAGGCCAGTTGCAGCATGGCGCGGATTTCGGCTTCCTTGGCACCGTCGAACACGGGCGTTGCGAAAGGCACGCCCTTGACCAGGTTGCCCGCCATTTCGCGGACTTCCTCGTCATTGAGTTGCGACAGGTCTTCGGTCTTGCCACCGGACTGGTTGTACAGCTCATCCAGGAACTTGCGCAGCTCGGCCGTGGCCGATTCCTTCTGCAGCATGTCGCCGATGCGCTGGCCAATGCCCTTGCCGGCCCAGCCCAAGTGCACTTCCAGCACCTGGCCCACGTTCATCCGCGAAGGCACGCCCAGCGGGTTCAAGCAAACGTCGCAAGGGGTACCGTCGGCCATGTAAGGCATGTCTTCGACGGGCAGGATGCGGGAGACCACGCCCTTGTTGCCGTGGCGGCCGGCCATCTTGTCACCAGGCTGCAGGCGACGCTTGACGGCCAGGTGAACCTTGACCATCTTGAGCACGCCCGCGGGCAGTTCGTCGCCTTGGGTCAGCTTCTTGCGCTTTTCTTCGAAGTGCAGGTCGAAGCTGTGGCGGGTCTGCTCCAGCGAGTTCTTGATCGATTCCAGCTGGTTGGCGATGTCGCCATCTTCCGGACGGATGTCGAACCAGTGGAATTTCTCGACGGTGGCCAGGTAGGCCTCGTCGATCGCCGTGCCCTTGGCCAGCTTGTTCGGGCCGCCATTGGCGGCCTTGCCGATCAGCAGCTTCTTGATCCGGTCGAAAGCGTCGGCTTCCACGATGCGCAGCTGGTCGTTCAGGTCCAGGCGGAAACGCTTCAGTTCATCGTCGATGATCTGTTGCGCGCGCTTGTCACGAACGATGCCTTCACGGGTGAAGACCTGCACGTCGATCACGGTGCCCGAGGTGCCTTGGTCCACGCGCAGCGAGGTGTCCTTCACGTCGGACGCCTTCTCGCCGAAGATGGCGCGGAGCAGCTTCTCTTCAGGCGTCAGCGTGGTCTCGCCCTTGGGCGTGACCTTGCCGACCAGCACGTCGCCGGGGCCGACTTCGGCGCCCACGTAGACGATGCCCGATTCATCCAGACGAGCCAATTGGTTCTCGGACAGGTTCGGGATGTCGCGCGTGATTTCTTCGGAACCCAGCTTGGTGTCGCGGGCCATCACCACCAGTTCCTCGATGTGGATCGAGGTGTAGCGGTCATCGGCGACCACGCGTTCGGAGATCAGGATCGAGTCTTCGAAGTTGTAGCCGTTCCAGGGCATGAACGCGACCAGCATGTTCTGACCCAGGGCCAGCTCGCCGATGTCGGTGGAAGCACCGTCGGCGATGATGTCCTCGGCCGCCACCTTGTCGCCACGCTTGACGATGGGACGCTGGTGGATGCTGGTGTTCTGGTTGGAACGCTGGTACTTGATCAGGTTGTAGATGTCGACGCCGACTTCGCCAGCCACGGTCTCGTTGTCGTTCACGCGGATCACGATGCGGTTCGTGTCCACGTAGTCGACCACGCCACCACGGCGCGCGGCCACGACGGTGCCCGAGTCCTTGGCGGCCACGCGCTCGACGCCGGTACCGACCAGCGCCTTTTCAGGACGCAGCACGGGCACGGCTTGACGTTGCATGTTGGCGCCCATCAGCGCGCGGTTCGCATCGTCGTGCTCCAGGAAGGGCACGAGCGAAGCGGCGACCGACACGATCTGCGTAGGGGCCACGTCCATGTACTGGATGCGTTCGGGCGAGGTCAGCACGGATTCACCGTGTTCACGCGCCGACACCAGCTCGTCGGTCAGGCGGCCTTCAGCGTCCAGCGAGGCATTCGCCTGGGCGATGATGTACTTGCCTTCTTCGATGGCCGACAGGTAATCGATCTGCATCGTCACCTTGCTGTCGATCACGCGGCGGTACGGCGTTTCCAGGAAGCCGTAGTCGTTCAACTGCGCGTACAAAGCCAGCGAGTTGATCAGGCCGATGTTCGGGCCTTCAGGCGTTTCGATCGGGCACACGCGGCCGTAGTGGGTCGGGTGCACGTCGCGCACTTCGAAGCCGGCACGTTCGCGGGTCAGACCGCCCGGGCCCAGGGCCGAGACGCGACGCTTGTGCGTGATCTCGGACAGGGGGTTGGTCTGGTCCATGAACTGCGACAGCTGCGAGGCACCGAAGAACTCCTTCAAAGCCGCGGAAATCGGCTTGGAGTTGATCAGGTCGTGCGGCATCAGGGCTTCGGTTTCGGCCTGGCCCAGGCGTTCCTTCACGGCTTTTTCGATCCGTGCCAGGCCCGAGCGGTACTGGTTCTCGGCCAGCTCGCCCACGCAACGCACGCGGCGGTTGCCCAAGTGGTCGATGTCGTCGACTTCGCCGCGGCCATTGCGCAGCTCGACCAGGATCTTCACGACCGACAGGATGTCGTCGTTGGACAAGGTCATCGCGCCTTCGGAGCCGTCGCGGCTGATGCGGGCGTTGAACTTCATGCGGCCCACGCGCGACAGGTCGTACGTGTCGGCGCTGTAGAACAGGCGCTGGAACAGGGCCTGCACGGCGTCTTCGGTCGGCGGCTCGCCAGGGCGCATCATGCGGTAGATGGCGACGCGGGCGGCCAGCTCATCGGCGGTCTCATCCGTGGCCAGCGTTTGCGAGATGTAGGCACCTTGGTCCAGTTCATTGGTGAACAGAACCTCGATGTC
The DNA here is from genome assembly GCF_050725395.1 of Aquabacterium sp. Lineage (GTDB taxonomy): Bacteria > Pseudomonadota > Gammaproteobacteria > Burkholderiales > Burkholderiaceae_C > Aquabacterium. Next base: position 5,355 of record NZ_JBOHHL010000064.1, on the reverse strand, counting down.
CTTGATGCCGGCCGTGCGCAGCTTCTTGAGCAGCAGCTCGGTCAGCTCTTCGTTGGCCTTGGCGATGATCTCGCCGGTGTCCGGGTCGATCTGGTTCTTGGCCAGCACGCGGCCCAGCAGGAAGTCTTCCGGCACGCTGATGTGCGTGGTGCCGGATTGCTCGAGCGAACGGGTGTGGCGCGCGGTGATGCGCTTGTCCTTTTCGACCACGACCGAACCCGACTTGTCGGTGATGTCGAAGCGGGCGACTTCGCCCTTCAGGCGCTCGGGCACGTAGGCCATTTGCGCGCCGGTGTCCATGAGCTTGAACTGGTCGTTCTGGAAGAACGTGGCCAGGATCTGCTCGGGGTTCATGCCGATCGCCTTCAGCAGGGTCGTCACGGGCATCTTGCGGCGACGGTCCACGCGGAAGTACAGCAGGTCCTTGGGGTCGAATTCGAAATCGAGCCAGGAACCACGGTAAGGAATGATGCGCGCGCTGAACAGCAGCTTGCCGGACGAGTGCGTCTTGCCCTTGTCGTGCTCGAAGAACACGCCAGGCGAACGGTGCAGCTGCGACACGATGACGCGCTCGGTACCGTTGATGATGAAGGAGCCGTAGTCGGTCATCAGGGGCACTTCGCCCATGTAGACCTCTTGCTCTTTCACTTCCTTGACCACCTTGGACTGCGAGGTCGATGTCTCGCGGTCATAAATGATCATCTGCAGCTTCGCGCGCACGGCGGCGGCGAAGGTCAAGCCCCGTTGCTGGCACTCGCGGACGTCGAACGTCGGCTTGGCGATGTTGAATTCGATGAATTTCATCTCCACGAAACCATTGTGCGAAACAATGGGGAACGCGGACAAGAAAGCGGCTTGCAAGCCTTCAGGCTTGCGTTTTTGCGGCGGCACGTCCTTTTGCAGGAAAGCCACGTAGGAATCCTTCTGCATCGTCAGCAGATAAGGAACATTCAATACGCTGCCGCGCTTGCCGAAGCTCTTGCGAACTCGCTTGCGCTCGGTGTAGCTGTAGGGGGTTGCTTGCGCCATAAACTCTCCGTTTCGGGCCCCATCTGGGTACCCGGTGCGAATCAAAGACACACCTCGGCCAAGGTGCGGCTCATCGTTCGGCGACTGGCCAATCGGACATTGCATCCGAGGCTTGGTGGTTGGCCACTACCAACCGCTGGCAGACAACCAGGGCATTTTGCGATCACCAAAGCTTGTGCAATGATGATGTGACACCCCGGCTCGACCAAACCGGTTCTCTGCAGTCGGTTCAGAGAACACTCGAAAAAGCCTTCCAGCATACAACAGGAAGACTTTTTCGGGTGCCCTCAAGGGCATATACCCTTGAAGCGAGAAAGGCTGGCGGCCTTTGGGGGGCCGCCAGCCTGCCTGCAAAAGTCAGATTTACTTGACTTCGGCCTTGGCGCCGGCTTCCACCAGCTTCTTGACAGCGGCTTCGGCGTCGGCCTTGGGCACTGCTTCCTTGACGTTCTTGGGAGCGCCGTCGACCAAGTCCTTGGCTTCCTTCAGGCCCAGGCCCGTCAGTTCGCGCACGGCCTTGATGACGCCGACCTTGTTGGCGCCAGCTTCGAGCAGAACGACGTTGAATTCGGTCTTCTCTTCAACGGCAGCAGCGGCACCGCCGCCACCAGCTGCGGGAGCTGCCATGGCAGCTGCGGACACGCCGAACTTCTCTTCGATGGCCTTGACCAGATCGTTGAGTTCCATGACGGACATGCTGTCCAGGGCGGTGATGAATGCGTCTTTATCGAAAGCCATTTTGGGTTCCTAAAATCGGTTGAATTGGATGAATACGGATTGAGCGAGCGATCAGGCTGCAGGTGCTTCTGCGGCAGGCGCGTCGGCAGCGGGTGCTGCTTCGGCTTCTGCGGCAGGTGCGGCGCCAGCGCCCTTTTGATCGGCCACAGCGGCCAGCACGCGTGCGAAACGCGAGACGGGCGATTGCAGCAAGCCACAAATTTGGGCCAGCAAGACTTCCTTGGTCGGGATCGCGGCCAGGGCCTTCACGGCATTGGCGTCGAGCGCCTTGCCTGCGTAAGCACCAGCCTTGATCACCAACTTGTCGTTGGTCTTGGCAAAGTCAGCGATGACTTTGGCAGCTGCCACGGCATCTTCAGAGAAGCCATAGATCAGCGGGCCGCTCATGCTCTCGGAAGCCACTTCGAAGGGCGTACCGGCAACAGCACGGCGAGCCAGGGTGTTCTTCAGCACGTGAAGATACACACCTTGCGCGCGCGCGGTCTTGCGCAATGCGTCCAACTGGGCCACCGTGAGTCCGCGGTACTCAGCCAGTGCCAGGGTCTGTGCTTTGGCCGCTTGGGCTTGCACTTCCGAGACAACGGCTGCTTTTTCGTTGCGATTGAGACTCAAGGTCCACTCCTTAAAACATGCCCACGCGAGGCTTTGGCCACAGGGCCGAACCCCACCCGGGCACACCCGGTTTCAGCGACCTTCCGTCTCAGGAACCCTCAGCCGCCATGGCTGGCGGCAAGAATCCGTTAACGGCGGGTACGCCATCTGCGTAGGCTGGCTGTTTTAAGCCCGGCTCACGGTACTGCTGTGAGCTCAAGCGCCTACGGTCTTTGATAGCCTGCGCACCTTCGGGGTCGAAACCCCTGGGGCGCACAGCCCACCAATTCTGTTCATCAAGCCGTCGCGCCAGACTCGCGCGGGGCTTGGCCAACGGGTCGCCGAAGCGCTCCGTCAGCGGTATCTGGATCAGCCAGCGACGTTGATCGAGCCGACGTCGACGCGAACGCCCACGCCCATGGTCGACGACACGGCGACCTTGCGCAGGTAGACACCCTTGCTCGAGGCCGGCTTGGCCTTGGTCAGCGCGTCCAACAGTGCAGCCAGGTTGCCCTTGAGCTTGTCGGAGTCGAAGGAACGACGGCCGATGGTGCCGTGCACGATGCCGGCCTTGTCGACGCGGAATTGCACTTGACCGGCCTTGGCGTTCTTCACGGCCGTGGCGACGTCAGGGGTGACGGTGCCGACCTTGGGGTTGGGCATCAGGCCACGGGGGCCCAGGATGGTACCCAGGGTACCGACGATGCGCATCGTGTCCGGCGAGGCAATGACCACGTCGAAGTTGATGTTGCCACCCTTGATCTGCTCGGCCAGGTCTTCCATGCCGACGATGTCGGCGCCGGCGGCCTTGGCTTCTTCAGCCTTGGCGCCTTGGGCGAACACGGCCACGCGCTTGGTCTTGCCAGTGCCATTGGGCAGCACGACGGCGCCACGAACGACTTGGTCCGACTTCTTGGCGTCCACGCCCAGTTGCACGGCCACGTCGATGGATTCATCGAACTTGGCGACGGCGGTTTCCTTCAGGATGACCAGGGCGTCGTCGATGGCGTACAGCTTGTTGCTGTCGACTTTGCCGACGTAGGTCTTTTCACGTTTGGTGAGCTTGGCCATGATTTATGCACCTTCCACGAGCACGCCCATCGAGCGGGCAGAACCAGCGATCGTCCGGACAGCGGCTTCCAGATCGGCGGCGGTCAGGTCTTTTTGCTTGGTCTTGGCGATTTCTTCGATCTGAGCACGGGTCAGCTTGCCGACTTTGTCGGATTGCGGACGGGGCGAACCCTTTTCCAGCTTCAGAGCCTTCTTGATCAGGACCGTCGCGGGCGGGGTCTTGAGGATGAAGGTGAAGGACTTGTCTGCGAACGCCGTGATCACGACGGGCAGCATCAAGCCGGGTTCCATCGCGGAAGTCTGGGCGTTGAACGCCTTGCAGAATTCCATGATGTTCAGGCCGCGCTGACCCAGCGCGGGACCGATTGGAGGCGAAGGGTTTGCCTTGCCTGCCGGGATTTGCAGCTTGATGAAGCCGATAATCTTCTTGGCCATAACTTTCTCCTAGAACCGCCCGACGGCCACGTCAGGTCGGTTGAGTCAAACGCCAGGCTTGTTCAACATGAACTCCTGGCTCCTCTTGACGCGGTCTCGTTCGCGCCTGGGTACGGAAGGTGATTGCAGCCCTTGCGGACAGCGGCCTCACCTTCAAGGCCTGATTCAGAGGATCAGATCTTTTCGACCTGATCGAAGTCCAGCTCGACCGGGGTGGCACGACCGAAAATCGTGACCGACACGCGCAGCTTGGACTTTTCGTAGTTGACGTCTTCGATGGCGCCGTTGAAGTCCGTGAACGGGCCTTCCTTGACGCGAACGACTTCGCCGACTTCCCATTCGACCTTGGGCCGGGGCTTTTCAATGCCTTCCTGCATCTGGTTGACGATCTTCATGACTTCGTCTTCCGAGATGGGAACCGGGCGGTTCTTGGCGCCACCCACGAAACCGGTCACCTTGGAGGTGTTCTTGACCAGGTGCCAGGAGTCGTCGCTCATCAGCATCTCGACCAGCACGTAGCCAGGGAAGAAACGGCGCTCGGTGACCGTCTTCTTGCCGTTCTTGACTTCGACGACTTCTTCGGTGGGCACCAGGATGCGGCCGAAGGAGGTTTGCATGCCGGCGCGGTCGATGCGCTCGCGCAGGTTGCGCTCGACGGCCTTTTCCATGCCGGAATAGGCATGCACGACATACCAACGCAGCGCGGGGGCGGCGGTGGCAGGGCTGGTTTGAACGTCGCTCATGGGTGTCAACCTCGCTTAAATAGTGGGATCAGTGCTTCCAGCCCAGGATCAGGCCGTAGATCACCCATTCCAGCGTCTTGTCGGTCAGCCACAGGAACAAGGCCATGACCACCACGAAGGCGAAGACATACAGCGTCATCTGCGTGGCTTCGGGGCGCGTCGGCCAAACGACCTTGCGCATTTCCTTGATGGCATCCTGACCGAACGCCGTCAACTCGCGCCCTTGGGCCGACGTGAAAAAAGCACCCACGGCAGCCGCCAGCAGCACCAGCAGAACGATCACGCGCAACCACAGGTCCTGCTTGCCCAGCAAGTAGAACGCGGCCACGCCACCCACGACCAGCAGGCCGGCAGCGGCCAGCTTGGCCTTGTCGGCGCTCGTGGTGACGGTTTCGATTTGTGAGGTGGCCATTTGCGTTGGTGTTTGAGGCGGCAAAGCCCGCGGGCTTCCAGGTCTTCACGACCTTCGCCTGCGGGCTGCTGGGAAATGCGTTTTCGGTCTTGCCGGCTTGTCAACAGGTGGCAGGGGCAGTAGGAATCGAACCTACAACCTTCGGTTTTGGAGACCGACGCTCTGCCAATTGAGCTATACCCCTGAAGACGAACCAGACAGTTTAATTCAATTACGCGAGGATCTTGGCAACGACGCCGGCGCCGACGGTGCGACCGCCTTCACGGATGGCGAAACGCAGGCCTTCTTCCATGGCGATCGGGTTGATCAGCTTGACGGTGATCGACACGTTGTCGC
>NZ_JBOHHL010000063.1:0-12799 GCF_050725395.1 Aquabacterium sp. | reverse complement strand
GCGTACCAAGGGTGCGCAAAACGGCTGCATCGTCGGCTTGCCCGCCGGCCAGGCCATCACCGATGCGGTGAAAGCCGACGCCATCGCCAAGGCCAAGGCCGCGCCCAACATGGCCGGCCAAGACTTGGCCAAGGTGGTGTCCGCCACCGAGACCTCGGTCTGGACCGAAACCGAATGGACGCTGGGCGAAGGCTTCGGCCAGCAAACCGCGCCCAAGTTCCACGTGGTCGCGTATGACTTCGGCGTCAAGCGCAACATCTTGCGCATGCTGGCGCAACGCGGCTGCAAGGTCACCGTGGTGCCCGCCAAGACGCCGGCATCTGAAGTGCTCAAGCACAAGCCCGATGGCATCTTCTTGTCCAATGGCCCTGGCGATCCGGAGCCCTGCGACTACGCGATTGCTGCCACCCGCGAGCTGATCGAAACGGGCATCCCCACATTCGGGATCTGCCTGGGCCACCAGATCATGGCGCTGGCTTCTGGCGCCAAGACCTTCAAGATGAAGTTCGGCCACCACGGCGGCAACCACCCGGTCAAGGACCTGGATTCCGGCCGCGTCAGCATCACCAGCCAGAACCACGGTTTTGCGGTTGACGAAAAAACGCTGCCCGCCAACCTGCGCCCCACGCACGTGTCGCTGTTCGACGGCACGCTGCAAGGGCTGGCCCGCACCGACAAACCCGCTTTCTGCTTCCAGGGTCACCCGGAAGCCTCGCCCGGACCGCATGACATCAGCTACCTGTTCGAACGCTTTGTGGCATTGATGGAGAAGAACAATGCCTAAGCGCACAGACCTCAAAACCATCCTCATCATCGGCGCCGGCCCGATCATCATCGGCCAGGCTTGCGAGTTCGATTACTCCGGCGCGCAGGCCTGCAAAGCCTTGCGCGAAGAAGGCTACAAGGTCGTTTTGGTCAACAGCAACCCTGCGACCATCATGACCGACCCGAACACGGCCGATGTCACCTACATCGAGCCCATCACCTGGCAGGTGGTCGAGCGCATCATCGCCAAGGAGCGCCCCGACGCGATCCTGCCAACCATGGGCGGCCAGACCGCGCTGAACTGCGCTTTGGACCTGCACAAGCACGGCGTGCTCGACAAGTACAAGGTCGAGATGATCGGCGCCAACGAAACGGCGATTGAAAAGGCCGAAGACCGCCTGAAGTTCAAGGACGCGATGACCAGCATCGGCCTGGGCTCGGCCAAATCGGGCATCGCCCACACGCTGGAAGAAGCCTGGGCGGTGCAAAAGCAGATCGCCGCGCTGACCGGCGGCCCGGGTTTCCCCACCGTGATCCGCCCCAGCTTCACGCTGGGTGGCACGGGTGGCGGCATCGCCTACAACCCCGAAGAGTTCGAAGAGATCTGCAAGCGTGGTCTGGACCTGTCGCCGACCAACGAGCTGCTGATCGAAGAATCGCTCATCGGCTGGAAAGAGTACGAGATGGAAGTGGTTCGCGACAAGGCGGACAACTGCATCATCGTCTGCTCGATCGAGAACCTCGACCCGATGGGCGTGCACACCGGTGACTCCATCACCGTGGCCCCGGCCCAAACGCTCACCGACCGCGAATACCAGTTGCTGCGCAACGCCTCGATCGCCATCTTGCGTGAAATCGGCGTCGAGACCGGTGGCTCGAACGTGCAGTTCTCGATCAACCCGAAGGACGGCCGCATGGTCGTCATCGAGATGAACCCGCGTGTGTCGCGCTCAAGCGCGCTGGCCTCCAAAGCCACGGGCTTCCCGATCGCCAAGATCGCGGCCAAGCTGGCCGTGGGCTACACGCTCGACGAGCTGAAGAACGACATCACCGGTGGTGCCACGCCCGCGTCGTTCGAGCCTTCGATCGACTACGTGGTCACCAAGATCCCGCGTTTCGCCTTCGAGAAATTCCCCGCCGCCGATTCGCGCCTGACCACGCAGATGAAGTCCGTGGGTGAGGTGATGGCCATGGGCCGCACCTTCCAGGAATCTTTCCAGAAAGCCTTGCGCGGCCTTGAGACCGGCATCGACGGCCTGACCGAGATCAGCACCGACCGCGAAGAGATCATCCAAGAGATCGGTGAACCCGGCCCTGAGCGCATCCGCTTCCTGGGTGACGCTTTCCGCCTGGGCATGAGCCTGGACGAGGTCTTTGAAGAAACCAGCATCGATCCCTGGTTCCTGGCCCAGATCGAAGACATCATCAAGACCGAGGCCGACGTCAAGGCCCGCAAGCTGGAAACGCTCAGCACCGCCGAGCTGCGTTACCTCAAGCAGAAGGGCTTCTCGGACCGCCGCCTGGCCAAGCTGATGGGCACCAACCAGCACGACGTGCGCCGCGCGCGCATCGCCCAAGGCGTGCGCCCGGTCTACAAGCGCGTCGATACCTGCGCTGCCGAGTTCTCCACGCAAACCGCCTACATGTACTCGACCTACGAGGTCGAAGGCGCCGAGTGCGAGGCCGAGCCCACCAGCCGCAAGAAGATCATGGTGCTGGGCGGTGGCCCGAACCGCATCGGGCAAGGCATCGAGTTCGACTACTGCTGCGTCCATGCCGCCCTCGCCATGCGCGAAGATGGCTACGAGACCATCATGGTCAACTGCAACCCTGAAACCGTCTCGACCGACTACGACACCTCCGACCGCCTGTACTTCGAGCCCGTGACGCTGGAAGACGTGCTCGAGATCGTCGACAAGGAAAAACCCGTCGGCGTGATCGTGCAATACGGCGGCCAGACGCCCTTGAAGCTCGCGCTCGACCTTGAGGCCAACGGCGTGCCCATCATCGGCACCACGCCCGACAGCATCGACATCGCCGAAGACCGCGAACGCTTCCAGGCCCTGCTGCACACGCTGGACCTGAAGCAGCCGCCCAACCGCACGGCCCGCACGGAAGAAGCGGCCCTGTCGCTGGCGCAAGAGATCGGCTACCCGCTGGTCGTGCGCCCCAGCTACGTGCTGGGCGGCCGCGCCATGGAAATCGTGCACGGCGACAAGGACCTGGAGCGCTACATGCGCGAAGCCGTCCGTGTCTCCGACAAGTCGCCTGTGCTGCTGGACCGCTTCCTGGACGACGCCGTCGAGGTCGACGTGGACTGCATCAGCGACGGCACCGATGTGATGATCGGCGGCATCATGGAGCACATCGAGCAAGCGGGCGTCCACTCGGGCGACTCGGCCTGCTCACTGCCTCCGTACACCCTGAGCCAGCCTTTGCAAGAAGAGCTGCGCCGCCAAACCGCCCTGATGGCCAAGGCCCTCAAGGTCGTCGGCCTGATGAACGTGCAGTTCGCCATCCAGGGCGATGTGACGGGCAGCCTGGACAAGGCCACCGTCTACGTGCTGGAAGTCAACCCACGTGCTTCGCGCACCGTGCCTTACGTGTCCAAGGCCACTGGTCAAGCCCTGGCCAAGATCGCCGCGCGCTGCATGGCCGGTCAGAAGCTCAAGGACCAGACCAGCGCGGACGGCAAGCCCCCGCGCGAAGTCATCCCGCCATATTTCAGCGTCAAGGAAGCCGTGTTCCCGTTCAACAAGTTCCCGGGCGTCGACCCGGTGCTTGGCCCGGAAATGCGCTCCACCGGCGAAGTCATGGGCGTGGGTGTCACCTTCGGCGAAGCCATGTTGAAGTCGCAACTGGGCGCCGGTTCGCGCCTGCCCACCAAGGGCACGGTGTGCATCTCGGTCAAGAACAACGACAAGGCCCGTGCCGTGTCGGTGGCCCGTGACCTCGTCGCCCTGGGCTTCAGCCTGGTCGCCACCAAGGGTACCGCCGCGGCCATCGCTGAAGCAGGCATCCCCGTCAAGCCGGTGAACAAGGTCAAAGACGGGCGCCCAAATATCAGTGACTCGATCAAGGCGGGCGAAATACAGTTGGTGTTCACCACCGTGGACGAGACCCGCACGGCCATTGCCGACTCGCGCAGCATCCGCACGGCCGCCCTGGCCAACCGGGTGACCTACTACACGACCATGGCCGGGTGCGAGGCCGCCGTCGAGGCGCTCAAGCACCAGGACGATCTGGTGGTGTATTCACTGCAAGAACTTCACGCCAAACTGCACTAAACTGCGTCATCGGCCAGGGTGATGAACATCGCCCTGGCCACTGATCACCATGAGGGCCGCGCCCGGAATCCATCGCAAGATGGCTCACGGGCGCGGCTCCATTCATTTCGAGAGACACACATCATGTCGACCATTCCCATCACCAAAAATGGGGCTGAAAAGCTCAAGCAGGAATTGCAGCGCCTCAAGCATGTTGAGCGTCCTGCCGTGGTTCTGGCCATCGCCGAAGCGCGGGCCCAGGGCGACCTGTCGGAAAACGCCGAATACGACGCCGCCAAGGACAAGCAGGGCTTCATCGAAGGCCGCATTCAGGAAATCGAAGGCAAGTTGTCCGCCGCCCAGATCATCAATCCGGCCGAGCTGGACGCTGGCGGCCGCGTGGTCTTCGGTTCCACCGTTGATCTGGAAGAAGAAGAGTCCGGCGAGGCCGTGACCTACCAGATCGTGGGCGATGACGAAGCCGACCTCAAGTTGGGCTTGGTGTCGATCAGTTCACCCATCGCTCGCGCCATGATCGGCAAGGAAGCCGGTGACGTGGCGGCCGTGCAGGCGCCCGGCGGCGTGCGCCACTACGAAATCATCCAAGTCCGCTACCAATAGATGCTTTCGATGAGTTTCAGGGCGCGTTTGCAGGCACTTCTGGCCGCCCTTTGGGCGGGGATTCTGGTGGGAGTTGGGGGCATCGCTGCGCCCAGTCTTTTCGCTGTGCTGGAACGGGGCCTCGCAGGCATGGCGGCCGGGCGCATTTTCGCGGTGGAGGCCCATGTCAGCCTGGCGCTGGCCATGGTGCTGTTCTTTTTTGAACGTCAGCGCTCACGGCAGCCAGGACAGTCGGTCATGTCGGCCGAGTTGTTGTTGGTGCTGGGGGCCTTGTTCGCCACCGTGCTGGGCCACTTTGCCCTGAGCCCGATGGTGGTGGCGGCCAAGGCGGGGCAGGGCACGCTGTCCTTCGGCACCCTGCACGCCTTGTCGTCTGGTTTGTTCGTGCTCAAGGGCCTGATGGTGTTGGCCCTGGCATGGCGGCTCACTGGCCGCCGCTGAGGGAAAAGCCCGTTCAGCCGGGCTTCTTGGTGCTGGGAACGCGCTTCTTGGCGCGTTTGATCAGGCCGCCGGCGGTCACGCGCTGGTTGCCCATCACGGTCACTTTCTTGACCTCGGGGCGACGGGTGCCACTCTTCGAGAATTTCAAGAGTTTGACGATGCGCGAACCATTGCCCGTGCTTTGGGCTTCTTCGGTCACCTTTTCGGGAATCGGGCGCCACAAAATCAGCAGTTTTCCGATGTGCTGGATCGGTGCGGCGCTCAGTTGATCGCACAAAGCGGCGAACATGTCGTTGCGCGCGGTGCGGTCGTCTCCCAGTACGCGAATCTTGATCAGCCCATGGGCTTTCAAGGCGTTGTCGGTCTCTTTGACGACGTTGGTTGTCAGGCCTTCGTTCCCGATCATGACGACGGGATCAAGGTGGTGCGCGTCGGCCCTCAGGGCGCGGCGCTCGGCAGTTGTCAATTCAATAGCAGGCATACCTCTATTATCGAGCCATGAAAGTCAAAACGAAAAGCAAAAAGGTCAATAAGGCCTGGTTGAACGACCATCTGACCGATCCTTATGTGCGAATGGCCAAAAAAGATGGGTTCCGGGCCCGGGCGGCTTACAAGCTCAAAGAGATCGACGAAAGCCTGAATCTGATCAAACCCGGCCAATTGGTGATCGACCTGGGCGCGGTGCCCGGGGCCTGGAGCCAGTACGTCCGTCGTAAATTCGCCCCAAAGGACGCGGGCGTGGGCGGTGCGGCTGTGGGCGAGCTCAATGGGGCCATCATCGCGCTCGACATCCTGGATTTCGAGCCCATCGAGGGCGTGCAGTTCATCCAGGGGGATTTTCGGGAAGACGCTGTTTTGGCGCAACTCGACGCCATGGTGGGCGGTCGGCCCGTCGACGTGGTGGTCTCGGACATGGCACCGAACCTGAGTGGCATCGAGTCATCGGACGCGGCGCGGATCGAGCATTTGGTAGAACTGGCTGTGGATTTTTCCCTGGCCCACCTCAAGCCAGAAGGTGCGCTGGTCTGCAAGGTCTTTCACGGCAGCGGCTACAGCCAACTGGTGGAATTGTTTAAAAAGTCATTCCGGGTGGTCAAACCGATCAAGCCAAAAGCCTCGCGGGACAAATCTTCGGAAACATTTTTAGTGGGCATTGGCCCTAAAAATCGATGATGAACCGCAAATCCTGGGGTTGTCGGGGGATTGGGCCATGCAAGCGGGGGCTTGACTCGCATAGAATCATCCCCATGTACCGCGAAGACTGCGTGTTCAGTGGCTTGGATGCGGGGTTTTTTGAATCTGTTTTTGGTTTTCGGACTGCATCCTGCGCCGGCCGACACAGAGGTGATAGGAAATAAGGAGCCGCGGTGAACAATCAATGGTTCTCGAAAATTGCTGTTTGGCTGGTGGTGGCGCTCGTGCTGTTCACCGTGTTCAAGCAGTTTGATCGCGCCACGACGGCCGGTAACCAAATTGGCTACTCAGACTTCCTCGAAGAAGTCCGCGCCAAGCGCATCAAGAGCGTCACCTTGCAAGACGGGGGCGGCGGCACCGAGATCATTGCGGTCACCAGCGACGACAAGCGCCTGCGCAGCACGGCCACCCTGTTGGACCGTGGTCTGGTTGGCGACCTGATCAACAACGGCGTCAAGTTCGACGTCAAGCCCCGCGAAGAGCCCTCGCTCATCATGAGCTTGCTGGTGTCGTGGGGCCCCATGCTGCTGCTGATCGGCGTGTGGATCTACTTCATGCGGCAAATGCAAGGCGGTGGCAAGGGCGGGGCGTTCAGCTTCGGCAAGAGCCGCGCACGCATGCTGGACGACACCAACAACAACATCACCTTCGCTGATGTGGCTGGTTGCGACGAGGCCAAGGAAGAAGTCAAGGAGCTGGTCGACTTCCTGCGCGATCCGCAGAAGTTCCAGAAACTGGGCGGTAGGATTCCCCGCGGCGTGCTGATGGTCGGCCCTCCCGGTACCGGTAAGACCCTGCTGGCCAAGTCCATCGCGGGTGAAGCCAAGGTGCCGTTCTTCACCATTTCGGGCTCCGACTTCGTGGAAATGTTCGTCGGCGTGGGCGCGGCCCGTGTGCGCGACATGTTCGAACAGGCCAAGAAGAACGCCCCCTGCATCATCTTCGTCGACGAAATCGACGCGGTCGGTCGCCACCGTGGCGCCGGCCTGGGTGGCGGCAACGACGAACGCGAGCAGACCCTCAACCAGATGCTGGTCGAGATGGACGGTTTCGAAACCAATCTGGGCGTGATCGTGATCGCCGCGACCAACCGCCCGGACATCCTGGACCCGGCCTTGCTGCGTCCCGGCCGTTTCGACCGCCAGGTCTACGTGACCCTGCCCGACGTGCGTGGCCGCGAACAGATCCTGAACGTGCACGTGCGCAAGGTGCCCGTGGGCCAAGACGTGCGTTCGGACATCCTGGCCCGTGGCACGCCTGGTTTCTCCGGTGCCGACCTGGCCAACCTGGTCAATGAAGCCGCGCTGTTCGCCGCACGCCGCAATGGCCGTGTGGTCGAGATGCAGGACTTCGAGAAGGCCAAGGACAAGATCATGATGGGCCCGGAGCGCAAGTCGCTGATCATGCCCGAGGAAGAGCGCCGCAACACGGCTTACCACGAGGCTGGACACGCCCTGGTGGCCCGCATGCTGCCCAAGACCGACCCGGTCCACAAGGTCACGATCATCCCGCGTGGCCGTGCCCTGGGCCTGACCATGCAGTTGCCTGAAGGCGACCGCTACAGCATGGACAAGGAACGCATGCTGGACACCATTTCGGTGTTGTTCGGTGGCCGGATCGCCGAAGAGGTGTTCATGAACCAGATGACCACCGGTGCCAGCAACGACTTCGAGCGTGCCACCGGCATCGCCCGCGACATGGTGATGCGTTATGGCATGACCGACGAACTGGGCCCCATGGTCTACGCCGACAACGAAGGCGAGGTCTTCCTGGGCCGTTCGGTCACCAAGACGACCAACATGTCCGAGCAGACGATGCAGACCGTCGACCACGTCATCCGCCGCATCATCGACGAGCAGTACGGCGTGGCCCGCAAGCTCATCGAAGACAACCAGGACAAAATGCACGCGATGGCCAAGGCCTTGCTCGAATGGGAAACCATCGACGCCGAGCAGATCGAGGACATCATGAGCGGTCGCGAGCCTCGCCCGCCCAAAGATTGGCTGCCCCGTGGCACGCCCCCTGGCGGCGGCACCAAGCCACCCGTCAGCCCTGACGGTGCGCCGGCTGCGGCCTGATCCTCCACGGCGCCCTTGAGGTGCGGTTCATCAACGGGGCTTCGGCCCCGTTGTCATTTTCAAGGTCGTTTTTCCATGTTCTGGCAAACCACACGATTCCGCATCGACCTGTCCACGCCCAAGGTGATGGGCATCGTCAACGTGACGCCGGACTCGTTTTCGGATGGGGGCCAGCACGGTGATGCGGCGTCTGCGCTGCGGCACTGCGAACAACTGGTGAAAGAGGGGGCCGACCTCCTCGACATTGGTGGCGAGTCCAGCCGTCCTGGTGCGCCGACATTGAGCGTCGATGAGGAGTGGGCCAGGGTCGGGCTCGTGCTGCAAGGTGCGCTCAAACTGGGCGTGCCGGTGTCGCTGGACACCTGCAAGGCCCCCGTCATGCAGCGGGCCCTGGACCTTGGCGTCGACATCATCAATGACATCCGCGCCTTGCAGGCCCCGGGGGCCGAGGCAGCCGTGGTCGCACATGGCCAATGTGGCATCTGCCTGATGCACATGCAGGGCGATCCTGCCACCATGCAGACTCGCCCGCAGTACACCGATGTGATCGACGAGGTGCGCACTTTTCTGAGTGAACGCGTGCAGGCCCTGGTGAAGCAAAACCTGTCGCTCAGCCGCCTGTGCCTGGACCCTGGCGTTGGCTTCGGCAAGACGCCGGAGCACAACCTGGACCTGCTGCGGAGGCAGCGCGAGCTGGCCGAGTTAGGTTTGCCCCTGCTGGTGGGGTGGTCGCGCAAGTCGACCTTGGGCCACGTCACAGGCAAGCCGGTGGGCGACCGCCTGGCGGCCAGCCTGGCCGCGGCGCTGGCCAGCGTGCACCGTGGCGCACACGTGGTGCGCGTCCACGACGTGGCCGCCACGGTCGATGCATTGAAGGTGTGGTCGGCTTCCGAAACCCCCTAATTTTGTGATCCTGCCGGAGAAATTCCGCGTCACAATCGACCACCCTTTTTCACACCGCACTGTCCATGAGCAGACAATATTTCGGAACCGATGGCATCCGTGGCACGGTTGGCCAAACCCCCATCACGCCTGATTTCGTGTTGCGCCTGGGGCATGCAGTAGGACAGGTTTTGCGGCGTTCGGAATCCCATCCCACGGTGCTGATCGGCAAGGACACCCGCATCTCCGGGTACATGCTCGAGTCAGCCCTCGAGGCCGGTTTTGCCTCTGCAGGGGTGGATGTGCTCTTGACCGGCCCGCTGCCAACGCCTGGCGTGGCCTACCTGACACGCGCCCTGCGCCTGAACCTGGGCGTGGTCATCAGTGCCTCGCACAACCCCTTCGCCGACAACGGCATCAAGTTTTTCTCGGCCCAGGGCGAAAAGTTGCCCGACCAGTGGGAGCAAGATGTCGAGGCTGCCCTGGAAGTGCCGCCCGCGTGGGTGGAGTCGCCCAAGCTGGGCAAGGCGCGTCGTCTGGAAGATGCCCGCGGCCGCTACATCGAATTTTGCAAGAGCACCTTCGCGTCCTCGATGTCGCTCAAGGGCTTGAAACTGGTCGTGGACGCGGCACACGGCGCGGCCTACCAGGTCGCGCCCGAGGTATTCCACGAACTGGGTGCCGAGGTCATTTCCATCGGCTGCGCACCCAATGGCGTCAACATCAACGATGGCGTGGGGGCCACGCATCCCCAGGCGCTGGTGCAGGCGGTCAAGGATCACCATGCGCACTACGGCATCGCCCTGGATGGCGACGCAGACCGCCTTCAACTGGTGGACGCCGATGGTCGCCTCTTCAATGGCGATGAGTTGCTGTACGTGATGGTGGCCGACCGCCTGGCGCAAGGCCAGGCCGTGCCGGGGGCCGTTGGCACGTTGATGACCAACATGGCGGTGGAGCTGGCCTTGCAGGAAAGGGGGGTGGGCTTCGTGCGCGCCAAGGTGGGCGACCGCTACGTGCTGGAAGAGTTGCTCAGCCGCGGCTGGCAGTTGGGCGGGGAGGGCTCGGGCCACCTGATCGCCCTGGACCGCCACACCACGGGTGATGGCATCGTGAGTGCCTTGCAGATCCTGCAGGCGGTGGCCCGCAGCGGCCAAAGTCTGTCGAGCAGGCTTGAGGGTGTGACCTTGTTTCCCCAACGGCTCATCAATGTGCGCTTGAAGGCCGGGCAGGACTGGAAAAACAGCGCAGCGCTGGCCGCCGCCCAAGAAGCCGTGCTGCGGCAACTGGATGGCCGCGGGCGTGTGCTGATTCGTCCGTCAGGCACCGAACCTTTGCTGCGTGTCATGGTCGAAGCCCAGGATGGGCAACTGGCCAACCGCTGTGCGGAGCAGTTGGCCGAAGCAGTCCAGTCCTGATGAGCGGACCGTTCTGGTTTACTTCTTGACGGCGGGCATCAGCACGCGGTCAATGACGTGCACCACACCATTGCCAGCCACCAAGTTGGCTTTGGTGACCAGGCCTTCGTCCACCGTGACGAAATCACCGGCCTTGGACGCGGCGATCTGAGCGCCGTTGACCGTGGTCAGCGTGCTGTTGGCGTTGATGTTCTCAACCTTCAAGGCGCCAAGCACCACGTGGTAGTTCAAGACCGATTTGAGCAACTCTGGATCTTTGGACAGCTTGTCCAGCGTGGCGGCGGGCACGGCCTTGAAGGCATCGTCCGTGGGTGCGAACACCGTGACCGGGCCGGAGCCTTCCAGGCTGGCACCCAGGCCGGCTTGTTGAACCAGCTTGTAGAACGTCGACAACTCTGGCGCGCGCGCGGCGATGGCCACGACCGTGGCGGGTGCTGCGTCCTGGGCGTGTGCTTGGCCGCCCAACAGCATCATGGTGGACAGCCAGGCGGTGGCCAGCAAACGTGTCGCGGTGGTGGGGATGTTGCGCATCTTGAAATACTCCGGTTCAATGCCTGCCCGCAGACCATCTGGGGCAACCCCGGCACCTTAAAAGTATCATGTGACATTCACGTGACCTGAAAATGACAGAAGCGTCATGTCACATGGGCCGCATGGGCCTTTTGGATTTGTGACAACGCGACCAGACCTGTCATAGACTCGTCACAATGCCCGCCTACAGTCCACCTTGAGAAATTTGTCTGTCACAGGTTTTAAAAGGCGAACACATGAAATTCAAGATGATCCATGCTGCGGTGGCTGTTGCCCTGTCCTTGTCGGCCGGTCTGGCGCTGGCCGAGGACGTGACTGGCGCGGGTGCCACATTCCCGGCGCCTGTTTACGCCAAATGGGCTGACTCGTTCAACAAAGCCACTGGCGTGCGCATCAACTACCAATCGGTGGGCTCGGGCGCAGGCATCAAGCAGATCAAGGCCAAGACGGTGGACTTCGGTGCCACCGACATGCCCCTGAAAGACGAAGAACTGGCCAAGGAAGGCCTGGTGCAATTCCCGACCGTGATTGGCGGCGTCGTGCCCGTGGTCAACATCAAGGGCATCACGCCTGGCCAGATCAAGCTGACCGGCGAAGTGCTGGGCAACATCTACCTGGGCAAGATCACCAAGTGGAACGACCCAGCCCTGACGGCCCTGAACCCCGGTGTGCCTTTGCCTGATGCCGTGATCGCGCTGGTTCGCCGCGCCGATGGTTCGGGCACCAGCTTCATCTTCACGAACTACCTGTCGAAGGTGAACGCCGAGTGGAAGGCCAAGGTTGGTGAAGGCACCGCCGTGAACTGGCCTGCTGGCGCGGGTGGCAAGGGCAATGAAGGTGTTTCGGCCTTCGTGCAACGCCTGCCGAATTCGATCGGCTACGTTGAATACGCCTATGCCAAGCAGAACAAGATGTCGCACGTTTCCCTGAAGAACGCCGCGGGCAATTATGTGCAGCCCGACGACGTGACCTTCAAGGCCGCCGCTGCCAGCGCCGAATGGGACAAGTCCTTCTACCAAGTGCTGACCAACCAGGCTGGCAAGGAAGCCTGGCCCTTGAGTGGCGCCACCTTCATCCTGCTGCACAAGAGCCAGGAAAAGCCAGCGCAAGGCGCCAGCACCTTGAAGTTCTTCGAGTGGGCCTATGCCAGCGGCGACAAGACCGCGGCCGATCTGGAATACGTGCCGCTGCCGGCGTCCGTGAAGGACCTGGTCCGCAAGCAGTGGGCCACCGTGGCCGATGCCTCGGGCAAGCCACTGTCTTACAAGTGATCTGATTTGACCGATCCTTTGCCGGGCGCCTTCAGGTGCCCGGTTTGTTGTTGATGGAGGCTCGCACGCCATGACTGCAATCCTGCCCGCCAATCTTGACGGGGCCGATGACGCGTCTTCCCAAGGACGAACATCCTTCATGAAAAATCCTCCTCCCCGCCGTGTGACCCTGCCTTGGGCCGACTGGGTGTTCGCGATGCTGGCACGTGGTGCCGCTTTGCTCACCCTGACGCTGTTGCTGGCGATCATCGGTTCGCTGATCGTGGGCGCCTGGCCTGCCATCCGCGAATACGGGTTCAGTTTCCTGTGGCGCACCGAGTGGGATCCCTGTC
>NZ_JBOHHL010000062.1:0-12895 GCF_050725395.1 Aquabacterium sp. | reverse complement strand
CTGCTTGTTGGGACTTCATTGTAGCCAAAACGACCCCATCCAGCGCCGCATCCCGGCCGGGCAAAGGGTCGTTGCAGGCCGCCAACAAAGATATTGTCAACAGGTTATCCACAGACTCTTGTTGACAAGTTTGGCAATTCTGGGAGGTCTCAGGTCATTCTGGAATGACCTCTCATATCCCAATCGCAATGGCGCGCTCAACCCTGGGATTGTAGCCAGTTTCAAACGCTTTCCAGGCGAGTTATCAACAGCAAATGCGCAAGAAAAAGACGGGCAAGCCGTGCCGAAAGTCCGTGTATTTTTTTCAAGGTGGAATCCTGAGGGGGTTTTCAGGTACCCCGCAGGAACCTGGAGGCCGCTTTTCAACGGCCCCTCCTGGTCACTTGGTCGGGCGGATCAACACATACTGCGCGGCATCGCCCCGGCGCACCAACACGTTGACCGGGCGCCCCTTCTCGGATTTGGCCAGCGCCGCTTCGAACTGGCGCACATTGGCCACCTGGCTGTTGCCCAGGCTCAGGATGAGGTCACCAGGGCGCAAGCCCGCGCGCGCGGCCGGTCCATCGACCTCTTCAACCAGGACACCACCATTGACCTTGAGTTCGGCTTTCTGGGCGGCCGTGAGGTCGCTCAGGCCCAGCCCCAGGGACGCCACGGCGGTGGCCTTGGGCTCGTTGGGCACCTTGTCACCACCACCTTCAGCCGCCTTGGCGGCCTTCTCAAGGTCCAACTCAACGACGGTGACGTTCAGCTCCTTGTAAGCCCCGCGGCGGAAGACCTGCAGGATCGATTTGGTCCCGGGCTTGGTGCCACCCACCAGGCGCGGCAAGTCCCCCGCGGTCTCGACCGGCACACCATTGAACTTGGTGATGATGTCACCCGCCTCCAGCCCGGACTTGGCCGCCGGACCACCAGGCTCGACCATGCGGACCACGGCGCCTTGCGCCTTGCCCAGCCCCAGGGACTCGGCCACCTCTTTGCTCACCGGCTCGATCTGCACGCCGATGCGGCCACGCACCACCTTGCCGCCAGAGCGCAACTGATCGGCGATCCGCACCGCGTCGTCGATTGGGATCGACAGCGAGATACCCATGAAGCCACCCGAACGGCTCAGGATTTGCGAGTTGATCCCGACCACTTCGCCGCGCATGTTGATGAGCGGGCCGCCCGAGTTGCCGGGGTTCACCGCCACGTCGGTCTGGATGAAGCGCACTTCTTCGCCCGTGTCCCGGGCCTTGGCGCTGACGATGCCCGCGGTCACTGTGTTTTCGAGGCCAAAGGGCGTGCCGATGGCCATGACCCACTCGCCCACTTTCAAGCGGCTCACGTCACCGATGCGCACGGACGGCAGCGTCTTGGCTTCGATCTTGAGCACCGCGACGTCGGTGCGCTTGTCAGCGCCTACCACCTTGGCCTTGAACTCGCGCTTGTCGGTCAAGGTCACGTAGACGTCATCGGCACCATCGATCACGTGGGCATTGGTCATCACCAAGCCATCCGCGCTCAGGATGAAGCCCGAACCCAGTCCACGGGGGCGCTCCTCGCCTTGATCGGCATTGCCGCCTTTGGGCTTCGCCTTTGGCGTGCCCTTGCCCTGCCCTTGTCCAGGCATGGGCGTGCCAAAGAAGCGGCGGAAAAACTCGCGCATCTGCTGGTCGGCGTCGTCACCGTCCTCATCGGCGTCAGTGGAGACCCGCTGTGTGGTGCGGACGCTGACCACCGAGGGGCCCACGTGTTCCACCAATTGGGTGAAGTCGGGCAAGCCTTGAACCAGCAACGGGGCCGGAGGAGTATTGGGCGCAGGCACGGCCGGCGTGGCCGCCGCCAGGACGGTGGCTGGTTGCGCTTGTTGGGCCTGTGATGCATGCGGCAGCAAACTGGAGCTCAACAACAGACCCACGGCCATCAAGACGCCCCCGACGACCAGGGTGCGACGCAGGACCGAACCGGAAGAGCCCGACTGGAAAGAAGATGTCATTGCTGAAAACCTCAAAAATGCAAAACGAGTGACTGTTGAATGAACGTTGGAGTTGTTCAACCGGATGACAGTTCACCAAGCGATGGTTTCTGTTGGTAAAGCCACACCGGCAGAACGAAGCGCACAAATGGGAACGCCGCCTGGATCAACCGCAGCGGCGTCATGTCGAGAACTGGTGGGTTTCAAACAATCTGGCGATCAAGGAGACTCATAGAGCACGTTCCGCACCAAGCCGCCATGGTTGGCGAAAGACTGATCGCCTCCGTTGCCCGGCACCCGACGTGCGGACAAAGCCTGCTCCAGTTGAGGATCGCGCCAGACCGCTGCACCCGCCGCCGCGGGATCAACGTTGGCCGTGGAAGATGCCGACGGAAACTCGGCGCCTTCGGCCAACGAGGCCGCGGTGACCCCACTGCCAGTCCAGGCAGCTGCCGTGGTGGTGCCGGCCGGTGCAAAGGCTTGGGAATGTCCTGCTGCAGGGAACGAGCCTTGGGCCAGCGTGTTGCCAGACAAGGCCGGATCACCGGGTTGCAAGCCGCCCTGGCTGGTCACCAAGGCACCAACGACCATCACGAAGCAAGCGGCCACGGCCATGGGGCCGGCCCACACGCGCCGACGCAGCGGCTCGGCCGGAGGCAACGCTGCCACGCCAAGGTCCACCACCGAACTTTGGTGGCGAGCCACCAACCCTGCTGGCGCCAGCACCACCGGCTCTTGAACCAGGCGCTCACGGAATGACTTCAGGAATCGGGCACTGCCCGAGGCATCGGCCAATTCATCAGACCGCATGACGTCGCCGATGAGGTGGTAATCGCTCCAGCGGGCACGAGCCTGGACATCGTCCCGCCATGCGGCACATGCGAGAGCGACCTTGGCCGCGTCGGCCTCGCCATCGGCCAAGGCCGACAGCGCCTCGAAGGGCAAATCATCATCCGTGCGACGGTCAGACATGGGCGAACTCCGTGTCGGTGTTGAAATCAGGCCAATTCATTTTGGCCAACATGGCAGTTCAGATGCGCCTCTTCACAAAAAGTTCACTGAACTTCACCAACGATCGCCATCCTTCGTGTCCAGCAAGGGACGCAGGCGCTGGGCGATGGCATCCCGGGCCCGAAAAATGCGTGACCTGACCGTGCCGATGGGACACCCCATCACCTCGGAGATCTCTTCGTAACTGAGGCCCTCGATTTCCCGCAGGGTGATGGCCTGGCGCAGGTCTTCGGACAAGGCTTCGATCGCCGCGTTGACCGTGCTGGCGATCTGCCGGCTGGCCATGAGGGATTCGGGGTTCTCGCCCGTGGTGAGTTCGTTCTCAACGCGCGAGGTGTCCATGTCGTCCCCATCGGCAGCGCCGGCCCGGGACGATTCGGTGACCAAAGGGTCGCGGCGTAAACCGATCAGTGCCTTCTTGGCCGTGTTGACGGCGATGCGGTAAAGCCAGGTGTAGAACGCGCTTTCGCCCCGAAAATTGGGCAAGGCCCGGTAGGCGCGGATGAACGCCTCCTGGGCGATGTCCTCGACCAGGTCGACATCGCGGACCATGCGGGCTATCAGGCGCTGGATGCGGCGCTCGTACTTGACCACCAGCATTTCGAAGGCACGTTGATCGCCGCGCTGGACACGCTCGACGAGCAAGGCATCCACATCGACGATGGGGGTGACTGGCCCGGCCTCCTGGCCTTCCACGCCCACCGTGGCCGACGGATCAAAGGATTCGGCCGACACCGGCTGATCGGCCATCGTTGGCGCGGCGGTGATCACGACCTCTGGCTCACTGGGCGGGCCCGAAGGTCGGCGGGGCGGACTCATGACCGGCCTCCCCGGTGGTTGGCTGAGGGAAACTCCAGGATCGCGGTTGGGGCGAAGTCACTGTGGGGCATGGCCATCCTCCGCGCGTGCGCGTCCCGGCGCACCGCGCTGATGCCAACATCGTGGCCGATGGTTTTGAATGATGAAAGCAAGTTGGACCATTGACGTTGAATATCCACGGATGATGCCACCACCACGGGCCCCTCCGCAGACAGAGGCCGATCAAGCCCGACCGCGTTGGCCCGGCTGCTGAACAACAAGGCCCGCAAATGATGCCCGGCCGTGCCTTGCAGGCCAACCCGGGCATCCACCCAGAACCACGCCTGAGGGTGGAAACCACGCGCCACTGGCCCCATTTTCACCAATACCCATGGGCCCAGTTCAAAGACCACGTGGACGGAAACGGCATGAGGCCAGCCCGGCACGGACCAGCCAGGCGACACCACCATGGGGTCGTGGCCTGGACGGCATGACGGCAGTCCACCCCAGTGCAAGGGCACCCAGGTGGACTGTGCAAGACGCCGCCAAAGTTGAAAGGCCATCCACCACCAAGGCAAGCCCACGGCCATGGCCAGAACGGGCTCGGACCACGCCTCTTGGCTCGACCAGGCCTGCGCGAAAAGGGAGGCGGCCCACGCCAGCAGCACCGCGGTGGCCAGGGCGAGCAAGGCGCGCGCAGCCCAACGCAAAGGGATGGCCTGGGTCACGCCGAGCGGCAAGTGCCACTGCCCCGTGGTGCCCAGCAAGCCGTGCTGAATCGGCACAGCTTGGTTGCCCGCCGGGTCGGCGATGCCGTCAGCGAAGGTCATGGCCAGGGCGTTCGGTTGCTCGAAGCGAGGGACTCAGACCCGCTTGAACACCAGCGAACCGTTGGTGCCGCCGAAGCCAAAGTTGTTCTTCAAGGCCGCGTCGATCTTCATTTCGCGCGCGGTGTTGGCGCAATAGTCCAGGTCGCACTCGGGATCCTGGTTGAAGATGTTGATGGTGGGTGGCGAGATCTGGTGGTGGAGGGCCAGCACCGTGAACACGGATTCGATGCCGCCCGCGCCGCCCAGCAAGTGGCCGGTCATGGACTTGGTCGAATTGACGACCAGCTTGTGGGCATGGTCGCCGAATGCGCGCTTGATGGCATTGGTTTCGTTCAGATCACCCAGGGGGGTGGAGGTGCCATGCGCATTGAGGTACTGGACCTGGTCCGGGTTCAGGCCCGCGTTCTTCAAGGCCGCGACCATGGACCGGGTGGGACCATCCACGTCGGGGGCGGTCATGTGGTACGCATCGGCGCTCATGCCGAAGCCGCTGATCTCGGCGTAAATCCTCGCGCCACGCGCCTTGGCGTGTTCGTATTCTTCGATCACCATCACGCCGGCGCCTTCGCCGAGCACGAAGCCGTCGCGGTCCTTGTCCCAGGGGCGCGAAGCCGTTTGGGGATCGTCGTTGCGCGTGGACAGCGCGCGCGCGGCCGCGAATCCTCCAATGCCCAGGGGTGACACGGTGGCTTCGGAGCCACCAGCGACCATCACGTCGGCATCGCCATACTCGATCATGCGGGCGGCCTGGCCAATGCTGTGCAGGCCCGTGGTGCAGGCCGTGACGATGGCCAGGTTAGGCCCCTTGAAACCGCAGTGGATCGAGACGTGCCCCGAAATCATGTTGATGATCGAGGCGGGGACGAAGAAAGGAGAGATGCGGCGAGGACCACGCGCCGCGTACTCCTGGTGCGTGTCCTCGATCAAGGGCAAGCCCCCGATGCCCGAACCGACGATGCAGCCAATGCGCTCGGCCACTTCCGGCTTCAAGGCCTCGCCCACGGGCAAACCTGAATCCTTCACGGCCTGGATGCTGGCAGCCAGACCGTAGTGGATGAAGGTGTCCATGTGCCGGGCATCTTTGGCGGGGATGTAGTCCTCGATGTTGAAGCCCTTCACCTCGCCCGCGAACTTGCAGGCAAACGCCGAAGCGTCGAACTTGGTGATGGTGTCGATGCCGGACTTGCCAGCAATCAGATTCGACCAGGACTCATCGACCGTGTTACCCACGGGAGTGACGAGCCCTAGACCGGTGACAACGACGCGACGACGGGTCATGCTGGATGGAGGCAAAAAAATTAGGGGTAGAGACGACCGAGGCCCCGAAGGGCCCCAGTGGTCAGCAGATCGCTATTTTAGGCCTTGGCGTGGCCCTTGGCATAGTCGATGGCAAGCTGGACCGTGGTGATCTTTTCAGCTTCTTCATCGGGGATCTCGATGCCGAACTCGTCTTCGAGCGCCATCACCAGTTCAACGGTGTCCAGCGAATCAGCGCCCAGATCGGCCACGAAGGCTTTTTCAGGGGTGACTTCGGATTCGGCTACACCGAGTTGTTCGGCAATGATTTTCTTGACGCGTGCTTCGATATCGCTCATGACTCCTCCAGGAGGGGGTGCAAATAAACCGGGGATTTTACCGGGTTAGCGGCGCAAACCGCCAAACCCGAAAAACGAATTTGAGAACCCCGTAAAAACTCAATTCATCAACATGCCACCGTTGACGTGTATTTCCGTCCCGGTGATGTAGGAAGCCTGAGCCGAGGCCAGAAAGGCCACGGCTTCGGCAATGTCTTCAGGTTGACCCAGGCGCCCCAGGGGAATCTGGGCCTTCAAGATCGCTTGCTGTTCTTCGGTCAGGGCGCGGGTCATGTCGGTGTCGATGAAGCCCGGCGCCACGCAGTTGACGGTGATATTGCGGCTGCCCAGTTCGCGCGCCAGAGCGCGTGTCATGCCAGCCACACCGGCCTTGGCCGCCGCGTAGTTGGCCTGGCCGGCATTGCCCATCGCGCCCACCACCGAGGTGATGTTGATGATGCGCCCATGGCGCTGCTTCATCATGGCGCGCATCACGGCGCGGCTGGTGCGGAAAATGGCCTTGAGGTTGGTGTCGATCACCGCGTCCCAGTCCTCGTCTTTCATGCGCATGGTCAGGTTGTCGCGCGTGATGCCGGCGTTGTTGACCAGCACGTGCAGGGCGTCCTGCTCTTTCAGGATGCCATCGATGGCAGCGTCCACGGCGGCGGCATTCGTCACGTCCAGGACCAGGCCCTTGCTGCCGTGGAAGGCACTCAAGGCTTCGCTGATGGCTTGCGCGCCGGATTCGGTCGTGGCGGTGCCCACCACGGTGTAGCCGCGCTGGGCCAGGGTCACGGCAATGGCCCGGCCGATGCCACGGCTGGCGCCGGTGACGAGCGCGACTTGCTTGGGAGATTCGCTCATGACAACAGGCCTTTCGCTTCCACCAGGGAAGCCGGGTCGAAGATGGTGGTGCTGATCAGTTCACCATCGATGCGCTTGACCATGCCCGACAACACCTTGCCAGGACCACATTCGATGACGTGGCTCAGGCCACGGGCCTTGAGCGCCTGGATGGTTTCCACCCAACGCACCGGACCAAAGGCCTGACGATACAGGGCATCGCGCAGTTCATCGGCCTGGGTGACCGAGGCCACGTCGATGTTGTTGATGACGGGGATGGTCGGCACCGAGAAGGTCGTGCTGGCCAGCTTGCCCTTGAGCTGCTCGGCGGCGGGCTTCATCAGGCTGGAATGGAAAGGAGCCGACACGGACAGCAGCAACGCACGCTTGGCGCCCGCGGCCTTGAGCACCACGCAAGCCTGGTCGACCGCGGCTTTGGTGCCAGCGATCACAGTTTGCTTGGGGTCGTTGAAATTGACGGCCTCGACGGCTTCTCCGCTGGCCTTGGCGGCCTCGGCACATCCCGCCCTGACGGCGTCAGCGTCCAGACCCAGGATGGCGGCCATGCTGCCGACACCCACCGGCACCGCTTCCTGCATCGCCTGAGCGCGGAAACGCACCAGGGGCAAGGCATCGGCCAGGGTCAGGGCACCCGCGGCGACCAGCGCGGTGTATTCACCCAGAGAGTGCCCAGCCACGGCGGCGGGCTTCAGGCCAGTTTCAGCCAGCCAGGCGCGCCAGCAGGCCACCCCCGCGACCAGCATGACCGGCTGCGTGTTGGTGGTGAGGTCCAGCGCTTCTTTCGGGCCTTCGGCGATGAGGCGGCCGATGTCTTCACCCAGGGCTTCGGAAGCCTCGGCCAGGGTGTCGCGCACAGCAACATGCCCTTCCCAGGCGTTGAGCATGCCCACGGACTGCGAGCCCTGCCCTGGAAACACGAATGCGAATGAGGTCATCTTGTTTGTGTCCTTACTACCTGCAGAAAATCAATAATCCACCAACACGGCGCCCCAGGTGAAACCACCCCCGACGCCCTCCAGCAAAAGGGTCTGGCCCCGTTGGATGCGGCCGTCGCGCACGGCGACATCCAGGGCAAGTGGCACGGAGGCCGCCGAGGTGTTGCCATGCTCTTCCAGCGTCACGATCATCCTATCGTCCGGCAATTGCAGTTTGCGCGCCGTGCTCTGCATGATGCGCAGATTGGCTTGGTGCGGCACCAGCCAGTCGATGCAGGAAGCATCGCGCCCGGCCGCTTGCAATACTTCGATGGCCACTTGTTCAAGCGCCGTCACCGCCAGCTTGAAAACGCCCGGGCCATCCATTTTGACCGTGGGATCGCCGAGCACTGCACCACCCGACACGGTGCCCGGTGCGCACAGCATGCCCGCCTGCTGTCCATCGGCGTGCAGGCGCGAGGCCACGATGCCTGGCGTGCTGGAAGCCTCCAGCACCACGGCACCAGCCCCATCGCCGAACAACACGCAGGTGGTGCGGTCTGAGAAATCGAGCAAACGGGAAAACACCTCGGCGCCGATGACCAGCGCGCGCTGAGCAATACCCGACTGGATCATGGCATCGGCCACCGTCAAGGCATAGACGAAACCGGAGCACACGGCCTGCACGTCGAAGGCCGCGCAACCGCGCACCCCCAGCTTTTGCTGGATCAGGCAAGCCGTCGAGGGGAACACCATGTCGGGCGTGGACGTGGCGCAGATGATGAGGTCGATGTCCGAGGCCTGGAGGCCCGCGGCGTCCAGGGCCTGGCGGGCGGCCAGTACGCCCAGGTCACTGGCGCCCACCTCGGGCTCCGCGAAATGGCGCGCACGAATGCCCGTGCGCGACACGATCCACTCGTCGGAGGTTTCGATGCCCTGCCTGGCCAACTGATCGGCCAGGTCCTGGTTGGTGAGTCGTCTTGGCGGCAAATGCGCGCCAGTACCGGCTATGCGTGAGTGCTTGATGGGCATTTCAAGGGGGCCATGTGGCGCTTGCTGGCAAACACCCCACGACCCTGTGAACACGACCCGATGGATCAGGCAGCGCGGTCAACCGCACCAGATGCCGAACCAACAGCCGTCGACGTGCCTTCTGAACCGGTCTGACCAACTGCTTGCGCAACCGGCAGACCTTCGAGCGATGCCGCGATGCGGTCATGCACACGTTCCAAAAGGCTGTGGCGAGCCGCATCATAGGCCCTGTTGATGGCCAACTCGAATGCAAAGGCATCGGCGGAACCATGGCTTTTGAACACCAGCCCACGCAAACCCAGCAAAGCCGCGCCGTTGTAGCGGCGGTGATCGGCCCGTTTCTTGAACTGGTTGAGCACCGGCATGGCCGCGAGGGCCGCCAGTTTGGTCAGCAGGTTGCGTGAAAATTCCTGCTTGATGAAATTGGCCAGCATGGACGCCAGGCCTTCGGCGGACTTGAGGGCCACATTGCCCACGAAGCCATCGCACACGACGATGTCGGTCGTGCCCTTGAAAATGTCGTTGCCTTCGACATTGCCTTGAAAATTGATCAAACCCTTGTCGCCCGCGTCGCGCAGCAGTTCGCCGGCGCGCTTGATGACTTCACTGCCCTTGATGACCTCTTCGCCGATGTTGAGCAAGCCCACGGTGGGCGATTCCTTGCCATCGACGGCCGACACCAAGGCGCTGCCCATCACGGCGAACTGCAGCAGGTGTTCGGCGCTGCAATCGACGTTGGCGCCCAGATCGAGCACGGTGGTCGAGCCATCGAGCTGGTTGGGCAGGCCGAAGGCGATGGCGGGCCGGTCGATGCCTTCCACTGTCTTGAGGACATAGCGGGCGACG
Organism: Aquabacterium sp.; assembly: GCF_050725395.1. GTDB lineage: Bacteria > Pseudomonadota > Gammaproteobacteria > Burkholderiales > Burkholderiaceae_C > Aquabacterium. The sequence goes on along the minus strand of NZ_JBOHHL010000062.1, from coordinate 3,069 downwards.
GCCATCAAAGCACCGGTGTTGCCGGCAGAGACACAAGCGTGCGCATTGGCGGGAGCATCGGCCGAAGCCTTGACCTGCGTGACGGCCACGCGCAAAGACGAGTCTTTTTTGCGGCGCAGGGCGACCTCCACCGGGTCGTCCATGGTGACGACTTCGCTGGCGGGCACCAGCGTGACTCGCTCCCAATCCTTGGCGGGCGCCAGGGCCTCGGGCAGGCCCACCAGCAGGAGTTCGGCCTCGGGGTGCTTGGCCAGGAACGCCTGGCAGGCCGGCAAGGTGACCGAGGGACCGTGATCGCCCCCCATGCAGTCAACCGAGATGCGAACACGGCCTTGGCGATCCGGGATCGCGGCACGCCCTGACGGCGAGGAAGAGAGGGGCGAGACAGTCATCGGAGGGTCTTGGGGAGGGGTATTGCTTGGCGAGCCCAAAACAACGAAAGGCCGGGGGACCGAATTGCGTCAGTCCTGTCCAGCCCTTTGCTTCTTGACCATGCTTGAAGAACCCGGCACACGGCCAGGTCGTCAAAAATCAAGCGTCAGCTTTGGTCTTGAGCACCTTGCGGCCACGGTAGAAGCCGGTGGGGCTGATGTGGTGACGCAGGTGGATTTCGCCGGTGGTGCTTTCGACGGCGGTGCCCGGGGTGTTCAGCGCGTTGTGCGAACGGTGCATGCCGCGCTTGGAAGGGGACTTTTTGTTTTGCTGAACGGCCATGGATGACTCCAGAAACCGAGCCTCACGGCCCGTTGAGTGCAAGATCGCACGACTTTAAACGCTCAAGTGAGCGCCAGCCGTGCAGCCTGCAAAGTGTTGACAAATTGTTATATCCCGGGACCTTTCCCGGAAAAGCCATAGATTCTAGCACGAGAGCGCCTGAATATTCAAATCAGGAGCCGCCCTTTTTCAAGGCCGCCAATACCGCGAAAGGATTGGGTTTGTCCGGCGCGGCCTCTTCGTCGACAGATTCTTCGACGGGAGAACCATCCGGCGCCACCAGGCCGGATTGCATCAGCGACTGCACGTCCGTGGGGCATTCATCGTGCCTGGGAACGATGGGTTGGGCCAGGATGAGCTCATCCTCGATCAGGGCAAGCAAATCGAACTGACGGCTGATGGCCAGCACGTCGTCTTCCGATTCGGCATCGAGGGTGGCGGCGGTGGCTTCATCGGCCACGAAGCGGACCGTGTGGTCCACGGTGACCGGGATGAACACCGGTTGCAGGCAGCGCTGGCACTCCCAGGGCAGATTGCCCTCGGCGTGAAGGTCCAGCCACATCTGGGGAGCACCGACGCGCTGGGGTTCAAGGCGCCCCTCGGCCCACCAGGCCAAAGGAGTCAAGGGCGACAAATCGAGGTCCTGCGCCAAGCCCGAAGCCAAACGGCTGAGCGCCACCACGGGCAATTGCCCTTCCAGGCGGGACTCTTCATTGATGAAGGCCCCCAAGTCGAGTTTGTGGGGCAAAAACGTGCGTGCATTCATGCTGTGTAGTGTAGAGGCAGGACAATGGAGGGATGACATCGACCACCCCGACCGAATTCCCCCGCTTGATCCTGGGCTCGACCTCCCCTTACCGACGCGAACTGCTGCAAAGATTGGGAATCCCCTTCGATGTTCAGGCGCCGCAGGTCGATGAAACACCCCAGCCCGGCGAGTCGCCCGCCGACTTGGCGATGCGCCTGGCCTTGGCCAAAGCCCAGGCTGTTGCCGCACAGCACCGGGATGACATCGTTGTGATCGGCTCCGACCAGGTGGCGGACCTGGCCGGGCAAGCTCTGGGCAAGCCCGGCACGCATGAACGCGCCGTGCGCCAATTGACGGCCATGCGCGGCCAGACGGTGCTGTTCCACACGGCCGTGGCGGTCGTGCGCGCCACCACCGGTTTCTCGCAGACGGTGATGAGCACGGTCCGCGTTCACATGGGCCACTACAGCGATGCCGACATCGACACCTACCTGCGCTGCGAACAGCCCTACGATTGCGCCGGCAGCGCCAAGTCCGAAGGATTGGGCATCGTGCTGCTGGACCGCATCGAGTCCGACGACCCCACCGCCCTGATCGGCCTGCCGCTGATCTCCACCACCCGAATGATCCGACAAGCGGGGCTGGATCCCCTGGCCTGGCGCGCCACTCACCTCACCAAGTCATGACCAACACACCTCATAAAACCAAGGGGCGCCTGCTGCTGATCCCCAACACCCTGGACTTTGGCTGCCTGGCCGAAGGCCCCGACGCGCCGCCCCTGCCCGATGTGCGCGACACCCTGCCCATGGGCGCCTTGATCGCGGCCTCGCGACTGCAACACTGGGTGTGCGAAAACGCCAAGACCACGCGTGCTTTTCTGAAACGCGTGGACGCGGTCACGCCGCTGTCCGCCCCCTTGCAATCCCTGGACATCCAGGTGCTGCCCCGGCCCAACAAAGGCGGCGAGAAAAGCGCCAACAAGACGCACAAGAAGCCCGACGGCAAGCCTGCACCCAACCCTGATGCCGAGATCGACGCCTTGCTGGCCCCGGCCCTCGCCGGCGGCGATGTCGGCCTGATGTCGGAAGCCGGCCTGCCTGGTGTGGCCGATCCGGGCGCGGCGCTGGTGCTCGCCGCCCACCGCTTGGGCGTGACCGTCGTGCCCATCTCCGGCCCCAGTTCCTTGGTGCTGGCTTTGTCCGCCAGCGGCCTGAATGGCCAGAGCTTCGCCTTCGTGGGCTACCTGCCGGTCGATGCCATTCAGCGCGGCGACCGCATCCGCGAGCTGGACCAGTTGTCCCGCAAGGCCCGCCAGACTCAGTTGGTCATCGAGACCCCTTACCGCAACACCGCGCTGTGGTCCGCGCTCGTCAAGCACCTGCACCCTGAAACCTGGCTGAGCGTGAGCTGCGGCCTGACGCTGGAGCAAGGCTGGAGCCGCACACAGCGCGTCGGCCATTGGCAGAAGAACGCTTTGACGCTGCCGGACGACATTCCGGCGGTGTTCGCCTGGCTGGCGGCCTGAACCACCCACGGGGCGCCTCGCTTCTTGCCACAATGCTTCATGGCTGATGTTTTCAACGAATGAATACGACCGTGTCTTCCAC
>NZ_JBOHHL010000061.1:0-12998 GCF_050725395.1 Aquabacterium sp. | reverse complement strand
GGGGAATTGTTCGACCGGGCTGACCGCGGCCTGTTTCTTTTCGAACCCCAGCACCCCCGAGCAATTCCTCGCGGACATGCGTGGCTTCGGCCTGTACCACGCCACCACCGAGAAAAACTTTCTGGGCGCCACGGTGCCCGCCAGCTTGTTCTCGACACCCGAGTCCGACTTGAAGGTGGCGCTCGACACCCTGTCCAGCCACCCCAACGTGGGCCCCTTCATCGGCAAGCAATTGATCCAGCGGCTGGTGACCAGCAACCCCAGTCCAGCCTACGTGGCCCGTGTGGCGACGGCTTTCAAGGCCTCCGGCGGCAGCCTGCGCGCCACGGTCTCGGCCATCCTGCTGGACCCGGAAGCGCGGGACATGTCGGCGCTGAACAGCAACACCTTCGGCAAGGTGCGCGAGCCCGTGCTGCGCTTCTCGGCCCTGTTGCGCGCCTTCGACGCCCGGTCTGACAGTGGCCAGTACCTGATCAAATCGACGGCGGAGTCCTTGGGTCAGTCGGCCTTGGCCTCGCCGTCGGTGTTCAATTTCTTCCGCCCTGGCTATGTCAAACCCGGCTCGGCGTCTGCCGCTTTGGGCCTGGTGACGCCCGAGCTGCAGATCGCCACGGAAACCAACGCGGCCGCTTACGTGAACTTCATGACGGGCCTCATCTGGAGCGGGACGGGCAGGGCGGGCCTGGACAACCGCGCCAAGCGCGGCGATGTGCAACTGGACTACAACATCAACCCCAACAACCCATGGCTGGCCATGGCGGATGAACCCGCGGCGATGGTCGAGGAAATCAACCAGCGCCTGATGTACGGCACGATGCCTGGGGCGCTGAAGACCGAGATCACGCAGGCCATCTCGGCGGTGGATTTCAAGGCCAAGCCTGTCGCCACGCCCGACCAGATCGCGGGCACCCGCCAATACCGGCTGTGGTCAGCCTTGTTGCTGACCGTGGCATCCCCAGAATTCCAGGTGCAGAAGTGAGCGGCATCATGCGCAACGATTCCAAGGCTTCCCGCCGTTTGTTCCTGAAGCAATCCGGCGCGTTCTCGATGATGGGCGCCGCCGCCCCCCTGGCGATGAACCTGGCCGCGGCCAGTGCCCTGGCCGCCCCTGCGGCGTCGGACTACCGAGCCCTGGTCTGCGTGTTTTTGTACGGAGGCAACGACGCCTTCAACACCGTGCTGGCCACCGACGAGCCATCGTGGGCGAGCTACACCGCGGTGCGCAACCAGCAGCCCGATTCCATCGCGCTGCTGCGCAACGCCGCGCCCAACCGCAATGCCAAGGTGGGATCACCAGAGTGGCTGGGGGGTGTTTTGCCGATCTCTGCCGCTTCCGCACAAGCCGGGCGCAGCTTCGCGCTGCACCCGATGCTGGGCGGCCTTCAATCCATGTTCAACCACAGCCGCCGCCTGGCGGTGTTGGCGAATGTGGGCTCGCTGACCGAACCCTTGAGCAAAGCCGAGTACCTGCAAGGCCTGAAGCGCAAACCCAAAAAGCTCTTTTCGCACAACGACCAGCAAAGCACCTGGATGGCCCTGGCGCCCGAAGGCACGGCCATGGGTTGGGGTGGCCGCCTGGCCGATGCCGTGGCCAGCGCCAACAGCAGCAGCTTGTTCACCGCCATCTCGGCCCATGGCGACTCTGTGTGGTTGAGCGGGAAAACCGTGCGCCAGTACCAGGTCAGTCCGGCCGGTCCGGTCCGCATGGGCACCCAGCCCGATGCGCAGGGCATCAGCCGTGTCTATGGCTCCGACGTGGTCGGGGCGGCCCTGGAGCGCATCGTGACATCCTCGCGCAACCCGCACGCCATGGCGGTGGACCTGGCCGCGGTGAACCAGCGCAGCGTGCAGGCGGAACGCATCTTGTCCACGGCCCTGCCCAGCGAGGCCTTGGCGCCCTACGGGCCCGCCACGTCCTTGCAATACACCACCGTGGCAGGCGGGCGGGCGCACAACGCGCTGGCCCAGCAGCTGCAAGTGGTGGCGAGGACCATCGCGGCCCAGGGCAGCCTGGGGGTCAAGCGGCAGGTGTTCTTCGTGGGCCTGGGCGGATTCGACACCCACAACCAGCAGAACCTGGCCCATGCGGACCTCATGGCCAAGCTCAACCATGCCTTGCAGTACTTCGACACCACCTTGTCGGCGATGGGCATGGCCCAGCAGGTGACCACCTTCACGGCTTCCGACTTCGGGCGTTCGTTCACCAGCAATGGCGACGGCTCCGACCATGGCTGGGGAGCGCACCACCTGGTCATGGGTGGCGCCGTGCAGGGCGGCGATGTCCATGGCGCCTTTCCCGTGCTGGCCAGGAAGAACAAGCGGGACAACGGCTTTGACGGCAGCCCCGATCAGATCCACAACGGCATCCTGCTGCCCAGGATCGCCGTCGACCAATACGGGGCGACCCTGGGTCGCTGGTTTGGACTGAGCTCGGGGCAACTGGGCGAGGTCTTTCCCAACTTAGGCCATTTTGGTGGGCAAGCCGATCTGGGCTTCATGAAGGTTTGAAACGCGCCAGCCCCCGAGGTGAGGGGGTATTGGCGCTTTGCCACGCGCATGACACACGCTGCAGGTGCAATCCGGGGTGAATGAGCTCTGGAGTGTGGCCCCATGGCCTTGGTATCGATCATCACGATTGTCCGCAACGACCTTGACGGGCTGAAGAAAACGCACCGCAGCGTGGCCCGCCAGCTGTGCAAGGACCACGATTGGGTCATCGTGGACGGCGCGTCGACCGACGGCACGGCACCCTATGCGCTGAATCTTCAGGACACCCAGACCAGCGTGGTCAGCGAGCCCGACCAAGGCATCTTCGATGCCATGAACAAGGGCCTGGCCCGGGCCCGGGGTGAGTTCGTCGTGTTCCTGAACGCGGGCGACACGTTCAAGGACGAGCACACCCTCCAGACGGTGGCCGTGGCCTTGAAACGCGGCCCGGTGGACTTCCTGTACGGCGACAGCCTCCAGCAATACGCGGGCGACCAGCTCATCCACAAGGTGGCCCGGGGGCACCTGAAGCTCGGGTATGGCATGTTCGCCTGCCACCCTTCCATGTATTACCGACGCGCCGTGATCGGCGACCTGCGTTTCAATCCTGCGTTCAAGATCGCTGGCGACTACGAGTTCACCTCGCGATTCCTGCGCAAGACGTCGGCGGTCGTCAGGTTGGGCGCGGCGCTGAGCATCTTCGACCTGACCGGCACCTCGGTCCAGAACAAGGCGAAGGGGCGCACCGAGAACTGGCGGGTGCAGCGGGATGTGCTGGGCGTGCCGTGGGCCAGGCGGGTGCTCACGCGCCTGACCTACCTGCTGACGTCCGTGCTCAGCGATCACCTCCCAGGCGTCTACCGGTGGTTGCGCTTTCGGGTGGCCGCATGATCGACCTGGCGGCCAGCAAGACCGAATGGTCCACCCGCATCAAGCTTCGGCGAGCCCTTTGGACGTTTGGCGTGGAGCCGCTCGTTCGCTGGCTGCCGAAACCGTGCAGTCCGGTGCGGGTGATCGCGCTGCGGCTCATGGGCGCGAAGATCGGGCCGCACTGCTTGTTGATGCCTGGCATCAAGGTGCTGATGCCCTGGAACCTGCGCCTGGAGGACCACGTTGCCATCGGGCGAGGCGTGGATGTCTACAACTTCGCCATGGTCGAGATTCGGCGTCAGACGGTCATCTCCCAGGACACGCACCTGTGCACGGGGTCGCATGATTTCAGGCTGCCCCACATGCCCTTGATCCACAGACCCATCCGCATCGGCAGTGGGTGCTGGGTGGCCGCCGGCGTGTTCATCTGCCCAGGGGTGTCGGTGGCCGATGGCGTGGTGGTGGGGGCCCGGTCGGTGGTGTCGAAGAGCCTGGACATCCCTTGGTCGGTGTACGCCGGAAACCCTTGCGCCCGGATCACGGACCGGCGCATGGCATCGGATTAAGGCCGTGTCGAAGCAGGAAGGAACCGCCGTGGTCAAGGGCAGCATCCCCGTCTCCGTGCTCATCCTCACCAAGAATGAGCAGCACGATCTGCCGGCTTGCCTGAACAGCGTGGCCTGGAGCGATGACGTCCATGTGCTCGACTCCGGCAGCACCGACGACACGGTGGCCCTTGCCCGGGCCCAAGGCGCCCTGGTGACCTCACGCACCTACCCTGGCAGCACCGCGCCCTTCGGTGGCGACGAAGCCGCCCACCGCAACTGGGGTTTGCGCAACATTCCCTTCAAGCACGGGTGGCTGTTGCTGCTGGACGCGGATGAGCGGGCCACGCCCGAGTTGCTGGCTGGCATGCGGGCCATGCTGGCGGCCCCGGGCGATAGCGTCGCGTACCGCATCCACCGGCGCGACTACTTCCTGGGCACCTGGATCCGGCACGTGACGCCATCGCCTTTCAACATTCGTCTGATCCAACCGGCCGCCGTGAGCTATGAGCGGATCATCAACCCCGTCACGCTGGTCAACGGCGCGGTCGGTGAGATGGAGGCCCACTTCGATCACTTCCCGTTCAGCAAAGGCATGAGCCATTGGTTTGCCAAGCACAACGACTACAGCACCTTCGAGGCCCGGCACCTCATGGACGGCCAGAAGGGGCCCCAGACATTCCAGTTGAGGAAGGCCCTGTTCGCCAAGGACATCAACGAGCGCCGCATGCACCAGAAGGGCATCTACTACCGGTTGCCTTGGCGGCCTTTGGTGATGTTCCTGGGCTTGTATGTGGGCAAGCGCGGCTTCCTGGACGGGCGTGCCGGCTTCGTCTACGCCGTGCTGCGCGCCATCTACGAGTACATGATCGTGTTGAAGGTGGCCGAGCAGAGCCCGCCCGGGGTCAAGAAGGCATGAGGTGCCGCCAGCCGCAGTGTTCGACCATCTGGTCGGCCCACGCCTTTTCGGTGGGCAGGTAAGGCAAGGGAGCCTGGAAGAAATCGGGCTGGACCACGCGAAGCAGCATGTCCTTCACGGCCAGGGTGAATCCTGCCTGGCCTTGTCTGGCCACGCTGACCCAGGGCGTGTCTTGCCACAACTCCACCACGCCCGATTCTTCGCTCGAGACCAGGGCCAGCTTCTGGTAGAGCGCCTCGATGGCGGGCAAGCCATACCCTTGCTTGCCAGGCATCAGGAAGACGTGGGCGTTCTCGTACAGCTGCTGCAAGGCCTCATCGCTGACGAAGCCGTGAAACACCACGGACGAGGCCAGCCCCAGTTGCGCCACCAGGGCCTTCAAGCGCGCTTCATCGGGGCCGGTGCCCGCCACGTGCAGACGCCAGGCGGGGTATCGCTCGGGCTCTTGGGTGATCTCGGCCAGCGATGCCAGGATCCAGTCGATCCGTTTGCTGGCTTGGAGGCGTGACACCGTGAGCAGTTCGATCACCGCGTGGCCGCGAACCGGCACATCGGTGCGGGGGTGACCCAGCCCGCCCAGGTACACCACCTTGGCCTGTCGGCCATAGAGTTCCAGCATTTCGGCCTGCAGTGCCTTGGTGTTGGTGATGAAGCATTCGGCGCCGAGCACACCTCTTCGCGTGGCCCAATGCGACAGCATCCTGGACAGGTGCTGCTTGAGCGAGCTTGGCTTCTCCGCCTGGCCGTCCCGGCCTTGACCAAGCAAGCGGTAGGTGTCGGGGATGCGGACGTGGTAAGGCCCTGACCCCGCCAGGCCCGCGTGGTAGGCCGACTGGATGTTGAACAGCACCGGCACCGGCGATCCTTGCCGGCGCAGCGCACTCAGGAAGGCGCGCAAGGCCATGACCTTCTGGACCGGGTTGTTGGGCGGGTTGATCTGGTGAACCCGCACTGGCCAGTTGCAATGCTTCACGAGGTCGATGCGGTCCCAGTAGCAGGCGAATGAGTGCTTGATGCCTCGGGCGTGCAGTTCGCGCGCCAGGGCCAGCATGACCCGCTCCTCTCCACCGAACTCGATCAACTCGGGGTTGAAGATGACGACGTGGTCCTTGGGGGGCAGGGGGTTCATGGCAGGCTGCCTTGGTCGATCACTTGGTCCAAAGGCCGGCCTGGGTTGTTCTTGCGCAAGAGGCCCGGCACCTGCTTCAGCAGGAAGGCCAGTAGCGCATAGATGAGCACCTTCTGCGGCATGTCCCGCAGCAGAAAGGCCAGCTTGGCCGCGAGTGATTCGCTGCCCAGGCCGTACAGCAGGATGCCCCAGGTGCCCCCCAGCACGATGGGCGACACCACGAAGATCTCACCCCGCAGCGAGAGAGAGTCGAAACACAGGAACAACACCAGGAACAGGACCGCCACCAGGAAGGGGGCGAAATCCTCGCCGATCACGATGACGTCGGCCCACATGGAGCCCGTGGCAAAGCCGCCCAGGGCGGGCGCACCTTCGTTCTGGTAACGGTAGAAGTCGCCCATGGAGTAAGCGTTCCTTTGCTTGTCGAGCTTGATCTTCAGCAGGTCCAGCACGGGCTGCGGCAAGGTCATCAAGAGCCTCTCGACGTTGGCGTTGAGCACGTCTGATCGCTGCCTTTCGTTGAAGTTGAGCGCGAAATAGAGCATGTTGTCCTGGAACTTCGTCTCGGAGAAGCGCGCCAGGATCGGGTTGCCGAGGTAGGCCTCGTCGTAGGTCTGGAGCCGGGCCGCCAGCTCGCCTTTCAAGCGGTAGTCGGCCAGCTTCTCTCGCTCACCCAGCAATTGGTAAGTCTCCTTGGCCATCTGCCAGGGTGTCAGGGTTTCACGTTTGTCCCGGGCCAGGGCCATGGCCACCGCCACGTCGGTGAACAAGGTGACGCCGATGAGGATGACGCCCAAGGCCGCGCCCGCTTTCACCAGGGTGCGTTTGCCAATGGCGCTGGGGTCTTGCATGGCCCAGATGAAATAGACCAAGGCCGCCTGCACCGGGCCGATCAGCATGAGCTGCCGGGCATTGCGAAGCAAGCCGATGGCCATCAGCGCGGCGGTGAAGGCGATCAGCAAAGGGACCTGCTTTTTCATGTTGCAGTACCGGTCGCCATACTTCTGGTGGTACAGCGGGATGGCGAATGGCAGCCACTGCAGGAAGCCCAGCGCTTGAAAGAGCTTTCCGCCAGCATCGCCAAAAGCGGCACCGCCTTGCAGGGTGGACATCGATCCCAGGACGGCCATGGCCCACAAGGTGGCGACGGGCGGGGCATCCAGCACCCCCAGTGGCCTGAAAACATGCATGGCCAGCCCGTCTCGCAGGCTCACCGTGGCGGCCAGGTGTCGGTACACCCAATGAACGCCCACCGCGATCACCGACACGGCCGCGAGGACCGAGAAGGTGGCGATGGGCCCCCTCAGCAGATGGGACACGGGCACCCAGGACGTCGTTTGCGCCACCAGCGAAGCCAGCGACGAGGTCACGTTGAAACCGATGATGGCCAGGGACGAGACGGGGTAGTCCACGGTGGCGCGACTGCGGTCCAGGTATTGGTAGATCAGCAAGGTGGGGCCCACGATCAACAAGGCCGACCACAGGTTGTCATGGGACGCGTCGATGACCAACTGCAGCGCGCCACAGGCCAGGCAGGTCCACTGCATCGCGCGGGCGAAGAGCTGGAATCGGGTCATGGGGCCACCTTGCTCAACACCGTTGTCAGGATGTCTTCGTTGCCATGGCGGTTGGCCAGGAAGCGCTGGTGCCCGGCGGCGGCGATGGCCGCGGCCTTCTCCGGCTGGGCGAGCAAGGCCAGGCAGTGCTCGGCACACTCCTTCGCATCGCGCCAGAAGATGGCCTCGGTGCCTTCCTGGTAAAGCTCGCTGTGCTCGGGTGTGCGTTCGGCGCAGAACAGGCCACCCAGCGCCGGGATTTCCAGCGACCGGGTGGTGTGGAGGTCGCGGTTGCCCTTGGACAGCAGGCCGATGTTGATGTGGGCGCATTGAATGGCATGGGCGTAGTCGTGGCCGCCAATCGCACCGCCTTTCCAGTGAGGCTGAAGCTGGGGCCACTCGGGTGCCTTGTGCCAGTTCGCGCCACGGATGGACAAAGGCACGCCGCGCTGGATCAGTTCGAGCAGGAAGGGTCCTCTTTCGGGCATCCAGGTGCCCAGGAAAAGCGCTTTCGCATGCCACCGGGCGGCCACCTCCGGCGTGATGGCCCGGGGTGCGTGCGCCAGTTCATCGGCGGATCGCCAGACGCGGGTGACTTGCCGCGCCCCAAGCGCCTGGCATTCGGCCACGTTTTCCTGGCGCACCACGGCCAGCAGGTCGTAGTGGGGGGCGGCCCGGCGGTAGGCCGAAAAGCGTCGGCGGTCGCGAGGGCCGGTGGGGTCGTCGATGTTGTAGTTGATCACCCGGCCACAGTGCGCTTTGAGCGCACCGATGATGGCAGGGGTCACCCACTCGCCGTTGTCCACATGGCAGAGATCGAAGTGCTGGTGCCGCAACTCGGACCTCATCCGGCGCGCCAGCCAGGGTGAAAACACATGGCCGCCAATGCGCCAGGTGACGCGGTCCACCCAGGCGGTGGCGGGCAGCCATTGCCGCATGTCGAGGTGGATGACCTCGTGGCCCAGGCGGCGATAAGCATGGGCCCGGTCCAGGCACGTGCCGCTGAGGGTGCCCAGGTACAGGATGCGCAGGCGCTTCACCGCATCAGCTCCTGGTAGAGGTGCCGTGCCTGCATTCCATAGTCACGCCAGCCGCCCGCGCTGCGCACCCGGATCAAGGCCTTGCGGCTCATCTCCGCGCGCAAGCCGGGGTCATCGGCCAGTTGCTGAAGGCGTTGGGCGATGGCATCGCTTTGGCGGATGGGCACGATGAAGCCCTGCTCGTGGTCTTCGAAGAGGTCTTCGGCGCCTGTGTGCCCAGTGCCTATGACAGGGCAGCCGCAGGCCAGGGCTTGTGCCTGCACCAAGGCCAGGCCCTCCTCGATGCTGGGCAGCACCATGACGTGGCTGCGGCTCATGAGGTGCTTGAGTTGATCCTGTGGAACATGGCCCAGGACCCTGGCCTCTTGCGGCCACAGGCCGCGTTCCCGCATCAGGCTGATCAGGTCCGGCGAAGGCGAGCCAGCGAAGGTCAATGATTTGCGGGGGTGTGCCAGGGCCTGGTAAGCCTGCAGCAGGTAGGGCACACCCTTGCGCAAGTTCATGCCACCCGCGAAGAGCACGTCGAACCGGCCTTCCCCGGGGGGGGCAGTGGGGTGGAACTTGCCCAGGTTGACGCCGTAGGGCAAGCGCCGGACCTTGTCGGGCGAGATGCCTCGGCTGACGAAAGTTCTCAGGTTGAAGGTCGATGGCACGGTGATGCAATCGGCGCTGTCGTACTCGGCCTCTTCCCGGTCCACGACGCGAGGATCGATGCCTTCATAAGGCTGGCCCCAAAGCTCATGCTCCTCGCGCAACAAGGCGTCCTGCTCGCGGATGTGGGATGACCCCCGATCGCAGACAAACCGCGCACCGCGCCGCTGGGCCTCCTGGCCTGAATAGAGCGTGGAGCTGGACAGGCCGACGAAGACGTCGCAGTCGGGCATGCTGCGCACGACGTGGCGGTCGAAAGTGGTCCGGTCCAGTTGCTCCCAGGCCCGCACCACCTTGCGTCCCAAGGCGTCCTTTCCCTTGAAAGCCATGTAGGGGGTGTGAACCCAGGGGAAGGTCCGGATCAGGTGAGCGGGCAGTTGCTCGTTCTTCAGTTTGAACCGTGGGTAGCCGGTGAAGATGGCCGCCAGGGAACCTTGGGCATGCAGCTCGCGTGCCAAATCGAAGGAGTGGAAGGTGCCCATGGTGGACAGGGCGATCTTCATGACGCGACGGGCCGCTGTGAAATGGGGTGAGGCGAGGTCAGCCTGTGCGCCAGGAAAACGCACACGCCGGCGATGCCGAGCTCGGAGGCCAGCATGGCCAGGCCCGCGCCTTCCAGGCCGAGTTGGCTGCCCAGCCCCCAGGACAAACCGAGCGACAAGGCGGCCGCCAGCAAGGTCCACTGCGCCAGCCCCACGTGCTGGTTGGTCGCCATGAGCAGCACCCTGGGCACGTGCCAAACGCCACCCGCGGCCGCGTACACCAGCAGCAGAGCCAGCAGTGGCGCTTGGACGCCGATGCGGCCATGGGTCCACAGTTGCAACAGCCATGGCGCCACCAGGTAGAGCAGCAGGCTCAGCCCCACGGACAGCGCGGCTCCGATCCAGGCGGACTGCCGGTAGAGGCTCGCCACCGCCTGAGCGCCTCCTTGGCCATACAGGTGGGACAGCTCCGACCACAAGGCGTGGCCAAAGATGCCGGTGAGCTGCACGGCCACGCGGGCCAGGGTCCGGTAGGTGTTGAAGATGGCGACCATCGCGGGGCCCAGGAGGTGTCCCACCACCAGGGTGACGCCTTGAAAGCTCAGGGCGTTGGCCAGTGGAAAGGCCATGAAGGACACCGCGGGCGTCACCATGGCTCGGACCTCGGCGAGGCGGGCTTGCCGCCACCCCCAGCGGAAGGGATGAACACCGCGGCCGGATTGCCGGATCATCCACACGACGCCCATGGCGCGCACCACCAGGCTCGCCATGGCCACGGTGGCGAAGGTGCCGCCGATGAGCAACCCGACCATGCCGCCCACCCACTCGGCCAGGCGAAGGCCATTGGCCAGCATCGTGCCTTGGGCGTACCGTCCGGTCGATCTGAAAATGGCTTCGGCCAGGCCACCGAACAAAGCCAGCAGCACCGTGAGGACCAATGCGGCCAGGGCCAGGCGCTCGTCCCACCCGGCCACGCCCGGTATCGGGGCCCACCACGCCAATGGCAAGGAGACCGCGGCGATGCCACCGCAGGCAAGCAGCATGAACACCAGGGCGCTCTGGAAGATGGCGTTGGCTTGCCCGCGCTCGCTCCGTCCGATGGCCATGGTCATGCGGTTGCCGGCGGTGGCCACCATGCCCACATCGGCCATCGACAGGTAGGCCGGGATGGCGGACAGCATCAACCAGGTGCCGTAGGTGGCCACATCCCACCGGCTCAAGAACAAGGGCAGTGACGCCAGCTGGATGACGATGTTGGTGGCTTGCCCAAACGCGTTGGCGCCCAGTGCCGCCACGATCCGTTGAAGCAGCGGACTCACTTGGTGCTCTTGCCGCCAATGAGGCTGCGGCGGGCCTGAGGGTCCAGTGCGTTCAGCAAGTCCTGGATGAAGCGGTCTTGCAACTCGAAGGGGTCCTGGCGCCAGGTCACTTCTGAAACCCGGAACAGCATGCCATCGACACGGTAGCCCTGCAGGGCCATCTTCACCCGGGCCTCGTTCCGACTTCGAGACCCGCGTGCCACGCCATCGCCCACCCGAACGAAGAAGGTCAGGGGTTCGGTCCGCCGGGGCCCCAGCGTGGTCACCAGCCGCACCGATTCGATGTCGCCGAACCGGGATTTCACGGTGTGTTCTGTGCGCTCCTCGATCCTGAAGCCTTGCGACGGGTAGCAGGCCTCGGGGGTGTGCAGCTGGGTGTCGTTGGATTGGTCGCGTCCATACGCGATCGACAGCATGAGCCGGCGCCCGGTGGGACGGTGCAGGTAGGTCCGTGCAAAGGTCTCGCTGTACAGGCGCATCAGCGTCTCTTCCTGGACCGGGTTGACCACCGACTTCTGGGCGTAAGGCAACTCCTGCCAATCGCCAAATTGCGGAGGCACCAGGGCGGCGTAGTGAGGTTCTCCGATGACGTTGGCCCAGTACTTCCTGGGTTTGAGCAGCTCGGCCGCCGCGACCGAGCCCACCATGATCGCCACGGCCAGGAGCAGGATGCTGCGCTTGATGCGAGGGGGGCTGAGCAGCATGGCGTTCACGGGGCAGGCCTGGACAGGCGTGACGATGTCCAGCGCAGCAAGCCATCGATGGAAACGATCAGGAGCAAGGCCACCAGGAACAGCACGGCGCCTGCGAAGCCATGCAGGAATCCCTGGCCGACTTCGTCGCCGAAGTGGTAAGTGAGCAAGGCCAGGAAGATGACGCGGATCATGTTGGCCGTGAACGAGATGGGCACGATCAACAAGCTCAAGCTGACATTGCGCAGCCACGAGGAATGCCTGGCCACGTTGAGGTAGAAGATGCCCATGGCTTCCAGCATGAACAAGGTGCGCATGCCGGCGCAGGCATCGGCCACGAGCAGTTGGTACTGGCCGATGTTGATGACCACCCCGGTGTGGGTCACCGGGTAGCCCACGGCCCAAAGCACGTCGGTCACCGCGATCGAAATGTGCAGCTTGATGAAATGGCTGATGGGGTCGAGCAGGAAGCCCGGGATGGGCACCATGAACACCAGGAAGAACAGCGGGAACTTGAGCTGGTTCAGCAGCGGCGTGCCACCCGCCAGCAAGACCACGCCCACCATCATGGGGATGAAGGCGAAGACCTCGAAGTAGATGACGCCCAGCGCCCGCCCTGCCACGTAGCACAGGAAGCCCATGGCGAACGCGGGCCAGCACCAGCCTTGGCGGGGCGGGGTGCCCTTGGGCATGGGGTGTTCGCGCCAGCGCGTGACCATGAGCCACAGGGCCATGCTCAGCATGATCGGACCATGGCTGTGCTCGCCCTTGGCCCACAGGCCGGCTTCGTTGTCCTGGAGCAGGTCCCACAGGGTGAGGGCGAACATGGCCAGCAGGCCCAGGCCGAGCACCAGCAGGTCCACGGGCACGGACACCGGCATGCCCAGAGCCGTGCGCAGGCCAGTGCTGTTCGCGTTACTCGTGGTAGTCATAGGTCTGAAAACCGGCTGATTTGACCAGGCTGTCCCGTTTGGCAGAGGCGTAGTCGCACCGAACCATCTCGCCGACCATTTCCGCCAGCGTGGTTTGCGGTGTCCATCCCAACTGGGTCTTGGCCTTGGTCGGGTCGCCCAGCAGGGTTTCGACTTCCGTGGGGCGGTAGTACCGTGGGTCCACCCTGACCACCACGTCGCCCGGTTTGCAAGAGGCCAGCCACTGGCCTTGCACGGGCTCCACCTTGACCACCACGCCGACTTCGCGCTCGCCTTGACCCTCGAAAGCCAGGGTGATGCCCAGCTCCTTGGCCGAGAACTCGACGAACTGGCGCACGCTGTACTGCACGCCGGTGGCGATCACGAAGTCCTCGGC
>NZ_JBOHHL010000060.1:0-13038 GCF_050725395.1 Aquabacterium sp. | reverse complement strand
GCGACAACGTGTCGATCACCGTCAAGCTGATCAACCCGATCGCCATGGAAGAAGGCCTGCGTTTCGCCATCCGTGAAGGCGGTCGCACCGTCGGCGCCGGCGTCGTTGCCAAGATCCTCGCGTAATTCATGACGTGTGCCCTTCCGGCCTGTGGCCGGGTGGGCGTCATCTCTCTGTTTAAGGAGCCGTCATGGCACAACAAAAGATCCGCATTCGCCTGAAGGCGTTTGACTACAAGCTGATTGACCAGTCGTCGGCTGAAATCGTTGAAACCGCGAAGCGCACTGGCGCGATCGTCAAGGGTCCCGTGCCCCTGCCGACCCGCCTGCAACGTTTCGACATCCTGCGTTCGCCGCACGTCAACAAGACGTCGCGCGACCAGTTTGAAATCCGCACCCACCAGCGTCTGATGGACATCGTGGACCCAACCGACAAGACGGTTGATGCCCTGATGAAGCTCGACCTGCCGGCTGGCGTGGACGTCGAAATCAAGCTGCAATAAACCTTGAACTTGCTGCTTGAGCGATCAAGCGCAATGGAAAAGGGCCGCATCTCTGCGGCCCTTTTTTCATGGTGGCTGAGCAGTGCTTAACGCATCACAGCTTGGACACCAAAATGGTTCCCACGGAAATGGCGTCCGTGATGCTGGGGGCGCACAAAACCCGGATCTTCTGCGCAAATGGGTGTGTGAGGTAGAACCTGGGCAGGTAGTTGGTGGTGACCGAGGTGGTGACCTTCGTGCTGAAATCCCCCATGCCCAAATACCAGGCTTGGCTAGCGCAGGTGCTGCCCGTGCCAGTTGCGACCAAGCGTGCGATGGCTCCACCGCCGGGGACGGTGTATGGCGAGGTGGGTGTCATGGTCACAGCATTGACGGTGGCCGAAGTCACGCTATTGATGCCATTGGCATGCGTCGCCTGGGCGGGCATGTTGATGGCGATGTTGCCCGACGAGATGTACTCATAACCGCTGATAGCGGAGTCCGTGTAGGCAAATCGTGTCAAACCTTGGAAGCGGTTGTTGCTCAAAGTCACGCCGGTGCTGGAGCCATTGGAGTTGGGCCAGATGCCGCTGATGTCGGAGAGTGTGCTGGTGTTGCCCAGCGCGCCGACCCAGTTGCTCTGGATGGTGAGGCCACTCAGACTGCCCATGTATCCGCCCAGCAAGATGCCGCTGGACGTCAGGTTGCAGCTGCTGCTGCCCGACGCGTCGAAATGAACGCGGTTGCCCGCGATCACCGCTTGTTGAGACGGCGGCGCGCCAGTTGCTGGCGCTTGCAAGACGATGCCATCAAAACGGGGCGATGTACCGCTGACGCAATCACTGCTCCATGAGCCCACGGTTCGGGTGATGAAATTGTTCGTGATGCTGGGGTGGAGCACCAGTCGCATTTCGCCATCAATGCCTGCCGTCTTGGCGTTTTCAATCTGATTGAATTCGACATTCAATTGATTGGTGACCGGGTTCTGGACAGACTTGGAGATGCCCTCATCGGCCGAATAGATGGCGTTGTAACCCACATTGACGATGTCGCCGCCATGAATCTTGACGCCGCTCTGGAATCCAGACACGTTGTTGTAATACACATTGGCCGTACCTGTGGTCCCAACTTCAAGGCCGTATTTACAGTTTTGGCTGAGTTCGCAATGGACGGTGTTCGCCAAAATGCTCGGGCTGGCGCCAGCCGCCACCGATATGCCAATGCCACAATCCTGAATGGCGCCAGTGCAGGCCTGCCAGCCATAGAGCAGGTTGTTTTGAATGAGAATGCCGGGGAGTTGGCTGCTTGCAATGAATTCAATACCCATCCGGCCAATATTCTTGATGGTGTTGCTGTCGATCCTGATGTCATGGACATCCACCCCGCCAATGCCCTGGTACACCGTGTTGAATGTGTTGACAGTGATGGCGTGAGGGCCGCCTTCCAGTTGAACGCCGGCGTGATCGATGTTGTTGAACGAACTCATCGTGACCGTGTTGTTGCCTGTCGCCGTGTTGGCGATGCGAACGCCATCCATGTAGAAGCGATCGACGCCGTTGGCCTTTTCGGTGGCCGTGAGCGTGATGTTGTTGAACGTGGAGTTGGTCACAGTGGCATTGCCACCTCGGAGGTAAATGCCACTGCCCTCGAAAGTGATATTGGAAATGCTTTGGGCTGCCGTGGCATTGACAGGGGTGGCCAGAATGTACGAATTGGGTACGCCCGATGCGCGACGGAATGTAGCGCCGTTTGGTGCGCAGAGGCTCACACCACTTTTGAGTATCAGGGAGCTGACATCCGCATTGGTGCTGCCAATGGACAGTGGGTAATCACCAGACCCGACCACGACGGTTTTCGACGACTTGGTTTGCGCTAAATCAATGGCGGCCTGGATGGCCGAGAAGGTCGCGGCTTCAGTCCGATTTGCAACCGAATAGACCGTGGCACTGGTTTGTGTGCTGGGACAGCTGAAAGCAAAAACGGCTGTGGAGGTGGAGCAAAAGGCCGCGCCCATGACAATGGCGGAGGCAGGTAGGTTTGAAAGTGTTAAACGCATAATTTCCCTTTTCATTTTTTAAATTCAAACATTGGCATGAATAAATGCCGCGGCCAGTCTAACCACAAAGGGAGTCGGCTTTTCTTCGCTAGTCGGTTTTTGGTCTGCCGCCCAGAGGATCGCCCTTTGAAAAGACAAGGGCTTGCGGTATGCAGCTGTCTTTGCTATGATGGAGAGCTTTTCTGCCTTTGCCTGCTGCTTGCGGCAGGTGAGGTATGAAGTAACGGCGGTCTGTGCCTGTCAAGGTGTCGGATTGCTACCCAAGTCAGCCCGGCCAATCGATGTCGGGCTTGTGTAAAAGGCCCCTATGTGGGGCTGGAGAAAAACCATGAGTCTTAGCAATCGCCTCGGATTGCTGGGCCGCAAGGTGGGCATGATGCGCATCTACACAGACGACGGCGATGCCGTGCCTGTGACAGTGCTCGACGTGTCCAACAACCGCGTGACCCAGATCAAAACCGTTGAGACTGACGGCTACACCGCCTTGCAACTGGCATTCGGTTCGCGCAAAGCATCGCGCGTGACCAAGCCCGAAGCTGGCCACCTCGCCAAGGCGGGTGTGGAAGGTGTGGAAGTCATCAAAGAGTTCCACGTCACCCCGGAAGTTGCCGCCGAATACAAGGCTGGCGCAGCCATTGCCGTGACCGCCCTGTTCCAGGTCGGCCAGAAAATCGACGTGCAAGGCACCTCGATCGGCAAGGGCTTCACCGGCACCATCAAGCGTCACCACTTCGGTTCGCAGCGCGCGTCGCACGGTAACAGCCGTTCGCACAACGTGCCCGGCTCGATCTCGATGGCGCAAGATCCTGGCCGCGTGTTCCCAGGCAAGAAGATGTCGGGCCACCTCGGCGACGACACCGTGACCACGCAAAACCTCGACATCGTGCGCGTTGACGAAGCCCGTCAACTGCTGCTGGTCCGAGGCGCTGTGCCGGGTTCGAAGGGTGGCTTTGTCACCGTCCGTCCCGCCGTCAAGGTCAAGGTCAAGAAAGGAGCCAACTGATGCAGCTCGAGCTCCTGAACGAACAAGGTCAGGCCACGTCCAAAGTGGACGCCCCTGACACCGTGTTCGGCCGCGAATACAACGAAGCCCTGGTGCACCAGGTGGTTGTGGCTTACCAAGCCAACGCCCGCCAAGGCACCCGCGCCCAGAAGGACCGCGCCGTCGTCAAGCACACCACCAAGAAGCCCTGGCGCCAAAAAGGCACCGGTCGCGCTCGTGCTGGTATGTCCTCCTCGCCCCTGTGGCGTGGCGGTGGTCGGATTTTCCCGAACAGCCCTGACGAAAACTTCAGCCACAAGGTCAACAAGAAGATGTACCGCGCCGGCATGGCCGCCATCTTCTCGCAGTTGGCCCGCGAAGGCCGCCTGTCCGTGGTGGACTCGATCAACATCGATGCCCCCAAGACCAAGCTGCTGGCTGCCAAGCTGAAGGCCCTGAACCTCGACCACGTGCTGGTGATCGCCGACGAAGTGAACGAGAACCTGTTCCTCGCCGCGCGCAATCTGCCGAACGTGCTGGTGGTCGAGCCGCGTTACGCCGATCCGCTGTCGCTGGTGCACTACAAGAAAGTGCTCGTGACCAAGGGCGCGATCGACAAGCTCAAGGAGATGTTCGCATGAGCATCCTCAAATTCGATGAAAGCCGCCTGCTGAAGGTGCTGGTCGCTCCGATCATTTCGGAAAAGGCCACCGCCGCCGCCGAAGATCGCGGCCAGGTGCTGTTCAAAGTCGTGCGCGACGCGACCAAGCCCGAGATCAAAGCCGCTGTCGAGCTGCTGTTCAAGGTCGAAGTCAAGTCCGTGCAAGTGCTCAACCAGAAGGGCAAGACCAAGCGCTTTGGTGGCCGTGTCGGTCGCCGTGACCATGTCAAGAAGGCCTACGTGGCCCTCAAGGACGGTCAAGAGCTGAACTTCTCCGGGGAGGCTGCGTAATCATGGCTGTCGTTAAAGTCAAACCAACCTCGCCCGGCCGCCGTGGCGTGGTCAAGGTGGTTCACAAGCATCTGCACAAGGGCGCGCCCCACGCAGCTTTGCTGGAACCGCAAATCCAGAATGCTGGCCGCAACAACAACGGTCACATCACCATCCGCCACAAGGGCGGTGGCCACAAGCATCACTACCGCGTGGTGGACTTCGTCCGTAACAAGGATGGCATCCCCGCGAAGGTCGAGCGCATCGAGTACGACCCCAACCGCACGGCCCACATCGCCCTGGTGTGCTATGCCGACGGCGAACGTCGTTACATCATCGCTCCCCGTGGTCTGGAAGCTGGCGCCACTGTCTTGAGCGGCTCGGAAGCGCCGATCAAGGCTGGCAACACGCTGCCCATCCGCAACATCCCCGTGGGTTCGACCATCCACTGCATCGAGATGCTGCCTGGCAAGGGCGCGCAAATCGCGCGTTCGGCTGGCACGTCCGCTGTCCTGATGGCCCGCGAAGGCATCTACGCCCAGGTCCGCCTGCGCTCGGGTGAAGTTCGCAAGATCCACGTCGATTGCCGCGCCACCTTGGGTGAAGTGAGCAACGAAGAGCACAGCCTGCGCCGTTACGGCAAGGCCGGTGCCATCCGCTGGAAGGGCATCCGCCCAACGGTTCGTGGCGTTGCCATGAACCCGGTGGATCACCCGCACGGTGGTGGCGAAGGCCGCACGGGCGAAGGCCAAGTCCCGGTGTCCCCATGGAACACCATGACGAAGGGCTATCGCACCCGCAACAACAAGCGCACGCAGACGTTCATCGTTTCGCGTCGCAAGAAATAAGAGGTAGGCTGAAATGGCTCGTTCTCTTAAAAAAGGTCCTTTCGTTGACCATCACCTGTCGGCCAAGGTCGACAAGGCTGCTGCTGCCAAGGACAAAAAGCCCATCAAGACCTGGTCGCGTCGTTCTACGATCCTGCCTGAGTTCATTGGCCTGACGATTGCCGTGCACAACGGCAAGCAACACGTGCCTGTGTACGTGACCGACCAGATGGTTGGCCACAAGCTCGGCGAGTTCGCCCTGACCCGCACGTTCAAGGGTCACCCAGGCGACAAGAAAGCCAAGAAGTAAGGAGCCCGACGATGGAAACCAAAGCAATCGTTCGCGGCGTTCGGCTCTCATGCGACAAAGGTCGCCTGGTGGCTGACCTGATTCGCGGCAAGAAAGTCGACCAAGCCCTGAACATCCTGACCTTCACGCAAAAGAAGGCCGCCGGCATCATCAAGAAGGCCCTGGAGTCCGCGATCGCGAACGCCGAGCACAATGACGGCGCCGACATCGATGAATTGAAGGTCAAGACCATTTATGTGGAGCAAGGCACCACGCTGAAGCGTTTCACCGCACGGGCCAAAGGCCGCGGTAACCGCATCAGCAAGCCAACTTGCCACATTTATGTGACCGTGGGCAACTAAAGGCAAAACCATGGGACAAAAAATCCATCCAACCGGTTTCCGCCTGGCGGTTACCCGTAACTGGTCTTCGCGCTGGTATGCCAGCAACAGGAACTTCAGCAAGATGTTGGCTGAAGACCTGGGCGTGCGCGAATTCCTGAAGAAGCGCCTGAAGAATGCCGCTGTGTCGCGCATTCTGATCGAGCGTCCCGCCAAGAGCGCACGCATCACCATCTTCTCGGCTCGTCCGGGCGTGGTGATCGGCAAGAAGGGCGAAGACATCGAGAACCTGAAGATCGAACTGGCCAAGCGCTTGGGCGTGCCGGTCGCGGTCAACATCGAAGAAGTGCGCAAGCCTGAAATCGATGCTCAGCTGATCTCGGATTCGATCACGCAACAGCTGGAAAAGCGGATCATGTTCCGCCGCGCCATGAAGCGCGCGATGCAGAACGCCATGCGTCTGGGTGCCCTGGGCATCAAGATCATGTCGGCAGGTCGTCTGAACGGCATCGAAATCGCACGTACCGAGTGGTACCGCGAAGGTCGTGTGCCGCTTCACACCCTGCGTGCTGACATCGACTACGGCTTCTCTGAAGCACAGACCACCTACGGTGTGATCGGTGTGAAGGTGTGGGTCTACAAGGGTGACCGTCTGCCGAATGGCGACGCTCCGGTGATCAAGGGCGAGGATCGTGAAGACGACCGCCGCAATCGCCGCCCCCGCAGTGACCGCCCCAACGACCGTCGTCCGCCCGCACGTGGTGCACGTGGCCCCCGCGCTGATGGCGCACCGGGTGCCGCTGCTCCCGAAGGTGGTGACAAGCCCGCTGATGCCGGTGCTGCCAAGCGCGTCCGCAAGGTCGTCGCTCCGGCCGCTCCTGCTGAAGCGAAAGGAGAATAATCAATGTTGCAACCTAATCGTCGCAAGTTCCGCAAGGAACACAAGGGTCGCAACACGGGTGTTGCCACCCGTGGTGCCACCGTTGCGTTCGGCGAATTCGGCCTGAAGGCGACTGAACGTGGCCGCATCACGGCCCGTCAGATCGAAGCAGCCCGTCGTGCCATTTCGCGTCACGTCAAGCGTGGCGGTCGCATCTGGATCCGCATCTTCCCGGACAAGCCAATTTCCCAGAAGCCCGCCGAAGTTCGGATGGGCAATGGTAAGGGTAGCGTCGAGTACTACGTGGCTGAAATCCAGCCCGGCAAGGTGCTCTACGAAATCCACGGTGTCCCCGAACAACTGGCCCGCGAAGCTTTCCAGCTCGCGTCCGCCAAGCTGCCCCTGCGCACGACATTCGTCACGCGCATGATCGGCTCTTAATTGGTCGCAAAGGAAAAGAAGCAAATGAACGCCTCTGAACTGCGCGCCAAAGATGTGGCCGCACTCGAAACCGAAGTCAAAGAACTGCTGAAAGCGCACTTCAACATGCGCATGCAAAAAGCTACCCAGCAGCTCAATGACCACTCTGCTCTGAAGAAGACCCGTCGCGACATCGCCCGTGTCAAGACGATTCTGACCCAGAAGACGAAAGAAGGAGCAGCCAAATGACGGAAGCTCAAGCAACGACGCAAGTCAAGAACACGCGCACCCTGGTGGGTCGCGTGGTCAGCGATGCGCGCGCCAAGACCGTGACCGTGCTCGTCGAGCGCCGTGCCAAGCACGAGCTCTACGGCAAGATCGTGGCCCACTCGCGCAAGTACCACGCTCACGATGAGAACAACGAGTTCCACATCGGCGACGTGGTCGAGATCAGCGAAACGCGTCCTGTTTCCAAGACCAAGGCCTGGGCTGTGACCCGCTTGGTGGAAAAGGCCCGCGCGGTCTGATCAATCCATCGCTGGCGCAAGCCAGGCATGGCCGCAGCAGGGTGACCTGCGGCGGCCTGCAAGACAACCGGATGCCCAGTTTTATACTGGCCATCCGGTTTTTTCATTCCCGTTTCTTTTTGCTTTCTTTCACCTGAGGTTTCCCCATGATCAAAGTTGGCGACACGCTGCCCGGCGGTTCCTTGTCCGAGTTTTTTGACGTGGAGGGTGAAGGCTGCAGCCTGGGGCCCAACAACTTCGACATCGCCCAGCTCACGGCGGGCAAGACCATCGCCATCTTCGGTCTGCCAGGGGCTTTCACGCCCACCTGCTCGGCCAAGCACGCGCCGGGTTACATCGACCAGGTCGAGGCCTTCAAGGCCGCGGGTGTGGACGAAATCTGGTGCGTGTCGGTGAACGACCCTTTCGTGATGGGCGCGTGGGGACGCGAGTTGAAGGCCGCGGGCAAGGTCCGCATGATGGCCGATGGCAGCGCCAAGTTCGCTCAGGCCACGGGCCTGACGCTGGACCTGACCGAGAAAGGCCTGGGCCTGCGTTCGCAGCGCTACTCGCTGCTGGCCCAGGACGGCGTGGTCAAGGCGCTGAATGTGGAAGAAGGCGGCGGCTTCAAGGTCAGCGATGCCGACACCCTGCTGGCGCAGGCCAAAGCCTTGAAGGGCTGATCGATCCTCTGGGTGGCCGGTGGGGTTCCCGTTCGCGGTCAGCGAACCGAGCCGGCCTTCTGTTCGATGGCGGCTTCGACGTCCTTGCGCAGGCCCAGCAAAAAAGCCACCTCGGCCAGCACGAACAGCGGGCCGATGATCAGGCCGATGATGTCGTCGACGAAAGCGGGCTTGCGGCCTTCGTAATGGTGTCCCAGGAACTGGATGATCCAGCCCAGCACGAACAGGCCCAGGCCCAGGCCGAGCCAGGCGCCGGTGGCCAGGGGCGCGGTGTACAGCGCCACGTCCAGGCCCAGGGCCAGCACGACGGCCATGACCGCGCCCATGCGCAGGTCCAGCTTCAGGTAATACAAGGCCAGCGCCATGGCGATGACCATGCCGGGGTTGATGGCCACGCCGCCCAGCGTGAACAGCGTGGGGCGCGCCAGGAGGACCATCAGCGACAGCACGATCAGGGGGATGCCGACCAGGTGCGTCATGATGTTGCGGCGGTCACGGTGGTAGCTGGCGTATTGCGCGAGGAGGTCGACAAGCTTGTTCATGGCGGTGTCCTTTTGCGTGAATCCTAGTGCATGGCGGGCCGAAACGACTGTCGGCGGCGCGACGCATTTTGCACACGACGGTTCCAGCCGTGCTACATTCATCAGCATGAACACGGCACGCTTCTATTTTTGGCACTTTTACTTCTCGCCCGCAACCGGCGCAGGAGTGGAGAGCGCGTAAGCAGCCACCACCACATTCCTGAAAACCGCCGGGTCACCTCCCGGCGGTTTTTTTTCGACGTTTTTCAACGCCTCCAACCCGCACCACGCACCAGGACACCTTCATGAACGCCAATTCCAGCGCCTCATCCGGCTGGGTCCCGCCCGCCGACAAGACTTCGCAGACCGACGACGAACGCATCCTCAACGTGACGCCTCTGCCACCACCCGAGCACCTGATCCGCTTTTTCCCCATCCGGGGAACGCCGGTGGAGACGCTGGTGTCCGGCACGCGCCAGAAGATCCGCGAGATCATGCAGGGCAAGGACGATCGGCTGCTGGTGGTCATCGGCCCTTGCTCGATCCACGACCCGGCCGCGGCGCTTGAATATGCCCGCAAGCTGCTGGTCGAACGTGAGCGCTATGCCGACACGCTGGAGATCGTGATGCGGGTGTACTTCGAGAAGCCCCGCACCACCGTGGGCTGGAAGGGCCTGATCAATGATCCCTACCTGGACGAGAGCTACCGCATCGACGAGGGCCTGCGCATCGCCCGCCATCTGCTGCTGGAGATCAACCGCCTCGGCGTGCCGGCGGGCAGCGAGTTCCTCGACGTGGTGTCGCCCCAGTACATCGGTGACCTGATCAGTTGGGGTGCGATCGGCGCGCGCACCACCGAAAGCCAGGTGCACCGCGAACTGGCCTCGGGCCTGAGCGCGCCCATCGGCTTCAAGAACGGCACCGACGGCAACATCAAGATTGCGACCGACGCCATCCAGGCGGCGGCGGGTGCCCACCACTTCCTGTCGGTTCACAAAAACGGGCAGGTGGCGATCGTCGAGACGGCCGGCAACCCCGATTGTCACGTGATCCTGCGCGGTGGCAAGGCGCCCAACTACGACGCAACCCATGTCGAAGCGGCCTGCAAGGACCTGGAAGCGGCCAAGCTGCCGACCACCTTGATGGTGGACTGCTCGCACGCCAACAGCTCCAAGCAGCACGAGCGCCAGATCGATGTGGCCAAGGACATCGGCGCGCAAGTGGGTTCGGGTTCGAAGCGCATTTTCGGCGTGATGGTGGAAAGCCACCTGCAGCCAGGCAACCAGAAGTTCACGCCAGGCAAGGACGAGCCTTCGGCCTTGCAGTACGGCAAGAGCATCACCGATGCCTGCATTGGCTGGGACGACTCAAGCAATGTGCTGGAAATCCTGTCCGGTGCCGTGAAGGCTCGCCGCGCCCGTTGAGGACCAGGGTGGGCCAAGGCGGTCAGGCGGTACACCCTTAAGGGGGGAAACGCCTGCTTGCGGGGTATCTCGCTAGGCCCATGACCAAGGGGGCGGGGGATACTGCAATGGTTGTAGTTCATGCCCACCGCCTCCCCATGCCCCACAAGCCCGATCCCCGCATCTTGCTGGTGGACGACCACGCCTTGTTCCGCACCGGACTGGGCATGATCCTGCGCGAAGCCTTCCCGGGGTCGACCTTGCTGGAGGCCCCCAGCCTGGCCGAGGCGATGAAGGTGGCGGCCGATCCGATGCTGGACCTGATCCTGCTGGACGTGCACCTGCCCGATGCCAACGGTTTGTCGCGCATCCAGGTGCTGCAGGACCGCTTCGGGGCCGTGCCAGTGCTGATGGTTTCCGGCAGCGACGATGTTTCGCAGATCGCCCAGGCGAAAGAAGCGGGGGCCGTGGGCTACCTTCCCAAGTCGGCCAACGGCGCGCAGATGGTGAACACCTTGCGCGATTGCCTGTCCGGTGGGCGTGCCTTCCCTTTCGAGGGCCATGGCCAGGCGCCCGCCGCCACGGTGCTGTCGGCCCGCGAGGGTGTCGCCCAGCCCAATGAGCGGCAACTGTCGATCCTGCGCCTGCTGGGCCAGGGGGCGCCCAACAAGGCCATCGCGCGCCAGGTGGGCTTGAGCGAAAACGATGTGCGCGCCGAGGTGTCCTGGCTCACCGAGATGCTGGACGCGACCAGCCGGCAGCAGGCCTACGACGTGGCCGTGCAGCGAGGATGGCTGGTGCCATGAGCACCTGGGCGGGCTTGCTGTCGCAGGCTTGGCGCTTCGACAAAAGCCGTGGCCTGACCGCCGAGATGGAGTTGCTGGACCGCAACCTGCCAGCCGCCTTCGTCACTTACACCCTGGTCGCCATCATGGCCAGTTGGGCTTATTGGTCCACCATTGGTGATGCCAGCGTGTTGTGGTGGGGGGGCGCGTCCACGCTGTTGGGGGCCGCTTGCTTCACCGCCCGCAAGCTGCTGCCTTCTCCCACAGACCCGGACCGGGTGCTGGTCTACGCCCGGGCGGTGCGTTTCATGGCGATGCTGCTGGGCATGACCTGGGGCCTGTTCGCCCTGCTTTACATGAAGCCCGAGTGGCCCATCACGTTGACGCTGGTGGTCACCATGCTGTCGGGCATGAGCGCTGGGGGCTTGGTGGTGTTTTCGTCAAGCTGGCCCGTGTCGCTGGCCTACGGCTTGCCCTGCCTGCTGCCCTCGGCCTTGGTGCTGCTGCCGGCCCAGGACCCGGTCAGCCAGAGCGTGGGGCTGGCGTCGCTGGCCTATCTGCTGGTCATGGGGGTGTTTTCCTTCCATGCCGCGCAAGTGACGCGCCGCTCCATCGACCTGCGCTTCGAGAATGCGGACCTGGTCGAGCGCCTGCGGGAGCAGACCGGCCATGCCTTCGAGGCCCGGCAGATGGCGGAAGAGGCCTTGCGCGATGCCGAAGCGGCCAACCGCGCCAAGTCGGTGTTCCTGGCCTCGGCCAGCCACGACCTGCGCCAGCCTTTGCACGCGCTGGGCCTGTTCCTGACCGCCTTGGGGCGGACGAACCTGGATGCGCGGCAACGCCAGATGTGGGGGCATGTCGAGGCCTCGTCGGCGGCGGCCAGCGAGATGCTGAACACGCTGCTGGATTTTTCCAAGGTGGACGCGGGTGTCATCACGCCTCGGCCGCAGACTTTTCCTGTGCAGGCCTTGCTGCACAAGCTGGAACGGCATTTCGCCCCCCAAGCCAATGCCAAAGGGCTGGTGTTCCGGGTCCGCGACACCGAGGCTGTGGTGCACGCCGATCCCTTGCTGGTGGAGCAGATCTTGCGCAACCTGCTGACCAATGCCTTGCGCTACACCGAACGTGGGGGTGTGCTGATGGGTTGTCGATTCCGTGGCGATCGTCTGGTGCTGGAAGTGTGGGACACGGGCATTGGCATTGACCCGGCACAGCACCAGGCCATCTTCCAGGAGTTCCACCAGCTGGGCAATCCGGAGCGCGATCGCACCAAGGGGTTGGGCCTGGGGCTGGCCATCGTGCAGGGGCTGGCGCGGGCCATGGGTGAGACGGTGGAGCTGGCCTCCAGGCCCGGGTGGGGGTCGGTCTTTCGGCTGCGCCTGCCTTTGAGTCAACAGGCGGCCCCCTGCGGCGCACCCAGCGCCCCAGTGCCCGTGGCGGATGCGCAGCTGGCCGGTGTGCGCGTGTTGCTGATCGACGATGACGAGGCCGTGCGCCTGGCCATGGCCGAGCTGATGACGGCCTGGGGTTGCGTGTGCGAGGCCGTGGGCTCCGAAGCCGAGGCCGTGGCATTGCTGGCGCGTTTCGACCCGGACGTGGTGCTGGCCGACTACAGGCTGCGCGACCACCGAACCGGCCCACAGGCCATCGATGCGGTGCGGGCCCGGTCGGGCAGGGCGGTGCCCGCGATCATCGTCACGGGCGACACGGCGGCCGACCGGCTGCGCCTGGCCGTGGGCAGTGGCATGACCTTGCTGCACAAGCCGGTGGGATCGGTGCCATTGCAGCGGGCCTTGGTGCAGGCCTTGCCGCCCAGGCCGTCAGGCGATGACTGATCTTGCCCCCCTATCCCCGGACACGGTCTATGCGCAATGTAGCGCGGCCCCATCGGGCTGGTTTGCGCGCCGTTGATATTGCCTGAACTCCCGAGGCG
>NZ_JBOHHL010000059.1:0-13360 GCF_050725395.1 Aquabacterium sp. | reverse complement strand
GACCTGGCGCATCTTGCGTTCGAACTCCTCGAACTTCAGCGGGCGGTTGTCCAGGGCCGAAGGCAGGCGGAATCCGTACTCCACCAATGTGGTCTTGCGCGAGCGGTCGCCGTTGTACATGGCGCCCAGCTGGCCGATCATCACGTGGCTTTCATCCAAAAACATCAGCGAATCGGCCGGCATGTAATCGACCAGGGTGGATGGCGGGTCCCCCGGATTGGCCCCCGACAGATGGCGCGTGTAGTTCTCGATGCCCTTGCAATGGCCGATCTCTTGCAGCATTTCCAGGTCGAACCGGGTGCGCTGCTCGACGCGCTGCGCCTCGACCAGTTTGCCGCTGCCGACCAGCTCCTTCACGCGGCCGTTCAGCTCGTGCTTGATGCCCTCGATGGCGCGCAGCACCTGCTCGCGCGGCGTCACGTAGTGGCTCGAAGGGTAGACCACGAAGCGCGGGATCTTCTGGCGGATCTTGCCGGTGAGCGGGTCCAGCAGCGACAGCGATTCGACCTCGTCGTCGAACAGCTCCAGCCGCAAAGCCAGCTCGCTGTGCTCGGCCGGGAAGATGTCGATCGTGTCGCCGCGCACGCGGAAGGTGCCGCGCGTGAACTCCACGTCGTTGCGCTTGTACTGCATGCGGATCATCTGCGCGATGATGTCGCGCTGGCCCATCTTCTCGCCCTTGCGGACGATGAAACGCATCTGCGTGTAGTCCTCGGGCTTGCCGATGCCGTAGATGGCCGACACGGTGGCCACGATGACCACGTCACGCCGCTCGAGCAGGCTCTTGGTGGCGGAGAGGCGCATCTGCTCGATGGCCTCGTTGATGGCGCTGTCCTTCTCGATGAAGAGGTCGCGCTGCGGCACGTAGGCCTCGGGCTGGTAGTAGTCGTAGTAGCTGACGAAGTACTCGACCGCGTTGTTCGGGAAGAACTCGCGGAACTCGGCGTAGAGCTGCGCGGCCAGCGTCTTGTTGGGCGCGAACACGATGGCCGGGCGCCCTTGCCGGGCGATCACGTTGGCCATGGTGAAGGTCTTGCCCGAGCCGGTCACGCCCAGGAGGGTCTGGTAACTCAGCCCGTCTTCCACGCCTTCGCACAGCTGGTCAATGGCCGTGGGCTGATCCCCCGCCGGCGGGTAGGGTTGATAAAGCTGAAAAGGCGAGTCGGGAAAACTCACGAATTGCCCGGTTTGCCCTGTGTCAGGGCCGTCTTTGGGCACCTGGGCGGCAAGAGAAATATCAATCAGGTCGGACATGGAGGGCGCGGGTCGATAAAATAGGAGGTTTGCCCGGGTCGAATCGTCAGTCAAAAGCTGACGGCTCTCGCGGCGTTCACTGGTTTCAGCTTATCCCAACCGATCAAGGACTGCTTGCATGGCCTCGCTATTCGCCACCGTTGAAATGGCCCCCCGGGACCCGATCCTGGGCCTGAACGAACAATTCAACGCCGACCCCAATCCCGCCAAGGTGAACCTGGGCGTGGGCGTGTACACCGACGACCAAGGCAAGCTGCCCTTGCTGAAATGCGTGGCCGCCGCCGAAAAGCAAGCGCTCGAGGCGCCCAAGGCCAAGGGCTACCTGCCCATCGACGGCATCGCGGCCTACGACAAGGCCGTGCAAGGTCTGGTCTTCGGGGCCGAGCACGCCGCCGTGAAGGCTGGCCGCATTTCAACCGCGCAAGCCATCGGCGGCACGGGTGGCCTCAAGCTCGGCGCCGACTTCTTGAAGCGCCTGAACCCGAATGCGCAAGTCCTGATCTCGGACCCGAGCTGGGAAAACCACCGCGCCCTGTTCGAGAGCGCTGGCTTCGCCGTGGGCACCTACCCCTACTACGACGCCGCCAAGAAGGGCGTGAACTTCGACGGCCTGCTGTCCACCCTGAAGGCCGCTGAACCCGGCACCATCATCGTGTTGCACGCCTGCTGCCACAACCCGACCGGCTACGACCTGGAAGACGGCCAGTGGGAACAGATCATCGCCGCCGTCAAGGAACGTGGCCTGGTGCCCTTCCTGGACATGGCTTACCAAGGCTTCGGCAACGGCATCGCCGAAGACGGCAAGGTCGTCATCAAGTTCCTGGACGCCGGCCTGAACATTTTTGTGTCGACCAGCTTCTCCAAGAGCTTCTCGCTTTACGGTGAGCGCGTCGGCGCCCTGAGCATCGTCAGCGAATCGGCCGAAGAAGCCGCCCGCGTGCTGAGCCAGCTCAAGCGCGTCATCCGCACCAACTACTCCAACCCGCCCACGCACGGCGCACAGGTGGTGGCCACGGTGCTGAACACGCCCGCCCTGCGCACGATGTGGGAAGAAGAACTGGCCGCCATGCGTGACCGCATCAAGCTGATGCGCACGGCGCTGGTCAATGAACTCAAGGCCGCCGGCGTGACCGACGACCTGAGCTTCATCACCCGCCAGAAGGGCATGTTCAGCTACTCAGGCCTGAACGCAACGCAGATGCAGCGCCTGCGCTCGGAATTCGGCATCTACGGTGTCGATTCGGGCCGCATCTGCGTGGCCGCCTTGAACAACGGCAACCTCCAGGCCGTGGCCGCCGCGATCAAGGCTGTGCTGTAAAGCGACCACAGCGCGTGATTGAAAAAGGGGCCGCGAGGCCCCTTTTTCAAATCAGCCCAGCTTGATGATCTTGGCCACCGAAGGCACGCCCGCCGAGTTGAAGACGAACAGCATGTAGTAGCCGGGCGGCGCGGCATTGGCCGACGTGGGTGCCTGGATCGTCAGCGTGCCGCCCGAGGACGTGTAGCTCAAGTCCATGAAGCGCTGGTCGAAGTCGATCGTGTGCGTGACCGAACCGGTCTTGATGAAGGTCACACGGCTGACGCCTGAATCGACCGTGGCCGTGAAGTTGGCGCCCCAGGTGGTGGCCGTGGGTGCGGCCTGGATGACCGGGCGCACCGCCTTCGAGGTGCCGTTGTACAGGTAGGGCGGCGTGTAGACCTCGGCGTTCAGGTTGGTGGCCGGACCGGGTGCGCCGCCCCCCGCCGTCAGCACCGTGGCGTCCGGCAGCAGCAGCGAGATCGAGTGGTACAGCCGCATCTTGCTGGCCGTGGCCGCCACGGTCCAAGCCTTGGTGGCCGGGGTCCAGATCTTGGCCTGGTAGGCCACGCCGTTGGCCACGTTGTCCACCATCGACCCGCCATTCACCAGCACCTGCCCATTGGCCAGCACCGTGGCCGAGCCGTGGTAGCGGTCCTGACCCACGCCTGTGACCGTGGTGGCCGTGGGCGTGGCACCGTTGATGTCGATGCTCACCGCCTTGTTGAACTTGCGGAAGGACAGGATCTTGCCGGGCGCGTACATCACGCTGGGCAGGTAGAAATCGCTCTCGGTCAGCTTGAGTGAGGTGGCGGCGACGGAACCATTGCCGGAGGCGTCCAGGTAGTAGGTGCCGCCCCAGATGGTGGTGACGAACACCTTGCCATTGGGCGCCTGGTAGGCGCGTGGATAACTCCAGTTGCGCAAACCGTAGGCATCGTTGCTGGTGGCGCCGTTCAGCACGGTCCAGCCTTCCTCGTCGGAATACAGCTCGGGCGTGGGCGCCGGCGTGTTCGGATCAATGCGGCCGCCCAGCACCAGGATCTTGCCGTTGGACAAGGTCACCACCGTGGGGTACCAACGCAGGAAGCTCATGCGCTGCGGCGCGGCGTACAGGGCGTTGTGGCGGTAGTCGAAGAAATTGACGTCATCGGCCGAGTAATTGCGCACGCCCTTGACCGTGCGATCACCACCGACCAGCAGCACCGCACCACTGGAGGGCACGATGACCTGCGCGCTGCAGAAAACGTCGGTGCCCGTGGTGTTGGGCAACACCAGGTGCGAATCAGTGCCCGTGCCCTTGCTGGGATCCCAGACGTCGTAAATGAACTGGCCGGTCTGCACACCCTTGCTGTCCGAGCCATAGCTCATGACCCGGCCATCGGGCAAGACCACCACGTGCATGGGGATCAGCGGCCAGTTGACCACAGGGCCGAAGGTGCCCTTGGTGGCGGCATCGGCCGGAATCGTGCCGGTGCCGGTGCCCGGTGTGGTGGTCGTGGTGCCACCGCCACCCAGCAGTTTGATCAGCTGATCGAAGAGGCCGGCGTGGCTGCTCATGGGCAAAATGCCCAGCGTGGCTACCAGCAACGTCGAGCAAACGTGCAGTTTTTTGGATGCGGTCATGAGGTTCCCCTGAATGTAAAAAAATTTAACAGGGGTTTCTTAAAATTCACTCCCTCAACAAGGGGGTGCCCACCCCCCGGAATTACGGGGTTGCCGTGCGCTTGTTGTGATTCTCGGAAAAGCGCACTTGGTGCAAAGTTGATCAAAGTCGTCTATGCTGCACTGCACAATGCGCCCAAAAGGTGCGTGCTTAGAGAGGTCACCCACATGCTCTACCAAATCTACGAAACCAACCGCGCCTGGATCAGTCCCTTTTCGGAGTTCGCCAGCGCGGCGTCCAAGCTTTACAGCAACCCCCTGTCGCCCTTCGCGCAATTGCCGCAGGCCCAACGGGTGTCGGCGGGCTTCGACCTGGTGCATCGCCTCACCAAAGAGTACGAAAAGCCCGAGTTCGGCATCAACAAGGTCACCGTGGACGGCACCGATGTGGTGATCCAGGAACAGGCGGTGATCGAGAAACCCTTCTGCCGCCTGCTGCGTTTCAAGCGCTTCACCGACAACGCCAAGCTGCTGGGCACCATGCGCGAGCAGCCCTCCGTGCTGATCGTGGCACCGCTGTCGGGCCACCATTCAACGCTGCTGCGCGACACCGTGCGCACCATGCTGCAGGACCACAAGGTCTACATCACCGATTGGATCGACGCCCGCATGGTGCCGGTCGATGATGGTGCCTTCCACCTGGACGACTACATCAACTATGTGCAGGAGTTCATCCGTGCCCTGGGCCCCGACGTCCACGTGATTTCGGTGTGCCAACCCACGGTGCCTGTGCTGGCCGCGGTGTCCCTGATGGCCAGCCGTGGCGAACAGACGCCCCTGACGATGACCATGATGGGCGGCCCGATCGACGCGCGCAAATCGCCCACGGCGGTCAACAACCTGGCCATGAACAAGAGTTTCGAGTGGTTCGAGACCAATGTGATCTACCGCGTGCCGCCGAACTACCCCGGCGCGACGCGCCGCGTGTACCCGGGCTTTTTGCAGCACACGGGCTTCGTGGCCATGAACCCGGACCGCCACCGCGAGTCGCACTACGACTATTTCCTGGACCTGATGCGCGGCGACGACGACAGCGCCGAAGCCCACCGCCAGTTCTACGACGAGTACAACGCCGTGCTGGACATGCCGGCCGAGTACTACCTGGACACCATCCGCATCGTCTTCCAGGACTTTGCCCTGGTGAACGGCACCTGGGAAGTGCGCAACCTCAAGGACGAGCCCGAACTGGTCAAGCCCGAGGACATCAAGACCACCGCCCTGCTGACGGTGGAAGGTGAACTGGACGACATCTCGGGCGCAGGCCAGACCGAAGCGGCCCATGGCCTGTGCACCGGCATCCCCAAGGCACGCCACAAGCACTACACCGTGCAAGGGGCTGGGCACTACGGCATCTTTGCCGGCCGCCGCTGGCGCGAGATGGTCTACCCGGAAATCCGGGAGTTCATCGCGGCCAACAACAAATCGGCCAAGGTGCGCAAGGCCGCATGACGTAGACTGCGGCGCCTATGTTGGACGCCGCCCGGATCAATGCCCTCCTGCCGCAGACGCAATGCACGCGCTGCGGCTTTCCCGATTGCGCAAGCTATGCGCAGGCGATCGTGGCGGGCGAGGCCGGTATCAACCAATGCCCACCGGGCGGTGAAGAAGGCGTTCGGCGACTGGCCCAGGCCACCGGCCTGCCGCCCCTGCCCTTGAGCGCGGAGCATGGCCAGGAAGGGCCGCGCTTTTTGGCCGTGGTGGACGAGACCTGGTGCATCGGCTGCACCTTGTGCATCAAGGCCTGCCCGGTCGACTGCATCGTGGGCGCG
Source organism: Aquabacterium sp. (assembly GCF_050725395.1). Classification (GTDB taxonomy): domain Bacteria; phylum Pseudomonadota; class Gammaproteobacteria; order Burkholderiales; family Burkholderiaceae_C; genus Aquabacterium. The sequence goes on along the minus strand of NZ_JBOHHL010000059.1, from coordinate 7,375 downwards.
CCCAAACAGATGCACACCGTGATCGAAGACCTGTGCACGGGCTGCGAACTGTGCATCCCGGCCTGCCCGGTCGACTGCATCTCGCTCGTGCCTTCGTCCACCGCAGAGCCAGCGCCAACCGGCTGGAACGCCTGGCTCAGCGAACAAGCGGACGAGGCCCGGCAGCGCTATGAATACCACCAGCAGCGGCTGGCGCAAACCAAACGCGACAACGATGCACGCCTGCAGGCCAAGGCCGAGCACAAGCTGGCCCACCTGGCCGAAGCGTCGCGCCTGACCGAGCCCGCCCAACTGGACCAGAAGCGCTCAGCGATCGAGGCCGCCTTGGCCCGTGCCCGGGCACGCCGTTCCACCGGCGCCTGACACGCAAGCACAAAACCACCAACCTGTCTTGCGCACGTTCTTTGACAAGTGACTAGGCTTGCCATCCTGCATCCCACATCACGCTCAGAGAGGTTCCAGCATGTCCGGTCTGTTTGATCCCATCCGCATTGGCCACATCGACCTGGCCCACCGCATCGTCATGGCCCCGCTGACCCGCAATCGCGCGGGCCCGCGCCAGGTCCCCACCGACCTCGCGGTCACTTATTACGAGCAGCGCTCCAACCCTGAAACAGGTGCCGCGCTGATCATCACCGAGGCCACCCAGATCAGCCCGCAAGGCCAGGGTTACCTGGACACCCCGGGCATCTACAGCGCCGAGCAAGTGGCCGCCTGGAAGAAAGTGACCGACGCCGTGCATGTGCACCATGGCAAGATCGTGGTGCAGCTGTGGCACGTGGGCCGCATCTCGCACACCTCGCTGCAACCCAACGGCGAAGCACCGCTGGCGCCATCCGCCATCCAGGCCAACACCAAGACCTTCACCGCCAAGGGTTTCGAGCCCGTCTCGGCCCCGCGCGCCCTGGCTTTGGAAGAACTGCCAGGCATCGTCGAGCAATACCGCGTCGCGGCCCGGCATGCCATCGAGGCTGGCTTCGACGGGGTGGAGATCCACGCCGCCAACGGCTACCTGCTGGACCAGTTCCTGCGCGACAAGACCAACCACCGAACCGACGCCTATGGTGGCTCGATCGAGAACCGCACGCGCCTGCTGGTCGAGGTGGTGCAAGCGGTGGTGGACGAGGTGGGCGCTGAACGCACGGGCATCCGCATTTCTCCCGTCACGCCCGCCAACGACATCAGCGACAGCGATCCCCAGGCGCTCTTCAACCACGTGGCCGAGCAGTTGGGCAGGTTCAATCTCCTTTACGTGCACGTGATCGAAGGCGCCACGGGCGGTCCGCGCGACAACATTCCGCTGGACTATGCTGCGCTGCGGCAGCGCGTGAATGCCCCCTGGATGGTCAACAATGGCTATGACCTGCCGCTGGCCAAGTCGGTACTGAGCCAGCATGGTGCCGACCTGATCGCTTTTGGGCGCCCCTTCATCAGCAATCCCGACCTGAAAAGCCGCCTGCACGACGGCGTTCCGCTGGCCGAGCCGGACAAGGACACGTTCTATGGCGGGGGGGCAAAGGGCTACACCGATTACCCACCCTTTGATTAACGCTGTCTGACATTTGCGACGCTTAATGCACGGAATTGGCGGTGGTTTCCCCCTATTCAAGGGTCATCAGCATGTCATGGTTGGCCCGCAAAATGCATCCTCACGAAATGGGCAGCGCTTGCGCCGCTGTCCATGAAGTGGAGATTGACCTATGCGCGCCTTGATGAACCTTGCCATTGAACCCGCCCTGCACCTCTTCGAGGTGTCGGCCGAAGTGATCCTGAGCCCCTCCTCCCAACAAGCCGTCAAACGCGTGTTGAAGGTGCTGGCCGACACGCCCATGGGCGCGGTCAAGATCGTGCGTGACCGCTATCCCAAGTCGCGCGCCCACCAGGTGATCTCGCGTCACAATCTGCCGGACAACCTCTCCTTCGCCTGACTTTTCTTTCCCAGTTATGCTGGCATGCCGACCAGCATTTGCGTCGGTATTTCATACCAGCCTGGGGAAAGAATTGCGATGACTGCTCCTTCACACAAGCGCTGGCTCGGCGCCTTGGCGACCGCTGCGGTCGCTGTCTCACTCACCGGCTGCGGCTACAACGAGTTCCAGGTGCTGGACGAGCAAAGCAAATCCGCCTGGTCGGAGGTGCTCAACCAGTACCAACGTCGCGCCGACCTCATCCCCAACATCGTCAGCACCGTCAAGGGCGAGGCCAACTTCGAGCAAGGCACGCTGGTCAAGGTCGTCGAGGCCCGCGCCAAGGCCACCAGCATCCAGGCCACGCCCGAGCTGGTCAACGACCCGGCCGCCTTCCAGAAATTCCAGGCTGCGCAGGGCGAGCTGTCGGGCGCCCTGTCGCGCCTGCTGGTCGTCACCGAAAACTACCCCAACCTGAAGTCCAACCAGGGCTTTCAGGATCTGCGCGTGCAGTTGGAAGGCACTGAAAACCGCATCACCGTGGCCCGCAACCGCTACATCAAGACGGTGCAGGACTACAACGTGAAGGTGCGCAGTTTTCCCACCAACCTGACGGCTGCGGCGTTCAACTATGAACCCAAGCCCAATTTCACGGTGCAGAACGAGGCGCAGATTTCATCGCCGCCCGTGGTCGATTTCAACACCGACAAGAAGTGACCAGGCGCTCGCCGTGACACACAAGCGATCCTGGCGGTCATGGTGGGCACGGGCCTGCCTGAGCGCGGCCTTGCTGCTGGTGCTGGGCCTGGCCCAGGCGACCGATGAGGGCGGCGTGCTGGCCGTGCCTGTGCTCAGCGGCCGGGTCATCGACCAGACCAATACCCTGACCAGTGCTCAGCGCCAGGCGCTGGACACCAAGCTGGCGGACGTCGAAACCCGGCTGGGCACGCAGATGGTCGTGTTGATGGTGCCAAGCACGGCGCCGGAGGACATCGCCATTTTTGCGCAACGCGTGGGCGATGCCTGGAAGATCGGGCGGCGCGAAGTGGGCGATGGCCTGCTGCTGGTCGTGGCCAAGAACGACCGGCGCGTGCGCATCGAAGTGGCCAAGACCCTGGAAGGCGCGGTGCCAGACCTGGCGGCCCGGCAGATCATCGACCGGGCCATCACGCCCGCGTTCAAGGCCGGTGATTTCGCGGGGGGGCTGACCCAGGGCATCGACCAACTGAGCGCGCGGGTGCAGGGCGAGAACCTGCCCCTGCCCGGCGCCGCCCCTGCTTCGGCACAGCGCACGGAACACCCTGGCTTTCAATGGAACGACCTGGGAGTGTTCCTGTTCGTCGGGGTGCCGGTGGTGGGAGCCTTGCTGTCGTCGATGCTGGGCCGCAAGGCCGGCGCCGCCGCCTCGGGGCTGGTGGCGGGTGGGCTGGGATGGGTGGTGACCACCAGCGCGCTGGTCGCCTTGGGCGTCGGCCTGGCCTCGACCCTGGTGGTGGCGGTCATGGCCTCGGGCGCCTCGCGTGGGCGGGGCGGACCTTTCATCGGGGGAGGTGGCTTTGGCGGTGGAGGTGGCTTTGGCGGCGGCTTCGGCGGCGGCGGGGGAGGCTTCTCTTCCGGCGGCGGTGGCGACTTTGGCGGCGGAGGGGCTTCGGGTGGCTGGTGAACACACGCCTTCTGGCAAACCATGGCGGCGCTGGGTTCGCCACCTGTGGATGGACGACGACACGGTGCGCCACCAGATCGGCACCGCCGGCCTCGATCGCTTGCAGGCACAGGTCCAGGCCAGTGAAACCAGGCATTTGGGCGAGCTGCGCTTGTGCGTCGAGGGTGGCCTGGGCTGGCAGGGTCTGCGGCAAAAGATCAGCGCCCGTGAACGCGCCCTGCACCTTTTCAGCACCTTGCGCGTGTGGGACACCGAGCACAACAACGGCGTGCTGATCTACCTGTTGCTGGCCGAGCACCGCATCGAAATCCTGGCCGACCGGGGCATCATGGACCGCGTGGGGGCCGACGCCTGGTCCCACATCGCCCAGCAACTGGGCGCTCGATTGCGCGAAGGCCATTTCGAAGAGGGCTTGAGCCAAGCCATCGAAGCCGTCACGCGATTGCTGACCGAGCACTTCCCGGCCAAGCCGCAGGGAGACAACCCCAACGAGCTGCCGGACACCGTGGTGGTGATCTAGGCCTTCGCCCCAAACAGATCACCGTGGCGAACCTGGCAGCCTTCGCAGTAGAAACTGCGGCGCTGTGTCAAACCCAATTTGCCCTTGTGAAAAGGGATGTGGCAACGCGGGCAGGTGGATTTGGTGTGCGCCAGCCAGTGCTGCTTCAACACGAAGGCCTTTTTCCACTCAAGGAACTGGAAGCTGTACACACGCGCTTCTTTGACCAACTCGCGCCGCTTGGCCACCGGTGTGGCGCCCAGGATCGACAAGGGATGCAGGCGGATGCGGAACAGCACTTCGTTCTTGATGATGTTGCCCACCCCCGAGAACACCGTCTGGTCCAGCAAGGCATCGCACACCAGCACGTCCGGCATGGCGGCCAGCTTCTTGAACGCCAGCTTGGGGTCCCAGAGCTCGGACATGACGTCGGCGCGCCAATCATAGGTCTCGGACAGGTCGCCTTCCACCAGCTTGACCGAACAGGTGTAGAAGTTCAGTTCGGTGCCGTCGGCAAAGCCGAGCTGCAGGCGGGGCAAGGCGCCATCCTTGCGCTCATTGATGCGGTAGCTGCCGAACATCAACAGGTGCACGCGCACAGCCAACCCTTGCAATTCGATCAGGAAGTGCTTGCCCCAACTGCGGATGGCCACGATGCGTTGCCCGAGCAGGCGGCCTGGGTCGATGGCGGCGCTGCCTTCGGCCCGGGCAATGGTCTTGCCGGCAAAGCCCGAGGCCAGCTCTTTCATGATGACGATGGAAGGGCCTTCTGGCATGAACACATCTTTCCTGGCTGCGGCGCCGAGCGGGATGACATCCAAGGAGCAAACCGTGCGCCCACCGCTAGACTGGCGCCATGAAAGCCGCCGACATCGCCCCCTTCTTCGCCACGCTGCAAGCCGCCAACCCCAGCCCCGAAACCGAACTGGAATACAGCACGCCCTTCGAACTGCTGACCGCCGTCTTGCTGTCGGCCCAAGCCACCGACGTGGGCGTGAACAAGGCCACCCGCAAGCTCTTCCCCGTGGCCAACACACCAGAGCAGATCCTGGCCCTGGGCTTTGACGGCTTGTGCGACTACATCAAGACCATCGGCCTGTACCGCAGCAAGGCCAAGCACCTGCTGCTGACCTGCCAGATGCTGATCGAGCAGCATGCCGGCGAAGTGCCGCGCAGCCGCGAGGCCCTGGAAGCGCTGCCAGGTGTGGGCCGCAAGACGGCCAATGTGGTGTTGAACGTGGCCTTTGGCGAGCACACGCTGGCGGTGGACACGCACATCTTCCGCGTCAGCAACCGCACGGGGCTGGCGCCAGGCAAAACGCCGCTGGCGGTGGAACTGAAGCTGCTCAAACGCGTGCCATCGCAGTACCTGCAGCACGCCCACCACTGGCTGATACTGCATGGCCGCTATGTGTGCCAGGCCCGCAAGCCACGCTGCTGGGAATGCAGCGTGGCCCGCTATTGCGCCTTCAAGCCGAAAACACCGGCCCCGGCGGCCTGAGCCCGACGAGGCCGGGCCGGGGGGTCAGGCCTGGCGGCGTTGGCGCGCCACGGCCACGCCCGCGATCAACAGGCCGACCAGGGCCAGCCCCGTCACTTCGGGTTCGGGCACCGCAGCGGCCATGGCCTGGCCCATGGCCTGGTGCAACACCGCGGTCGGGTGCACACCGTCCCACAGCACGTGCAGGTCGGGGTTGGCGCACAGGGTGCCACCACTGCCCGTGTAGTTGCCGGTCCAGCAAGGCTGGCCGGCCGTGCCGCCCGCCGCCAGGATCGCATCGCGGGCCACGGTCAGGCTGGGGTTGGGATCGAAGACGCGGATGGTGGCGCCACTCAAACTGCCTTGCAAACCCGACAAGGCCGCGGTGAGGTTGGTGTTGAAAAGCACCGACAAGGCGTGCGCCTGAGCCTGGGCTTGCGGCCCGGCCGCGATGGCCGCGGCGGTGTTGGCCAGGTCGGGCATCAAAGGCACGAAGAAGTCGCGCGCGCCAACGCCATGCAATTGGCTGACCTGGCCGGTGAGGTTGGCGATGGCCGGCGCCAGGGCCGCTGCTTTGTCGGTGGCCGAGAAAAAGTCATTGGCGCCGCCCCACAGGAAGTAGAGCGCCGAGGCATCGGCCGTTTTGCCGGCGGCCGTCAAGCCGTTGGTGAACTGGTCGACTTCGTTTTGAATGCCCGGCAAGCCGGGGACGCCAGCGCGGTTGGTGGTACCGGTGAGGGCGCCGCCAAAGGCGTAGTCCACCAGGGAAATGCCCAAGGTTTGCGCCATCACTTCCACGGCGACCGGGCCATTGCTGAAACGGCCATTCCAGTAAGGCGCGGTGGGCAGGCCAAACCCGAGGGCACCCTTGGTGGTGGCAAAGACATTGCCGTTGTCGGACAGGCTGTCGCCGAAAGCCACGATCTGGCTGTAGGCCGCATGGGCGGCACCCAGAGGCGCGGCCAGCAGGACCACGGCGGCGCCGATTGACGAAAGGGCGGTGTTGAAACGCATGGCGGGGATCTCCTGGGATTTTGAATGCTGGGATTCAAACATGATCCCCAGCGATCAGCCTCAACCGCGGCCAGAGGCCTCCCCCCTGAGAGGGCATTGCTTCAGGCGCCGGACAGGCCCAGGCCTTCACGCACCGAGGGGCACCGCAAACTGAGCCGCAACTCCGTTTTCAAACGCCGGTTGTCCAGCCGCCGTGATTCGCTCAGGAAGGACATCTGCATGGGGGACAGGGCCAAGGCGGCCTCGGCCCGGCTGATGCGCGGCGGGCGCGGCAAGGCGCACAGGTCGGCCACCAGGTCGAAATAATCGCCCATCAGCATGGTCTGGTCATCGCAGGCATGCACCACGCGCCCCGGCTTGCCGCGCCACAAGGCGGCCACGCACGCGCGGGCCAAGTCATCGGCCTGGATGTGGTTGGTGTAGACATCGTCGTCGCGGTTCAGCACAGGCGAGCCCTTGCGCACGCGGTCGGCTGGGTGGCCACCTTCGCGGTCGACCGCGTAGATGCCAGGGATGCGCAAAATGCTGGCACGGGCACCGGCGTGGCGCCCCCACCAGCGCAGCAGCGATTCGGCGTGCACCCGGCGTTGCGCGCGAGGCGTGGTCGGCGCCACCGCGCGGGTCTCGTCGAAACGGGCGCCTTGGGCATGGCCGTAGACGCCGGTGGTGCTGCCGTAGACCAGCGAGCGCACGCGGCCACGTCGCGACAAGGCCTGGAGCAGGTGCGCGGTGCGCGTGTCGTGCGCGCCCTGCCCGGGTGGCGGGGCCAGGTGCACCACGCGCGCGACCAGCCCCGCCAGCCGGGCCAGCGT
>NZ_JBOHHL010000058.1:0-13668 GCF_050725395.1 Aquabacterium sp. | reverse complement strand
GTGCATGAAGACCCGATCGGGCAAGTGATTTTCCTGGGCAATGTGCCGGTGCGCGTGGTGGGCGTGACCGCCCCGCAGGAAAGCGCTTTCATGGCCAGCGACAGCCTGAACGTGTGGGTGCCCTACACGACGGCCTTGCGGCGTTTGCTGGGGCAGTCCAACCTGCGGAACATCACGGTGCGCGTCAGCGACACGGTGTCGTCGGCGGCCGCTGAGCAAGGCATCGTCAAGCTGATCAAGCAGCGCCATGGCAGCGAAGACTTTTTCGTGCGCAACAGCGACAGCATCCGTCAGACCATCGAGACCACCACGGCCACGCTGACCTTGTTGATCTCGTCGATCGCGGTGATCTCCTTGATCGTGGGCGGCATCGGCGTGATGAACATCATGCTGGTGTCGGTGACCGAGCGCACACAAGAGATCGGTGTGCGCATGGCCGTGGGCGCGCGCCAGAGCGACATCCTGCGGCAGTTTTTGATCGAGGCCATTCTGGTGTGCCTGATTGGTGGCCTGTTGGGCATCGGCCTTGCTCTGGCCATCGGCGTCATCTTCGACGCGGTGGGCGGCGGCAACTTCAAACTGGTGTACTCCATGTCCACCATCTTGCTGGCGTTCGGCGTGTCCTCGCTGATCGGGGTGCTGTTCGGCTTTTTGCCGGCGCGCAACGCCGCCAGGTTGGACCCGGTGGACGCCCTGTCGCGTTGAAGGTGGGAATGAATGGAAACCATGCAGATGACTGACCTGACCCGGCGCGCCGTCATGCTGGCGGTGGCCGCCTTCCTGGCCGCTTGCGCCAGCCCCAGTGCCTACCGCACGCCCGAGGTGGCCGTGCCCATGCAATGGCAGCAATCGGCGCCAGCGCCGAGTGCGACGGCGGCGGTGGCAGACCGCTGGTGGGAACGCTTCGGCGACCCACAGCTGACGCAACTGGTGGACGAGGCCCTCCGGCGCAACACCAACCTTGCCGTGGCCGCCATCAAGGTGCGGCGCGCGCAGTTGCAGGCTGGCCTGGCCGCCAGTGCTCGACTGCCTTCGGTGAGCCTGGGGGCCAACACCTCGGCGAGCCGTTTGCTGGACAACGGGCCCACCACGCGCAGCAACAGCCTGACGGCGGGTGTGAGCTGGGAAGCCGACCTGTGGGGCCGCCTGGCCGCCCAGCGCAACGCCGCGGAATGGGAGGCTCAAGCCACCGAGGAAGACCGCGCGGCCGCGGCCTTGTCGCTGGTGGGCACCACGGCCTCCTTGTACTGGCAGGTGGCCTACCTCAACCAGCGCATCGAATCCGGTCAACAAAGCATCGACTACGCGCGCAAAACGCTGGCGCTGGTCAAAGTGCAGCACGCGGCGGGCAGCGTGACCGGCCTCGAAGAGGCGCAGGCCCAGCAGACCCTGGCGAGCCAGGAAGCCAGTCAGTCGCAACTGGTGCAGCAGCGTGTGGAGGCGCGCAATGCCTTGGCCATCTTGTTCGATGGTCCGCCTGCCCAGTCCCCGGCCGAAGCACAACGCCTGCCCGAGACGGCCTTGCCGGCGGTCGAGCCCGATTTGCCGGCCTCCTTGTTGACACGCCGCCCCGACCTGCGCGCCGCAGAGTTGCGCCTGCGCAGCAGCCTGGCCACGGTCGATGCCACGCGCACGAGCTACTACCCCACCTTGAGCCTCACGGGCAGTCTGGGCGGCACCAGCAATGTGCTGTCCAATGTGCTGAGCAACCCGGTGGCCACCCTGGGTGCGGGGCTGGCCTTGCCCTTCATCCAGTGGCGCGACATGCAGCGCAACGTGGCCATCTCGCAGGCCGACCACGAGCAAGCCGTGCTGGGCTTCCGTCAGAGCTGGTACCAATCCCTGGCCGATGTCGAAAATGCGCTGTCGGCCCGCACGCAGTACGAGGTGCAGGCGCAGCAACTAAAGGTGTCCCTCGCAGCGGCCTTGCAGTCCGAGCGTTTGAGCGAGCTTCAGTACCGGGCCGGTGCCGTGCCTTTGAAAACCTGGCTCGATGCACAGGAGACCCGCCGCGTGGCGACCAACGCCCTGGCGCAAAACCGCGTGAACCGCTTGAACAGCCTGGTGACGCTGTACCAGGCCCTGGGCGGAGGCTGAGGCGCGGACCTCAGGCCATCAGCGCTTGACATCGTAGAAAAAATGATCGGCCGCGGCGCGGTCCTGGCCGGCGAAGATGCGCCGCACCAACCCCGGGTTCCTGAACAGGTACCAATCGCCAAACATGTCGAACTTGCGGCATGAGGTGGTGATGCCATCGCGCCAGAGGGTGCCGTAGCGCTGGCCGCGCTGGCGCCCCAGGCTGCGCAGGCGCAAGGCGAAGTCCACGTCTTCCACGCTGACCAGTTGTTCATCGAACCCATTCAGCGCCTCGAAAGCGTCGCGCCTGAACCAGAACATGCCGTAAGACAGCCGATGCCGGATCACGTACGGCACCACCGACAGCACGCTGAAGAAGATGCCGGGCGACATGCGTTCAGGCTTGATCATCGCGCCACCGCCCACATAGCGGTCGTCTCCCACCATCCGCAGGATGGCCGCAACGGTGTCCTCGGACATCCAGCTGTCGGCGTCCAGGGTGGCGATGGCCGGCGCGCTGCTGGCGCGGATGGCCGCGTTGCGAACCGCGGAGATGCACTTCTTGTCCTCGACCACGCAGCGTGCGCCCAGCGACTCGGCGATGGACTGGGTCTGGTCGGTGCAGCGGTTCAAGGCCACCACCACCTCCACGGGGTGCCCGGCCTTTTGCGCCGACCTGAAGACGCTTTCGATGCCCTTGCCGATGAAGCGTGCTTCGTTGTGCGCGGGAATGGTGACGGACAGTGCGGGCTGAAGCAGCGTGTCGAAGTGCTCGCCTTCCAAGGGCGGCGTGGCGTTCGCGAACAGATTCTGGACAAGCGGCTTGGGCATCGGGCGAGCATACGTGAGGCCAGAGATCCCCGTCAATTTTGCGTGACACTGGCGGCCGGACTCGCGGGCCTGGACCGGCCTGTGAGACCATCCTCGCCGAGCCACCAGGAGTTCCCGACATGAGCGCCGGACACAACCACGACCACGCCCACCCTCATCACCACCACGATCATGCCCACGATCACCATGGGCATTCGCACGGCCATGGCCACGCGGGACATGGCCACGTGCACGCGCCGGCCAATTTCAACCAGGCCTTCGCCATTGGCATCGTGCTGAACACGGTCTTCGTGGCCATCGAAGCCTTCTATGGCTGGAAGATCAACTCCCTGGCCCTGCTGGCCGATGCGGGCCACAACCTGAGCGACGTCGCCGGCCTGCTGCTGGCCTGGGTTGGCGTGTTGGCGGGCAAGGTCCGGCCCAGCATGCGCAACACCTATGGCTTCAAGCGCGCCACCATCCTGGCCGCGTTCGCCAATGCTTTCATCCTGCTCGTCGCCATGGGCTCCCTGGCCTGGGAAGCGTTGGGGCGCTTCAACTCGCCCGTGCCCACGCAGGGCGTGACCATCATGGTCGTGGCCGCCATCGGCATCGTGGTCAACACGGCCACGGCCTTGTTGTTCATGCGGGGCAGCAAGGACGACCTCAACATCCGGGGGGCTTTCCTGCACATGGCGGCCGATGCGCTGGTCTCGCTGGGCGTGGTCATCGCTGGCGCCTTGACCTTGAAGTTCGGCTGGGCCTGGCTGGATCCTGCGGTGAGCCTGGCGATCGCCCTGGTCATCGTGGTCGGCACCTGGGGCTTGTTCCGCCAGTCGTTGCACCTGCTGTTCGATGGCGTGCCCGAGCAGATCGACCTGCCGGCCGTCAAGGCCTACCTTGAGACCTTGCCCGGCGTGGACCGCGTGCACGACCTGCACGTGTGGGCCATGGGCACCTCCGAGATCGCGCTGACCGCCCACCTGGTCATGCCCGAGCGGCAGGCCGACGATGCATTCTTGAAGGACGTCACCGAGCACCTCCACGACCAGTTCAAGATCGAGCACGTCACCGTGCAGGTGGTCAGGGCGCCATTCAGCCAGCTCTGCCAGGGTTGACCAAACATGGCCCGCACCACCCACCCCGAACTGCACCGAACCGACCGCATTGGCTGGCTGCGCGCCGCCGTGCTGGGTGCCAACGACGGCATCGTGTCCACCGCCAGCTTGATGCTGGGTGTGGCGGCGGCCAGCACCGGTCAGCATGAGTTGCTGGTCGCGGGGTCGGCCGCGCTGGTTGCGGGCGCCATGTCGATGGCGGCGGGCGAATACGTGTCAGTCGCTTCGCAAGCCGACACCGAGACGGCCGATCTGGCGCGGGAGCGTGCCGAACTCCACGCCCAGCCCGAGGCTGAGCATTTGGAGCTGGCCTCGATCTACGTGGCCCGTGGATTGAGCCCGAGCCTGGCCCGCGAAGTCGCCTCCCAGCTGATGGCCCATGATGCCCTGGGCGCACACGCGCGTGACGAGTTGGGCCTGTCCAGCACCCTGGTCTCGCAACCCGTGCAGGCGGCGCTGACCTCGGCGGCCACGTTCTCGGCCGGCGCGGCCTTGCCATTGATCACCGCCTGCCTGGTGCCACCCGCTTACCTGGCCTGGATGGTGTCTGGCGTTTCCCTGGTGTGCCTCACGGGCCTGGGTGCACTGGCCGCCCATGCAGGCGGGGCGCGTGTGTTCAAGGCGTCGGCGCGCGTGGCGTTCTGGGGCGTGCTGGCCATGGGCCTGACCACGGGCCTGGGCAAGCTGTTTGGCGCCGTTTATGCTTGAGCTCATGATCACCGTACACCACCTGGAAACCTCCCGTTCGCAGCGCGTGCTGTGGTTGCTCGAAGAGCTTGGCGTGCCTTACGACATCAAGTTCTACAAGCGCAATCCCGTCACGCGGCTTGCGCCCCCCGAACTCAAGGCCGTGCACCCGCTGGGCAAGTCCCCCGTCATCGTCGACGATGGTCAGACGGTGGCCGAGTCCGCCGTGATCATCGAACACCTGGCCGACCGATATGGCGCCCAGGCCCAGGGCGACCTGGCCCACCTGCAACCCGCCAAGGGCACGCCTGAATACGCCGAGTCGCGCTTCTGGATGCACTACGCCGAGGGCTCGCTCATGCCCTGGTTGGTGATGAAGCTGGTGTTCCTGGCCATCCCCAACCAGCCCATGCCTTTCTTCGTGAAGCCCATCGCGCGCAAGATGTGCGAGCAGGTGCGCGGCAAGCTGGTCGACCCCAACCTGAGCGCGGCCTTCACCTTCATGGAAAAGCACCTGGCCACGCACACCTGGTTCGCCGGTGATGACCTCACGGTGGCCGACTTCCAGATGAGCTTCGCGGTCGAGGCCGCGATGTCGCGTGGGGCCGATGCGGCCAAATACCCCCAACTGGCCGCCTACAAGGCCCGCATGGTGGCGCGTCCCGCCTACCAGCGCGCGCTGGCCAAGGGTGGCCCGGTCGTGATGGGCTGACGCTCCGAACTCAAATCGGCCGGGTGCGTTTTTCCAGCCACGCCAGCGCTTCGCCGCTGACCAGCGGTGTGAGCCGCTTCAAAACTTCGGCATGGTAGCCATTGAGCCAGTCGATTTCATCGGCGCGCAGCAGTGACAAGTCGATGCAGCGGGTGTCGATGGGGCACAGGCTCAGGGTCTCGAAGGCCAGGTATTCGCCATGTTCCGGATCGCCGGGCGAGGTGTTGGCCACACTGGGCACCACCGGCACGTTCAACACCAGGTTCTCGATGCGGATGCCCCATTGGCGGGGACGGTACAGGCCAGGCTCGATGGAGGTGATCATGCCGGGCTGCATGGCCATGGTCGCATCGGGCACGGCTTTCGAAATCGACTGAGGCCCCTCGTGCACATTCATGAAATAGCCCACGCCGTGCCCCGTGCCGTGGCCGAAATCGATGCCCTCGGCCCACAGCGGCGCGCGCGCGATCGCGTCCAGCATGGGCGACAGGGTGCCGCGTGGGTAGCGCGCGCGCGACAAGGCCAAGGTGCCTTTCAGCACCAGGGTGAAGTCGCGCTGCTGGGCCTTGGTCGGCGTGCCGATGGCCCACACGCGCGTGATGTCGGTGGTGCCGCCCAGGTACTGCGCGCCCGAGTCGATCAGCAATAAACCTGGCGCGCTCAAGCCTTGCGGCGTGCTCAGCACCGCGAAGCTGTCGGGCGTGGCGCGGTAATGGGGCAGGGCGCCGTTGGCGTTGAAGCCGGCGATGGTGGGAAAGCTCAATGACACGAAGCCGGGCTGCTTGACGCGCTCGGCGGTCAGGCGTTCGTCCACCGTCAACTCGCTGATGTGCTCTTGGCCCAGCGCGTTTTCAAACCAGGCGTAGAAGGCGCACATGGCCGCGCCATCGCGTTCCATCGCTTCGCGCACGAAGGCGGTTTCGGCGTCGGTCTTGCGCGATTTGGCCAGCGTCGTCGGGTTGATGGCCTCGATCACGGCCACGCCGGGCGGCACGGCTTCCCGCAGGCCCCAGGTGATGCGCTTGGGGTCGATCAAGAGGCGGGCGTCAGGCGGCAATTGGCGCAGCGCGGACAAGGCCTGCTCATAGGGCTGGCATTGCACGCCGTCTTGCGCCAGGCGGGCCTGGATGTCGGCCGGGACCTTGCCGGGCGCGACGAACAAGGTGGCGCTGTCCAGCGAGATCAAGGCGTGGCCGATGAAGACCGGGTTGTAGTCGACATCGGCGCCGCGCAGGTTCAGCACCCAGGCCAGGTCGTCCAGGGTGGCGATCCAGTGGTGGGTGGCGCCCCGTGCTTTCAAAGCCTGGCGCAGCGCGGCCAGTTTGTCGGCGCGCGGTGTCGAGGCATGCGGCAAGGTGTGTTCGAACACCGGCACCATGGGCGGGGCGGGGCGGTCAGGCCAGATGGCGTCCACCGGGTCTTGCGCGGTGTTCAAGGTCCAGTGCTCGGCCGCCAGGGCATCGCTCAGGGATTGCGTCATGGCCAGGCCCAGCACGGCGCCGTCCACGGCCAGCACGGCCTGGCTTTCCGGCACATTCAGGGCCTTGAGCCAGCCAACGTAGGCGGGCACGGCCGCGCCTTCCAGCTTGAACAAGGCGATGCCGCTGCCGGCCAGTTCGGCCTCGGCCTGCTCCCAGTAGCGGCTGTCGGTGAACAGCGCGGCTTGCTGGTGGGCCACGATGAGCGTGCCGGCCGAGCCATTGAAACCGCTCAGCCAGGCCCGGGTCTGCCAGCGGTCCGGCAAATACTCGGACAAGTGCGGATCGCTGCTGGGCACCAGGCAGGCTTGCCAGCCTTGCTGGCGCAGGTGCTGGCGCAGGGCCGAAAGGCGCTGGGGAATGGTCGAGGGGGAAGTCATGGCCCTATGTTGCCATGATCTGGATCAGACCTTGGGCGGTGGGGCCGGAGGATCGATGTGCACGACCACGGCATTGGGCTCCAGCGCGTGAGGGTCCGGGAAGACGCGGGCGTGTCGCTGCGAGGTGAAGTAAGCCCAGGCCCAGTCCATGAAGACCACGGTGCGGTTGCGGAAGCCGATCAGGAAGTAGATGTGCACGAACAGCCAGAACAGCCAGGCCGAAAAGCCGCTGAACTGCACCTTGATCTTGGTGAAGGGCACGTCGACCACGGCGATGGCGGCGCGCTTGCCAATGGTGGCCAGCGCACCGTAGTCCAGGTAGCGGAAAGCCTTGGCCTCCTGCGCCCGCAGCACGCGGATGATGTTGCGCGCGGCCTTGCGGCCCATCTGCTTGGCACCGGGGCTGACGCCGGGCACCACGGTCGGGTTCTTGGGATCGAGGTAGCTCTTGGCGCTGGCCAGGTCGCCCACCACGTAGATGTTGGGGTGGCCGGGCACGCTCAGGTCGGGCTCGACGATGACGCGGCCGGCACGGTCCAGCGCGCAGCCGGTGCTCTTGGCCAGCGAGCGGCCCAGCGGCGAGGCGGCCACGCCTGCGGCCCACACCACGGTGCGTGTCGGCAAAAACTGCGACACCGTCTTGCTGACGCCATCGGCCGTGGTGTCGGTGGTGTCGTAGTGGATGCCGAAGGCGTTGATGTCGGTCACCTTGGCGCCCAGCAGCACTTCGGCGCCCAGGCCTTGCAACTGCTCTTTGGCGCGTTGCGACAGGTGCTCGGGGAAGGTGCCCAGCACGCGCGGGGCGCCTTCCAGCAGGATGATGCGCGCGCGCCGCGAATCGATGCGGCGGAATTCGGAGCGCAGGGTGTGTTGTGCGATCTCGGCCAGGGTGCCGGCCATTTCGACGCCGGTGGGGCCCGCGCCCACGATGGCGAAGGTGAGCCAGGGTTCGCGCTTGTCCAGGTCCATCTCGCGCTCGGCCTGCTCGAAGGCGGTCAGCACGCGGCGGCGGATGGTGAAGGCGTCGCCCAAGGTCTTCAGGCCGGGGGCGTACTTGGCCCAGTCGTCGCGCCCGAAATAGCTGTGCGTGGCGCCCGAGGCCAGGATCAGGTGGTCGTACAGCACGTGCTCGCCGCCGTCCAGCACGATGCAGTTCGTGGCGGAATCGATGGACATGACCTCGCCCATGAGCACGGTCAGGTTGCCGTGGGCGATTTCCTTGCGCAGGATGTGCCGGATCGGGCCGGCGATGGCCGGTGCCGGCAGGCCCGCGGTCGCCACCTGGTAGAGCAGGGGCTGGAAGAGGTGGTGGTTGGTCCGGTCGATGACGATGATCTCGACCGCCGCCTTGGACAGCACACGGGCCGCTTCCAGTCCGCCAAAACCGCAACCTACGATGACGACGCGCGGAACGGCGGGGGCCTTGGTGGCGTCAGGACGGGGTGTTGCGGCGTTGGGTGGGTTCATGCAGGGGTGGCGTTGAAAGGGGGCGGTCGGTCAAGATCAGTGTTTATACCAGTCCCGCATAAGGCGTTGTGGCGCTGCACAGCCATGGTGCATCCCTCGATCACGGGGACCGGCTCGCTGTTTCTTCCCCTCAGTTCGCCCGCTCCACCCTGCTTGCCGAGGGCTGCGCGTTCAAGAAGAAGCGCGCCTTGCCTGCCCGTTTGGCCTCGTACATGGTTTCATCGGCTCGGCGGCACAGGGACTCGGCGTTGTCCCCGACCTGGAACAGCGTGCCCCCGAGGCTGGGCGTGACCACGATGCTTTGCCCGGCCAATGGGTGGGGCAGGCTCAGCCGCTCCAGGATGCGGTGGCCGATGCGCTGGACTTCTTCCGGGTGGCCCGCACCTTCCAGGATCACGGTGAATTCGTCACCGGACAGGCGGCACACGCAATCGGTCAAGCGCACGCAAGCGTCCAGGCGCCGGCTCACCTCGATCAGCAACTCATCGCCCACCGCGTGCCCATGCGCGTCGTTCACCCGCTTGAACCCGTCCAGGTCGACGTAGAGCACGGCCAGGGTCTGGGGCTGGCGCCGCGCGCGGGACATGGCTTGCTGCAAGCGTTCGCCAAAGGCGCGGCGGTTGGGCAGACCGGTCAGGCTGTCGTGCCGGGCCTGTTCCGCCAGCACGCGTTGTTGCTGCTTGATCGCGGTGATGTCGTTGAAGGTCCGGATGTGCTGGGTGATCTGGCCAGCTTGGTTGCGCAAGGCGCTGACGGTCAGGCAGGTGTCGATCTGCTGTCCGTCGGCGCGCACCTGCACGCTTTCGCCGGACCAGCGCAGCCCCGACGCCAGCGCCGCACGCACGCCCTCCAGGTGCGAGTCGCGCAGGGGCGGCATGCCCAGCAGCTCGGCGCTGTGGCCGATGACTTCGGAGGGACTCAGGCCGGTCATCGCCAGGAAGGCGGGGTTGGCCAGCACGACACGGTCCAGCCCATCGCTCACGATGAAGGCGTCTCCGCAAGCCTGCAGCACCTGAGAGGACAAGGCCTGCGGTTCTGGTGGCGCCGCCACGGGCGAGCCCTCCGAGGCCGGAAACCACCGCCTTCGCTGCATTCGCCAGCACTGCAGCCCCAGCAGGCTCAACAGCAACAGCGATCCTGCCTGGAAAGCAGGGCTGGACGAGGACGACAGTTCATACCCGACACCCACCGACGCCAGCATGGGCAAAGCCAAGACCCCGGCGGATGGATGACGGAACAAATTGGGCGTCCCCACGATCATCGATGTAAGGAATGAAGTCATGGACACCCCGGCTGCAACAAATAGCACACGGATTTTCGGACTGTTGCACCGCGGCTTAAGCCTTGATAATGGCCTTGGATGCCCGCCAAACATGTGGGGTAAGCTGCGCGGTTCGATTGGAGATGCCCATTTGCCATGCCCCCTGTAGCTGAGCACGACGCCCTGCCCACCGGCACCCGCCTAGGCGAATTCGAGATCGAACGCGTGCTGGGCGTGGGCGGGTTCGGCATCGTCTACCTGGCGTTCGACCACGCGCTGGAGCGACAGATTGCCATCAAGGAATACATGCCGGCGGCCCTGGCGGCCCGTGGTGATGGCCTGGGCGTGAGCCTGCGCGCGGCCAGCCATGCCGAGACTTTTGCCCTGGGGCTGCGCTCCTTCATCAACGAGGCACGCCTGCTGGCGCGTTTCGACCACCCGGCGCTGGTCAAGGTCTACCGCTTCTGGGAAGAGCACGGCACCGCCTACATGGTGATGCCTTACTACCGTGGCCAGACCGTGCAGAACGCCCGCCGCGAGATGACGGAGCCGCCGGACGAGACCTGGTTGCGCCAGGTCATCGAGCCGGTGCTGGGCGCGTTGGACTGCCTGCACCGCGAACAGGTCTTCCACCGCGACATCGCCCCCGACAACATCCTGCTGCTGGACGACGTGGAAGAGGGCGAGGGCCCGCGACCGGTGCTGCTGGACCTGGGCGCGGCCCGCCATGTGATCGGCGACCACACCCAATCGTTGACGGCCATCCTCAAACCCAGTTTCGCCCCCATCGAGCAATACGCCGAGACCGTGCAACTGCGTCAGGGGGCCTGGACCGACCTCTACGCCCTGGCCGCCGTCGTGCACTTTTGCATCACCGGGCGCCCGCCCACGCCGGCCAGCGCACGCGCCGTGCACGACGACCTGCCCGGCCTCAGCCAGATGAGCGATGGCCTGGCCAGCGGCTTCGGCCGCCACTACAGCAGCAGCTTCGTCAACGCCATCGACCATGCCCTGGCCGTGCGACCGCAAGACCGGCCGGATTCGATCCTGGCCTGGCGTCAGGAGCTCTCGGGCATCGTCAACGTGGACGCATCGGGCCTGACCCAGGGTGATGGCTGGGTGCCCCAGACGGTGTTGGTCAGGCCCGCCAACGGGCACAAGCCCGCCGGCCACGATGCCATCGAAGCCCGGGCCTACCTGACCACGATCCCGGCGGCGGGCACCTTGCGGTCCAAACCCAAGTGGCCGGTCAGCGTTGCCAAACGCAAGAAGACCGAACCGCCGCGGCCCCAGGCCACGACCGAATCCCTCGTCGCCGACACCGGCTCGACCCAGAACCGGCGCTGGGTCTGGGGCATGGCTTTCGTGGTCGTGGTGGCCGTTTCTGGTCTGTGGGCGCAGCGGCATTCAACGCAGGCCCCGGCCGACGACCTGCCCTTGGCCACTGCGGTGGCCGCGAGCGCGGCGCCGAAGGCCAGCGCCTCGGGCAAGTCAAGGACCTCGCTGCCCATGGCTCAGGCGGATGCGGCCTCCAACACCGAAGAGCCGCGCAACGTCAAGGTGCGCAAGCGTGCCAGCGGTGATGTGGCCGACGCTTCCGAAGCGCTCAATCCCAGGCAAGCCTGTGGGTCCAGGACCTTCATTTCATTGGCGATCTGCATGAAGCGCCATTGTTCGCGACCTGCCTATGCGGGCCACGCCGAATGCCGGCGCATGACCGAACAAGAGCAGCAAAGCCAGCGCGGCTTTCCCTGATCCTTGCTTGCTCTGGCCGGGCTCAGGCCACGGCGGCGGGTTGCTGCTTGAGCGCCTTCAGGGTGGACTGCAGCAGGCGGGCGTCCGAACTGGCACGGTGCCGCTGCAGGATCATGCCCAGCGCCACCTGGCGCTTCAGCTCATGCCAGTTGGCGGCTTCGGTTTCCGACAGCAGGGCGCGCAGGTTGTCCAGCTTGAAGTGCGGCGTCATGTCGGCCGCGTCGAACAGTCGGCTCAACCAGGTGTAGTCATGGGCCCAGGCGTCGGAATACACGACCATGCCTTCCAGCCAGTCGTTCAGGGCGATCGCCACCTCGCGGGCGGGGCGGCCATGCTTGTCCAGGCTGTCGCGCGTGATGTGGTGGACGGCGGCGGCGTTGGGATCCCAATGCTGCCATTCGGGTTCGGGCTTGACCAGGCTGCACCAGGAGCGGCCGTCGGGCATCACGATGCCCACCTCGATCGGATAGCTGCCGAGCCCGAAACCCGAGGCCTCGATGTCGAGGATCGGCGGCGGGTACTCGCTGGTGAAGGTGGGAAGGAAGGACGGCATCTGGACCCTGGTATTTGTGGGGTGTGCAACCCTCAGTTTCTCACCCGTTTAACCGGGCGCGTCCAAGGGTTTGAACGGTTTTCGATCATCCAATTCATCAATGTAGTGCTGAATTTGGTGATCTTCACGGTGTAAAAAATCAGCCACGGCCTGTTTGAAGCCGGGGTGCGCCAGCCAATGCACCGACTGGGTGGGTGTGCCCAGCAGGCCTCGTGCCAGCTTGTGCTCGCCCTGAGCGCCACCTTCGAAACGCCGATACCCTTTGGCGATGCACCAGGCCATGGGTTGGTAATAACAGGCCTCGAAGTGCAGGCAGGACACGGTTTCCAGCGCGCCCCAGTAGCGACCATAGGCCAAACCCAGTTCGGCGTCCACGGCCAGCAGCGCACAGGCCATGCGTTCACCCGCGCGGCTGGCCACGAAGAGCACCCAATCTTGCGGGCGCGACTGGCTGGCCAGTTGCCAGAACGCACGGCTCAGGTAAGGGCGCTGGCCATGCTGCCAGTAGGTTTGCGTGTAGCAGCGGTGGAAAAAATCCCAATCCGCCTCGGTGATCTGATCGCCTTCCAGCACCTCGAACGTCACGCCCGCTTCGCGCACCTTGCGCCGTTCCTGGTGGATCTTCTTGCGCTTGTCGCGGTGCAGGCTGGCCAAAAAATCTTCGTGGTCGAAGTAGGGCTCGCCCTGGCGGTTGTTCCAATGGAACTGCACCCCATGGCGCGTGAGCCAACCTTGGGCCTGGGCGGCCTCGGCCTCCGGCTCAGACACGAACAAGAGGTGGGCCGATGACCAGTCTTGCCGCTCCACCTGCTGACTCATGGCTTGCAGCAAGGTGGTGCGCAAGGCTTGCTGAACGTCGGAGGACGCATCGGGATCGACCAGCAGGCGCGGTCCCGGCACTGGCGAAAATGGCACGGCGCCCAACAGCTTGGGAAAATAGCTCGCGCCAGCGGCTTTGAAGGCGCGGTCGTGCGCATCGGCCCAAGCCCAGTCGAACACGTATTCACCATAGGAGTGCGATTTGGCGAAGGTGGCGCACGCGGCCACCAGTTGCCCGGTGCTGTGGTCGTGCACGGTCAGGAAGAGCGGTTGCCAGCCCGTGTCGGCGCAAGCACTGCCGCTGTCGACCATGGCCGTCAGGAAGCCGTGGCGCATGAATGGCGTGCCGCCGGGCAGGCCCGCCACCAGGCGGTCCCACTGGGTGGCGTCGATGGCAGCGGGGTGTTCGTGCCACTGCGCCCGCAGGTCCCGGGGCCGGGCGGCTACCATGCTGACTTGCGCGCACCTGCCGCGCCATCATGGGTTCTTGTCTTGATCATGAGTTCTGCTGTGTCCCTTGCCTCGCCAGTGTCCGCCACCGCGCCTTTGTCG
>NZ_JBOHHL010000057.1:0-14541 GCF_050725395.1 Aquabacterium sp. | reverse complement strand
ATCTTGGCGCTGGTGCCCTTGAAATCGAAGCGCGTGACGATTTCTTTCGTGGTCTGATCGACGGCATTGCGCACTTCAACCAGGTTGGGATCGAGAACGGTGTCAAAACTGGGCATGAAAAGGCTCCTTTGGTCTGCGAAAATTCTGCCATGCACTCACCCCTTGTCGTCGACCGAGGCGCCAGCCTCAAAGCCTATAACACCTTTGGCCTGCCCGCCGTGGCACGGACCCTGGTGCGCATCACGTCCGAAGCCGACGTGCGCAAGGTCGTCGACAGCCCTGAATTCGGACGCGCCCGCAAGTTCATCCTGGGCGGCGGCAGCAACCTCGTCCTCACGCAAGACGTGGATCTGTGCGTGCTGAAGATGGAAATCATGGGCAAGCGCTTGCTGGAAACCCGCGATGATGCCTTCATCGTGGAAGTGGGCGCCGGCGAGTCCTGGCACGACACCGTGGCCTGGACGCTCGACCAGGGCCTGCCCGGCCTGGAAAACATGGCCTTGATCCCCGGCACGGTGGGCGCCTCGCCGGTGCAGAACATTGGCGCTTATGGCGTCGAATTGCAAGACCGGCTTGAATCCGTCGACGTGGTGGACCTGACCACCGGCCGCACCGTCACCCTGGGTGTGGACCGCTGCCATTTCGCCTACCGCGACAGCGTCTTCAAACACGAACTGGCCGGCAAGGCCGTCATCACCAAGGTCCGCTTGCGCTTGCCCCGGCCCTGGACGCCCCTCTTGGGCTACCTGGAACTGGAACGCAAGATCCTTGAAACCGGCATCACGCAGCCCGACGCACGCCAGATCTTCGACTGGGTCTGCGAGATCCGCCGCGCCAAGCTGCCCGACCCATCCGTGATCGGCAACGCCGGCAGTTTTTTCAAGAACCCCGTGGTGACGGCCGAGCAATGCCGCGACATCATCGGCCGCGATCCCGAGATCGTGCACTACCCCCTGCCCGACGGCAGTTTCAAGCTGGCGGCCGGCTGGCTGATCGACGCCTGCGGCTGGAAAGGCAAGTCCATCGGCCGCGCGGGTGTCTACGAGAAACAAGCCCTGGTGCTGGTCAACCGTGGTGGCGCCATCGGGGCCGAGGTGTTGACCCTGGCCCGCGCCATCCAGGAAAGCGTCTACGGACGCTTCGGCATCCGCCTGGAGCCCGAACCTGTGGTGGTGTGACGTGTCTCGTTCTCCCTATAGAGAGGGGTAGCCCCACCAAGTCGTGCCCGCCTATACTGCCCGCTTACGCCTCCACACCGCTTTTTCACAGGGGTAACTTCATGCATCTGGTCTCTTCCGAACACCGCCGCACCGTCCAACGCGCCGGCCAACTGGCCTTGATCGCCAGCAGCCTTGCCTTGCTGGCCGCGTGTTCCACTGGCCCCACCATGGGCGAGAACAAAGGCGTGGTCACCGGCGCGGTTGGCGGCGCCAGCGCCGAAGGCCAGAACTCCGCGCTGGAATCCTGCAACGAAACCCTGGGCACCTTGGCGATCGAAGAAGACACCAACGCCCCCTGGTACTACCAGTTGCGCGACCACCAACTGGGCTCGACCGTGCCCGTGTTGCGCATGATGATCCAGCAAAGCAACTGCTTCGTGATCGTGGAACGCGGCAAAAGCATGAACAACGTGATGCGTGAGCGCGAATTCGCCCGTGGCGAGGAAAGCCGCGCCGGCAGCAACTTCGGCAAGGGCCAACTGGTGGCGGCCGACTACACCATGTCGCCTTCCATCCAGTTTTCGGGCAAGACCGGTGGCGGCAGCGCCTTTGGTGGCGGCGGCACCCTGGGCCTGATCGCCGGGCTGGCCGGCAGTGTCAGCCGCAACGAGGCATCGACCACCTTGCTGCTGATCGACAACCGCTCGGGCGTGCAGATTTCGGCCTCTGAAGGCAGCGCCAAGAACTTCGACTTCGGCGGTTTCGGCGCGGCCTTTGGCGGCGGCGGATTCGGTGGCGGCGGGGGCTATTCCAAGACCCCGCAGGGCAAGGTCGTGATGGCCGCCTTCGCCGACTCGTACAACCAGATGGTCAAGGCCCTGCGCAACTACAAGGCACAAACCGTCAAGGGTGGCCTGGGCACTGGTGGCCGGCTGGGCGTGCAAGGTGGCGACACCGCCGCGTCCAAGGAAATCGACGCCAAGCCGAGGCCCGCCGCCAAGTCCAACAAGAAGAAGTGATGAAGCCCATCAGCCGATTTGCCGGCCTGGCTGCCGCCTTGTTGCTGCTGATCGGCGGCCATGCCAGTGCCGCCGAGTTTCACCTCTACCTCAACTGCAAAGGCAAGTTGTCGGCGGGTGGCAAGGGCAAGGCGGCGACGCTGGACCTGGCCATGCGGGACAACAACACCACGGCCCTGATCCAGAAATCAAACGTGCTGCCCGTGGGCGAGCGCCTCCGCTACAAGGCCTCACAGGTGTCCTACACCATGCTGTACAAGCTGCCTTTGCCGGGCACCGTGTACTACAACGACTGGGTGCGGGGCCAGTGGATCGTCTGGCAGCCCAACCTCAAGAAGCTGGCCACCATTCGCCTGTCCATTGACCGCCAGAGTGGCGAGCTGGAAGGCGAACTGCTGGACCATGACGACAATCTGCTGGGCAACCTTGAGATGGAATGCGAGCCGCAGTCCATGGACGAGGTCCCGGAACCGCGGTTCTGAGCTTTCAGATCAGCCGAAGTGGCAGATGTAGTGGTAAGGCTCGCCTTCCACCTTGATCTCGAACGACGAATTGCCTGGCACGTCATAGCTTTCGCCCGGGCCATAGGTCTTCCACTCGCTCGAACCCGCCAGCTTGATCGTCGCCTTGCCGGCCACGGTTTCCATGACCTCAGGGGCGCCCGTGTTGAAGGTCAACACGGCCGGCAGGATCACGCCCACGCTCTTGCGCGTGCCATCGGCCAGCGTCACGGTGTGCGACACGCACTTGCCATCGAAGTAGACATTGGCCTGGGTGCTGACGGTGCCAGCCAGGGTCGTGGTGGTCATGGTGAAAATCTCCGGGAAATGAATGAAGAAGCTGAAGGATGACCACCGCTCGGCAGCGGTCATCCGGTCGGTCAAGAGCGATCAGGCGGCTTTCTTGGCCACGGCCTTTTTGGCCGCAGGTTTCTTGGCCGCCGACTTGCGGGCCGCCGTCTTGTCGGCCTTGGCCTTGGCAGTCGCCGCGCGCTGGGCATTCACATTGGCGCCGATGCGCAGGCGCAGGGCGTTCAGCTTGATGAAGCCGGCCGCGTCGGCCTGGTTGTAGGCGCCGCCGTCATCGTCGAAGGTCGAGATCTTGGCGTCGAACAGGCTGTCGGTCTTGGACTCGCGGCCCACGCACAGGATGGTGCCTTTGTACAACTTGAGCTTGACCGTGCCGTTGACCGTGGCCTGACTGGCGTCGATCAGGCCTTGCAGCAGTTCACGCTCGGGGCTGAACCAGTAGCCGTTGTAGATCAGGCGGGCGTAACGGGGCATCAGGTCGTCCTTGAGGGACAGCACTTCGCGGTCCAGCGTGATCGACTCGATGGCGCGGTGGCCCGACAGCAGGATGGTGCCGCCCGGGGTTTCGTAGCAGCCGCGGCTTTTCATGCCCACGTAGCGGTTCTCGACCTTGTCGAGGCGGCCGATGCCGTGCTTGCCGCCGATTTCGTTCAACTTGGTCAGCACCTGTGCGGGCGACAGCTTCACGCCGTCGATGGCGACCACGTCGCCCTTGGCGTAGGTCAGTTCGATGATCTGGGGCTTGTTCGGGGCCTTCTCGGGCGAGACCGTCAGGCGCCACATATTGGCTTCGGGCTCGAAGTTCGGGTCTTCCAGCACGCCGCCTTCGTAGCTGATGTGCAGCAAGTTGGCGTCCATCGAATAAGGGGCGCCGCCCTTGCGCTTCTTGAAATCGACCGGGATGCCGTGCTTGTCCGCGTAGGCCAGCAGCTTTTCGCGGCTGAGCAGGTCCCACTCGCGCCAGGGGGCGATCACCTTCACACCGGGCATCAGCGCGTAGGCGCCGAGTTCGAAGCGGACCTGGTCGTTGCCCTTGCCGGTGGCGCCGTGGCTGATGGCGTCGCCCTTGGTCTTCTTGGCGATGTCGATCAGGCGCTTGGCGATCAATGGGCGGGCGATGGAGGTGCCCAGCAGGTATTCGCCTTCGTACAGCGCGTTGGCGCGGAACATGGGAAAGACGAAATCGCGCACGAATTCTTCGCGCAGGTCTTCGATGAAGATGTTCTCGGGCTTGATGCCCATCTTGATGGCCTTGGCACGGGCCGGCTCGATCTCTTCACCCTGGCCGATGTCGGCGGTGAAAGTGACCACTTCGCAGTTGTACTCGTCCTGCAACCATTTAAGGATGATGGAGGTGTCCAGACCGCCCGAATAAGCCAGGACGACTTTCTTGACTTGGGGGGCAGCGGCGGCAGTGGTTGCTGCGGCTTTCACGGGCTTCGCTGGCTTGGCGGCGGGCTTGACGGTCTTGGACATGGTGATGATTGGCGATTGAGACAACCGCGTATTTTAGGCGCCCCGCGCGCCCGTGGCCTTCACCGATCTTTACGCAATTCACAAAACAAGCCTGTCCACCGGACTTGACCGGCAGCCGTTGAAGGTTCAAGGTCAGCTCTGATGCTGGCCGCCAATGGAGAAACCACCATGAAACACCGCCCCACCTTGACCACCGTGCTGGCCCTGGGCTGCGCACTGGCCACGGGCGCCGCCACCGCCGGCCCCCGCGTGGGCAGCGTCGTCGGCACCCCCAGCTCCACCTCGTCCACGGTGCAGGCCAAGGTCATTTCGGCCACACCGGTGGTGGCCCAGGTGGCAGTGCCCCGGCAGGTGTGCCACGACCAGCTCTACCAGGAGCCAGCTCGCTCCTCCGGCGCTGGTGCCTTGCTGGGCGCGATCGCGGGCGGCGTCGTGGGCAATGCCCTGGGCAAGGGTGGCGGCAAAGCGCTGGCCACGGGTGCGGGACTGATTGGCGGCGCGGTGCTGGGCGACCACATCGAGAACGACGGTCGCCAAGGCACGACGCGCTCGGTGCGCCAATGCGAACAGCAGGCTTCCTATGAAAACCAGGTGGTGGCCTACGACGTGGTCTACGAATACGCGGGCCAGCGCTACAGCACCCAGATGGACGAAGAGCCGGGCCGCACGATTCCCCTTCAGGTCACCGTGAACCCGGTCGGCTCACCAGCCCAGGTGATCGCGGCACCGCAACCTGCGCCCTATGACGACGAGCCCGGCGTGGGACCCGCGACTTACTACCAGCCCAATCCACCCGGCGTGGTGATCTACGGTGGCGCACCGGTGCGAGGCTGGCGCGGTGACCGCTTCTACCCAGGTCGCGGCTGGCACCACCGCTGGGATTGACCGCGGTGACAGAAAGCCGGGGGCATCAGCCCTCGCCGTAAACGATCTGCGCCTGGCCCTTGGGCATCAGTTCCTTCAGGCGCGCCATGGCCTGGTCACTGGGATAGAGCTTCGAGCCCTCGCCCAGGTCCAGCTCACCGCGCGCTGACAAGCCGGGCGTCTGGCGCTCGACCACCACGCGGATGGGCAAGCCCTGGATGGTTTCAGGCAGCTCGGGCTGGGGCGCCTCGATGCGGCGTGCCGGAAATTCGCGCAACACATCGGCCAGCGGCAAATGCTGGTCCTTCGCAGTCACGCGCACGAAACGAGCGTAGCGGCAACGTGCCGCCGCCAGGCTCATCACCTGCTGCACATTCAGGCGCAGGCCGCCCGAGAAACGGTCGGTCTGCACCTTGCCGGTGATGATCACCAACTCGTCTTCCTTGAACAATTCCTTGTTGGCGTCGAGTGTGTCCTGGTTGGCCACGGCCTCGATGCTTTCGCTCTTGTCGTCCAGCTTGAACAGGCCGACCCGGCCACGCGTGCCGTTGATGACGCGCAACTCGCTGATGATGCCGGTCACGACCTGCACCTCGCGGCTGTCCTGCAGGTCGGCGATGCGTTGCTTGGCGAAGCGCCGCACTTCGGCTTCGGCCTCGTCGAACAAATGGCCCGACAGGTAGAAACCGATGGCGGTTTTTTCCAGGGTGAGTTGCTCTTTCAGGCCCCAGGGTTCGGTGGGCACCAAGTCGGGCTCATTGGTCGACGCGGCATGCGAATCGCCAAAGTCGAACAGACCGCCCTGGTCGGCGTTGGCGAGTTGCGTGTCGGCGTAGTCGAAGGCCAGGGCCACGCTGGCCAGCAGGCTGGCGCGGCGCGGCTCCAGGGCATCAAAGGCGCCGGCCTTGATCAGGGCTTCGACCACGCGCTTGTTGACGCGCGAGCGGTCCACCCGGGCGCAGAAATCGAAGAAGCTCTTGAAGGGGCCGCCCTCGTTGCGGCAAGCCACGATGGCCTCGATGGCGCCCTGCCCGGTGCCCTTGATCGCACCCAGCGCGTAGCAGATCGTCTTCTTGTCGATGGGCTCGAACTTCCAGGCGCCCGCGTTGACGTTGGGCGGCGTGAAGGTGATGCCAAAGTTCTGCGTGGCGTCGTCGTGGAAGATCTTGAGCTTGTCCGTGTCGTCACTCGACACGCTCATGTTCCCCGCGAAGAACTCGGCCGTGTAGTGCACCTTCAGCCAGGCCGTGTGGTAGGCCAGCAAAGCGTAGGCGGCAGCGTGCGACTTGTTGAAGCCGTAGCCCGCGAACTTCTCCATCAGGTCGAAGATCTCGTTGGCCTTGGCCGGCGGGATGTCGTTCTTGGCGGCGCCCTCGGCGAAGGTGACGCGGTGCTGCGCCATCTCTTCGGCCTTCTTCTTGCCCATGGCGCGGCGCAGCATGTCGGCACCGCCCAGCGAGTAGCCCCCCACGCGTTGGGCCACCTGCATCACCTGCTCCTGGTAGACCATGATGCCGTAGGTCTCTTGCAGCACTTCGCCCATCAAGGGGTGCAGGTATTCCACCTCTTCGCGGCCGTGTTTGCGCGCGCAGAAGCTGGGGATCAGGTCCATGGGGCCTGGCCGGTACAGCGAGACCAGCGCGATGATGTCCTCGAAGACGCTGGGTTTGGCGTCCTTCAACATGCCCTGCATGCCGCGGGATTCCAGCTGGAACACAGCCACCGTTTTGCCTTGCGAAAGCAGCCGGTAGGTGGCCGCATCGTCGAGCTTGATCTTGGCAAAGTCGAAGTCTTTTTGATCGGGGTGCCGCGCGATGATGAATTCTTTGGCGGTCTCCAGGATCGTCAGCGTCGCCAGCCCCAGGAAGTCGAACTTCACCAGGCCGATGGCTTCAACGTCGTCCTTGTCGTACTGAGACACGGCGCTGTCGCTGCCGGGCTGCATGTACAGCGGGCAGAAGTCGGTGATCTTGCCTGGCGCGATCAAGACGCCCCCGGCGTGCATGCCGATGTTGCGCACCATGCCTTCGACGCGCATGGCCAGGGTCAGCAGCTCGGCCACTTCTTCTTCGGCGGCTTCGCGCTGCTCCAACTCAGGCGCCTCCTTGCGGGCGTAGATGATGCCGGGGTCGGGGTTCGCGGGCACCTTGGCCAAGGTCACGCTTTTGCCCGGGGGCGCGGGAATCAGCTTGGCGATGCTGTCGACGTGGCCATACCCCATGCCCAGCACGCGGCCCACGTCGCGCAAGGCGGCCTTGGCGGCCATGGTGCCGAAGGTGGCGATCTGCGATACCGCTTCCCGTCCGTATTTGTCCTTGACGTAGTCGATGACGCGGTCGCGGTTGCCCTGGCAAAAGTCGATGTCGAAGTCGGGCATCGAGACGCGTTCGGGGTTCAGAAAACGCTCGAACAGCAGGTTGTATTGCAGCGGGTCGAGGTCGGTGATCTTCAGGGCATAGGCCACCAGCGAACCGGCGCCAGAGCCCCGGCCCGGGCCCACGGGGCAGCCGTTGTTCTTGGCCCAATTGATGAAATCGGCCACGATCAGGAAGTAGCCGGGGAAGCCCATCTTCAGGATCGTGTTGATCTCGAACTCGAGGCGCGCGACGTACTCGGCCCGCTTGCCATCGCGCACGGCCTGGTCGGGGAAGAGGTGCAGCAGGCGCTCTTCCAGCCCCTCGAAGGACAGCACGCGGAAGTAGTCGGCCATGGGCATGGGCTTGCCCTTGTCCGGCCCGTCTTCCAGGATGGGCGTGGGGAAGTCAGGCAGCTGCGGCTTGCCCAGCACCAGCGTGAGCGCACAGCGGCGGGCGATGGCCACGGTGTTGGCCAAGGCCGAGGGGATGTCGGCGAACAAGGCCTCCATCTGCGCCTGTGTCTTGAAGTACTGCTCGCGCGTGAACTTCTTGTGGCGGCGCGGGTTGCCCAGGGTCTCGCCCTCGGCAATGCAGACGCGGGCTTCGTGGGCCTCGAAGTCGTCCGGCGTCAAAAATTGAACCGGGTGCGTGGCGACCACCGGCAAGCCCAGGCGCGAAGCCATGGGCACCGCCGTCCGGATGTAGCTTTCGTTGCTGCCGTGGCCCGAGCGTTGAAGCTCGATGTAGAAGCGCCCGGGAAAGATGCCGGCCAGTCGCTGGGCCAGGGCTTCGGCGCGCGCCACGTCGCCCTGCGTCAAGGCCTGGCCGATGACGCCCATCTCGGCGCCAGACAGCGCGATCAGGCCGGCCGACTTGGCCTGCAGGTTGGCCCAACTGACGGTGGCGTGGGTGCGTTGACCGGGCGCCGTCCAGGCGTCGCCCAGCAGTTCGCTCAAATGCAGGTAGCCCTGGCTGCTTTGGATGAGCAGCAGCAAACGCGAGGCTGGCCGCTGGGGTTCGTCGGCCTCCAGCCAGACATCGGCGCCGATGATGGGCTGCACGCCTTTTTTCCGCGCCGCGGAATAGAACTTGACCGCGCCGAACAGGTTGCTCAGGTCGGTGATGGCCAGGGCGGGCTGGCGGTCGTCTTTGGCAGCACCGACCAGGTCGTCGATGCGCAAGGTGCCATCGACGACGGAAAACTCGGTGTGGGTGCGCAGGTGAATGAAGGGCATGGGGCGATTGTAGAGATCGCCCGCCACCCGCTGTCCTCTATTCTTGGCTGAGTGCTTCGACCCGGGCGTCGCGGAAGGCCTTGGGTGTCATCCCTACCAAGCGCCTGAAGGTGCGGCTGAAGTTCGAGGTGTCCTGGTAGCCCAGGCCGTCGGCGATGGCCTCGATGCTGTGCGTGGTGTGCACCAATTGCCAGCAGGCGAGCTCTTCGCGCACGCTGTCCAGCAGTCGCTGGTAGGTCATGCCCTCGTCCCGCAGGTGACGAATCAGCGTGCGCGAGGACATGTGCTCGAGTTCAGCCATCTCGACCAAGGTCGGGTAGTGGCCCTGTGCATCCAGCAGGCGTTGCTGCACCCGCGAGGCCACTGTGCCCAATTGCTGTTGGGCCAGTTGACGCTCGCAGTCGCGCAGCGCGGTGCGGTAGGCCTCGGGGTCCGAGGCCAGGCCTGGGCATTGCAACAACTGCGGCGGCAGGTCGATGCGCAATTGCGCGGCTCCGAACTCGCTGTGCGGGAAAAAACGGCGATAGTGCTCCGCCCCCGCCGGTTCGGCGAAGGGCCAATGAACCGTCGCGTGGGCTCGCACGTCCTGTCCGGTGACGGTCTCCAGCACCCGCGTGACCCCAGCAGCGAGGTGGCCCATGAGGTACTCGCGCACCTCTGGAGACGACAGCAGCTCGGTCATCGTCAAGGCCAGCCCGTGCGTGGTGTCCACCTCGAAGCGCGCCACACGTTGGCGCATTTCGAGAAACCGCTGCAGAAGGCCCAGCACTTGCGCCACATTGCTGGCGGCCATGCCCGCGTAGCCCAGCGCCCCGTGCGCCGACACCTGCGTGCTGTGGCCAACCAACAGGCCAAGCCAAGGGCCTCCGGCCAAGGCCTGCGCCCGCACGATCAGACGACGCGTGTGCTCGAAGCTCATGAACAGATTGCCGTCGTGCAGGGTGGCCCAGTCGAGGCGGGTGCCTTGCAGGATCTCGGCCTCGGTGTAGCCCTGGCGGCGCAACTCCGCGCAGATCAAGCGTGCATAGACAGGGTGCACCGCCGGCTTCAACCAATCCGCGGGCGTGTGTTCGGACATCGTCATCGCCATTCCTTCACCCGACGCAGTGTCACCAAATGACGAAATTCTGCCAGTTCAGGCGGTGTCGCGTCTCTAGAGAAAAACGCACAGTCTCACCAACCGAAGCCTTGAGGAGACCAAGCCATGCCGCACGCCCTGCCGATCACCCCCACCGACCCCAGCCAGTACCGAGACCGCAAAAAAGCCCTGTGGCTGCTGTCGGTGCTCTTTCCACTCACGGCCTTGATCGGCCCGGTCGCTTATCTGCTGGGCCACACCCATGCGCTGTGGTTTTTCGCGGGCCCGATGCTGGTCTATGGGGGCATCCCCTTGCTGGATGCGATCTTCTATGAAGACAAGAGCAACCCGCCCGAGGCTGCCGTGCCCCGGCTGGAAGCTGACCGCTACTACCGTTGGATCACCTACGCGGTGGTGCCGGTGCTGTGGGGCACCACGCTGCTCAACATCGTGTTCCTGGCCACCCATGAGCTGCCCTGGTATGCCTGGCTGGCCACGGCCATGTTCACCGGCTCGATGCAGGGCGCGAGCCTGACCCTCAGCCACGAGCTGGGCCACAAGAAGGACTGGTTGGGTCGGAAGGTGGCCCTGTTCAACTCCGCGCTGTGCGCTTACGGCCACTTCTCGATCGAGCACAACCGCGGCCACCACCGCCATGTGTCCACGCCGGAAGATCCAGCCTCGTCCAAGATGGGTGAGAGCATCTACCGCTTCGTGTTCCGCGAAATACCCGGCGCCTACTTCCGCGCCTGGGACCTGGAATCCGAGCGCCTGGAGCGCCAAGGCCAGTCGGCCTGGAGCCTGGACAACGAGATCGTGCAGGCCGGCCTGCTGACCATCGGCCTGTATGGCGGTCTGATTGCACTGCTGGGCGCGCCCGTGGTGCCGGTGCTGGCCATCGTGGCCCTGTGGGGCGCCTTCCAGCTGACCTCGGCCAACTACATCGAGCACTACGGTCTGCTGCGCCAGAAGCTGCCCAATGGCCGCCACGAGCCCTGCCAGCCGCACCACTCCTGGAACAGCAACCACCTGATGTCCAACCTGGTGGTCTTCCAGTTGCAGCGCCATTCGGACCACCACGCCAACCCCACGCGCAGTTACCAGTCGCTGCGCGACTTTCCCGACCTGCCCACCCTGCCCTCGGGCTACTTCGGCATGTTCCTGATCGCCTATGTGCCCCCGCTCTGGTATGCCGTCATGGACCCCTTGCTCATCAAGGCCACCGGCGGAGATGCAAGCCGCATCAATTTCCTGCCCGCCAAGCGGGCCCGGTTGATGCGCCGCCATGGGCTGAGCGAAAAAGCTGGAGACAGCGCCCAACTCGCGGCCGCCTGACCCCCTCGGGGCGGACTTTCTACAATGGCGCCCATGCAGCAAGCCGTCCTGAACATCTCCGCCTACCAATTCGTGACCCTCGACGACACGGCCGCGCTGCGGCAGCGTCTCCATGAGCGGGCCCAGGCCCTGGGTCTGAAAGGAACGGTGCTGATCGCTGAAGAAGGCATCAACCTCTTCCTGGCCGGGCCGGCGGAAGCGGTGACAGCCTGGGTGAGCGACCTTCAGTCTGATCCACGCTTCGCGCACATCAGGCCCAAGGAAAGCTGGTCGGACGCCCCGCCGTTCAAGAAGCTGTTGGTCAAAGTCAAGCGCGAGATCATCCGCATGAACCACCCCACCATTCGGCCGGACGTGGAGGGCGCCGAGGGCCGCGCCCCGGCGGTGGATGCGCCGACGCTCAAGCGCTGGCTGGACCAGGGCCACGACGACGAAGGCCGCGAGGTGGTCACGCTGGACACCCGCAACGGCTTTGAGGTGGATTTCGGCACTTTCGAAGGCGCCATCGACTGGCGCCTGGCCAAGTTCAGCGAGTTCCCGGACCAGGTGCTGGCCCACAAGGATGAATTCCGGGGCAAGACCGTGGTGAGCTTCTGTACCGGCGGCATCCGCTGCGAGAAGGCCGCTCTGTACATGGCCGAGGCGGGGGTGGACCACGTCTACCAACTGGATGGCGGCATCCTGAAGTACTTCGAGCTGGCGGGTGGCCAGCACTACCAGGGCAGCTGTTTCGTGTTCGACGAACGCGAGGCACTGGGGGCCGACCTGACGCCCAGCGACCGTTGACCTCAGCGCTTGTCGAGCAGCGACATCAAGCCTTGGTAAGGCAACAGGTTGGTCCGCACCACCTTGTCGATCGGGTCGGCAAAGCCATCCTGCATCCAGCGCGCCGCCAGCAACACGTTCATGCCGATCATGCCCTCGGCCAGCAGATCGAGGCTGAGTTCGGCCAACTCGTTGGCGGGGACCATTCGGCCCAGGTGCAATTTGAGCAGCTCGGAATAGTCGCGCGCCGTGGCGCCACTGAAGGCCGCCACTTCGCTGTCGATGCCCAGCGAATCGACCAGCATGATGCGGCCCCGGCGCTGGTCGTCGCGGATGAACTCCAGGAACACGCGGATGGCGGGCTCCAGCAGGCCAATGGGTGTTTTCTCGGCCGTGGCCATGACCGCCAGGGTCTTGGCCATCAGTTCCTCGCGCAGGTGGGCGTACACCGCGATGAACAGCTGCGGCAAGGTCTTGAAGGATTCATAGAAGTAGCGCTCGGTCAAGTGAGCGGCCACACACACCTCGCGCACCGTGGCGGCGTGGAAGCCCTTCGTGCCGAAGACTTCGATGGCACCATCGATGAGCTTGGCCCGCCGCTGGCGCTGGCGTTCCTCGGGCAAGACGCCACCGTAGCGGCGCTTGTTCGGGGGGGAAGTGTCAGAAATTAGTCCGTCCATGGGAATCTCTATATTGACATGGATCATTGTCAAAGTTAATCTGACATGATTCTTTGTCACAAAAACGGATTTGAGAAGTCGCATGAACCCCAACTCCAACCTGGCTTACAAGATTCCGGCCGACCCACAAGCCGCTGCCGTGCAGCGCCACAAGGTCCTGGTCATCGGCACTGGCTTTTCGGGTTTGTGCATGGGCGTGAAGCTGCGCGAGATGGGCGAAGACGACTTCGTGCTGCTGGAACGCGCCGACGACGTGGGCGGCACCTGGCGCGACAACACCTACCCGGGCTGCGCCTGCGACGTGCCCTCGCATTTGTATTCGTTCTCGTTCGAGCCCAACCCGAACTGGTCGCGCATGTACGCGCCGCAACCCGAGATCTACGCCTACCTGAAAGGCGTGGCCACCAAGTACGACCTGCTCAAGCACATCCGCTTCAACGCCAACCTGGTCAGCGCCCGCTACGACGACGCGCGCAAGCTGTGGACCGTCGAATCCGACGATGGCCGCGTCTTCGAGGCCGACATCCTGGTGTCCGGCATGGGTGGCCTGAGCAATCCCGCCACGCCCAACATCAAGGGCCTGGACAAGTTCAAGGGCAACACGTTCCACTCCGCCACCTGGGACCACGGCTACGACCTGGTCGGCAAGCGCGTGGCCGTGATTGGCAGCGGCGCCAGCGCCATCCAGTTCGTGCCCAACATCGCGCCCAAGGTCGATCACCTGTACTACTTCCAGCGCACACCGCCCTGGGTCGTGCCCAAGGAAGACCGCCCACTCACCCAGCGCGAACAGGCCGACTTCAGCGCCAACCCCTGGCGCCAACGCTGGGAGCGCACCAAGCTGTACTGGACGATGGAACTGCGCTTCCTGGCCTTCAAGTTCAAGCCAGAGTGGATGGGCCTGGTGGCCAAGGTCGCCAAGCACAAGATCCGCCAGGCCGTGAAAGACCCGGTGCTGCAGAAGAAGCTGACGCCCGACTACACGCCGGGTTGCAAGCGCCTGCTGATTTCGAACGACTACTACCCGGCCCTGGCCCGCACCAACGTCGAGGTCATCACCGAAGGCATCCGTGAAGTGACGCCCCGCGGCGTGGTCACCAGTGATGGCGTGGAACGCCCGGTCGACGCCATCATCCTGGGCACCGGCTTCAAGGTGCAAGACCCCATCCCCCCCAAGACCGTGTTCGGCAAAGGCGGCATCGACCTCGCCAATGTGTGGAAGAACGGCCCCGAGGCCTACCTGGGCGTGGCCGTGTCGGGCTTCCCCAACTTCTTCATGCTGATGGGTCCGAACACCGGGCTGGGCCACAACTCGATGGTCTTCATGATCGAATCGCAGGCCCACTACATCATCAACGCCATCAAGGCCATGCGCGAGCGTGGCATCAAGGCGATCGACGTGAAGCCCGCAGCGCAGGCACAGTTCATCGACAAGGTTCAAACCGAGTTGAAGGACACGGTCTGGAACTCGGGCTGCAAGAGCTGGTATTTGAACGACCAGGGCCGCAATTCCTCGCTGTGGCCAGGCTTTACATTTGCGTACCGCTTGAAGACGCGGCAATTCAACCTCTCGAAATACACCACGACCAAAGCATGAGCATCCAAGCAGTCATCGCCAACATGGTTTTACGTTGGCAGTTCAAGCGCAAAGGCCGTGGTCCCATCGTCGTCGCCAAGGTGCGGCACGTGGTCAACAAGGGGGCCGAGCGTTACCCGCCCCCGCCGCCTGAAATCAAGCACACGCCTGTGGCCGCCAAGAGCGC
>NZ_JBOHHL010000056.1:0-15628 GCF_050725395.1 Aquabacterium sp. | reverse complement strand
GGGCAAAGCGGGCGGCCGACCCGGGCTTTGCCCTGAGCAAATCGGAAGCCGGGCACCCGATGTGGGGGCCGGTCTACCGCAAGGCCCTGCCCGCGGGCAAACCAGCCGCCAAGCCGGCCAAGAAAGCCGTCGTCAAGCCTCGGTCTTGATGACCAGGGCACGGTCGCCCTGATTGGCCCAGCGCTGGGCTTCTTCGTTCAGCAGGTGGAGCGTGCGGGGGTTCTGATGGGCCCAAGATTCGTCCAGGACCAGGACGGCCTGGCCCGGCTCGCTGCTCAACTGCGCCACCTTCGGCGGCAGGGGCGTGCGGGCGTGGTGCAGGATCGTGGCCAGGCGCAGGCACAAAACCTGGTTCATCAGGCCCGTGTCCTGTCGGTGGTCGGCCAATTTGCTCAACTCGCCGCGCTGGCCCAGCACCAGGCCAGCCAGGTGGCGCAGCTGTGATTGAGAAAAACCCGGCGCGTCGACGTGCCCCAGCAGGTAGGCGCTGTGACGGTGGTGGTCGTGGTGCGACACCATCATGCCGATCTCGTGCACGGCGCTGGCCCAGCCCAGTTCGCGGGCGGCATCGCTGTCGGCTTGGTGGGTGCCATCTTCGTGCAAGCCTTCCCACAAGGCCATGGCACGCTGGCGCACACGCTCGGCCTGCGACAGGTCCACGTGGAAGCGTCGTTGCAGTTCGCGCACCGAGGTGTCGCGCTGGTCGTGCTGGCGCTGGTTGCTCGCTGCCTCGATGCGCTCTTCCAGGTCGAAGATCACGCCCTGGCGCAGGGCGCCCTTGGCGGGCTTCAAGGATTCGATGCCAAAGTGGATGGCCAGCGTGTAGAGGATGGACAGGCCGCCCCCCAGCACCGCCTTGCGTTCGGGCTTGAGCCCCGCCAGGTTGAGGGCGTCCATCGAGCCGGCCTCCAGGCAGCGCTCCATGCACCAGCGCAGGCCATCGGCGGTGATGCAGCCATCGCTGATGCCATTGGCCTGCAGGATCTGGGACACCGCGCCCACGGTGCCGGACGAGCCCAGTGCTTCCTTCCAGTTGGCACGGGCAAAGGGGCTCAGGGCTTCTTCGAGTTCGGCGCCCGCGGCGATCTGCGCGCTGCGGAAAGCTTGTGCGGTGAAGCGCCCTTGCGGAAAGTGCGCCATCGACAGGCTGACGCTGCCCACCCGGAACGACTCGGCACGCAGGGCATTGCGGCCATGGCCCAGGATCATCTCGGTGGAGCGACCACCGATGTCGATCACCAGGCGCGGCAGTTCGTTGGGCTGCAAACGGGCCACGCCTTGGTAGATCAGGCGGGCTTCCTCTCGGCCGGAGATCACCTCGATCTCGTGGCCCAGCACCTGGTCGGCGCGGGCCAGGAAGGCGTCGCGGTTGCGGGCTTCGCGCAGGGTCTGCGTGGCCACGGCGCGCACCTGCCAGGTGGCAAAGCCTTTCAGGCGCTGGGCGAAGCGGGCCAGGCAGGCCAGGCCGCGTTGGGTGGCATCTTCGGTCAACAGGCCCTGGGCATCCAGGCCGGCGCCCAGGCGCACGGTTTCCTTGAGGTAGTCGATCCGCTTGTAGCGGCCCTTGCCCAGTTCGGCGATCTCCAGCCGGAAGCTGTTGGAGCCCATGTCGATCGAGGCCAGGAGGTGAGGCCACTCGCTGGCCTCCAGGGGGAAAGTGGTGGCGCGCATCGTCTTGGCGGCGGAGTTCGTGTTCATGTTCGACATTGTCTTCGCAATGTGTGACTTGGCGGTTGACACCATTGCTAAGATCCCTGGATGACCCTGATTTACATCGTAATGGCCACCCTGTTGGGCGGCGTGGCTTCCGTCGTGCTGGCCGCAGCCCTGTCAGCCCCTCTGTTGAGCCTCATCGTTCGCCACCTGGTGAGCCTGTCGACCGGGGTCTTGCTGGGCACGGCCTTGCTGCACGTGCTGCCCGAGGCCTTCGAATCCAACGTGGAGCCTCACGCCTTGTTCCTGACCCTGTTGGGCGGCCTGATGTTCTTCTTCCTGCTGGAGAAGGCCGAGTTGTACCGCCACGGGCACCACCACGAGCACGACGGCCACCACCATCACCATCACTTCGACCGCGAGCAGGCGGGGCGGGGCGGCTGGAGCGTGCTGGTGGGCGACAGCATCCACAACTTCTGCGATGGCGTGATCATTGCCGCGTCCTTCCTGGCCGACCCGCAGGTGGGCATGGTGACCGCCTTGGCCATCATCGCCCACGAGATCCCGCAAGAGGTGGGCGACTACATCGTGCTGCTGAACGCCGGCTTCTCGCGCACGCGTGCCCTGGTCTACAACGCGATTTCAGGGCTGGCGGCGGTGGTGGGCGGCGTGCTGGGCTATGTGCTGATCGACCCCTGGCAGCACTACCTGCCCTACATGATGGTGGTGGCGTCCAGCAGCTTCATCTACGTGGCGGTGGCCGACCTGATCCCGCAGTTGCAGAAGCGCCTGAGTTGGCGCGACACCTTCCTGCAGCTGTTCTGGCTGGTGGCGGGCCTGCTGATGATCGGCTCCATCGTGCACAGCATGCATTGACTGACGAGTGAGTTGGTCAGGCGAGTTGGTCAAGCCTTGAGCGTGGCGCTGGAGCGCGTGGCCGCGATGCCGGCCAGCACGATCAAGGCCATGCCTGCCAGGGCCAGGGGATTGACCGGATCGCCAAAGATCCAGACTCCCAGCACGAAGGCGTGGGCGATGCCCAGGTACTGCAGGCTGGCCATGACCAGGGCGTGGCCCTTGGTGTAGGCGCGGGTCATGGCCAGTTGGGCCAACGTGGCAAAGGCCCCGACGCCCAGCAGCCAGGCCCAACCCATGGGGCTGGGCTGGTGCCAGGCCACCTGGCCTATGGCCAGCGTGCTGGCGCTGATGAGCAGGCCCGAGATGGCGCCAAACAGCGAAAAATAGAACACCACCCGGTGTTCGGGCTCGCCCGCGCGGCCCAGGCTGGCCACTTGCAGGTAGGCCCAGGCGGCCAGCATGCCCGACGCCAGGCCGACCAAACCATCCAGCCATTGATCGCGCTGCAGGGTGGGACGCAGCACCAGCGCCACGCCCACGAAGCCGACCGCCACGGCGATCAACAAAGACCGGGGGATGCCTTTGCCCGGCTGGCCGTGCCAACGGTTCCAGAGCACGCGCAGGCCCAGGAACACTGCCATCCACACCGAGGACATGTAGTTCAAAGTGACGGCTGTGGCCAGTGGCATGTGGCCGATGGCATAGAACCACAGGCTCAGGGCGGTGACGCCCGCGAAGCCGCGCCACAGGTGCAGGCCTGGCACGCGGGTCGCCAACGACAGCTGCCGGCCCCAGGCCAGCAGGCCCATCATCACGGCACCCACCAGCCCTCGGAAGAACACGACTTCGCCGGTGCCGACCTCGACCGAGGCCTTCTTCACGCACACGCCCATGGCCGCGAACAGCAGGGTGGCGATCACCATCAAGCCGGCCGCGGATTGACGTGAGGCCACCTTGAGCAGGGCGTTCACGGGGCGCTGTTCTTCACTCGCGGAAGTCCATCGTCCGGCGGTACCACTCGTGGAAGTGCTGCATGCCGTCTTCCATCGGGCTTTGATACGGCCCGACTTCGTTGTCGCCGCGCAGCATCAGCGCCTTGCGACCGGCATCCATGCGTTCGGCGATCTCGTCGTCCTCGACGCAGGTCTCCATGTAGGCGGCCTGGTGCGCCTCGACGAAATCGCGCTCGAAGGCGGCGATCTCTTCGGGGTAGTAGAACTCGACCACGTTGAGCGTTTTTTGCGGGCCTTGCGGGTACATGTTCGACACCACCAGCACGTGCGGGTACCACTCCACCATCATCGTGGGGTAATAGGTCAGCCAGACGGCGCCCTGCGTGGGCGGTGCGCCGTTGCGGTACTTCAGGATGACGTCGTGCCACTTCTTGTAGGTGCTGGATCCGGGCCGGTCGAAGGTCTTGGCCACGCCCACCGTTTGCACCGAGTAGTCGCGCGCCATGTCCCAGCTCAGGTCGTCGCAGGTGACGAAGTTGCCCAGGCCGGGGTGGAAGGGGCCGACGTGGTAATCCTCGAGGTAGACCTCGATGAAGGTCTTCCAGTTGTAGTTGCACTCGTGCAGCTCGACCTTGTCCAGCACGAAGCCGGTGAAGTCCAGATCGCCCCCGGGGGCAAAGCGCGGCGACATGCCGGCCAGGTCGGCGGCCACGTCGCGGCCGTTGTCCTCGAAGATCAGGCCGTTCCAGTCGCGAACCTTGTAGTTGTTCAGGTTCAGGCAGGGATCGTGGTCGAAGTGGGGCGCGCCGATGAGCTGGCCGTGCAGGTCGTAGGTCCAGCGGTGCAGGGGGCAGACGACGTTGTGGCGGCTGTTGCCGCGTCCGCGCAGCATCACGGCCTGGCGGTGGCGGCAGACGTTGGAAATCAGCTCGACGCCTTTTTCCGTGCGCACCAGTACCCGGCCTTCGCTCTCCTGAGGCAATGCATAGTAGTCGCCGACCTCGGGCACCGACAGGGCGTGCCCCAGGTAGCGAGGACCGGACTGAAAGATGCGTTCAAGCTCCTGCTGGTAGAGCACTTCATTGAAGTAGCTGGAAACAGGCAGCTGCGTGCGGCTGCGGGCGAGAGCATTGAGTGCAGGACTCAGGTCGGACATGATCCCCAGGTTCTCCAAAAACCTATGTCAACCAAAACCTCGGCAACAGCCGAGAACCACCCGATTCGTTACGGGAAAACCCAAAATTGTACCCGCCGGGCGAATGGCGGGGGAATGCAAGGCCAAGTGACCACCCCACTCCGGGGGACCTGGTGAACTTCCGGCGGAGGCCCCGGGTCTACTTTTCACCCTGCATGCGAAATAGAATACGCGTTTGCCCTCACCTTGGGTCTGCCCAGGCGCCACCATGGCCAAAACCCCCGCTCCTGCCTCTGATGCCCTCCCAGAATCGCCCCTGCCAGCCACCTACGAGGAAGCGCAGGCGGAGCTGGAACAACTGGTGAGCCAGATGGAATCCGGCCAGTTGCCCCTGGATGGCCTGCTGGCCAGCTACCGCCGTGGTGCCCAGTTGCTGCAGTTCTGCCGTGCGCGGCTGGAGGCGGTCGAGGCCCAGGTCAAGCTGCTGGAAGACGGCCAGCTCAAACCCTGGGGCGCCGCATGAATTCCCAGGCTTATGCGGACTGGTCGGCCCAGGTGCTGGCCCGCGTCGAATCGGCGCTGGACGACTGGGTGCCCCTGGCCGCGCCCGCCGGCCTGGGCGAGGCCATGCGCTACGGCGTGCTGGACGGCGGCAAGCGCGTGCGCGCCCTGCTGGTGATGGCCGCGGCCGAGGCCGCCGGCGCCGAACAGACCCCCGCGGGCCGGGACGCCGCCTTGCGCGCGGCCTGCGCCGTCGAGTTGATCCACGCCTATTCTCTGGTGCACGACGACATGCCGTGCATGGACAACGACGTGCTGCGCCGTGGCAAACCCACCGTGCACGTGCAGTTTGGCGAAGCCCAGGCCATGCTGGCGGGCGATGCCCTGCAGGCCCTGGCCTTCGAGGTCCTGACGCCGGATGTGGGTCCGGCCGACCTGGTGATGCGAGCCCCTGTTCAAGCCCGCCTGTGCCGCCTCCTGGCGCGGTCCGCCGGGCAAGCAGGCATGGCGGGCGGCCAGGCCATCGACCTGGCCAGCATCGGCGTGGCCCTGGACGAATCCGCCCTGCGCGACATGCACCAGCGCAAGACCGGCGCCTTGCTGCGGGCCAGCGTCCTGATGGGCGCCGCCAGCGCGGGCATCGATGAAGCCGGTCCGGCCTGGCAGGCCTTTGGCCGCTATGGGGACGCCATGGGTCTGGCCTTCCAGATCGTCGACGACATCCTGGACGCCACGCAACCTTCGGACACTTTGGGCAAGACCGCCGGCAAGGACGCCGACGCCAACAAGCCCACTTACGTCAGCCTGCTGGGGCTGGGCCAGGCGCGGCAAGAGGTTGACCATCTGCTCCAGCAGGCTCAGGATGCCTTGGCGGGCAGCGGCCTGAATCCAGGCAGCACCCGGGCCCTGGCGGCCCTGGCCGAGCGCATCGTGCACCGCGACCACTGATCTCCGACAACAACAAACCCCCCTCAAGGAAGTCCACCATGACCTCAACCCTGCTGTCCAGGATCGAGACGCCCGCCGATGTCAGGCGCCTGTCGCGCCTCGAACTCAAGCAACTGGCGGGCGAGTTGCGCGAATACCTGCTGCAAAGCGTGTCGCGCACCGGTGGACACCTGTCGTCCAACCTGGGCACGGTGGAGCTGACCATCGCGCTGCACTACGTGTTCAACACCCCGGACGACCGCCTGGTCTGGGACGTGGGCCACCAAACCTATCCCCACAAGATCCTGACCGGCCGGCGCGACCGCATGCCCACGCTGCGCCAGTTGGGCGGCATGAGCGGCTTTCCGCGCCGCGACGAAAGCGAGTACGACACCTTCGGCACCGCGCATTCGTCCACCTCGATCTCGGCGGCGCTGGGCATGGCCCTGGGCGCACAACTGCGCGGCGAGGCGCGCAAGGCCGTGGCCATCATCGGCGATGGCGCCATGACGGCCGGCATGGCCTTCGAGGCCCTGAACAACGCGGGCGTGCCGCACAACGGCCGCCCGGCTGACGTGCTGGTCGTGCTGAACGACAACGACATGTCGATCTCGCCGCCGGTCGGCGCGCTGAACCGCTACCTGGCGCGCCTGATGTCCGGCCGTTTTTACTCGGCCGCGCGCGAAGGCGCCAAGCAGGTGCTGCGCAATGCGCCGCCTTTGTTCGAGCTGGTCAAGAAGTTGGAAGAGCACGCCAAGGGCATGGTCGTGCCCGCCACCATCTTCGAAGAGTTCGGCTTCAATTACGTGGGCCCCATTGATGGCCACGATCTTGACTCGCTGATCCCCACGCTGGAGAACCTGCGCGACCTGAGCGGCCCGCAGTTCCTGCACGTGGTCACCAAGAAAGGCTACGGCTACAAGCTGGCCGAGGCCGACCCCATCGCATACCACGGTCCCGGCAAGTTCGACCCCGCCGTGGGCCTGGTCAAGGCCGCTGCTTCCACCGAGCCGCCCAAGCCCACCTTCACGCAGGTGTTTGGCCAGTGGTTGTGCGACATGGCCGCACACGACACGCGCCTGGTCGGCATCACGCCCGCCATGCGCGAAGGTTCGGGCATGGTGGAGTTCCACCAGAAGTACCCCGGCCGCTATTTCGACGTGGGCATCGCCGAGCAGCACGCCGTGACTTTCGCGGCCGGCATGGCCTGTGAAGGACTCAAGCCCGTGGTCGCGATTTACTCGACCTTCCTGCAGCGTGGCTACGACCAGTTGATCCACGACGTGGCCATCCAGAACCTGCCCGTGGTGTTTGCACTCGACCGCGCTGGCATCGTCGGGGCCGATGGTGCCACGCACATGGGCGCCTTCGACATCGCTTTCGTGCGTTGCATCCCCAACATGAGCATGCTGACGCCGGCCGATGAAAACGAATGCCGCCAGGCTTTGAGCGCGGCCTTTGGGCAGCAGCACCCCGTGTGCGTGCGCTACCCACGTGGCGCCGGGGCGGGTGTGGCCGTGTCGAACGACCTGAAGCCCATGCCCTGGGCCAAGGGCGAGGTGCGCCGCACCAGCGCCGCACCGCAAGGCCAGCGCATCGCCTTCCTCGCTTTTGGCACCTTGCTGTACCCCGCCTTGGCGGCGGCCGAAACCCTGGATGCCACGGTGGCCAACATGCGCTTCGTCAAGCCGCTGGACACCGAACTGCTGCTGGAGCTGGCCCAAACCCACGATGCCTTTGTCACGCTGGAAGAGGGCTGCGTGCAGGGCGGCGCCGGCTCTGCCGTGGCCGAGGCTTTGAGCAAGGCCGGGGTCACCAAGCCCCTGGTGATCCTGGGCCTGCCCGACGAATTCGTCGAGCATGGGGACCCGGTCAAGCTGATGTCGATGTGCGGCCTGGATGCCGCGGGCATCGAGAAAACGGTGCGTGAGCGCCTGGGCCCGTGGGTGTCATCGACCGCTCAGGCGGCGGCCTCGAAAGTGACCGCATTGCGAGGCTGAGCCTTTCGGCGAGCCAGCACACCGACCGTCGTCATCAGGCCGGCCAGGACCAGCGCGGCGCTGCTGGCTTCGGGCACGGCGGTGGCCTCGAAGGTGACTTCGCTGACAAAGGTCCAGGCGCTGCCGGCTCGGTGCTGGAGGGTGATCTGCAAATCTTGGCCGACCAAATCCAGCCCGTCCACCGCGAAGGCCTGGGGTGTCGAGCCCGCCGGGTCGGCGAAGGTGTAAGTCTTGCCGCCCACGGTGATGCCCCCTGGCGCG
Organism: Aquabacterium sp.; assembly: GCF_050725395.1. Taxonomy (GTDB): domain Bacteria; phylum Pseudomonadota; class Gammaproteobacteria; order Burkholderiales; family Burkholderiaceae_C; genus Aquabacterium. Next base: position 7,340 of record NZ_JBOHHL010000056.1, on the reverse strand, counting down.
AACACGCCGCCTTCGCCATCGGCGTCATCGGCCTGAAGCGTGATGCTGGAAAAGCGCATGTCCTGGCTGAAGTGGAAAACGTGTTCTGAGAGCACGTGAACGCAACATGGCCAGCATCTCCTGTTTTTGAATTCAGGGGATTTTGGCCAAACCCGCAGGCCTTGGGTTTGTTTATAACGAAAGGTTGCGAATCGGCGCGCGGACCAGATCAGCCCAGGCGAACCCGGTGACGCGCCACCTGCGCCCGGACCTGTTCAGGCGCCGTGCCACCCAACAGGTTGCGCGCGTTCAGCGACCCGCGCAGCGACAGCACCTCGAACACATCCTGTTCGATGGCGGGGTTGTAGGTCTTGAGCTTGTCCAGGGACAACTCCGACAGGTCCACGCCCGCGGCGATGGCGTCCTTCACCGCGTGGGCCACCACCTCGTGGGCATCGCGGAAGGGCAGGCCCTTCTTGACCAGGTAGTCGGCCAGGTCGGTGGCGGTGGCATAGCCCTTCTTGGCGGCACGCTCCATGGCTTCGGGCTTGACGGTGATGCCCCCGGCCATTTCCGCGAAGATGCGCAGCGTGTCCTTCAAGGTGTCGACCGTGTCGAACAAGGGTTCCTTGTCTTCCTGGTTGTCCTTGTTGTAGGCCAGGGGCTGGCCCTTCATCAGCGTGATCAGGCCCATCAGGTGGCCGACCACGCGGCCGGTCTTGCCCCGCGCCAGTTCGGGCACATCGGGGTTTTTCTTCTGCGGCATGATCGACGAGCCGGTGCAGAAACGGTCCGCCAGGTCGATGAAACCGAACGATTGGCTCATCCACAGGATCAGCTCTTCGCTGAAGCGCGAGATGTGCACCATCACCAGCGACGCGGCGGCGGTGAACTCGATGGCGAAGTCGCGGTCGCTGACGGCGTCCAGGCTGTTTTGCGAAACGCCGTCGAACCCCAGCGTGCGGGCCACGCGTTCGCGGTCCAGCGGGTAGCTCGTGCCGGCCAGGGCAGCGGAGCCTAAAGGCAGGCGGTTGATGCGCTTGCGCAGGTCGACCAGGCGTTCGGCGTCGCGGGCGAACATCTCGACGTAGGCCAGCAGGTGGTGGCCAAAGGCCACGGGCTGGGCCACCTGCAGATGCGTGAAGCCAGGCAGGATGGTCTCGGCGTTCTGCTCGGCCACGGACACCAGGGCTTTTTGCAGTTCGGTCAGCAGCACGCCGATTTCATCGACCTCGCCGCGCAGCCACAGGCGCACGTCGGTGGCGACCTGGTCGTTGCGCGAGCGGCCGGTGTGCAGGCGCTTGCCGGCATCGCCCACCAGGGTGGTCAGGCGGGCTTCGATGTTCAGGTGCACGTCTTCCAGGTCGAGCTTCCACTCGAAGTGGCCGGCTTCGATCTCCTGGGTGATCTGGGCCATGCCTTTTTCGATGGCGGACCAGTCGGTGGCCGAGATCAGGCCCTGGGCGTGCAGCATTTCAGCATGCGCGAGCGAGCCCTGGATGTCCGCGCGCCACAGCCGCTTGTCGAAGAACACGCTGGCGGTGTAGCGTTTGACCAGGTCGCTCATCGGCTCTGAAAACAGGGCCGACCAGGCCTGGGACTTGGTGTCGAGTTGATTTGTGCTCATGGCGCGGCGCGGTTGGGCGAGAATGTTCCAACCATGGATTGTAGAGAGCCCACGCCCCCCACGTCGAACCGGTCGCCCCGGCCTCGCGTTGCCGCGCCCTCGAAAGCCCCTGCCAGGGGCGCTGGCCATGGCCAACAGGGCGACACCTTGGCCGCGCCGACCATGTGGGCGGCCACCGGTTTTGACCAGCCTTCCAATCCCGGCAAGACCCCGCAGCGTTCGGCTTTCGACGTGTGCCGCGTGGGGGTGGTGCTGCGGGTGGTGCTGGGCATGCAACTGGTGCTGGCCTTGGCCGTGGCCCACTTGGCCAGCAGCCCGGCCGATTGGTTGGTGCGTTGGTCGCAAGCCCTGGCCACGGCCTTGCCCGCCAGTTTGCTGTGGCTGGTGCTGACCTGCGCCGGGCGTTCGGTGCTGGAGCGCATGTCACCGGTGGGCCAGTGGGTGTGCGCGGTCACGCTGGGAGCGGTGGCAGGCCTGTATGGCGAGGTCCAGTCGTCCTTGCTGGATTGGTGGATGGGCGGCGCACGGCACAGCTGGTGGTCGGTCTGCCCGCCCATGCTGACGGGGGCCGCTTTCGCCTCGGTGACGCTGGCCTGGTTGCGCCAGCGGGGGCACAGCGAGCTGCCCGCCCAGGCGCAGGCCCGGCTGGCCGAGTTGCAGGCCCGCATCCGGCCGCACTTTCTGTTCAACACACTGAACACGGCGATCGCCCTGGTGCAGATCGAGCCGGCCCGCGCCGAGGCGGTGCTGGAAGACCTGGCCGAGTTGTTCCGGCAAGCCCTGACCTCGCCGCACCTGCGCACCTCGCTGTCGGACGAGGTGGACCTGGCTCAGCGCTACCTGCGCATCGAGCAATTGCGCTTTGGCGAGCGGCTGACCTTGCACTGGGCGCTCGATCCGGCCGCCGGCCAGGCCGAGGTGCCAGCGCTCATGCTGCAGCCTCTGGTCGAGAACGCGGTCAAGCATGGCGTGGAGGCCGATCCCAATGGTGGATGGCTGCGAGTCTCCACGCACGTGAAAGGTGGGCAGGCCGTGCTGACCATCACCAATTCCATGCCCGAGCATCCCCAGGCCGCGTCGACTTCCGGCCATGGCATCGCGCTGCGCAACGTTCGCCAGCGCTTGCGGCTGATGCACGATGTGGAAGCCAATTTCGCGGCCGGCGTGCACAAGGGCGACACCGCCGAGCACGCGTCCGTCTACGTGGTGCGCGTGTCGGTGCCGCTCAAGCCTGGGGGGCCGTCATGAGCCAAGAAGTCCTGCGCGTCATGGTGGTCGACGATGAGAACCTCGCGCGCTTGCGTTTGAAGACCTTGCTGTCGCAATCCGATTGCCCCAACCTGGTGGTGGCCGAGGCCGCCGATGCCCGTCAGGCCTTGGCCGCCTTGAGCCCTGAAGGTGGATCGCCCGGCCCGATGGTGGACCTGGTCTTGCTGGACATCCAGATGCCGGGGCCCGATGGCCTGAAGTTGGCCGAGCGCCTGCGGAACCTGCCGCTGCCGCCGGCCGTGGTCTTCGTGACCGCCCACGCTGGCCATGCCTTGCAGGCGTTCGAACTCGAAGCCCTGGATTACCTGACCAAGCCGGTGCGGCTGGACCGGCTCAATGCGGCGTTGGCGCGGTGTGCCAAACGCAAGCCACCGGCCGCTGCCGGAGCCCCGGGTGTGCCCGAGGTCGAGGAGCCCACGCTGGTGGCGCAGGACCGTGGCCGCATGGTGCGCGTGCCCGCATCGCAGGTCATCTACCTGAAAGCCGAATTGAAGTACGTGACCCTGCGGACGGCCGAGCACAGCCATGTGCTGGACCAATCGCTGACGGAGCTGGAAACGCAGTTGGGTGAGCGCTTCGTGCGCGTGCACCGCAATGCCTTGGTGGCCCGCTCGGCGATGAAGGCGTTGGAGCGCCGTGCCGATGACGAGGAGGGCGGTGAAACCTGGGCGGTCCAGGTTCAGCCGACGGGCGAGTGGCTGGCCGTGTCGAGGCGACAGGTGGCCACGGTCCGCGATGTGATGGCGGGGCGCTGACCAGCCAAGTCAGCGCGCCCTCTGCCCTCTGAACAGGACGGCTTCAGAAGCCCAGGCTGGCCAGCAGGTCGTCGACCTCGCCTTGGTTGTTGACCACGTCGGTGCGGCCTTCGCCATCGACCACTGGCCCATTGAGCGAAGGCTCGATGTGCTGGTTGAGCGTCAAGGCCACTTCGGCCTTGTGGGCCAGTTCGGGCGGCGCGGCTTGCATCAGCACGCCGGCCAATTGCTTTTCCAGGTCGGTGGCCAGGGACACGACCTTGGCGACCACCTGGCCGGTCAGGTCATGGAAATCCTGCGCCATCATGATGTCGGTCAGGTGGCCATCGACGCGTTGCGTCACGACCTCCATGTCCTCCACAAAATTCATCACCGCACCAGAGGCCACGGCCTTGACCGGGTCGGCCACGAGCAACTGGGCCAGCTTGCGTGTCTCGGACACGATGTGGGCCTGGTCGGCCTTGGCCTCATCCACCAGGTTCAAGACTTTTTCGGCGGCGGCCGCGGTCTTGGTGGCGATGTAGCTCAGGCGGCTGCGTGCATCCGGCAAGTTGTTGACCGAGTCGGTCAGCTTGGGCAGCACGCCCAACTGGTTGAGCGTGTCGTGCAGCTGGCGTGTCAGCGTGCCCAACTGCTGGAATATCTCAGGCGACGCCGCTGGCGCCGCCATCGTGGGCAGATCGTCCATCTTCATCATCGGTTCTCCCTGCTCAGGCCGCGGCCGTGAGTTTTTGCATGATTTTTTGCACCTTCTCTTCCAAAGTCGCTTTGGTGAAGGGCTTGACGATGTAACCCGCGGCACCGGTCTGGGCGGCCAGCACGATGTCTTCCTTGCGGGCTTCGGCGGCCACCATCAGCACCGGCAGGTGCTTGAGGGTGTCGTCCGCCTTGATGGCCTTGAGCAGGTCAAAGCCATTCATGTTGGGCATGTTGATGTCGCTGACCACGAAATCGTACTTGCCGTTCTTGAGCATGTTCAGCGCCACGGCGCCGTCTTCAGCTTCCTCGGCGTTGTTGTAGCCAATTTCCTTGAGCAAACCTCGAACGATGCGGCGCATCGTGGAAAAGTCGTCAACGATCAGGAATTTCATGTCGGGAGAGGGATTGCTCATGGCTCGTCCTTGATTCAATCGTTAGAGGCCTTGTCCGTGGCCTCCGCGAGGTGTTCACAGCCGTTATCGGCGTTGGGAAGGCAGGCTTGAGGCCTTTATCGGACTGGCCAGGGCTGCAGGGGATTCGGGGGGCTCGGAGGCTTCATCGCTGACTTCTCCGGATTCGACCTTGGCGGCCTGGAAGAAGCGGTCTTCCGCCTCGCGGTTCATCACCACGATGCTGATGCGCCGGTTCAAGGGGCTTTCGGGGTCGTCTTTTTCATAGAGCAGGCTGGCGGCCAGGCCTTGCACGCGCAGCACCTTGGTGCCCGACAGGCCGCCGGCGATGAGCTCGCGGCGAGAGGCGTTGGCCCGGTCGGCCGACAGCTCCCAGTTGCTGTAGCCGCGCTCGCCCGCGCTGAAGGGTTTCGAGTCGGTGTGGCCTTCGATGGTGAGCCGGTTGGGCACCACGGACAAGACCGCTCCGATGGACTGCAGGATGTCCTGCATGTAGCCTTTGACCTCGGCGTGGCCGCTGTCGAACATGGGTCGGCTCTGGTCGTCCACGATCTGGATGCGCAGGCCTTCGGCCGTCAGGTCCAGGCGGATCTGCGACTTGTACTGGGCCAGCCGCGAGTCGTTGGCGATGATTTCTTCCATCTTTTGCTTGAGCGCGGCCAGTTGGGCGCGTTCGGCCATGGCCTGCTCGGCCTTGATGGCTTTCTTGCGGGCCTTGACCTCGGCGGTTTCCGAAGCACCCTTCTTGAGCTGCCCCACGCTTTCGGCCAGGTTGTTGCCGCCGCCCTTGACGATGGAGGTGGCGTCGCCCGCGCCGGAGCCGCCGAACATGGCGACCTTCAGCGGCGAGTTGAAGTAATCGGCGATGCCCTTCTTGTCGCCCTCGGTGGTCGAGCCCAGCAGCCACATCAGCAGGAAGAAGGCCATCATGGCCGTCACGAAGTCGGCGTAGGCGATCTTCCAGGCGCCGCCGTGGGCGGAATGGCCACCCTTCTTGACGCGCTTGATGATGATGGGCTGGACTTTTTTGGAATCACCGGCCATGTAGAACCTCCGTGCGCTTCATGGCGTGGGTCACTTCTTGCCCTTGACGTGGGTTTCAAGCTCGCCAAAGGTGGGACGCTCGGTCGAGTACAAAACCTTGCGGCCGAACTCGATGGCCACCTGCGGCGCGTAGCCCTGCATGCTGGCCAGCAGCACGGTCTTGACCACGTTGAATTCCTTGGTGCCTTCGTCGAGCTTCTGCTCCATCAGGCCACCCAGCGGTTCGACCACGCCATAGGCCAGCAAGATGCCCAGGAAGGTGCCGACCAGCGCCGAGCCGATCATGCCGCCCAGGATGGCGGGCGGCTGGCCCACCGAGCCCATGGTGTTCACCACACCCAGCACGGCGGCCACGATCCCGAAGGCGGGCAGGGCGCCGGCCAGGCGGGCCACGGCGGCCACGGCGGCGTGGCCTTCGTGGTGGTGGGTGTCGATCTCGTTGTCCATCAGCGATTCGATCTCGTGGGCGTTCAGGTTGCCCGAGACCATCATGCGCAGGTAGTCGGTGATGAACTCGACCACGTGGTGGTCGTGGCCCATGGTGGGGTACTTCTTGAACAGGGCGGAGTTGTGGGGATCTTCGACGTCCTTTTCGATGGACATCAGGCCTTCCTTGCGCACCTTCTGCAGGATTTCATAGAGCATCGCCATCAGCTCCATGTAGCGGGCCTTGGTGTACTTGGAGCCCTTGAACAAGGGCCCGAAGTTGGACACGACCGCCTTGATGGTCTTGGTCTGGTTGTTCACCACGAAGGCGCCCATGGCGCCTCCCAGGATGGACATCATTTCCAGGGGCAAGGCATGGAGGATCACCTCCGTGTTGCCCCCGTGGATGATGTACGCTCCAAAGATGCAACCCAGCGCGACGATGTATCCGATGGCGACGTTCATGGTGTTCTGGTCAGGCGAATGGCGGCAGGTTGATCAATGCCTTGATCTTCGGCGAGCTGGGCACGTTGCTAAGCCGTGAACAGAAGCATGGGGGCGGGGCTTTTTTCATGACACAGAATCGGTGCCGCAGAAAAAAGCGGGCCCGGTTGGGGGCCCGCTGAAAGCACTCATCGTGCTAGGAGGAGACAAGCAAGGACGCTTCGTTTCCAAACCGCCCAAACGTTCTATCGACCATTGGCCGCCGGGCTTGAATGCCGCTGGCGTGCGGTCTGTCACGTTTTTGGGAGGCTCAACGAATTCAATGCATGTGCAGGGCGCCAGCGGCCTTGCCTTTGCCGGCGCGGGCTGGGGGGTTGCACAGGCCACAGGTGAAGTGGCGGGCGATCTCATGGGGGTGGGTGACGAAGGAGCCACCACACTTGTTGCATTTGGTCAGGCTGAGCATGCCGTTGTCGATGAACTTGACCAGGCGCCAGGCGCGGGTCACGGACAAGAGGGGCTCCAGGCCTTGGGACTGGGTCTGCTCCAGGTAGAGCTGATAAGCCTTGATGACGACGTCGATCTCGTCGATCTCGGAAGACTTGTTCAGGTACTCGTGGATGTTGAGGAACAAGCTGGCGTGGATGTTGGGCTGCCAGGTCATGAACCAGTCGGTCGAGAAGGGCA
>NZ_JBOHHL010000055.1:0-15736 GCF_050725395.1 Aquabacterium sp. | reverse complement strand
ACCGGCGCCTCGGACGCCAAGGCCTCCGGCTGGACTTCGTCTTCGTCCTGCGACTTGCCCAGGTCCTTGATTCGACTCAGGAAACTCATGCCTTGTACTCCAAACGGTCAAGCGTCGATCTTGAGGAAAGCCTCGTCTGCGGTCAGCGCAGCAAGGTCGAGTTCGTACCAGGCCCGCCCCTTGTCATCCACCACTTGCTGGCCGATGAAATGAGGGGTGTCTGGTGAGGGGGTGTTGCCGGCCACCATGTCCGCCGGGTTCCGCAGGCCCAGCAGCCGGTCCACGACCAGGGCCGCGTTGAGCTGCAGGGAACTGTTCATCGCGACCAGGCGACCGGCGTCGCGCGCGCCCTGCTCCTGAGACCAGCGGGCCACGGGGCGCGCCAGTCCGAGGAAGGCGGGCAGGTCGACCACGCCATGCAACTGGCCGCGCAGATTGGCCACGCCCAGAAACCAGGGCTGGCTGTGCGGCACGGATTGCAGCGCCGACATGGGGAAGATCTCGCCGGCTTGGTCAAGGGGCAAGAGGAAACCGTGCCCGGCGATCTCCACCGCCAACCAGTTCCGGGTTGGCGCTTGCTCGCGCGCGGCCTGCAACCGCGTGGCCAGGCGTTTTTGCAGGTCTCGCAGTGCTTCTTTGTTGGCCATGGATCAACCAAACGCCTTGATCTTGGCCAGCAGTTCTTCGGGATCGACGGGCTTGACCACGTAATCGCGCGCGCCCTGACGCATGCCCCAGACGCGGTCGGTTTCCTGGTTCTTGCTGGTGCAGATGATGACCGGCACGTCGGCGAAAGCCGGGTCGCGCGTGATGGCACGCGTGAGCTGGAAGCCGTTCTGGCCGGGCATGACCACGTCCATCAGGATCAGGTCGGGCTTTTCTTCTTGCAGGCGGCGCAAGGCTTCTTCGCCGTTCTCGGCGGTGCGCACCTTGAAACCTTTTTTGGTGAGCAGATCGGACAGCACGTGCAGTTCTGTCTTGGAGTCGTCAACCAGCAGGATTTTTTGAATGGACATGATCGATCAACCTCTTGGCGAATTCCGTGGCCGGCACGCAGCCGGCCAAACGCAGAACCGGAAACGGTTCAATCAGGCACTGTACTGCGCCACCGCTTGAAGCAACTGATCCTTGGTGAAAGGCTTGGTCAAATAATCCTGGGACCCCACCATTCGTCCACGCGCCTTGTCGAACAGACCGTCTTTGGAAGACAACATGATGACCGGCGTGGCCGCGAAACGCGGATTGCGCTTGATGATGGCGCAGGTCTGGTAACCGTCCAGGCGCGGCATGAGGATGTCGCAGAAGATGATGCTGGGCTCATGGTCATTGACCTTCGCCAAGGCGTCGAATCCGTCTTCGGCCAACAACACCTCGTAACCACCCTGCTTCAGGAAAATCTCGGCGCTGCGCCGGATGGTGTTGCTGTCGTCGATCACCAGGATCTTTTTGGGCGCGGTGATTTCAGGAACATCGCTCAATACAGGCAAGCCAGTTTCAGTCACGGACCGATTCCTTTAATCAGGGGTGATGACGGCCAAGCGCCGTCAGATCTGAACCATTTCGAAATCTTCCTTGCGCGCGCCGCATTCGGGACAAACCCAATTCATGGGAATGTCCTCCCAACGCGTCCCGGGTGCAATGCCTTCTTCGGGCAGGCCGACAGCTTCGTCATAAATCCAGCCACAAATCAAACACATCCAGGTGCGGGAAGAGTTCACGTCTGTTCAAACCAGCTTGAATACAATGGGCTGATTGTAGCCATCCCACTCTTGTGAAAAACAAGGGTTTGTGGGCACCACAAGACGCTTGGCGCCATGTGAGGCTCGCTAGGACGACTCCCGCCCATTGGTTTGAACACCGGGCCTGAACACCGCTAGACGCACCGAATGAACACTCCCACCGACGGCCCCCAGGTTGATCCCGCCACCGAAGCCGAAGACTCCGGGACACCGGCTTGCGTGATGAGCTTCAATGCCAGCGACCCCAGCGGCGCCAGTGGCATTGCCGCCGACATCGCCACCATGGCGTCCATGGGCGCGCACGCTTTGCCGGTGATCACCAGCTTACTGATTCGCGACACCGCCGAGGTGTTTGAAATTCACGAAATCGACGCCGACGCGGTGTCCGAGCAGGCTCGCACCATTTTGGAAGACGCCACGATCGCGGCCTGGAAGGTCGGCTTTCTGGGCAGTGCCGAAGGCGTCAGCGTGGTCGCCGAGATCCTCTCCGACTACACGGACATCCCGTTGGTGTCTTATTTACCCAACGTGTCCTGGCTGGAAGAAGACGCCCAGATGTCCTACCTGGAAGCGTTTCGCGAATTGATCCTTCCGGCGACGCTCGTGTTGGTCGGAAACCACAAGACCCTGACGGACTTCCTGCTGCCCGAGTGGGAATCCGAACGCCCGCCTTCTGCGCGTGAACTCGCCGTGGCCGCCAGCGAAAGCGGTTGCGGCTATGTGCTGGTGACCGGCATCCAGTTGCCCGACCAGTTCATCGACAACGTGCTGGCCTCGTCCCAAGGCGCCATCGCGGGTGAGCGATTCGAGCGATTCGAAGCCAGCTTCGTCGGCGCAGGCGACACCCTGTCGGCAGCCCTGGCCGCCATCCTGGCCACGGAATCCGCGGTGGACGTGGCCGTGTCCGAGGCACTGAGCTTCCTGGACCAAGCCCTGGATTCTGGCTTCCGGCCCGGCATGGGCGGCGTCATCCCCGATCGATTCTTCTGGGCACTCCCACCTGGCGAGACCGGCGAAGAAGGCGCGGAAGGCGAAACCACCGCCGCGGGCGAATCGCCCCTGGCCGACAACGACATTTCCCCTTCCTCACGCAATGTCCACTAACGCAGCTTTGTTCGAGCGCGCGCAGCGCTCCATCCCGGGCGGCGTGAATTCGCCGGTGCGGGCCTTCCGCGCCGTGGGCGGCACGCCCCGCTTCATCGCCAAGGCACAAGGCGCCTACATGTGGGATGCCGAAGGGCGCCGCTACATCGACTACATCGGCTCCTGGGGCCCGATGATCCTGGGCCATGGCCACCCCGAGGTGGTCGAGGCGGTGCAGAAAGCCGCGCTGGACGGTTTTTCGTTTGGCGCCCCCACCGAGCGCGAGGTCGAGCTGGCCGAAGAAATCTTGAAGCTGGTCCCCAGCGCCGAGCAGGTGCGCCTGGTCAGCTCCGGCACCGAAGCGGCCATGAGCGCCATCCGCCTGGCGCGCGGCTTCACCGGCCGCAGCAAGCTGATCAAGTTCGAAGGTTGTTACCACGGGCATGCCGATGCCCTGCTGGTCAAGGCGGGTTCGGGCTTGGCCACCTTCGGCCACCCGACGAGCGCCGGCGTGCCGCCCGAAGTGGTGCAGCACACCCTGGTGCTCGAGTACAACAACGTCGAGCAGATCGAGCAGGCCTTTGCCGAAGTCGGCAAGGACATCGCCTGCGTGATGATCGAACCCATCGCCGGCAACATGAACTTCGTGCGCGCCTCGGTGCCCTTCATGAAGCGCCTGCGCGAGCTGTGCACGCAGCATGGCGCCTTGCTGGTGTTCGACGAGGTGATGTCGGGCTTCCGCGTGGCCCTGGGTGGCGCGCAGAGCCTGTACGCGCAACAGATCCCGGGCTTCGTGCCCGACCTGAGCGTGTTCGGCAAGGTCATCGGCGGCGGCATGCCGCTGGCGGCCTTCGCGGGGCCGGCCCAGGTCATGGCGCAGCTGGCGCCACTGGGGCCCGTCTACCAGGCGGGCACGCTGTCGGGCAACCCGGTGGCCACGGCTTGCGGTTTGAGCACCTTGAAAATCATCCAGCGGCCAGGATTTTTTGAGGCACTGTCGCAGCGCACGCAAACCTTGGTGCAAGGCCTGGTCGGTGCGGCGAAGCAAGCTGGCGTGCCCCTCATCGGCGACAGCCAGGGCGGCATGTTCGGCTTCTTCTTCGCCGACAGCCTGCCCCAGCACTACCAAGCCGTCATGGCCCATGGCTCCGAGAAGTTCAACCGCTTCTTCCATGCCATGCTGGACGGTGGCGTGTATCTTGCACCCGCCATGTACGAGGCGGGTTTCGTGAGCGCCGCCCACACCGAGCAAGACATCGCCGAGACGGTCGCGGCCGCCGCAAAAGCACTGGGTTGAGCATGCACATTCACATCCTTGGCATCTGCGGTACCTTCATGGGTGGCGTGGCCGCATTGGCCCGCGAGGCCGGTCACCGCGTGACGGGTTGCGACGCGGGTGTCTACCCGCCCATGAGCGACCAGCTTCGGGCCCTGGGCATCGACCTGATCGAGGGCTACACGCCGGACCAGCTCGACTTGAAGCCCGACCTGTTCGTGGTCGGCAACGTGGTCTCACGTGGCAATCCGCTGATGGAAGCCATCCTGAACGCCGGCCTCCCTTACACCAGCGGGCCGCAGTGGTTGAGCGAAAACGTGCTGCATGGCCGGCATGTGCTGGCCGTGGCGGGCACGCATGGCAAGACCACGACCACCTCGATGCTGACCTGGATCCTGGAGCACGCGGGCTTGCAGCCGGGCTTCCTGGTGGGCGGCGTGCCGCAGAACTTCGGCGTGTCGGCGCGCCTGGGCGGCCTGGACGAGGCTTCACGGCCCGCCACAGGCCATCCTTTCGTGATCGAGGCCGACGAGTACGACACCGCCTTCTTCGACAAGCGCAGCAAGTTCGTGCACTACCAGGCACGCACTGCCGTGCTGAACAACCTCGAGTTCGACCACGCCGACATCTTCGCCGACCTGGCCGCCATCGAGACGCAGTTCCACCACCTGGTGCGCACCGTGCCGGGCCAGGGCCGCCTGGTGGTCAACGCCCGCGAGGAAAGCCTGCAGCGCGTGCTGGACCGGGGCTGCTGGAGCGACATCGTGCGCTTTGGCGTGCGCGGCGACGTGCCCGGCTTCCGCGCGCGCGGCGAGCCTCATGCCTTCGACGTGTTGAAGGCCGCCGTGCTGGTGGGCCGCGTCGAGTGGAGCCTGATGGGCGAGCACAACCAGATGAACGCGCTGGCCGCCATCGCTGCAGCCGAACACGTGGGCGTGTCCCCGCAGGTCGCGTGCGAGGCGCTGGGCCAGTTCGCCAACGTCAAGCGTCGACTCGAGTGGCGCGGCGAAGTCAATGGCATCACCGTGTACGACGATTTCGCGCACCACCCCACGGCGATCCGCACCACGGTGGACGGTCTGCGCCGCCGCATCGCGCCGGATCAACGCATCATCGCGGTTTTCGAACCCCGCTCCAACACCATGAAGCTGGGCACCATGAAGGCGCTGCTGCCCTGGTCGCTCGAAGAAGCCGACCTGTCGTTCTGCCACAGCGGCGGGCTGGGTTGGGACGCGGCCGAGGCGCTGGCCCCGATGGGCGACCGCGCCGTCGTGGTCGACAACATCGACGCGCTGGTGGCCAAGGTGGTCAAGGTCGCCAAGCCAGGGGACCAGATCCTGGGCATGAGCAATGGCGGGTTTGGCGGGTTTCACGACAAGTTGCTCAAAGCTTTGGCCTGAGGTCGACAACAACAGGGAGGGGTCGCCATGAGCGCCACATCATCCATCGAGGCTTTTGTTGAGGAAACCAGTTTCGGCAACTGGTTTCTGCGCACCGCGACCTGGAAGGTCCATGTGCTGCGCCGCGCTTTGAATGACCTGCAAGGCCTGATGCCAGCCGGACAACGCCCCGAACGCATCCTCGACGTGGGCTGCGGCTTCGGGCATTCTTTCGCCGAGCTGTCCAAGCGCTTCCACCCCAGGTTGATCGTGGGCATGGACCCGGACCCCGGGCTGCACAAGCGCGCTCAGGCAGAGGCTCAGGCCTGCCCCAGCCCGGTCGAACTGCACGCGGACAATGCGTCCTGCATGGCCTGGCCGGACGGGCATTTCGACATGGTGTTCTGCCACCAGACCTTCCACCACATCGTGGCGCAGAAGGAAGCCATGGCGGAGTTTTTCCGGGTGCTCAAGCCGGGTGGCACCTTGCTGTTCGCCGAGTCGACGCGCAAGTACATCCACTCCCTGCCGATCAGGTTGCTGTTCAGGCACCCGATGGATGTTCAGCGCACGGCGCCCGAGTACATCGCCATGATCCGCGAAGCAGGGTTCGACCTGCCCGACGCGCGCATCTCGACGCCCTACCTGTGGTGGAGCCGGCCGGACATCGGCTTTCTGGAATGGATCGGCCGGCCCGTGCCCACCGAGCGCGAGGAGACGCTGGTGAACGCGGTGGCGGTCAAGCCAGGACAGGCCTGACGACAACGAACGCTCACTTGGGCAAGGCCACCTTGGCCAGAGTGCCCTTGAGCGCCACGCCGATGATCACGGCGCCACCATGGCACTCGTACTCTGTGCTGCTCTTGAACTCGTCCTTCTTGTAATAGCTGACGATGTCCACCACGGCATTGGCGCCGGCTTCCTTGGCGCGTTCCTGGAAGTTGATGAGCGCGGCCAGCGCCGCCCACTTGCAACCGGCTTCGTCGGCCTTGCCGACCCCATTGGTCTTGCGGTTGGACATGACCGAACCATGGCGCGAAAGCACCTTGGGCGTTTTGGCGCCGGCCAGGAAAAACTGAACCGAGCCATCGAGCTTTTCCTTGGCTTGGGGCATGTCCAGCACATCTTGCCAGGGCAAGTGGTGCTCGGTATCACGGGCATGGGCCGTGGAGGTCAGGGCCAGGATGGCCACGGCGGCCAAAGAACGTTGCAAAAAACCTTGTTTCATGGAGAGCTCCTTCTTCCTTTTCTTTGTAAACACCAACGGTCACTGCCCAGCAACCGCAGATGAAGACACGGCGGTAGCAGGTACCAACTCACCAGGGATCATGATGCGCATGGTCAGGTACTTCATCCAGGAGTTGTAGGTGGGGTGGATGGTCGCATTGGCGCCCTCGCCTTCATGGAACAGCCCTTCGCTGGACACGTAATGGACTTGGTAGCTCTGGGCATCGTAGGTCACACGAACCACCGCACCGACATAGCTTTTGGGCCGGCGGTACTCAAGCTTGATGACGCCCGGCTCGTCTGACAGCACCTTCCAGCCATAAGGCTGGGTGCCCGTCAGGATGGCTTTGCGAACCTGCTCGATGGTGGAAGGTTGACCATCCATCCGCTGAAGCGCGACAGGCCCCGGGTTGTAAATCGGGGCGTTGTTCTGGCGGGCCATGGCGACGTTGAAAGCCATGATCATGGTCAGAAAGATCATCGAGATGCGGGCAAACATGTTTCTCATTCCTTGGTTGATTGATCGATTCACTGAGGCCAGCGACGGAGGATCAAGGATGTGTTGATCCCGCCGAACGCGAAGTTGTTGCTCATGACCAGCTCGGTCTGCAATTCACGCCCGCCCGCACGAACGTAATCCAGTTCACCGCAACGCGGATCGACGGCGTGCAGGTTGATGGTCGGGGCGAACCAGCCGTCTCGCATCATCTCCAGGGTCATCCAGGCTTCCAGCGCACCGCAGGCGCCCAGGGTGTGGCCCATGTAGCTCTTGAGCGAACTGATGGGTGTGCGCGTGCCGAACACGCGGTGCGTGGCATTGGTCTCGGCGACGTCACCATGCTCGGTGGCGGTGCCATGGGCATTGATGTAGCCGATGGCCTCGGGTGGCAAGCCGGCGTCCTGCAAGGCCATGTCCATGGCGCGGGCCATGGTCTGCGCATTGGGCTGCGTCACGTGGGTGCCGTCGCTGTTGGTGCCGAACGCGAGGATCTCACCCAGGATGCGCGCGCCACGGGCCTGGGCATGTTCCAGCTCTTCCAGCACGAAAGTGCAGGCGCCCTCGCCCAGCACCAGACCATCGCGCTCGGCATCGAAAGGCCGTGGACTGAGGTGCGGCGTGGTGTTGACGGTGCTGGTGGCGAACAGGGTGTCGAACACGGCAGCATCGGCGGCGTCGAGTTCTTCGGCGCCGCCAGCCA
The DNA here is from genome assembly GCF_050725395.1 of Aquabacterium sp. GTDB lineage: Bacteria > Pseudomonadota > Gammaproteobacteria > Burkholderiales > Burkholderiaceae_C > Aquabacterium. The sequence goes on along the minus strand of NZ_JBOHHL010000055.1, from coordinate 7,833 downwards.
ACATGGCCACCTGGCGACCGCTCTGGATGGCCTCGAAGGCGTAACCCAGCCCCTGGCTGCCGGCCGTGCAGGCGCTGGACGTGGGAATGATGCGGCCGGTGGCGCCGAGGAACACGCCGATGTTCACCGCCGCCGTGTGCGACATCATCTTGATGTAGGTGTTGGCGTTGATGCCTTCGGTGGTCTTGCGGTTGATCATGTTGCCGAAGTCGCCGACGGCCGGCGGCGAGCCGACGGAAGAACCGTAGGAGATGCCCAGGCGTCCGCTGGTGACCAGGGGATCGCCCGTGAGCCCCGCGTCGGCCAGTGCTTTCTCGCTGGCCAGGCAGGCCATGATGGCGACGCGGCCCATGCTGCGCGTCACCTTGCGGTTGTAGTGGGCGGGCAGATCGAAGGGCGCGACGGTGACGCCCAGTCGGGTGTTCAGGCCTTCGTAGCCGTCCCAGTTTTCCATGTAGCGGACGACGTTGCGCTCTTCGCGCAAGCGTGTCCGCACAGTGGGCCAATCGTGGCCCAGCGGGCTGAGGGCGCCCACACCGGTGATGACGACGCGTTTCATCCGACCATGCCTCCGTTGACGGAAATGACCTGCCGCGTGACGTAAGCCGCGTCGTCGGACACCAGGAAAGAGACGGCGGCGGCGACCTCTTCGGGCCGGCCCATGCGGCGGATCGGGATCATCTTGAGGGCTTCCTCCAGCACGTGGGGTTCGATCATGTCGGTGTCGATGAGGCCAGGGGCCACGCAATTGACGGTGATGTCGCGCTTGGCGAGTTCGACGGCCAGGGCTTTGGTGGCACCGATGATGCCCGCCTTGGCCGCGCTGTAATTGGTCTGGCCTCGGTTGCCCACCAGGCCCGATACCGAGGCCAGGGTGACGATGCGGCCCGGCACGCGCCGGCGCACCATGGGCATGACCACGGGGTTGAGCACGTTGTAGAAGGCGTCGAGGTTGGTGTGGATGACCTGGTCCCAGTCATCGCCACTCATGGCGGGGAAAGCGTTGTCGCGGGCGATGCCGGCGTTGCAGACCACGCCGTGGTAGGCCCCGTGCGCGTCGATGTCGGCCAGCAAGGCGCTGGCCGAGGCCTGGCGGTCGGCCACGTCGAAGGCCAGGACACGGGCCGAGCGGCCGAGATCCCTGGCGGCCTGCGCGACCTCTTCAGCCTGGGCACGCTGTTCACGGCAATGCACCACGATGTCGAAACCGTCGCGCGCCAGGCGCAAGGCGATGGCACGTCCGATGCCACGGCTGGAACCCGTGACCAGGATGGACCGGTTCGTCATGTGTTCTCTCCCTGGGAAAGCAAAAAAGCCGCGCCTTCCGGCGGCTCGAAGACCGACAGGTTGGCCGAAGCGACCACGCTGCCATCGATCAGGATGCGGCATGCGAACATGCCCAGGCCATTGTCGGCGATCAACTCGCGCGCGACCTGGATGTGCAGGCACGCACCCACCGGGAACACCGGCCGCGTTGATTCATAGCGCCGGGAACCCACCAGGAAGCCGATGTCGACCTGGCGTCCTTCGGAACGCGCCCGGTGGCCCGCCCAGGCCGCCACGGTCTGGGCCATGTACTCGATGCCGGCCCAGGCAGGCAGGCCACCATCGCGGACGAAGAAGCCGCCCGGCCGGATGTCGGCCTCGGCCACCGCGCCATCGGCATCGACGCTGACAATGCGGTCCAGCCAGCTCATCGTGCCGCGGTGCGGCACCAGTTGTTCGACGTGGGCCTTGCTCATCAGGCGCTCCCCAGCAACAGGCTGGCGTTGCTGCCGCCAAAGGCGAAAGAATTGCTGAGCACGTACTGCGCCGCGCGGCCCAAGCTCTGGCCGGCCTGGACGATGTTCAAGGTGGGCAAGGCCGGGTCGGCGCTGCCGTCCCACCAGTGCGGCGGCAAAGCCCCCCGGGGATTGTCAACCAGGGTCAGCCAGCCGAAGGCGGCTTCCAGGGCGCCGGCGGCGGCCAGGGTGTGCCCGGTCACCGGCTTGGTGGAGCTGACCGGCACGCGATCGCCCAGCACCTCGTGCACGGCCAGGCTTTCCATGGCGTCGTTGTGGGGCGTGCCCGTGCCATGAAGGTTGAGGTAGTCCACGGCCTGAGGCGGCACACCGGCCCGCGACAAGGCCTGGCGCATGGCCGCCATCGCACCGCGTCCGCTGGGGTCGGGGGCGGACATGTGGTGGGCATCCGAGGTCTCGCCCCAGCCCGCCAGCCTGACCGGACCTTCGTCGCGTGTCATCAGGAACAGGGCGGCGCCTTCTCCGAGGTTGATGCCGCAGCGTTTGGCGGACAAGGGATTGCTGCGCTCGGCGGAAACGGATTCGAGCGCGGAAAAGCCCGCCACGGTGAAGCGGCCCAGCGCGTCGCAGCCACCGGCCAGCACCGCGTCGGCCAGGCCGGCTTGCAGCAGGCGCGCGCCGCTGGCCAGGGCCTTGGCACCCGACGAACACGCCGTGGAAATGACGTGGGCGGTGCCCGTGGTGCCCAGCTCGGCCGCCAGGAAATCGGCCAGGTTGCCCAGCTCCTGCTGGGCGTAGCTGAAGCCGGCGGGCCAGGTCTGGGCGCGGGCCCATTGCGCGCGGGCGGCCTCGCCTTCGGGCAGGCCCGAGGTGCTGGTGCCAACGACGATGGCCACACGGCTGGGCCCGAAGCGTTCGATGGCGGCGTCGACCGCCGGCCGGATGTCGGACAGCGCCAGCAGTGCCAGGGCGTTGTTGCGGACCTGGAAGGCCGGGGCGGCGTGGGCCAGGCTGGGCAGGTCGGCATGCACCTGCCCCAGTTGCAGGACACGGCCGGGCGAAAAGTGGTCGGTGGCCGTCAGGCCGCCGGCTTGAACGGCGTCCAGCAACGCATGGCGCACGGGACCAACACCGTGCCCGAGGGCGCACACCAATCCAAGTTGTTGAAGATAGACCGTCATGGCTCGGCAAATGCAGGGGATGCGCCTTGGCTGTGCAGTTGCACGGTGTAGCCCTCGGCGCCTTGAATCAATTCGATGTGGCCGGGCTCGACCAGCCGCACCGTCACCACCGGATTGTCCTCCCGGAAAAAGGTGCGACCACGGGCCGTTTCAAACAGACGCCAGCCGGGCGGTAAAGCTGCACGCAGGGTGTCGGCGGGCCACCACACCATCTGCAGGTCGCTCAACACGCGTTCGGCGCTCACCACCTTGGGCCAGCCCGGCGCCAGGGTCTGAGACAGCGTGCGGCCATCCCAGTCCAGCCGCGCGATGGTCTGGCCCAGCTGCATGACGGCCAGTCGCACGGCGTCTGGATCCACTTCCAGCGCGACGTCCAGGCTGCGGTGCTGGCCGGCCACGGCCACGTCCATGCGCTGCACCACGGTGAGCTCGCGGCCCAGGGAGGCGGGTGTCAAACGGAACAGGGGCGCGGCCGGCTCTCCTCGGAGCCAGGCGCAGGCGGCCAGCAGCAGGGTCATGGCCGCCAGGACCGCCAGTCGGCCGGTTCGCATCAATGCCGGGTTCACGCGCGCACCTCCTCGGGTCGACCGCCATTTTTGCGCAGGCGAAGGCTGGGCGCCAGCACGCAGACCAGGCTCAGGCCGATCAGCAGCGTCAGGCCGAAAGCATGCAGCGCCGGCGTGGCCGACAAGGCCAGCAGCCCGAAGGACAGCATCGTGCTGCAGGCGCCCAGCAGGACGGCCAACCAGGCGTGGCCCTGGTCTTCGCCCTGGTGTTCAAGCAAGAAGATGCCGTAATCGACCCCCATGCCCAGCAAAAGCATCAGGGCCAGGAGGTTGAACAGTTGGAAGGGTTCACCCAGCCAGCCCTGCACCGCCAGGCATCCCAGCGAGGCCAAGGCGGTGGGCAACCAGGCACGCCAGGCCGAACGGCCGAAGCGCAGCGCCAGAGCGCCCCACACCAGCCCATGGCCCAGGACCAGCAACCAGGTCATGGTCACGCGGAAGCGCCCCAGCAAGCGCGACAGCTCGGCAGGCCGGTCTTCCCAGTGCACGCCTTCGACCTGCTCACCCCATTGCCGCAGCGCTTCGGACTCAGCCTGGTGGGCGAGCCCTTTGATCAGGATGACGCTGGCCTGGCCACCATCCACGGCGCCCAACCATTGAGAACGCAAGCCCTGCGACGCGGGACTGGCCAGCCAGCCAGCCACCGTGATGGGCGTGGAGCTGAAACCGGGCCGGACCAGGTCCTCGCCCACCAGGGGGCCGACCTGGGCCAGCACCGCACGCTCGGCGCGTTCGGTCAAACCACGGTTCTCGGCCTGGCGGCTGGCAGAGGGCACCCAGTCGGACACGGCGCTCAGGCTCACGCGCTGGCCTTGCTCGGCGGCCTGGGCGATCCACGGGGCCAGCCGGGCCTTGAGCGCTTCCTCGCGTTGCAGCACCACTTCAGGCGTCGGGCCCTGGACCAGGAAAAACTGGGCCGGGCTGGGCAGTTGCAACAAGCGGCCCACCTCGAGCTGGGCCTTGATCAGGGCCGGTGGCGAGGATTGCAACTGGCGCAGGTCGTCGTTGACGCGCAAGCTGGCCACGCCCGTGGCGCACACGCCCAGGAACACCAACACGCTCGCCCACAGGTGCAAGCCCTTCACCATGGGCCAGCGCGACAGGCTGCGGGCCACCGCTTGCGACATCCGGCTGCCCCGCAATTCGCCCCGGTCCAGCGCCGGGAACCAGCACACCGCCGTCAGGAAGGCCGCGACCAGCCCGACCGCCGAGAACAAGGCCATCTGTCGCAGGCCAGGAAACGGCACGACGGCCAGCACCAGGTAACCCAGCACGCTGGTGAGCAGGGCCAGGGCCAGCCCTGGCAGCAAATGCCGCATCAGCGACCAGCGCGGCGTGTCGGGCGTGGCCAGGCGGGATGCGAAATAGTGGATGCCGAAGTCTTCCGCCACGCCCACCAGGCTGGCGCCAAAGACCAGGGTGAGCAGGTGCACCTGCCCGAACACCAGCACCGTGACGGACAGACCCGCTGCACAGCCGACCACCAGGGACACGGCGATCAGGGCCACCGGCCGCAGCGCCCGGAAGGCCCACCACACCAGGCCGATGACCGCGGCCAGCGATCCCCAGCCGATGGTGTTCATTTCCTGGTTGCCTTGGACGGCCCCCGCTTCGGCGTGCAAAGGCACGCCCGCCGTCAGCACCCGGACCGAATCACCAGCGCCGCGGCCCTTGGCCTCGGCACCGGCCTGGTCCAGGGCATCGCCCCAACGCCGCACGCCATCGAAACGGAAAGCCGACCCCTCGGTTTCGTACATCAGCACGGCCCAATCGCGTTGCCCTTTGGGATCGGGCACCCACAACAGCCCATCGCGCGGACGTGCCGCCGTGAGCCCCCCGCGTTGCGACCACCAGGCGGGCCACAGCCCCAAGGGGTCGGACAACCAATCGGTGGGCTGGCCCGTGCTCAGACCGTGCAGGCGCGCCAAGGCTTGCGATGCCAGCGCACCCACCGCCTTGGGGTCGAGGGCATGGAGTTGCTGGCGCTGTGCATCGGTGAGCAGTGCGTCGCGCCAGGGGCGGTAGAAATCAAGCGCCTGCGCCGCCTCGCCAATGTCCGGCGCGTGGCGCAGTCCCGCTTTCGCGGCCATCAGTGATTGGTCGAAGCGGGCGGACGCGGCCTGTGCCTCGGCCCAGGTCGGCGCACCCACCATGACGACGATGCGGCGTTCGCCCTGCTCGCCCAACTGCCGCATGGCGCGTTGGGCCACGGGGGCCTGCTCATCTTGAGGCAACAAGGCGAAGACGTCGGTGTCCAGCGCCGGGGCATGCCAGAAGCGCCACTGGTGGACACCCAGGGCCAGCACCACCAGCAACCAGGCCAGGGCGAGGCAGTTCGGCACCGAAGTGCGCTCGGAATGCTTCATGCGGGACACACGCTGCTCAGTTCAGTCGCTCGGCCTCGGCCGGGCTCAGCGTGGACGCCGCATGGTTGGAAAAAACGATGCGGCTGTCGTCGCCTGAAGCCTCCGCCAGGCGCACCTGCCTCACATGGCGGTCGCCCTCGAGTTCGATGCGGGCGATGAAACGCGCCAGGGCCGCATCCCGCGGCGTCAAGCTCACCCGCCAGCCTTGCGCGCCTTGCAGGCTGCCCGCGCTGTTGAAGCGGCTGGCCAGGGCCTGGAGGTCGCCGGCCAGCAAGGCCATCAGCATGTCGTTGACGGCCCGCAGACCGGGTTCCTGGCGCGTGTCGATCTGCTGGGTACTGCCCTCGGTCACGGTCACGAGCCGTTCGCGCGTGACCACCAAGGTGGACGCGAAAGGCGCCTTGGTCGTCCACAACACGCCCTTGCCCCGGGCCATGACGAACACGCCATGCGAAACCAAGGGGCGCTTGAAGCCTTTCAAGGTCTTGGTCTGTTCGAAATCGCCGCGCAGGACGGGCGAGGTCTCGAGCCGAAGGCCGATGTCGGCCAGCAGATCGGGCACGGCATCGGCTTGCACCGGCACGGGCCAGGCCGCCCCCAGCGCCAGGCCCGAGGCCAGCGCGCGCCAAAGCACATCACGGCGCGTCATCGTCATGGGTTCAGGCCTTCCACGCCCAGGCAACGCCACAGCACGGGTGGGCACACCCAGCACATCTCGCGCGTGCTGATGTCCAGTGCCACCTGGATGGAGCTGGCCGTGTGCAACTTGGCGCCGGTGTCCGCGCAGCGGATGAGGTAGTCGACCTTCAAGCGGTTCTGCCATTCGACGATCTGCGCACGGACCTTCAAGCGCTGACCATAGTGTGCCGACCCGACGTACTTCATCTTCATGTCGACGATGGGCCAGGCGTAGCCAGACTCGCGCATCTGCGGGTAGTCGTAGTTGAACCGTGCCATCAGCGCATTGCGGGCCAGTTCCAGGTACTTCACGTAGTGCCCGTGCCAGACAATGTCCATCGGGTCCAGGTCATGGAAGGCCGGGGTCAGTTCGATCTCGTGGCTGAGGTCGGGCATGGGTCGGGCGTCAGTCAAGGTAGACCTCCCAGCGGCCTTCTCGCAGGCCAGTCAGCAGCTTGTTCAGGTCGACGTCCAGGGCGCGGTCTTCCTCGACCAGGCGGATGTCGTCGGACAAGCGGCCCAGGAAGTCGGCCAGCGGCGCGGGCAGCGGCAAGGCCGAGACCTGCTGGCGCAGGCTCATCGCCTGGCGCGCCGCGATCAACATGCCAGCCACCACCTGCTCGGTCAGTTCCAGCACGCGCAAGGCATCGCGCGCGGCGATGGTGCCCATGCTGACCTTGTCCTGGTTGTGGCATTCGGTGGAACGCGAGAACACCGAAGCCGGCATGGTCTGCTTCAGGGCCTCCGCCGTCCAGGCCGACACGCTGATCTGCAGCGCCTTCAGGCCATGATTGATGGCCGCGCGCGGGCCCGTGGCGCCCGACAGGTTGGAGGGCAAGCCGTGGTTGAAGCGGGTGTCCACCAGCAGGGCCAGTTGTCGGTCCAGCAGGTCGGCCACGTTGGCGACGGTGTTCTTGAGCGTGTCCATGGCCAGGGCGATGTGGCCGCCATAGAAATGCCCACCATGCAGCACGCGCTCGCCATCGGGGTCGATCAGCGGGTTGTCGTTGGCGCTGTTGAGCTCGTGCTCGATGAGCTGGCGCAGCCAAGGCAAGGCGTCCTCCATCACACCGATGACGTGGGGCGCGCAGCGCAGGGAGTAGCGGTCCTGCAGGCGCTGTTCGTTGCGGGCCGGCCGATCGGACATCAGGTCTTCACGGATCCGGCGGGCGGCGAGTTGCGGGCCAGGATGAGGCTTGAACGAGAACAGCGTTTCGTCGAAGTGGTGGGCATTGCCATCGCTGGCCCACACATTGCACGCCGTCAGGCGCGTGGCCAGGCGCGCCACGCCGTCGGCCCG
>NZ_JBOHHL010000054.1:0-16552 GCF_050725395.1 Aquabacterium sp. | reverse complement strand
CCCTTCAGGTGAGCGGAGGACTAACCCCTAAAACAGGAATTTTGGATTGTCCATTTGTCAGATTTTAGTCCCGTGGTCGTCAATTAACCCCACAAGGTGTCGCGGTGGCGCGCCACCGCCTTGCCAAAGCTGGAGTCCGACCAGGCCTGCGTGGCACGTTGGCGCACGGTTTCGGGCCGAGCGCGCGAGGGCTTGACCAGGACCTTCCACAGTTGCGGCACGATCACCTGGAAGAACGCCTTGAGGTCGGCGCGGCCCACGCAAGGCAGTTCGGTGCCGCGTTCCCAGTCGGGGTTGCACTTCTCGAAGAAGGCGATGTCGGCCTGCTGGCGAAGCTCGCGGGTGATGGGGGTCACGTCGCCCTTCAGGCAGTTGTAGCCGTCACCGAAGTCCAGCACCATCGATTGCTTGTCCAGCTTGCCGGGGAAGAGCGTCTCGCAATACGTTTCGGCGATGTGCTTGAGGTGCTCGTTCTTTTGCTGCGGGTGCGGGTAGTACTCGGGGAAGTTGCGGCTCAGCAGCAGGAAGGTCTTGTAGCCCTTCGAGATCAGGAACCAGTACTGGGGCGTCAGCGGGTTCTTGATGGCTTCCCACAGCACGCGCTTGACGAAAGCGGCGTTGATGGCGCGGTTGCCCCAATGCTCCTTTTCCAGCACCGTGTCGCCGCTGAACACGCCCTTGATCTCGCGGCCATCGACCTGCATGCGGTACACGCCGAAGGTCGAGAACCCCACGATGGCGTCGTCGCGTTGGCGGCGCACGATGAAGGCGCCGGTCTTCTTGCCCAGGTCGGTCACGAACTGGTCGAGCGCGACGTTGTCGTAGTAGCGGCAAAACACCTTGAACATGTCCCGGATGTCCTGAACGGTGATGTTGTTCAGGGCCTGGTAGCGGGTGTAGATCTTGGTCTTGCTGGTGTTGGACATCGGGGACCTCAAGGGGTTGGCTTGGTCGATGTATGGATTCTGGAGACCGAGCTCCAACCCGGTCAGGGGGTGCCCCCCAACACCCCCCTGTTCAGGCGTGCCCGTGCCCGTGCACTAATGCACGCATCGGCCATTACCTGCTTTTGACCTGCCCTGGATGCAGGTATTCAAACGTTTGTTTGTTTGCTAGAAGGCGCGTTCGATGCTGCGTTGAAGCGATCTAGGCGTAGGGATCGGCAAAGCCCAGCGCGGCCATGATCTGGCGCTCCTGCGCCTCCATCGCCACGGCCTCGTCCTCGACCAAGTGGTCAAAGCCCTGGGCGTGCAAGGTGCCGTGCACCAGCATGTGCGCGTAGTGTTCCTGCAGCGTCTTGTTCTGCTCTTGTGCTTCGCGTTCGATCACGGGGGCGCAGATCACCAGGTCGGCGGTCACCACGGGTTCCTGCGTGTAGTCGAAGGTCAGCACATTGGTGGCGTAGTCCTTCTGGCGGAAGTCGCGGTTCAGCGCGCGGCCTTCGTCTTCGCCGACGATGCGCACGGTGATCTCGCCATCAACACCATCGACCGCCAGCGCGGCCTTGATCCAGCGGGCCACCTTGTGGCGGGGGAGCTGATCGCGGTGGGTCTTGTCGGCGAATTGAAGGCTCAGGCTCAGGGCCGGTTTGGAAGGACTGCTCATGCGGTGCGGGCGGGCTCGGGATTCTGGTTGTCGCGGTCATAGGCCTCGACGATGCGGGCCACCAGCGGATGGCGGACGATGTCGTGTTGGGTGAAGCGGGTGAAGGCCACACCCTTGACCTTGCGCAGGATGCGCTCGGCTTCGATCAGGCCGCTGCGCGCGCCTTTGGGCAAGTCGATCTGACTGACGTCGCCCGTGACCACGGCCTTGGTGCCGAAGCCGATGCGCGTCAAAAACATCTTCATCTGCTCGGGCGTGGTGTTCTGCGCTTCATCGAGGATGACGAAGGCGTGGCTGAGCGTGCGGCCGCGCATGAAGGCCAGCGGGGCCACTTCGATCTGGCCTTTTTCAAAAGCCTTGGTGACACGGTCGAAGCCCATCAGGTCGTACAGGGCGTCGTACAACGGGCGCAGGTAGGGATCGACCTTTTGCGACAGGTCGCCGGGCAGGAAGCCCAGTCGCTCGCCGGCCTCGACCGCCGGGCGCGTCAGCACGATGCGCTGGACCATGCTGCGTTCAAGTGCATCGACCGCGCAGGCCACGGCCAGGAAGGTCTTGCCCGTGCCGGCCGGACCGATGCCCAGGGTCAGGTCGTGGGCCAGGATGTGGCGCAGGTACTCGACCTGGTTGCTGGTGCGGCCCTGCAGGTCGGCGCGGCGGGTGGTGAGCAGGGGGCCTTCGTCAGGCTCGTCGTCCGGGCCGGGCTGCGCGTCGTCGTGGGCGCCGCCGCGTTTGCCGCGGGCAGGCTTCTGGCGCTTGGCCAGCAGGGCGGCCAGCGCCAGTTGCACCTGTTCCGGGCCGAGAGGCCGGGCCGACTTGGCGTACAGCGTTTCCAGCAGGGCCAAGGCTTCTTCGGGGCGGCCTTTGGCGCCATCGATGCGGAACTGGTCGCCGCGGCGGGCCAGGGTCACGCCCAGCGCGGCCTCGATGGTGCGCAGGTGCTCGTCCAGCGGGCCGCACAGGTGGGCCAGCCGGGTGTTGTCGAGCGGTAGAAAGCGGTGGCGCAAGGTCATGAAAGGCCCATCGGTGAACAAAAAGCCCGCAAATTGTCGCTTGACCGGGGCATCAAAGTGTGACGGATCTTGCAGAATGGGCCCGACATTGCGCATGGTGCGCAGTTTTGGCCATGGAATTGACTTCATTCATGTTGCAAAGCTGGTGGCAAAACTTGGTGAAAAAACAGGGCGCCGACGCCTCGGGGCAGGGCGTTCTGGAGACCCCGTCCGGCACCGTGATCCCGGTGAGCCGGGCCGGGCAGTGGCTGCTGCTGACGCTGGGCCTGGCCCTGGCGTGGGTGGTGGGTTGGGGCTTGGTGGTGCTCAACCAGGAGGCCATTCGCCTGAGCAAGCCGACCTTGGCCGATGGCGGGGCCACGACCCTGCTGTTCCGCGATGCCTGGGTGGTGGCCAGCCCGGCCACCCACTACCCCATCGACCAGGTGGGCAAGTTCGTGAACCTGCCCGACGAGTGGTCGCGCACGCACCCCGGGTACGAGGGCAGCATCTGGTACCGCGTTCACTTCGAAACGCCCATCCAGCCTGGCCCCGATAAATTGCTGGCCGCCTACATCGAGCGGGCCTGCTCCAACGTCGAGGTCCACTTGAATGGGCAGTTGCTCTACCGGGGCGGCCGCATGGTCGAGCCGGTGGCCCGCAATTGCGACCAGTCGCACGTGGTGCCCTTGCCCTCCTTCCTGCTGCGCCTGGGTGCCAACCAGCTGGACCTGAAGGTGACGGGCTACCCCATCGAACGCGTCACCGCGCGGCAACGCGCCGGCGGCCTGGACGAAGTGCGCGTGGGGCCCCTGCAGGACATGCAGCGCATGCACCAGGACCACGAGTTCTGGTCGAGCACCGTGTCCCAGGTCATCGCTGGCATCCTGGTGGTGCTGGGCTTGTTCGCCTTGGGGCTGGCCTGGGTGCGTCAGCTCAGCTATCTGACGTATTTCGGCCTGCTGACCATCGGTTGGTCGCTGATGACCGGGCGTTGGTGGATCAACGAACTGCCCATCACCAACGCTTCCACCGAAGTCCTGATCGCGATGATGTTCGCGCCCATGACGGCTTTCGCCATCAAGTTCCTGCTGGGCTATTCCGGACACGGCCTGCGCCACCGCGGCAAGACCCGTGACCTGACCCGCCAGGTCAACGCCGTGCTGTGGGCGCAGTGCCTGCTGGTCCCGCTCAGCCTGTGGGCGGTGGGCATGAACGGCCTGTTCCTGGTCAGCCGGCTCTGGTATGTGCTGTTCGCGCTGGAGTTGTTCGGGGCCATCGGATATTTCCTGTGGCACTCGGGCCGCACCCGCAAGCCTGAGTTCTGGCTGATGAGCGTGGCGTTGGGCGTGGTCTCGGCCGTGATGGGCATCGAGCTGTCCTTCCAGAACGGCTTGCTGCGCGTCTGGGGTGTGCACGTCACCTACTTCGTGATGCCGGTGCTGTATTCGGTGGTGGCCGTGCGCCTGATCCAGGTGTACGCCGGGGCCTTGAAAACCGCCGAGGGCGCGCGGCATCAGCTTGAAAAGCGCGTGCAGGAGATCAGCGCCGAGATCGAGCGCAATTTCGGCCAGATCGCCGAGCTGCGCGTCGAGCAGATCGCCGAAAAAGAACGCAAGCGCATCGCCGCCGACCTGCACGACGACCTGGGCGCCAAGCTGCTGACCATCGTGCACACCAGCGACAACGACCGCATCTCGACCCTGGCGCGCGAGGCGCTGGAAGAAATGCGCCTGTCGGTGCGCGGCCTGACCGGGCGGCCCATGGTGCTGTCCGACGCCTTGGCCGACTGGCGCGCCGAGGTGGTGTCGCGCCTGGGCCAGGCCGGCATCGAGATCGAATGGCGCAATTCCATCGACGAGGTGGAAGAGCCCCTGTCGGCGCGCACCTATGTGCAGACCACCCGCATCATCCGCGAGGCGGTCAGCAACATCATCAAGCACAGCCAGGCTTCGCACGTGGTCATCCACACCGACGTGCACCTCGAACACCATGATTTTTTGCTGGTGATCCAGGACAATGGCAAGGGCATCCCGATGGAACTGGACGGCCGCCTCGACCGCGGCCACGGCATGACCAGCATGAAGCACCGCGCCAAGCAGCTCAGCGGACAATGCCTGGTCGAATCCGGCCCTGGTTTTGGCACCGTGATCCGTTTGACTTTGCCGCTTGAAATTGCCGTGGTGCAACAGAAGGCGGCCATAGAGCACACTCAGCCCGCTAGCACTGCTAGCATCCCCGATAGTGCACAGGGATCTCCCCTGGGCACGCCACCTTGATGTGAGGCCTCGGCCATGAAGCAGATTCTGTTGCTCGAAGATCTTCCCGAAATCCGCGCCTGGCTGAAAACGCTGGCGCTGCAAGTGTTCCCGGGCGCCCACATCAGCGAGAGTGCCCGTGTCCACGACGCGCTTGAACTCGTCAACGCCGTGCGCTTCGACGTGGCCCTGTGCGACCTGGGGCTGCCCGATGGCTCGGGCGTCGAGGTGGTGCAGGCCTTGCGCGAGAAGCAGCCCGACGTGCAGTCGGTGGTCGTCACCATCCACGACGACGACGAGCATTTGTTCCCCGCCCTGCAGGCCGGCGCTTTCGGTTACCTGCTGAAAGAGCAATCGCGCGAGCAACTGGCCGAGCAACTGCACCGCATCAGCCTGGGCGAGCCGCCGCTGTCCCCTTCGATTGCGCGCCGCGTGATCAAGTACTTCACGGCGCAGGCCAGCCAGCAGCCGATCTCGCAGGCCGATTCGGTGACGCCGCACGTGCAGTTGACCGACCGCGAGAACGAAGTGCTGCTGCGCGTGGCCAAGGGCTTCACCCTGCCCGAGATCGGCGTGCAGTTGAACCTGTCGCGCCACACCATCGCCGACTACGTCAAGCAGATCTACCGCAAGCTGAACGTGTCCTCGCGTGCCGAAGCGGCGCTGGAAGCGCAACGATTGGGTCTGTTCCGCCGATGATTTCCCGCCTGACCGGGCTTCTCGCCGAGAAGTCCCCGCCCCACGTGCTGGTCGATTGCAACGGCGTGGGGTACGAAGTGCAGGTGCCCATGAGCACCTTCTACAACCTGCCCGAACTGGGCGCCCGCGTGACCTTGCTGACCCAGTTCGTGGTGCGCGAAGACGCCCAGCTGCTGTACGGTTTCCTGACCGCCGGCGAGCGCGCTTCCTTCCGCGAATTGACCAAGATCAGCGGCGTGGGCCCGCGCATTGCCCTGTCCTTGCTGTCTGGGCTGAGCACCGACGACTTGGCCCAGGCCGTGGCCGCGCAGGACGTGGCCCGCCTGGTCAAGGTGCCCGGCATCGGCAAGAAAACCGCCGAACGCCTGCTGTTGGAACTCAAGGGCAAGTTGTCGCCCGTGCTGTCGGCGCCTGGTTTTGCCATGGTCAGCGATGCGCAGTCGGACATCCTCCAGGCCCTGCTGGCCCTGGGCTACACCGACAAGGAAGCGCAGGCCGTGCTCAAGCAATTGCCGGCCGATGTGTCCGTCAGCGATGGCATCAAGCTGGCCTTGAAGAACCTGACCCGATGAATGTTCGTGTTGCGTTGACAAGTTGCGGTTTGCTGATGGCGATGGTGGCGGGGGTGGCCGCGCCGGCGTTGAGCGCTTCTGCGTCGACCCCTGCCAAGACCGTTGCTGCGGGCAAGGCGGCCCTGAAGCCCGCGCCCGCCCAGCCCATCGTGCTGATCCAGACGCCCCAGGCGTTTTGCCAGCAGGCCGCCAGCCGCCTGCCCAATGTGTCGATGGCCTTGTGTGCCCAGGCGCAGTTGCAGGCCAATGGCGCCAAGTCGGTCAAGGGCCATGCGTTGATGCAGCGGGATGTGGTTTCGCCCAACGCGCATTTGCGCGTGCTGGTGATCGGGGGCATCCATGGCGACGAACTCTCGTCGACCTCCCTGGTGCTGCACTGGATCCGCGCGGCTGGCGAGACGCCGTCCAACATCCATTGGCGTTTCGTGCCTTTGCTCAACCCGGACGCGATGCTGCAAGCCGCGCCCACGCGCACCAATTCGCGGGGCGTGGACCTGAACCGCAATTTCCCCACGCCCAATTGGGACAAGGAAGCGCCGCAGTACTGGAGCAAGCGCACCAAGAACGATCCGCGCCGTTATCCCGGGCCCAAGCCGCTGTCCGAACCGGAGTCGCGCTGGTTGTATGAAGAGATGGAGCGCTGGAAGCCCAACCTGATCGTGTCGGTGCACGCGCCTTACGGTGTGCTCGATTTCGATGGCCCCACGTCGCCGCCGCAGAAACTGGGGCGCCTCTACCTGGACCAGGTGGGGATCTTTCCGGGCAGCCTGGGCAACTATGGCGGGGTGCACAAGAAGATGCCGGTGGTGACCATCGAGTTGCCGAGCGCCATCCGCACGCCGCAAGAGGCCGAGATTCGCCAGATGTGGCTGGATTTGCTGCGGTGGACGGCGGATCGGTTGGGGGCCAATTAGCACTGCTTGTTTGTGTTTGTGTTTGTATTTGCGTGCTGAGGTTTTCGCGCTTTGGCGGAGAGCGCGGGGCTGGGATGAGGCGGTGACGGGCGGGGCTCCTGCGGTGGCGGTCCTCCGCTTCGCGAAGGACTGCTCTGCGGTGCTCGGCCACGGCGGGCGGCTGCGGAACTCGCTGTCCTTCGGCAGCTCAGACAGTCCTCGCCGACCCCTCGCTTTGCGAGGGGCAACCCGCCGTGGCCTGTGCGCCTCGACGCCCCGAAGTCGCCCCGCCCACCACCGCCTCATCCTTGAGCGCCCCGCTGGTGGCACGCCACGAATGCAACCGTGCTACGCCACCAGCAGGGCGAAAAAAGGGTTGGGCCGGCAGCCGACCGGGCGCCTGGTGGGTGCTGAGAAGCACAGCGCCGGGGTGGGCGCGCGCAGCGCGCATCAATATCTGACTGGCCGTGGTTGTTTGAACGCAGCGGACAAGGTCCGCGAAGTGAGTTCCACGGCACCGCCTCGGCGCGAGCATCGCAAGGCAGTCCCGCTGCAAGCGGGGCCACCCACCTGAAGCCCGGACGGCTGCCGGCCCAACCCGCGCCCTGCGTTCTTCGCAAAGCACCAAACAATCGCCAGCAGAGAACTCAGGAGTTCAAGGGCGGCGCCGCCTGCGTGCTCGGCAGTGCCGCCAGGATGGTCAGCAGCCGGTTGATCTGCAGTGGCTTGACCAGGTATTGGTTGAAGCCCGCCTGCAGCGCCCGCGCGATGTGATCGGGGAGGGCATCACCGCTCAACGCAATCAAGGGCAGCTTCTTGAACGCCGCCTTGGCCCGCAATTGCCGGCACAAATCCAGCCCGCTGCCATCGGGCAGGTTGATGTCGACCAAGGCCACGTCCGGTTGCATGGATTCGATGCAGGCCAGGCCATCGGCCGCGGTATCGGCCGACAGCAAGCGCACCTGCGGGTACGTGGCGAACAGGGCTTCAACCAGGCTGCGGTTCAAGGCGTTGTCTTCGATGTGAACCACGCGCAGGGGCGGCAGCATCACCAAGGGTTCGGAAGGCCGCACGCTGGCAGGCGCCGTGCTGTGGCTGCGTTCGGCCAGCGGCAGTTTCAGGCCGAAAACACTGCCTTCGCCCAGGGTGCTGTGCACTTCGATGCGCCCGTGCATCAGGGCCGCCATGCGTTGTGCGACGGCCAGCCCCAGTCCATGGCCTTCTCCATCGGCTTCGGTGCTGCGGTCCAGCCGGGTGAAGGGTTGGAAAAGTTTGGGCAGGTCGCTTTGGTCGATGCCAGCGCCTTGATCGCGCACTTCGACGATGCCCATGCGTTCCTCGGTGACTTCACGGGCGCGCAGCCAGACCGTCGAGCCATTGGGGCTGACGCGGATCGCGTTGTTGAGCAGTTGGACGAGGATCTCGCGGGTGGGCTGCGGATCGGCCCAGACCGTGTGCGGGGCGCAATCGACCACCACCGTGACGTTGTGGTTGCGCGCCAACGTCTCTTGGGCGGCGCAGACCTCGCGCAGCAAGCCGGTCATGGCCAGGCGCTGAGGCCGCAGGGTGACCGAGGGCTCGTCCAGTCGGGCGAATTCCAGGGCTTGGTCCAGCAGGGTTAGCAACTGCTGGCCCGCGGTGCGGATGTGGCCCAACTGGCGCTGCAGGTTGTCGGGCAGGCCGGTGTGGTCCTGCATGTCCAGCAGTTGCGAGAAGCCCATGATGGCGTTCAGCGGTGAGCGCATGCTGTGACCCATGCGCGCCAAAAAGTCGGCCTTGGCCACCAGCGTCAGTTCGGCCTGCAGGCGGCGGGTGTGCTCGGCGTCCAGCTTGCGCTGCGGGCCCACGTCGCGCATCAGTTCGATGTAACGCGTGACCTGGCCATCGGCATCGGGCAGGGGGTGAACGGTGCGCGCCACCCAGAACGGCTCGCCGTCCTTGCGGTGGTGGCAAATTTCAAGGTTTTCAACCGCGTGGCCTTGCGCCAGCGTCTGGTTGATGCGGGTGATCAAGGCGGCCTCGGTGTGCGGGCCGCTGAGCAGCTCTTCGGGCTGCTGGTCCAGGCTCTCGGACAAGGAGAAGCCGGTCAGGCGCGAGAAGCTGGGATTGACCCACCGTATGCAACGTTGCGCGTCGCAGATCATCACCGCGTCACTGACCCGGTCGGCCAGCAAGGCCAGCTCCTGGTTGGTGGCTTGGGCGCGTTGAAGGGCGGCCTGGATTTGTCTCATGGGCAGACCTTGCTCAGTCGCGGCTGGCAGGTCGGCCTCAATGGTGTTTTGGGGCATGGCGTTTTCCTCTCGGCACCGAGGGTGCGGATACCCGCCGGTCTCCACGGCGAGCAAGGGATACAGCTAGGAACTCATGATGTCAGAATGGGGCTCACATGTGTAGGTACTTTGAGAAAGTTCTTGGCCATCATGACTCAATCCATTTACGAATTTGATGCGCAATCCACGGATGGGGTTCCCGTGAAGCTGGAGCAGTACCGGGGGCGCGTTTTGCTCATCGTCAACACTGCCAGCAAGTGTGGATTTACGCCACAGTTCGAAGGCCTCGAACAGCTGTGGAAAGACTACGCAGACAAAGGTTTGACCGTGCTGGGCTTCCCTTGCAACCAGTTTGGCGGACAAGACCCTGGTGCCGACTCAGAGATCGCTTCGTTCTGCCAGCTGAACTACGGCGTGAGCTTTCCGATGATGGCCAAGATCGAGGTCAATGGCGCCGAGGCGCACCCGCTTTACCAATACCTGGTGAAAGAGGCGCCCGGCATCCTGGGCACCAAGTCCATCAAGTGGAATTTCACCAAATTCCTGGTGAACCGCGAGGGCAAGGTCTTGGGCCGCTATGCCCCGACCGACACGCCGAAAAGCCTCCGCGAGGACATCGAGAAGGCTTTGGGCTGAGCGGGCTTCAAGGATCAGGCCGCGCCGGCCAGGTTCATCGGGTTGGCGGTTTCGATCACGCGCTCGGCAGGCGCCGAATCGTTGGTCACCACCTGGGGACAACGCAGGCAGGCGCTGACGCCTTCCTGGTGCCACCACATGCAGCTGCCGCGGATGGCGCAGCGGGGCGGCTTGCTCACCACCACGGGCGCCAGCCGCACCGTGCGGATCGCCAACCGGCACTTGCGGCGGTCTTCGTCGAAGTGCCAGCAATCCGAACCCATGGCACAGGGTGCCGAGATGCGAAACACCTCGGCGGGGTCCACCGGGGCGGCCAGGGCGACCACCTCCGGCGTGACCGGCAGGGCCTCTTCCAGGTAGTTCACTTCAGGATGCTCGGCGGTGCCGCCAATCACGGCGAAGACCTTGGCCCCGTCCAGCTGGTGCTGGGCGCTGGGGCACATGAGGGGGGCAGGCTGGCTCATGGTGTGTGCTCCTTGAAGGAAGAGGCCCGAAGGGCATCAGCGGACCACGAGCCCGGCGCCGGCCAGCTGGCCCGCGTTGATCTGGGGCTGCGTGAACTGGCTCACCTGGAGGGCTTTCATGATTTCGGGGTTGATGATGCCGTTGATCAGCGGGCCCCTGAGCAGCAGCGAGGTGCCGGCGCCGCTGACGGCTTCCACCTGTTCGGCGTTCAGCTCGGTCAGGCCGCGGGCGGCCAGGGCACGTTCAACGCCTTGGGCGGCCAGGGTTTGCAGGTCGGCGATGGCGGCGCGGCCGGCGGTCTTGGGGGTGGTCTTGTTGGTCATGGTGAGTCCTTTCGTTGTCGAGTTGATCGACGGGTTGGCGTGTCAAACAAAGATCGGCTGGAGGGCCGATGGGGTGGACTCTAGGGACCGGACTCACCACCCACATCCTGTGAATTAGGGCCTCCCCTAGTTCAAGCTAGGGCCCCTTTCCGGGGGCTTTCGGGGGTGTTCGATAATGCGCATTCCCCGTCAGGAGCACGCCATGTTCATCCACGTCGACGCCTACCCCGGCGACCCCATCCTCACCCTCAACGAAGATTTCCAGAAGGATCCTCGCCAAGGCAAGATCAACCTCAGCATCGGCATCTATTTCGACGACGCCGGCCAACTGCCCGTGATGGGCGCCGTGCGCGAGGCCGAGGGCTTGCTGCTGTCGAGCATCGGGCCCAAGCCCTACCTGCCAATGAGCGGCTCGCCCGACTACCGCCAGGCCGTGCAGCACCTGCTGTTCGGCGCGCGGCATGAGGCCGTCACCTCGGGCCGCATCGCCACCATCCAGACCATCGGCGGTTCGGGTGCGCTGAAGGTGGGCGGGGACTTTCTCAAGCGCTATTTTCCGCAGTCGCAGGTGTGGGTGAGCGACCCCACCTGGGACAACCACCGCGCCATGTTCGAGGGCGCCGGTTTCACGGTGAACACCTACCCCTACTACGACGCGGCCACGGGCGGCCTCCAGTTCGACGCGATGCTGTCGGCCATCGATGCCTTGCCTGCCAAGAGCATCGTCTTGTTGCATGCCTGCTGCCACAACCCCACGGGGGTCGACCTGAGCCAGGACCAGTGGACAGCGCTCACCGCCGTCCTCAAGGCGCGCGATCTGCTGCCTTTCCTGGACATCGCCTACCAGGGCTTCGGCGAGGGCATCGACGAAGACGCCTTCGCGCTGCGCACGCTGGCGGAGGCGGGTGTGAGCTTCTTCGTGGCGAACTCCTTCTCCAAGAGCTTCTCGCTGTACGGCGAACGCGTGGGCGGGTTGAGCGTGGTCTGCCCCACGAAGTTCGAAGCCAGCCTGGTGCTGGGCCAGTTGATGGCCTGCGTGCGTCGCAACTACTCCAGCCCGCCCACGCACGGTGCACGCATCGTGGCCCAGGTGCTGGGCACGCCCGCGCTGCGCGCCGCCTGGTCGGAAGAACTCGGCGCCATGCGCCAGCGCATCAAGCTCATGCGCCAGCGCTTGTACGACGGGGTGGTGACCCGCCTGCCGGGCCGCGACGTGCGCTATTTCATCGACCAGCGTGGCATGTTCAGCTACACGGGCCTGTCGGCCGCCCAGGCCGACACCCTGCGCGAGGTGCATGGCGTGTACGTGCTGCGTTCGGGCCGGATGTGCGCCGCCGGACTGAACGCCGGCAACGTGGACCGCGTGGCCGAGGCCGTGGCTGCCGTGCTGGCCTGATCTGACCCAAAACCCGGGGAAGGCCTGGGTTTCTCAGTGGGGGCATCCCCTGAGTTGGGGGGTGGGGGTTCCGTAGAAGAATGTGGCCACAACAAAAGGTCACGAGGAACCTCCCGCTGCCATGGACAAAATCTGGCTCAGGCACTACCCCACCGGCGTGCCGCACGAGATCGACCCCACGGTGTACCGGTCGCTGGTGGAATTGATGGACGAGGGTTTCGCGGCCCACGGCCACAAGGCGGCCTACAAATTCATGGGCCGGGCCTGGAGCTTCGCCCAGATCGACCAGGCCTCCCAGGCCTTTGCCGCCTACCTGCAGGGTTTGGGCCTGCAGGCGGGGGCCCGCGTGGCGGTGATGATGCCCAATGTGCCGCAGTACCCGGTGGTGGTCACGGCCATCCTGCGGGCCGGCTTCGTGGTCGTCAACGTGAACCCGCTGTACACCCCGCGGGAACTGGAGCACCAACTCAAGGATTCGGGCAGCCAGGCGATCATCATCGTCGAGAACTTCGCGGCCACCCTGCAAGCGGTGATCGCGCGGACGCCGGTCAAGCACGTGGTGCTGGCCAGCATGGGCGACCTGCTCGGTCCCATCAAAGGCACCTTGGTGAACCATGTGGTGCGCCGTGTGCGCAAACTGGTGCCGGCGTTTTCATTGCCGGGCGCGGTGCGCTTCAACCAGGCGTTGGGCATCGGCCGGGGGCGGGCCTACCAGCCGGCGCGGCCAGGCCCTGACGACATCGCCGTGCTGCAGTACACCGGCGGCACCACCGGCGTCAGCAAGGGCGCGATGCTGTTGCACCGCAACATCGTGGCCAACCTGCTGCAGTCCGAAGCCTGGAACGCGCCCATGTGGACGCAGGTGCCGGCAGGCGAGCAACCCACCACCGTGTGCGCGCTGCCGCTGTACCACATCTTCGGTTTCACGGTGAGCATGATGGTGGGCTTGCGGCTGGGGGTGTGCAACATCCTGATCCCCAATCCGCGCGACCTGAAGGCCACCTTGAACGAGCTGGCCAAGCACCGTTTCCACAGTTTCCCGGCGGTCAACACCCTGTATGGCGCGCTGGCCCGCCACCCCGATTTCCACAAGGTCGACTGGAGCCACCTGCGCTTGTCGGTGGGTGGTGGCATGGCGGTGCAACAGGCCACCGCCAAGCTGTGGAAGGACAAGACTGGCTGCGCGGTGTACGAAGGCTATGGCCTGTCGGAGACCTCGCCCTCGGTGACGTGCAATCCGGTGACCAACACGGCTTACACCGGCACCATCGGTTTGCCTTTGCCCTCGACCGAGGTGTGCGTGTTGGACGACGCTGGCCGCGAGGTGCCCTTGGGTCAGCCGGGTGAGTTGGCCGTGCGGGGGCCTCAGGTGATGGCCGGCTACTGGCAGCGCCCCGAAGAGACTGCCAAGGTGATGACGGCCGATGGTTTTTTCCGCACGGGCGACATCGCCACGATCGACGAGCGCGGCTATGTCAAGATCGTCGACCGCAAGAAGGACATGATCCTGGTGTCGGGCTTCAATGTGTACCCGAACGAGGTGGAAGACGTGGTCACGCAGATGCCGGGCGTGCTCGAGTGTGCGGCGGTGGGCGTGCCCGACGAGCATTCGGGCGAGGCGGTGAAGCTGGTCATCGTGCGGCAGCATCCGGACGTGAGCGAGCAGCAGGTGCGTGACTACTGCGCCCGGCACCTGACGGGCTACAAACGGCCGAAGGTGGTGCAGTTCCGCACTGAACTGCCCAAGACACCGGTGGGCAAGATTTTGCGGCGCGAGTTGCGCGAGGCGGCGGATGCCGTCTGACGCTCGGAGCGCCGTTCTTCAGTTGGCCGTGGCCGTCATCGTGAGCGACACCCCGCTGTAGGCGGCATAGCCATACAGCCCCACGTACCAGACGCCCGCAGGGATGCCGGTGATCTGGATGGCCTCGGTGCTGCCGTTTTGCGTGGAGCTGAAGTCGACGCCGGTGCTGCTGGGGATGTTGCCGAGCCGGACGTAGAAGTCGGCATCGCCCACCGTGCCGCCCGTCGTGGAGATGGTCAACTTGGTGGCCCCGCTGGGCACGTTCAGCTTGAAGTAGCGCATGGTGCCGGTGGCGCCGCTCAGGCCGCTCACGGCCACCCCCGAGTAAACGGGCTGGGCGTATGGGGTGGTGTCCATGGCGTACCGGCGGCCCAGCATGGTGAAGGCGGTGCTGCCGGGCGTGGCCACGCGCCAAGTCACCAGGAAGGTGCCATCGGGCGACATGCCCAGCGAGGTGTAGTTGGCGGCATTGCCGGAGCTGGGGGTGGCCACCACGTCGGCGCTGCGCAGCGGCGTGCCGTTGGCGCCGTACTGCCGCACCATCACTGAAGGCTGGGACGAAGGCACGTTGCGGCGGTTGTCGTCGATCCAGGCGATGGCAAAGCTGCCATCGTCGGCGATGCCGACCGAGGAATCCTTCTGGTCGCCGACCGTGGCCTCGCTCACATGGATTTCCGTGCCCACCTTCTGACCGGCGGCATTGAAGCGTTGGGCATAGATGCCCATGCCATCGCCATCCTGGCCGTGGCTTTCCCAGGCGATCACGTACTGGCCGCTGGGGTTGATGGCGACGTGCATGCCCGCCTGGCCATCGGGCAGGTAGGTGTTGGCGGTGGTGATGCTGGTCAAGGGTGTGCCGTTGCGTGCGTAGCGGCGGGTCATCACATCGCTTCCGACGTGCCCCATCCAGATGCAGGTGAAATTGCCGTTCTTGTCGACCACGACCCCTTGTGGCGCGCCGTTGTTGGCGGCGGCCGCCGACACTTCGATCTCACCCGTGACGGGCACACCCGTGGAGGTGAACACCCGGGCGAGCATGCGGGCGTTCGAGCCGACCGTGCCGGGATAGCTGGACCAAAACACGACGATGTCGCCGGTTTCGTTCATGCCCACAAAGCTGCCAAAGACGGTGGGCTGGGTGCTGGTGTTGACTTTGAAGGTCGATACCTTGGCGGCACCCGTGCGCGTGAATGTTCGGGCATAGACGCTGACGTTGTTGCCGTCTGCGGCTTGCCAGGCAATGCCATAGTCGCCCAGCTTGCTTGCGCCGATCGACATCATGGATCCATCGGCGGAAACATACCAGTCGCTGGACTGCAGGCGGTTGCCGAAGCCATCGAAACGTTGGATGTAGGCGCCGGGGCCGGATGGGCTTCCCGAGAAGATGGTGAGCAGGTCGCCGTTGCCCGCGCCGATGGCGCCCCAGTTGGCGCCCGAGGTGACGGTGAAGACGGGGGACAGTTCGGCCGCGATGGCGGCGGTGGATGCGGCGAGGCCCAAAGCGAGCGCAATGGGTTGGATGTATCGGGCGATACGCATGGAAACTCCCTGTGGTGTTGTGGTTCAAGCCCGGCCGATTATGGGCGAGGGGTTGGTCGCCACAGGGAGGGATCGCCTAAACAGACGTTCAGTCCGGCCCCATCAGCTTGATGGGCGTGATCTCGACCGTGGTCTGCCCATCGTTGACCCAGATGGTGCCGTCCTGCACCGTGAACTGCAGCTGCATGGTGCGTTGCGCGAAGGCGGCCAGGGCCTGGCTTTGCTCGCTCGGCACCTGCCAGATGGTGAGGTTGCGGGCGCGGGTCAGCTTGGTGGCGATGCCGTCCCACCACACATTGGTGCTGCTCTGAAATGCCCACAGCGTGACCTGGTGAGCGCGGCCGCTGGCCTTCATCAGGCGCTTGTCATCGGGCTGGCCCACGTCCACCCAGTTCAGGATCTCGCCCGAATAGTTTTTCTGCCACAGCGCGGGCTCGTCGGGGTCCCACATGTCCTTGGCCAGTTCGATGGTGCCTTCGGAGGTGTCGCTGGGCCAGCCCAGGGCCAGGGCCAGCACGCGGATCATCATGCGTTCATCGGCCTCGGAAGGGTGGCGCGCGATGGTGACGGCCGGATCGGCATAGACGTTTCGGTCCATGTTGGCCAGTTGGATCTGGGCCTTGTAGATGGTGGCTTTGATCGCCATGGGACGGGTCCTTGTTCTCTTTAGGCAGGTTCGTGTTCGAACGTTTCGAGCCAGCGGCCCAGGTCGGCGAAGACCTGGGCCTGGTCGGGCTCGTGGAAGATTTCGTGCGCCATGCGGGGGTAGGCATGGGTGGTGACGACCGAGTGCGGGGCGGTGGCGCCGAAGCGGGCGCTGCCGGCCGGCCGCACGCAGCGGTCGGCGCCCGCGTAGATCAGCAGGGTGGGCGTGGTCCAGTGCGGCGCGCGTTGCAGCACGTGCTCGCCCGCGTCGACGATGAACCGGCTCAATCGGCCGGTGGCGCGGTCGTGCACCAGCGGGTCGGCGATGTAGGCCTTGACCACGGCGGGGCTGCTGCACACCCATTCGGGCTTGAGGCCGTTGGGCACCGCCAGGTCCGGCGTCAGTTGGCCGAAGGTGGACAGCAGCAATTTCTGGAACCAGCTCAGGCCCGGGT
>NZ_JBOHHL010000053.1:0-16825 GCF_050725395.1 Aquabacterium sp. | reverse complement strand
CTGTGTTCCAGTTCTTGGACTGGCTTGGGCAATAGATCAACTGCACGGTTCACGTTAGGGCGGAATTCTACTGTGCAACTCAACTTCATCCCTGTGGACTCGACCAAGTAGATCTTCCAGGGGGCAAGGAAGTCAGCAGGGTGCCTTACATCAATGAACCAGAGCTGCCTTGAACTGGTTGTTTGAAAGATGAGCGGCGGACGCCACACCATCGACATGAGCGGTTTCGGCATTGATGAAGGTTGACGGCCGTCCTTCTTCAAGTGAGCAACGAAGTCATCGGCATGGATGTTCTCCGGAAGCAAAAACAACGAATATGTATCGCCCCGCCATCCCATGGACATCTCTTGTACGGCCAAGCGTTGGCCATGCGTTGCAGTCTTCAGCCAGTAAACGCTTCGCGGCGCACCTTTGCCAGAAGGTAGCTTCTGGAAGACGGAATCGCTGGCTTCGAGTGCATCTCCTCCGGAAATGTCACTCTCCCTTGTTCCCAGAACAAGAACGCTGTTCAGATTTGGAGGTAGCTTGGGAAAGGCGTAGACACGGGGTGCGAAAGAATTGAATGCGGACCTGGCAACCCGAAGCGTTTCTTTGCACTGATCGGTTGATCCGCCCACCAGCTTTGGCCAGGGGCCAGCAAAGCTAATGCTTGAAACGCAAACCAGCGTCATAGCTAGGCTGAAGCGCTTTATGGCCTTATTGCATGCATCCTCGACGGAAGGGTTGATGTCTCGGTACATGTGCGCTCCCAAGGTTCATGTTGTGCACCAAGCTTACCTGTGCGGGAAGGCAAGTATTTGCATGATTGGGCGGCAGACCCAGGCAGTCTTCAGCTCGAAGGACCACTGGCCCTCAAAGTTCGGTTTCCGAACCCACCAAGCAAAAAGCCCCGTACTTTCGTACAGGGCTTCGCTTGTTTGGCTCCTCGACCTGGGCTCGAACCAGGGACCTACGGATTAACAGTCCGGCGCTCTACCGACTGAGCTATCGAGGAATAGTCGGTTCAATTGTGTTGCTTGGCTTGCGCCTTGCAGTGATCAATCGAGAGTGAAAGTATAGCAATCTTTTCGCGCACCACGCAAGTGAGCACTCTTTTTTTGCGCAAATTCTCAGAAGTCGGCCTGCAAGGAAGCGGTCACCGTGCGTTTGGCCATGGGGAAGAGGTACACGTGGCTGAACTGCAGTGGAGCCTCGCGCCACACGCGGGTGTCGAACAGGTTGTACACGCCCAAGCGCCAGGTCAGCGATGCTTGCTGCACGGCCTGCGTGAAGCGCACGCCAGCGTCAAAGCGCGTCCACGAAGGGATGCGCAGGCTGTTGTCTTCCAGCACCATGCGGCGCCCTTCATGGACCAGGCTGCCGTGCACCGTCAGGCCGGTCAGCGCGGGCACCTTGTAGGCGGCCGACAGCTTCACGGTGTGATTGGGCACGTTGACGGGCTCCTTGCCGTTGAGGGCGCTGTTGTTGCTGCTGTGGCGGCGTTCGGCATCGATCACCATGGCGCTGGCGTCCAGCGTCCAGGCGTTCATCAACACGGTTTGCACTTGGCCTTCCACGCCGCGGTGGCGGGCTTGGCCGTCCAGAATCAGCTTGGATGCGCTGTCCAGGCCAGTCTGGGGCCGGGTGGTCTGGAACCAGTTCACGCCCCATGAATGGGCGGCTTCTTGCCCCTTCAACCCGACTTCGATTTGCCGGCTTTTCTGTGCGGGCAAGGCGGCGCCCGGGTTGCTGTAGACAAAGCCATAGGGCACGTCCTTGGATTCCACACCTTCACCCCAACTGACATAAGCCTGGTGCCTGTCGGCAAAGGCGTAGCCCACGGCCGCCCATGGGGTGGTGAAGCTTTGGTCAATGCTGTTCGGCGCCTGGCTGTTGTCGCTCAATTCAGTGTTGCGGTGCAGGCGGGTGTGGCGCACACCCAGCCAGGCGTTCCACGCGGGTGACAAGCTCAGTTGATCGCTCAGCGACAGCTCGGTGTTGCGCGAATGGCGGCTGCCCTGGGGGTAGGTGAGCGATGGGTCCGGGTTGAAGAGGATGCTGCCATCGTGGATGTTGCCGGCGGTGGCGCCTGTGCCGATCTGGTTGTAGGCCGAGGTGCCCAGGCTGCTGCGGTGCACGCTGCGTTGCAGCCCGGCCCGCAAGTCGTGCTTGACGCTGCCGGTCATCAAGTGTCCCTGCAGGGTCAGGTCGGCCGCGTGGGTGACGCGGACTTCGCCCTCGCTGCGGAAGTCGTAGGCGTCATAGCGGCCGTCGCTGCAGAAGCGGTCGAACAAGGTGTTGTCGCAGCCGAACGCGAACACAGTGCGGTCGTCGGTGCGCAGGCGCTGGCTGCCCAGGGTGCTGACCAGCGTCCAGTCGGTCGACAAGGCTTGCTTCCAGCGCAGGGTGCCGGTCGTGGCGTCCATGACCACGGGCAGGCTCCAGGGCTGGTGGTTGAGGTTGGTGTTGGGGTCGATGGCCTTGGCCGAGGGGATGGTGTCGCCGGTGATGCTGAAGCCGGTCACGCTGGGCTGGCTGCGGTGGCTGTGCTCGATCTCGAACTCCAGTAGGGTGCCGGGCTGCACGCGCAGGTCGGCGGCCAGGGCCAGCAACTGGCGTTCGCCTTGGGCGTGGTCGGCCTTGGGGTGCAGGCGCTCATGGGCCGCGTTGATGCGCAGGCCGATGGCTTGCGTGTCGCCAAAGCGGTCCGACAAATCCACAGAGGTCAGGACGCTGCGGCCACCGGTGAAGGCCAGCGTGGCCGATCGCAGTTTGGGCACCGGGCGCTTGACCAGGAAGTTCACCAGGCCACCGGGGGCGCTCACGCCAGCCTGCATGCCGCTGGTGCCTTTGAGCACTTCCACGGCTTCCTTGTTGTCCAGCGGGATGCTGGTCTCGGCGTTGATGGGCAGACCTTCGCGGCGGTAGTTGTAGGCGTTGTCCAGCGTGAATCCGCGCACCGACAGGAAGTCCCAGTAGCCTTGCGCGTTGTACGAGTCGCTGATGCTGGCGTCCAGGCTGGTGATGTCAGACAGGCGTTGCACGCCGCTGTTCTTGAGCGCGGTGCTGGAGATGGTCTGCGCTTGCATGGGCAGTTGCCAGGCTGGCGTGTCGCCAAAGCCGGTGATGCTGGCCTGGTTGACGCGCGGACCAGGCGCCGTGACGGTGACCGTCGGCAGTGACTCGCCGGGCGTGGTGGCTTGGGCCAAAGCGTTGTTGGCCATGGCCAAGGCCGCGGAGGCGAGCAGGGTGAGGGCCGTGCCGCTGGGATGGCGCCTTGGGTTCGTCGTTTTGTGCATGAATGAGAAAGAGCGAAAAAAGAACTAGGCCACGCCCAGGCGCTGGTGCAGCAAGGCGCTGGTGGTGGTGTATTGGAGGTGCTGGGGCTGGTCGGGCTTGAGTTGCGCCAGGGCATGGTGGGCGGCCAGCGTGGCTTCGTGGAAGCCGCACAGCAGCAGGCGTTTTTTGCCCGGGTAGGTGTTGATGTCGCCCACGGCGTAGATGCCGGTGACCGAACTTTGAAAACTGTCGGCCGACACGCGGACCTGTTTGCGGTCGAGCTGCAGGCCCCAGTCCACCAGGGGGCCGAGCTTGGGGCTCAGGCCCAGCCTGACCAGCAGGTGGTCCAAGGGCAGGGCACGGACGGCCCCATCGGCGCCCAGGATCTGCAAGGCGCTGACGGCCTGGCCATCGCTGTGCAGATCGGCGCCAGACGGCACGCCCAAGGCCAGTTGAACGGCACCTTGCGCGATCCAGGCGCGCACCTTGGCTTCCAATGCGGGCTCGGCCTGGAATTGGTCGCGGCGGTGCAGCAGGGTCACGGTGGCGGGGCGGGCGTCTTGCGGCGCGTTCATCAGGGCCGCCACGGTGGACAAGGCTTCTTCGCCGCCACCGGCCACGACCAGGTGCTGGCCGGCCCAGGGCGACGAAGCCCGGTCCAGGGGCTCGGGCAAGTGGTGGTGAACATTGCCCATGCCTTCGAGTGCCGCCACGTTCAGGGTGCGGGGCACGAAGGCGCCCGCGCCCGCGGCCACGAACACGGCACGGCAGCGAAACCCTTGGCCTTGCCGGGTGCCGACGTCAAATTCGCCGTCGGCGAGCTGCGTGATGCTGGCAACCTGGTCGTTCAGGTGCAAATTGCCAATGCGGCCTGTGGTGGCGTCGCGTGGCAGAAAAGGCCGGGCCTGCGTCAGCAGCAGTTGGGCCAGTTCGCGGCCAGTGCACACGGGCACGCCGGGCACGTCGTAGATGGGCTTGTCGGGGTAGAGCGCCACGCATTGGCCTCCGGCCTCGGGCAGCGCATCGATCACGTGGGTGTTCAGGCCCAGCAAGCCCAATTGGAAGGCCTGGAACAGGCCCACCGGGCCTGCGCCAATGACGAGGGTGTCGGTGTCGATCACCGCCACGATCAGCGGATCAGTTGATCCAGCTTGCCGGTCTTGTCTTTCCATTCATCGGCCTCGGGCAAGGGTTGCTTGCGCTTGGTGATGCTGGGCCAGCCTTTGGCCAGGTCGGCATTGATCTTGATGTACTGCTGCTGGTCGCCGGGCACGTCTTCTTCGGGGACGATGGCGTTGACCGGGCATTCGGGGATGCACACGGCGCAGTCGATGCACTCATCGGGATCGATGACGAGGAAATTGGGGCCTTCGCGGAAGCAGTCCACCGGGCACACGTCCACGCAATCGGTGTATTTGCACTTGATGCAGGCTTCGGTGACGACGTGAGTCATGACGATCTCTTGTAAGTTGAATGGGAACGAAGGTCGGATTTTAAGGGTGCGCGCCAGCGTCCCCGCAAATCGGCAAATGGGTCAGGGGTTCGTCGGGCAGCGCGGTGGCGCCAGCGCCGATGATGACCAGGGTGGGGCGGCCGGCGTGTGTGTCGCTGGCCTGGTCCAGCGAGCCCACAGTGTGAACGGTGTGGCGCATGTCGGGCCAGCCAGCGCGAGAGACCACGCTGACGGCTGTATCAAGCGGCCAGCCAGCGTCGGTCAAGCCTTTTTGCAGCGGGTCGAGCTGGCGGCCGGCCATGTAGAAAACTTCGGTGTCGGCGCGCTGGCCGGGGCCCATGCCGCATTGCAGTTCGCCGGTGCGGGTCATGGCCGTGGTGAAGCTGACGCTTCGGCCGGTGCCGCGCCGGGTGAGCGGGCGCTGCGTGGCGGCGGCCGCGGCCAGGGCCGAGGTCACACCGGGCACCACGTCGCTGTGGATGCCCGCTTCGCGCAGGGCGTGCAGTTCTTCTTCAAGGCGGCCGAACAGGCTGGGGTCGCCGCCCTTGAGGCGCACGACCAGGCCTTGCGCGCCATGGGCCAGGCCCACGGCGTAAGCGTGTTCCACCAGCAAGGTGTTGATGCGCGTCTGGCCATTGAAGTCGCTGCCCGGCTTGCCCGAGAAACCGCGCTTGCCCACGTCGACCCACAGCGCTTGTGGCGCCAGGGCTTGCAGGGCTTCGTCGGCCAGGGCGTCGAACAGCACCACGTGCGCTTGCGCCAGCAGGCGCGAGCCGCGCACCGTGATCAGGTCGGCCTCGCCGGGCCCCGCGCCAATGAAGACGACGCGGGCGGCGGTGGGCGTGGAGGCCTGGTGCACCATGGGACCGTCAGGCCGCCTTGACCAGCAGCGCGCCGCTGGTGCGGTTGGTGGTGGGATCGACCACGATCAGGGCACCGCCCACGCGGTTGTCCAGGTAGGGCTCGACCGGCAGCGGCTGCTGCGTCTGGATCTGCACGCGGCCGATCTCGTTCACGGCCAGTTGCTCGGCGTCATGGTCTTCCAGGGTGTGGATGTCCATGCGGCTGTCGATGGCGGTGATGCGGGCCTGCACCCAGCGGTTACCGTGGCGCACCCAGTACTTGCGGCCGACGACGGCGGGCTCGGTGTCCAGCCAGGCCAAGGTAGCGGTGAACTGATCGGCCGGCTTGATCGCGCCGGGCGTGGCCAGCCAGTCGCCGCGCGAGATGTCGACCTGGCGGTCCAGCACGATGCCGGCCGATTGGCCTGCTTCGCCACGGTCGACCACTTCGGCGTTGTAGCGCACCTCGGCCACCACGGCGGTTTCGCCGCTGGGAAAGGCTTGCACGCTGTCGCCGGCCTTGACCGAACCGTGGGCGATGCGGCCCCAGAAGGTGCGCGGCTGGTGGCCGGTGCCTTCGCCTTCGCGGGTCACGTACTGCACGGGTTGCAGCAACGCGCCATCGTGGCGTTCGTCGGTGGCGGGCAGGCATTCCAGCACCTGCAGCAGCGTCTGGCCGGTGTACCAGGGCCAATTGGCGCTGGGGGTGGTCACGTTGTCACCGCGCAGGGCCGACACGGGGATGACGCCCTTCACGGCGATGCCGGCTTGCTCGGCGAACGCCAGCAGCGAGGCCTTGACGTGGTTGAAGGCGGTTTCGGTGTCCTGCTCGATCGCGTCGAGCTTGTTGACGGCGAAGACGATGGACGGCACGCGCAGCAGGTGGGCCAGCAGGCTGTGGCGGCGCGTTTGCGCCAGCAGGGGCACCGGCTGGGCTTTCCAGTCGATCTTGGTGATGTCCACCAGGACCACGGCCGCATCACTGCCAGCGGCGGCCGTCACCATGTTGCGCGTGTACTGCTCATGGCCGGGGGCGTCGGCGATGATGAACTTGCGCGTCTTGGTGGCGAAGTAGCGGTAGGCCACGTCGATGGTGATGCCTTGCTCGCGCTCGGCTTCCAGGCCGTCGGTCAGCAGCGACAAGTCGATGGGGGCGCCAGCGGCGCGCTTTTCCAGCGCATCCAGCTGGTCGGCCAGGATGGCGCGGCTGTCGAACAGCAGGCGGCCGATCAGCGTGCTCTTGCCATCGTCCACGCTGCCCGCGGTCAGGAAGCGCAGGGCCTGGTGTTCGACTTGTTCTTTGGCGTGGCAATCAATCACGGGGGTGCTCATTTTAGAAATAGCCTTCCTTCTTGCGGCGCTCCATGGAGGCCTCGGACGTGCGGTCGTCCATGCGGGTCGCGCCGCGCTCGCTCACGGTCACGTGAAGGGTCTCGGCCACGATGTCGGCGGGGTTGGCCGCATCGCTCTCGACCGGGCAGGTGCAGGTCATGTCGCCCACGGTGCGGAAGCGCACGTCGACGGTCTCCACCGTTTCGCCTTCCAGCGTGGGGGTCACGTCGGTCAGGGGCACCAGCAGGCCCTTGCGGCGCATCACCTGGCGGGGGTGCTTGAAGTAGATGTTGGGCAGCGGAATGCCTTCGCGGGCGATGTACAGCCACACGTCCAGCTCGGTCCAGTTGCTGATCGGGAAGGCGCGGAAGTGTTCGCCCGGCTTGATGCGGGTGTTGAACAGGTTCCACAGTTCGGGGCGCTGCTCTTTGGGCTGCCATTGGCCGAAGCTGTCGCGGTGGCTGAAGATGCGTTCCTTGGCGCGCGCTTTTTCTTCGTCGCGGCGGGCACCGCCCATCAGGCAGTCGAAGCGGTTTTCTTCAATCGCTTCGAGCAGGGTCACGGTTTGGTGGCCATTGCGCGATTCGAGCGGGTAAGCCAGGCGCACGGTGCCACGCTTGATGGAGTCGTCCATGTGCGCCACGATCAGGCGCTCGCCCATTTCGGCGATGCGGCGGTCGCGGAACTCGATCACTTCGGGGAAGTTGTGGCCGGTGTCCACGTGCAGCAGCGGGAAGGGCAGCTTGCCTTCAAAACCGCCGCCTTCCTTCTTCATCTTGAAGGCCTTCTCGGCCAGGTGCAGCACCACGCACGAGTCCTTGCCGCTGGAGAACAGCAGCGCAGGGCGCTCAAACGTCGCGGCGACTTCGCGCAGGATGAAGATGGCTTCTTCTTCCAGCGCGTCCAGGTGGCGGTGGTCAACATCCGCCAGCAGTTGGTTCACATTCACGGGGGCATTCATATCGTGGTCTTGGTTGGGATGCTGGACACAAGCGGGGGCAATTCTTCGGCCACGTTGTCTTCGTGGACGTGCAGGCCGCATTCCCTGGCCTTTTCGTCTTCCCACCACCAGCGGCCGGCGCGGAAGTCTTCGCCCACCGCGATGGCACGCGTGCAGGGCGCGCAGCCGATGCTGGGCATGAACTCGTCGTGCAGCGGGTTGTAAGGCACCTTGTTGAGCGACACGTAATGCCACACATCGCCCCAGGTCCAGTCGATCATGGGGTTGAACTTGGCGCGGCCCTTGTCGTCTTCCTCGCGGGCCAGCATGCCGCCCCGGTTGTTGGACTGTTCGCGGCGCAGGCCGGTGATCCAGGCTTCGCGGCTGGCCAGCATGCGGCTGAGGGGTTCCAGCTTGCGGAAGCCGCAGCAGGCCTTGCGCAGGTCGATGCTCTCGTACATGGCCTTCTCGCCGTTCTGGCGAACGAACTCGATGGCCACTTCCTGCACGGGCTGGTAGACCTCGACCTTCAAGCCATACGTGGACTCGATGGTGCCGATCATGGCCACCGTCTGCGGGTGCAGCATGCCGGTTTCGAGCGTGCCGATGGCGATGTCGATGTGGTGGCGCGCGATCAGGTCGGTGACGATCATGTCCTCGACACCCAGGCTGGTGGCCTGGACGACCTTGCCCGGGTGCTCGGCCGCTGCGGCCTTGAGCAACGCGACGGTCTCGGCCAGCTTGGCCTCGAAGTCGGGGCTGGCCTTGGCGTACAGGGCGATGGCGCTCATCGTGCGAACACCGGCTTGGTTTGTTGCACGTCGCCCTGGTAGTGGCCCCGCGCGGCGAAGAAACCCAGCGCGCGCTCGGCGGCGGCACGTTCCTGGTCGTGGCGCAGCACCACGGCATCAAAACCCGATCGTTGCAGCAGCGGCATCATGTCGACCAGCACTTCGCCGGTGGCGCGGATCTGGCCCGTGAAGCGGTAGCGCGAACGCAGGATGTGCGCCTGGCTGTAGGCGCGGCCGTCCACCCACTTGGGGAACTGCAGCACCACCAGCGACAGCTTGTTCACGTCGCACTCGAGCACTTCGATGTCGGCATCGTTGGGGAAGACCACGCCCACGGCCTTGTCGGCAGGCCATTGCTCGCGCACGGCGTGCCATTGGCCCAAGGTCAGCAGGCTGTGGTCCACCTTGGGTGGGTGAGAGATCGGGCCGTCTTCGCCGCCGGCCGTGCGCCACTGGTCGTGGTGGGTGTCGATGAATTTCATGGTCAGGCTGCTTTCTTCGCGGTCGAACGGCGCACGGCGTTGGCGGCGGTCTTGAACGGGTCCAGGCCCACGCGGGTGACGGTGTCGATGAACTTCTCGTTCGCCGCGCGCTGGCCGCGGTAGGTCTCGATCACGGCTTCGATCACGTCGGTGACTTCATCGGCTGCGAACGAGGGGCCGATGACTTTGCCGACGGCGCTCACGGGCGCGTGGCTGGAGCCGTCCGAGCCGCCCAGGGTGACCTGGTACCACTCGGTGCCGTCCTTGTCCACGCCCAGGATGCCGATGTGGCCGCTGTGGTGGTGGCCGCAGGAGTTGATGCAACCGCTGATGTGCAGGTCGATGTCGCCGATGTCGTAAAGCTCGTCCAGGTCTTGGTAACGCTCGATCAGCTCGTTGGCGATGGGGATGGAGCGGGCGTTGGCCAGGGCGCAGAAGTCGCCACCGGGGCAGGCGATCATGTCGCTCAGCAGGCCGATGTTCGGGGCTGCGAACGTGGCGGCCTTGGCGGCTTCCCACAGCGCGTACAGGTCTTCCTCGCGCACCCACGGCAGCAGCAGGTTCTGGTCGTGCGTGACGCGCAATTCGCCCTGGCTGAACTGGTCGGCCAGTCCGGCGGCCTTGTCCATCTGGTCGTCGGTGGCATCGCCAGGCGGCAGGCCCACGCGCTTGAGCGACAGGGTCACGGCCTTGTAGCCCTTGACCTTGTGGGCGTGCGTGTTGCGCTCCAGCCATTTGGTGAAGGCCACGGGCACATCGGCGGGGGCGCCATTGCCGGCAGCATCGTGCGCGACCACGCCAGCGGGTTGCACGAAACTGGCCGACACGCGGTCCAGCTCGGACTGCGGGATGGTGTGCGAAGCGCCATCGACGTCACGCGTCAGGATCTGCTTGAACTCTTCTTCCACCTGGTCGAAGAACTTCTGGCCTTCGGCCTTGACGAGGATCTTGATGCGGGCCTTGTACATGTTGTCGCGGCGGCCATAGCGGTTGTAGACCCGCACGATGGCTTCGATGTAGATCAGGATCTGCTGCCAGGGGATGAATTCGCTGATGACGCTGGCGGTGATGGGCGTGCGGCCCATGCCACCGCCCACCAGCACCTTGAAGCCGACTTCACCCGCGTCATTGAAGCGCAGGTGCAGGCCGATGTCGTGCCAGTAGGTGGCCGCGCGGT
Source organism: Aquabacterium sp. (assembly GCF_050725395.1). Classification (GTDB taxonomy): domain Bacteria; phylum Pseudomonadota; class Gammaproteobacteria; order Burkholderiales; family Burkholderiaceae_C; genus Aquabacterium. The sequence goes on along the minus strand of NZ_JBOHHL010000053.1, from coordinate 6,550 downwards.
CTTCCTTGGCACCGTTGACGGCAATCTTGAACTTGCGCGGCAGGAAGGCGAATTCGGGGTGCAGGGTGGACCACTGGCGAATCACTTCGCAATAGGGGCGCGCGTCGATGATTTCATCGGCGGCCACACCCACCAGGGCATCGCTGGTGATGTTGCGGATGCAGTTGCCCGACGTTTGAATGCCATGCATGTTGACCGCGGCCAACTGGTCCATCACGTCGGCGCTCTTGGTCAGCGGGATCCAGTTGTATTGCAGGTTCTGGCGCGTGGTGAAGTGCGCGTAGCTGCGGTCGTATTCGCGCGAGATCTTGGCCAATTGGCGCAGTTGCACACTCGACAGTTCGCCGTAGGGCACCGCCACCCGCAGCATGGGCGCATGGCGCTGCACGTACCAGCCGTTTTGCAGGCGCAGGGGGCGGAATTCGTCATCGCTCAGCTTGCCGGCCAGGTTGCGGTCCAACTGGTCGCGGAACTGCGCCGCGCGTGCGCGGACGAACTGTTTGTCAAATTCGGTGTACTGATACATGGCGTCTACCCGGTGGTGAGCCCGGGTGTCAATGTGTCAAAAAAAGATGCGGATGTCGCGAGTAAGGTTGCGTCGGGGGCTTGGTAAGGCAGTGGGTCAAGCCGCCACGAGAACCTTGCGTGCCGCCAGAAGAAGGCAGCAACACAGCGCGAAACGTGTGATTGTCTCAGGCAAATGCTTCGTCAGCTTGGCCCCCACCCATATCCCGGGGAGTGAACCCATCAACAATTCAATCAAAATCAACCAATTGACGTTGCCCAGCGAGGCATGGCCGATGCCGGCCACGATGGTGAGCGGCACGGCATGTGCAATGTCAGTGCCCACCAACTTGCGGATGTCCAGCCGCGGGTACAACAGCAGGATCAGCGTGGCACCCACCGCGCCGGCCCCGATGGAACTCAAAGACACCAGCACGCCCAGGATCAGGCCGCAGACCACCGTCAGGGTGGGTTGGCGAGCCGGGGTGATCCACCGCTCCAGCCAGACGCCCACCCGCGACCACACGGGCCGAAACGCCACCGTCACCGCTGTCAGCACCAGGGCAATGGCCAAGGCGAAGGACAACATGCTGTCGCCGCTCTTGGTGATGCCCACCATGTGCATGTAAGTCAGTGTGGCAATGGCCGCCGGGATCGAGCCCGACAGCATCAATTTCGTGATGCGGTAGTCAACGTGGTCTTCCCGGTGGTGCGCGATCGAACCTGATACCTTGCTCAGGCCCGCGAACCACAGATCCGTGCCAATCGCCACCGCCTTGTCCAGGTGAAACACGGAAATCAGCAGCGGGGTCATCAATGAACCACCTCCCACCCCAGTCAGCCCCACAATCAGGCCCACGCCCGCGCCGGCGGCCACGGCGGTCCAGTCAAAAATCATTGAGACACTACAGCTTTCATGAATGAGGCCGAACTGTAAAAAACTTCTATATAAATGAGAAGAACAATTTTGAATTTTGCTTATTCTTCTGTGGAATATGGCGCTCGGCGTCTGCTGTCCGCCACGCTGGTCCTGGCTTTGTCCGCCTGCAGCTCCTTCACCTCATCGCCCCCGCCGACGGTTGTCGCACCGGTGGTCCAAGCGCCCGTGGTGGTGCCCTTGGTCAAACCCGTGCCACGCCCGCCACGGATCGGGCTGGCGCTGGGCGGTGGCGCGGCCAGGGGTTTTGCCCACATTGGCGTGCTGCAGGTGCTGGAGGAGCAGGGCATCAAGCCGGATGTCGTCGTCGGGACGTCGGCAGGCAGCGTGGTCGCGGCTTTGTACGCGGCGGGCAAGACGCCCGTCGAACTGGGCTCGCTGGCCATGAACCTGGACGAGTCCACGATGACCGATTGGGTGTTCCCGGGCCGCTCGGTGATGAAGGGCGAAGCCTTGGCGAGGTTCGTGCGGGGCTTCACCAATGGCAAATCGATCGAACAGATGCCGATACCGCTGGGCATCGTCGCCACGGACCTGAGTTCGGGTCAACCCATCCTGTTTCGGCGAGGTGATCCGGGCACTGCCGTGCGTGCCTCCAGTTCGGTGCCGGCGGTGTTCGAGCCCGTCCGCATCGCCGGACGCGAGTACGTGGATGGCGGCCTGGTGTCGCCCATCCCGGTCAAGTATGCGCGGCAGATGGGGGCCGACCTGGTCATCGCCGTGGACATATCCGCGATTCCGGAAGGCCAGCCCACCAAGGGCGCGGTGGACATCCTGCTGCAGGCCTTCAACATCATGGGCCACAGCATCAGCCAGTACGAACTGCAGGATGCCGACGTGGTGATGCGGCCCAAGCTGTCGGGCATCGGCGGGGGCGACTTCGGCAACCGGCGCCTGTCCATCCTGGCCGGACGAGAAGCCGCCTTGACCGTGCTGGCTCAGCTCAAGGAAAAGATCGCGGCCAAGACCCGGTGAAGGTGGTCACTTGGCTGGCGCGGTCTCGAAGGGCTGGCCGGTCAGCTTGAGGCCTGGCTTGAGCCCGCGCTTGCTGAACCAGCCCGTGTTCATTTCCAGGACGAAACGCACGGGCTTGGCCGAGCAGTGGGGGTTGAGCGTCTCGGGTTTCATCTCGTCCAGGTTGACGATGGTGCCGTCATCCGCCACGAAGGCCACCGCCAGCGGGATCAGCGTGTTCTTCATCCAGAAGCACTGCTGGCCAGGCCGGTCGAAGATGAAGATCATGCCCTCGTTGGGCCCCATGCTGGTGCGGTGCATCAGGCCTATTTCGTGCTGTTGCTCGGTCAAGGCCACTTCGGCCTTGATGTTGTGGAAACCGGCGCCCAGCGTCACCGTGGGCAGGTGCTGCGCGCGGTCCTGGGCGTGGACGGGCAGGGCGCTCAGGACCGCGGCCATCAGGGCGAAGGCGGCTGGCTGAACGATCTTCTTCTTCAACAACGCGGTCATGGCGCGGATCCTTGTGGGCGGCGAGGGCTGAATGGGCATGATAAATCGTCAACGACACGCAACGCCTGGCTTTGCCAGGGGCCAATGCGCAGCCGGGCGCCGCCTAAATTTGGTTTAGATGGATACATCGACGTGATGCTCGGGGGGGCTCGCGTAGAATTCTCAGGCACGTTGCCGATATCCATGGCATCGTTTAACGGAAACGCCAAACGCGGAGACCACAATCATGTATCAGCACATCAAAGTGCCCGAAGGTGGGCAGAAAATTTCGGTGAACCCGGACTTTTCGCTCAATGTCCCCCACAACCCCATCATTCCCTACATCGAAGGCGACGGCACCGGTTTTGACATCACGCCCGTGATGATCAAGGTCGTGGATGCGGCCGTCGAGAAGTCGTATGGCGGCCAGCGCAAGATCCACTGGATGGAAATCTACGCTGGCGAGAAGTCCACCCGGGTCTATGGTCCCGACGTGTGGCTGCCCGAAGAAACGCTCAAGGTCCTGAAGGACTATGTGGTTTCGATCAAGGGCCCGCTGACGACGCCTGTGGGCGGCGGCATCCGTTCGCTGAACGTGGCCCTGCGCCAAGAGCTCGACCTGTACGTCTGTCTGCGTCCGGTCACCTACTTCAAGGGCGTGCCTTCCCCCGTGAAGGAACCCGAAAAGATCGACATGGTGATCTTCCGCGAGAACTCGGAAGACATCTACGCCGGCATCGAATTCGAAGCCAAGAGCGACAAGGCCAAGAAGCTGATCAAGTTCCTGCAGGACGAGTTCGGCGTCAAGAAGATCCGCTTCCCCGAAACGTCCGGCATCGGCATCAAGCCCGTGTCCATCGACGGCACGGAGCGCCTGATGCGCAAGGCCCTGCAATACGCCATCGACAATGACAAGCCCAGCGTGACCATCGTGCACAAGGGCAACATCATGAAGTACACCGAAGGTGGCTTCCGCGACTGGAGCTATGCATTGGCCCAGCGCGAGTTTGGCGCCGAATTGATCGACGGCGGCCCCTGGGCGAAGTTCAAGAACCCGAGGACGGGCAAGGACATCATCGTGAAGGACGCCATCGCCGACGCCTTCTTGCAGCAGATCCTGTTGCGTCCTTCCGAGTACAGCGTGATCGCCACGCTGAACCTGAATGGCGACTACATCTCTGACGCCCTGGCCGCGCAAGTGGGTGGCATCGGCATCGCCCCGGGCGCCAACCTGTCGGACTCGGTGGCCATGTTCGAAGCCACCCACGGCACGGCGCCCAAGTACGCTGGCAAGGATTACGTGAACCCCGGTTCCGAAATCCTGTCGGCCGAAATGATGCTGCGCCACATGGGCTGGTTCGAAGCCGCCGACCTGATCATCTCGTCGATGGAAAAGTCCATCCTGAGCAAGAAGGTGACGTATGACTTCGCCCGACTGCTGGATGGCGCGACGCAGGTGTCGTGCTCGGGGTTTGGCCAGGTGATGATCGACCACATGTGATTTCGCTTCACTGCGTCTCATGACGCCCCTAAGCCCTTGATTTCCTGGTGAAATCAAGGGCTTTTTGTTTCGGCTTGTCTCACGGCAGATCACAAAATCCCGCCACTTTGGAGGGATGATTTCGTGATTCTCGAATACCGGGCTCCAGCCGGGATCGCGGCATCCGTCATCGGGATGCCCTTCGTTGGTCGCAACAGCAAAAGGACTGGGTTGGCTGTTGGATACAGCAGACCCTGGGAAATCACGAGATAGCGGCGCACGCCGCACGCACTCATGGCCCGGATAACCGCTCGCGCACTTTCCTGGAGGAGGCCCGCGTCCTTGGAAGATCGCTGGCCGAGGCATGAGATAACCGCGTCTTGCCCGGCGATCAGCGAGCAAGCTGATCGCTATCGCGAGGCTCGCGCGCGGCGGCAACGCTGTGACCTCGAGCCAAGGCTTGCTCGGCGACAAGCCGCCCGGTTCTGCCGGTTGCCCCAAGAATAACGAGCTTCTTGCAACCGATCAGGAGCGTTACCGCGGTTGGACTGCACGCCGCGATGTCATCGACTCGTTTTACCAGATCCAGGGACGTTGCTCCGTTCTGGCCGGCATTCACGAACACCGTCTCCGGAAATCGTTCCTGAAGGAGAGCCGGTAGTCACCGCTCAAGCTGGCGTGGGTCAGGCTATCGCCGGCGCACACGACCACGCGCTTCGTGAGTGCCGACGCGCGCTGCTGATGGGCTCGCAATCCGAACCCCAATCGTGGACGACGAGGGTCAAAGGACCATCGATGTCGATCGATTCAAAAAATCGATGAAGGTACTTGCTGTGCTCGGCGAACGTGTAGGAGGTGGAGCCAGAATCCGGGAGCTTCTCCGAGTCGCCCATCCCGATGAGATCGGGAGCGATGCAGCGGCCGAACCTTCCAGGTAAGGGATGATGTTGCGCCACAGGTACGCAGAGGTCGGATTGCCGTGAAGGAAGACGACGGCGTTGCCAACGCCTTTCTCGACGTAGGCCATCTTGAGGCCATGAACTTTCACGCTGCGTTGGGCTACCTCCGGGAGGTGCTCAAGCAATTGCTAGCGCATCCCAGCCATTGCATTGATGGGCTGCGGCCTCCTCGGTGGGTGGCCTCATGCAACGCATTGTTCGGCGCCATGGCGGGCATGTATGAGGGCCGCGCCTGGCGTAGTTGCGCGCTTTATTCACGCTGAAGTAGACAACAAGCCGACCAACTTGTGATTTGTGTACGACTGGCAGAAGATGATGTTCCAGAGGGTTGCCGGATCGACCGATTAACCCCGATGTTGTCCTGTCGAACACTGACCGTGTTCAGAAAGAAGCCTCATCATGAACAAGCTGAAGCGCGCCCACCTCATCGTGCGTGTATTCCGTGCCCCCCTGTAAAAGCGCCAGAATCTGTGAGTTTGACCGCCCCCTCAAGCCCGGCTGCGCAAGGGAAATCGTTGCCAGATCTGTCTTTTGCGTCTGAGTCCGACCTCGCCGAGCCCAGTCATGGCTCATCCGACTCGGACCTTGCCCTGCGGCAACATCAAGCCCTCAAGCGCTTCCGTTTGACGCTGTTTCCTTATCTGGGCGGCGTGGCGTTGGCAATGCTTCTTCCGATCCTGGGGCATGCCCAGTGGTGGCAATTCCTTGCACTGGCCGCCTATACGCTGGCGGGCATGAGCCTGTTCTATGCGGTTCTGCGCAGTGGCATCAGCCTGCACTGGCGGGATTCGATGTTGGCCTTTCCGCAGGTGCTGTTCGGTATCGGCTTGGTGACACTGGCTTGCGTCGTCTTGGAGATCGCCAGGTCAGCGGCACTGTTGTGGATGTGCCTCGTCATCGTTTTTGACATTGGGCGGCTACCGCGCCGCCAATTCCTGGTGGCTACCGCACTGGCGATGGTGCTGCCCATGCTGGTCATTTTGCTGTCGGTCTTCGTGCAATTCCAGTCGCGTTCTCCGCTCATCCGGCAATTGCTTTATATCTTGCTGGCGAGCATCACGGTGGCGCCAGTGCTGTTGTACGTTTCTGCAGCGGCTCAGCGATTGAATGCTTGAAACGGCCCCCTGATTCACCGGACACGGACTATCGCTTATCTTACGGATAGGAATAGGACTGTGAGTATGACTAGGCGTACAGAGACCATAGAGGTCATCACCACTGATCAGC
>NZ_JBOHHL010000052.1:0-19062 GCF_050725395.1 Aquabacterium sp. | reverse complement strand
TGCCTGTTCAAGCTCGACCCGCAAGCCCAGATCACCTGGGCCTATGCCGAAGGCGCCCTGATGTCGCCCGACACCGAGGTCTGCCTGATCGAAGCCGATGCGCGCGCCCTGCTGACCGCCGAGCGCCCGGGCATCAACTTCGTGCAGACCTTGTCGGCCGTGGCCACCCTGGCGCACGTGCACATGCAGGCCATCGAAGGCGCCTCGCCCAACCCACGCGGCTGCGTGGTGCTCGACACCCGCAAGACGCTGCCGGGCTTGCGCCTGGCCCAGAAGTACGCGGTGCGCGTGGGTGGCGGCGCCAACCAACGCCTGGCCCTGTACGACGGCATCCTCATCAAAGAGAACCACATCGCGGCGGCCGGCAGCGTGACGCAGGCCTTGCGCAATGCCCAGGCTTTGGTCGCGGCCCAGGCCCAGCCCTTGCGTGACCAGATCAGCATCCAGATTGAGGTGGAAAACCTGGCCCAGTTGCGCGAAGCCCTGAGCGCTGGCGCCGTCAGCGTGCTGCTGGACAACTTCGACCTGGACCTGATGCGCCAGGCCGTGGCCCTCAACGAAGAGCTGACGCAAGGCCAGGCCCTGCTGGAAGCCTCGGGCGGCGTGACCATGGACCAGTTGCGCGCCATTGCCACCACGGGCGTCGACCGCATCTCCATCGGCAAGCTGACCAAGGACGTCAAGGCGGTCGATTTCTCGCTGCGGGTGCTGGAACGGCTGGGCACCGCCTGAGACAAGGGGCCGGCGGCGGGCATAGTGCACAGAGCCCTGTCTCGAAACAGGGCCAAGGCCTCATGCAAACGGCCCCGATGCGCGAAACTGGCAGGCACCTTTCCAGGACGGGCCCGCCCATGACCGCTGATTTCTCATCGCTGCGCAATTATTTCGAACGCCAGGTCTTCGAGGCCGTGGTCGAGGCCGCGCCCTCTTACCCACTGCTGACCGCAGACCAGTTGCCGGACGTGGCCTGCGTGGCGCTCAACCACCTGCCCACGCGCTACATCCGCCACGAGGTGGACTTGGTGTTCTACCTGACCGAGAAAGAGCGGGCCGACAACGAGACGGCCATCGCCGAGGCGGTGCGTTATGCCTGCGAGTTCGTGCAGGCGCGCTTCGCGATGCGCGCGAGGCGCTGAAACACCAGGCCCCGTCAAGGCAACCAGGCGTCCCGCTTCTTGGGCTTCTTGCTCAGGATGGTCGGGAAGCTGACCGGCAAGGTGCGCGGGTAGTCGCGGCTGTAGTGCAGGCCACGGCTTTCCTGGCGCGACAGGGCCGAGCGCACGATCAGCTCGGCGCAATCGACCAGGTTGCGCAATTCCAGCAAATCTCGGCTCACGCGGAAGGCCGCGTAGTAGTCGTCGATCTCGCTGCGCAGCAGCTTGATGCGGTGCAGCGCGCGCTCCAGGCGGCGCGTGGTGCGCACGATGCCCACGTAGTTCCACATCACCAGGCGCAGTTCATCCCAGTTGTGCGAAATGACGACTTCCTCGTCGGCATCGGACACCTGGCTTTCATCCCAGCCGGGCAAAGCTGGGCTTTTGGGCGGCTGTTGAGCCTGGATGTCGTCGGCACAGGTGCGGCCCAGCACCACGCATTCGAGCAGCGAGTTGCTGGCCAGGCGGTTGGCACCGTGCAGGCCGGTGTAGGTGGTCTCGCCCACCGCATAGAGTCCGGGCAGGTCGGTGCGGCCCTGAAGGTCGGTCACCACGCCACCGCAGGTGTAGTGCGCGGCCGGCACCACGGGGATGAATTGCGTGGCGATGTCGATGCCCAGGCTCAGGCAACGCGCGTGGATGGTGGGGAAGTGTTCTTTCAGGAAGGCCTCGCCCAGGTGCGTGGCGTCCAGCCAGACGTGGTCCAGGCCGTGCTTCTTCATCTCGAAGTCGATCGCGCGGGCGACGATGTCGCGCGGGGCAAGTTCACCGCGTTCGTCGTGCGCGGGCATGAAGCGCGTGCCATCGGGCAGGCGCAGGTAAGCGCCTTCGCCGCGCAGGGCCTCGGTGATCAGGAAGCTGCGCTCTTGGGGGTGGTAGAGGCAGGTCGGGTGGAACTGGATGAACTCCATGTTGCCGACGCGGCAGCCAGCGCGCCAGGCCATGGCGATGCCATCGCCCGTGGCGGTGTCCGGGTTGCTGGTGTAGCGGTAGACCTTGCCCACGCCGCCGGTGGCCAGCACCACAGCCGAAGCCGGCAGGGTCTCGACGCGGTGGGTTTCGATGTCGAGCGCGTAGACGCCGTGGCAGCGCTGCGTGTTGGCCGATGGCGCGCCGCCCTTGCGCAAATGGCGGTCGGTGATCAGGTCCACGGCCATCCAGCGCTCGCGCATGCTGATGTTGGGGTGGCGCTTGACTTCGGCCAGCAGCACATCGTGGATGGCCTTGCCGGTGGCATCGGCCGCATGGGCGATGCGCCGCACGGCGTGGCCGCCTTCGCGCGTCAGGTGCAGGCCCAGCGGGCCATCGGGGTCGGGCGAAAACGGCACGCCGCGTTCGACCAGCCACTGCACCGCGCGGGCGCTGTGTCGGGCGATGAACTCGGCGGTGTGTTCGTCGACCAGTCCGGCGCCGGCCTCTTGCGTGTCGCGCACATGGGAGCCGATGCTGTCGTCATTGCCCAGCACGCCGACGATGCCGCCCTGCGCCCAGGCCGTGGCCGCCTCTTCCAGCTGGCGCTTGGCCAGCACGATGACGGGTTGCGTCTCGGCCAGGTGCAAGGCGACCGTGAGGCCCGCCAGGCCCGCACCGATGATGACGACGGGGAGCGGGGCGGCCGAAATTTGAGCGGGCATGAAGTGGGCGAACGGGGATCGCGAAGAAGGTCAAGGGGCCATTTTAGTCACTGCTACCATTCCCAGGCACCGCCCATGCCGGCGGCCCACTTTTGGAGTTCACCATGCGCTGGCAAGGCAACCGTCAAAGCGACAACGTCGAAGATGCCCGGGACGACAGCTCGGGTGGAGGCCGCCAAGGTTTTTCCATCGGCGGTGGCGGGCTCAGCCTGGGCACGGTGGCCATCGCCCTGGTGGCCAGCTACTTCCTGGGCATCAACCCCATGACGGTGCTGAACATGCTCAGCGGCGGTGGCGGCGTGGTGGGCAGCTCGGCGCCTGCGCAGGTCAGCCGGCAGGCCGACCCGTCTGCCCCGCAGCAGCCCAGCAAAGACCCCCAGGTACAGTTCGTGGCCACCGTGCTGGCCGACACTGAAGACGTCTGGGGCGACATCTTCAAACAGGCCGGTGGCCAGTACGAGCAACCCAAGCTGAAGATTTTCCGGGGCGCCACCAGCACGGGCTGCGGTCGGGGCGAGGCGGCCATGGGCCCGTTTTATTGCCCGGCCGACCACAAGGTCTACATCGACCTGGCCTTCTACGACACCCTGCGCGACCGCCTGGGCGCCCCCGGCGATTTCGCCCAAGCCTACGTGATCGCGCACGAGGTCGGCCACCATGTGCAAAACCTGTTGGGCACCTCGGCCAAGCTGGACCAGGCCCGCGGCCGCGTCGGCAAGGCCCAGTACAACGCCCTGAGCGTGCGCCTTGAGTTGCAGGCCGACTGCTATGCCGGCCTGTGGGCCAACCGCGCCCAACGCTCGCGCCAGATCATCGAGGCCGGTGACATCGAAGAAGCCCTGAACGCCGCCTCGCAAATCGGCGACGACACGCTGCAGCGCAAATCGCAAGGCCAGGTGGTGCCCGAAAGCTTCACCCATGGCAGCAGCCAACAGCGCGTGAGCTGGTTCAAGCGCGGCTTCGAGTCTGGCGACATCAACCAATGCAACACGTTCACCAAACAACCCGTGTAGGAGACAAGACACCATGCAAGCCTGGACCTGTGACGACCCCACCGGCGTCGATGCCCTGACCTGGAAAGAAAGCCCCACGCCCGAACCGGGCAAGGGCGAAGTGCGCGTGGCCATCAAGGCCGCCAGCCTGAACTTCCCCGACCTGCTGATCGTGCAGGGCAAGTACCAGATGAAGCCCAACCCGCCCTTCGTGCCCGGCGCCGAGTTCGCCGGCGTGGTCGAGGCCGTGGGTGAAGGCGTCAAGCATTTGGCCGTGGGCACGCAGGTGGCGGGCTTTGCCGGCACGGGCGGCTTTGGCACGCACACCGTCGCGCCCGCCGCGATGCTGATGCCTTTGCCGCCCGCGTTTTCGTTTGAAGACGCTGCCGCGTTTTTGTGCACCTATGGCACCTCCTACCACGCGCTGATGGACCGCGCCGCCTTGAAGGCGGGCGAAACGGTGTTGGTGCTGGGCGCCGCCGGCGGCGTGGGCACGGCCGCCATCCAGATCGCCAAAGCCGCGGGCGCCAAGGTGATCGCCGCCGCGTCGAGCGACGAGAAGTGCGCGCTGTGCAAACAACTGGGCGCCGACGACACCATCAACTACGCCACGCAAAACCTGCGCGACGAGTTGAAGACGCTGACCGGCGGCAAAGGGCCCGACGTGGTCTACGACCCGGTGGGTGGCGACCTGACCGAAGCGGCCTTCCGCTCCATTGGCTGGCGCGGCCGCTACCTGGTCATCGGCTTTGCCAATGGCACCATCCCCGCCTTGCCTCTGAACCTGGCGCTGCTGAAAGGCGCGTCGATCATGGGCGTGTTCTGGGGCGAGTTTGCCAAGCGCGAGCCGCAGAACAACGCCGCCTGCCTGATGCAACTGGCCGCCTGGTACATGGAAGGCAAGATCAAGCCACTGATCGAGCACAAGCTGCCCATGTCGCAACTGAAGGAAGCCTTCGCGCTGATGGGCGCACGCCAGGTGCGCGGCAAGGTCGTGCTGGTGAACAGCTGAAAAAAAAGCCCACCCCCGCCATCAGGACAAACAGGCCGCATGCACAGGGGATGGCATGGGGAGGAGCAGCCTGCCCCGCGCATTCACATCGCGCGGGCGCCCTGAGCTTGTGGGTCCGTCGGGGGTGGGAAGAAACTGAAGGCCGCTAACTTCGCAGCACCCACCAATCGACGCGTGGATTGAGTTCTTCGCAGCGCACCGCCTTGCCGACGATGCGCTCGATGGACGGACAGTGTTCGGCGGGCACCACCGGGGCCTGCGTCATCCAGTAGGAGACATGGGCCTGCGTGATGCCGCCGCCGATTTCGCGCGCCAAGCGGGCTTGCGAGCCCACGATGGTCACGGCTTTTTTGAGCGCTTCCTGAGGTGTCATTTTTCTCTCCCATCTGCAGACCAATTTGTAGTTCATTGCACATATTTTTGCAAGTCATGCCACAAATAGCTTTGTAGCATTTGCGCCATGAACGAATGGAAGACTTTCACCGGACGCCTCTTGTGGGCCATGAACCGCGCCGGCAAAACGAACCAGAGCGAGCTGGCGCGGGCAGTGGGTGTGAAGCCTCAATCGATCCAGTACCTCTGCCATGCCGAATCGAATGCGCAAGGCAGCACGCACACCGCAGCGCTGGCCCGCGAACTGCGCGTGTCGGCCGATTGGTTGGCCACGGGGCATGGGCAGGCGGTGGCACTGGAACAAGGCGGACTTCGACAAGGCGGGCTTCGGCTCCATGAATCGCCATCTCGCTATGACATCGGTCCCGCTGTTCACGCGCCCGTGCTGCGCACCTACCGCCTCGGGGCCGATGGCAGCATCGAGGTGCTGGAAGGCCTCGCCTCAGGCCAGGCCGATGGCCATGTGCTGACCCCTTTGGCGGCCGAGAACCTCTGGGCCGCCAAGGTCAAGGGCAACGCCTTGTCGCCCTATGCCCGGGATGGCCAATACCTGCTGCTGCAAACCGCCGCCGCCCCCCTGCCCGCCGAAGACCACCTCATCCTCACGATGAACGATGGGCGCCTGCTGATCCGCGAACTGATGCACCAGCGCGATGACAGCCTGGTGGTGCTGCCCCTTCAGGGCGGTCAGCCCGAGGCCATCGACCTGAGCGACATCGCCAGCATCGACGCGCTGGTTTGCGTCGTGTCAAGACGCTGGTGGCAGGCCGGCACGCCCTCGACATGAAACCCTGAACCTCAAGGGAGCGTGCAGGACTGCCCACCCATCTTGAGCGTCATGCCGCTCAACACCGGCAGTCCCGAGATCTTCGTACCCATGAAGCTGAAGGTCACGGAGCCGTTTGGCGCGATGGCTTTGCTACCGGGCAGCGGGAAGGCGGTGAAGTTCTTGAAGCCAGATTGTGCAATGGTGGCGTTCTTGATTTTCGCCAGAATCGTCGCTGACTTGTACGTCCACTGAACCGACCAGCCGGACACCGGTTGGGCGCCCTGGTTGGTCACGGTCACCGTGGCATTGAAGGTGCCTCCCTGCGTGCTCACCACCTCGTGGCTCACCGGACAGACGCGCGCGATGTTGTCGATGGTGAAGCCGATGATGCCGCCTGTCTGGCCACCGTCTCTCTGCACCCAGCCATAGTTCAAGGTGTTGCCCGCATTGAAGGCCTTCACATCCAGATTCAAGGGCTGGGCCGTGCTGGTCAGCACCCCCGTCTGGCCCGGCCCGCTGTACACCGTCAGGCCCAGGCTGCCATTTTCGAACACACCGCCATCCACCGACATCGGGTAGCCGCCCGAGATGGTGACACCATCCTCGACGTTGCCGCCAAAATTGTCGACCACGTAGGTGCTGACACCATTTGAAGAAATCTGGTGCCCCGCCACCGTGGCGGTGAATTGATGAGGTGCCAGGTTGGTGTAGTTGGCCGAGCTGCCGAAGTCGTAGTCGGCCACCGTGGCCGTGTCATAGCTGAACGTGCCGGTGAACACCGTGCCCACCTCCACGCCCGACAGCGAATGGTCGGTGTAGATGACCGTGCCTTTGTAGACAAAGCGCAGTGTTGCCGCATGTGCTGCCGCACCTAAGGCGATGGACCCGACCAGGGCCAGTCCGAAAACGGTGTTCCGATGATTCAAAGTAGCTCCCTGCTGATTGATCCTCGGCCAACTCGCCGAGTGGACAGATCATGCAGAATTTGCAGCCTCCCTGCCTGCCTCCAAGCCAAGGCAAAGCGACATTTCTCACACAAGCGGCGACTGCAAGGCCCACCGCACATGCTCGCCTACCAGGTCTGCACCGGCCCCAGCCGGAGGCGCGGCCAGCCATTGCTGCAAGGCTGCCCGGACCTCGGCATCACCCGTGGCCCGCAGCGCGTTGCCCAAGGCGACGGCGATGTTGCGCTGCCATTTGGCAAAACCGATGCGGCGGATGGGGCTGCCTTCCAGGGTCCGCATGAAGGTGGCTTCGTCCCAGGCCCACAGCTGCAACAGGGTGGGTGCGTCGAACACGGCCCGCGCGTCGAAATCGGGCACTTGCGCGCGCTGCGCGAACTTGTTCCAGGGGCAGATCAGCTGGCAATCGTCGCAACCGTAGATGCGGTTGCCCATCAGCGGGCGCAACTCCAGCGGGATGGGACCGCCATGTTCGATGGTCAGGTAAGAGATGCAGCGCCGCGCGTCCACCTGCCGCTCGCCAACGATGGCCTGGGTCGGGCACACGTCCATGCACGACTGGCAAGAGCCGCAGTGCGCGGTCTCGGGCGCTGTCAGCGGCAAGGCCAGGTCCACGTAGATCTCGCCCAGGAAGAAGGTCGACCCCGCGTCGCGCGACAACAGCAGCGTGTGCTTGCCGCGCCACCCCAATCCGCTGCGGCTGGCCAGCTCCACCTCCATGACCGGGGCGGAATCGGTGAACACGCGGTGGCCAAACGGCCCCAGGTGCGCGGCCAATCGGTCGGACAAGGTTTGCAGCCTGGCGCGCAGCACCTTGTGATAGTCCCGGCCCCGCGCGTAGACCGACACGGTGGCATCCAGAGGGCGGGCCAGGCGGTCCCACTCGATGGCTTGCCAGCCCTCCGGCGTGGCCCCGGGCAGGTAATCCATGCGCGCGGTGATGACCCGCACGGTGCCCGGCACCAGTTCGGCCGGGCGGGCTCTTTTGAGCCCATGGGCGGCCATGTAGTGCATGTCACCGTGGAAACCACGCGCCAACCAGTCCAATAAACCGGCCTCGGCACTTGACAAGTCCACGTCCGCGACCCCAATCTGCGAAAATCCCAACTCCGAGGCCCACGTTCGCAAGCGTGTCAGCACCTCACCGAGGTCCAAACCCGGTGTTGAAGTGCCTTCTGACAGGCTTGGCCGCAGTTCCTGACGCATGTGACGATCCTAACAAGCACCCCGCCCCAACCCACGAGCCGCCCCTGGATGCGCGGCGATTTCTTCTGGTCTGACGAAGCGGCCTGTGCCGCCATGGCCGGACAGTGGGCGGGCACCCTGAAACCGGTGCTGCAGCAAGGCGGGTCCGCGATCATCGAACTGCGAGGCACCTTGGGCGCGGGCAAGACCACGTTCACGCGGCACCTGTTGCGCGCCCTGGGCGTCGAGGGCCGCATCAAGAGCCCCAGCTACGCGGTGGTGGAACCCCACGAGGCCGAAGGTGGGCTGCCGATCTGGCATTTCGACTTCTACCGGTTCAACGACCCGCAGGAATGGGAAGACGCGGGCTTCCGCGACCTGTTCGGCAGCGCGGGCTTGAAGCTGGTGGAATGGCCCGACAAGGCCGCTGGCCTGCTGCCCCCACCCGACCTGCGGCTGAACCTGAGCTCGGTGGATGAAACCCAGCGGCAAGTGCAAGTAGAGGCAGGCACGGACCAAGGCCAGGCCTGGCTGTCACGATTGATTCAGGAGGGCACGCCCCATGGATGACCTGAACCGACGTCAAGTCTTGAAGCGCGGGGCGCAAGGCACCCTGGTGATGTTGCTCGGCCCGATGCAACTGGCCCGCGGCGCGCAGATCATGGCCGTGCGCGTGTGGCCGGCGTCCGACTACACCCGCGTCACGCTCGAATCCGACACGCCCTTGAAGGCCAAGCATTTTTTGGTGGTCAACCCCAGCCGGCTGGTGGTCGACATCGAAGGCCTGGAACTGAACATGCAACTGCGCGAGCTGGTGAGCAAGGTCCGCGCCGACGACCCCTACATCGCCAAGGTGCGCGCCGGCCAATACAAGCCCGACGTGGTGCGCCTGGTGCTGGACCTGAAGCAGCCCGTCAAGCCGCAGGTGTTCACGCTGGCCCCGGTGGCGGCCTACCAGCACCGCATGGTGTTCGACTTGTATTCGGTGGTGGACGCCGACCCGCGCCTCGCCTTGCATTCGACAGGCTCGGCGGCGGCCAACAACGCGCCCACGGCGTCATCGTCCAGCGGCAGCGAGGCCACGGCCTCGTCGCCAGGCGGCGGTGCCTCGGCGCCGTCCATCAACCTGGGCAGCAACAGCCGCAGCGCATCCGACCAGGCCGCCAGCGCCGTCAACGACGCCCTGGGCGATTTCATCGGCGACATCCGGCAACGCAGCAACGACCGGGCTGTGGCGCGCGCAGCGCCGCCTGCCAAGGGGTCCGACAAATCGGCGGACAAGGCCTCGGAGGCGGAAGCACCCAGCACCGATGCCCGGCTGGCCACCCAACGCCTCGTCATCATCGCGCTGGACGCGGGCCATGGCGGCGAAGACCCGGGCGCCATCGGCCCCAGCGGTCTCTACGAAAAAGACGTGGTGCTGTCGATCGCCAAGCTGCTGCGCGCGCGCATCAATGCGCAACCCGGCATGCGCGCCATGCTCACGCGCGAGTCCGATTACTTCGTGCCGCTGAACGAGCGCGTGACCAAGGCGCGCCGGGTGCAGGCCGACCTCTTCATGTCCATCCACGCCGATGCTTTTTTGAACCCGCAGGCGCGCGGCGCCTCGGTGTTCGCCTTGTCCGAGAACGGCGCGTCGAGCGCCGCCGCGCGCTGGATGGCCAAGAAGGAAAACGCGTCCGACATGGTCGGTGGCGTCAACATCAAGGCCAAGGACGCCTCGGTGATGCGCGCACTGCTGGACATGTCCACCACCGCGCAGATCAAGGACAGCCTGAAGCTGGGCAACGCCATCTTGGGCAATCTGGGCAAGATCGGGCGCCTGCACAAAGGCAAGGTCGAACAGGCGGGCTTCGCGGTGCTGAAGGCGCCGGACATCCCCTCGGTGCTGGTGGAAACGGGCTTCATCTCGAACCCGGAAGAAGAAACCAAGCTCCGCGACGAGGATTACCAGGCCAAGATGGCAGATGCCCTGCTGACAGGCATCCAGCGCTACTTCGCCAAGAACCCGCCGATGGCGCGCAACCGCGCCTTGTGATCGGCCGGTTCCGTTCTTCAGTTCATCAGTGCTTGCGCTCGCGTTCGCGTTGGCGCAGCACGTCGATCAACACGTTGAAGGTGCGCGACAGGTGGCCGATCTCGTCACGTGATTTGACCGTGAGGCTGGCCTTGGCGTAGTCGCCGTTCTTCAAGGCATGGGCCGCGCGGGTCAAGGCCCTGATGGGTTGGACGATGCTGCGGGCGAACAGCAAGGCCAGGCCGGTGAAGAGCAAACCCACCAGGCCAACGCTCCAGGCCAGCTGGGTGTAGAGGCGCGTGAGGGGGGCCTCGAAATCCTTTTCGGATTCGCTCACCCCGACCACCCAGTCGTGGCCCAGCACGGGCGCGTAGCCGGCGATCTCGCTTTCGCGCGAAACGGTGGAGTGGTAGCGCACATGGCCCAAGTGCTGCGCACCTACCACCACGCCAGCCAACCCGGGCATGCGCAGGCTGTTCACCTTGGCATGGCCAAATCGCTGGTCGGCGCGGATCTCGGCCAGTTTCGCGGCCGGCAGGTCGGCCAGGCTGCTGTAGAGCATGTCCGCGTCCGGGTGGTAAATCAACACGCCATCCCCATCGACCAGGAAGGGTTCGCGCATCGAGCCCTCTTGCACCTCGTTGAGGATGGACACGATGGCTGACGCGCGCAAGCGCAGCACCACCGCGCCGATGACCGCGCGCTGCTCATCGAACACCGGGTGGGCGAAGAACACGCCCGCCGTGCCCGTGACCGCGCCCACGGCGATGCCCGTGGTGTGCGGCCGGCCCGCCATGGCGGCCTTGAAATAGTCGCGGAACTTGAAGTTCCTGCCCATGACGCTGGCATCGCTCGACACCACCGCCGTGCCCTGGGTGTCCATCACCATGACCAGCAGGATGTCGGGGTTGGCGCCGACCAGCGCGTCCACCTTGGCCTTGATGGCGGGCTGGCGTGCCGCCACCGGCTGGGCCAGGAAATCCCTGAAGTCGGCATCGCTGCCCATGGCCCGCGCCAGGCTCTGGCTGTCATTGATGAGCTGCGACAGGCGCCCGGCCGTGCTGCGGGCCAGTTGCTCCAGGTTCTGCAATTCGCTGGCGGACACCGTGGCCAGGCTGGCGTTGAGGTTGTAGTAGGCCGTGATCATCATGGGCATGAGCGCCGTGAGCACCATGGCCAGGGTCATCTTGAGCGCCAGCGGCCAGGACGCAGGCGACAGCACGCCACGCAGGTAGACGCCCAGCCGGGCTTTCAACAGGCGGGGCGACTTCTTGATCAGGGCCCAACCAGGCAGGTCCAGGTGGTGTGACGCATCGTCGGCGCGCAAGGCCTCTTGCAGACCCATGCTGGCAGCGTGGGCCGCGAACAGCGCGCGCCGCCATGAAGCGATGTCTTGCGGGCGTTGTGCGGGGTCGAGCTGCAAGGCCCAATCGATGGCGCCCAGGAACTGCGGGCTGTAGCGACCCTGGCCGGCCTGCGTGGCGGGCACCAAGGGGTCTTGCGGGGCCATCTGGCGGTCCAGGGCATCGGGCGGCTTCTTGCCGGTGACCAGCCAGTACAGGGTGGCGCCGAACGCGTAGATGTCGGTCCAGGCGCCCTGGTGGCCATCCTCGTATTGCTCGATGGGTGCGTAGCCAGGCGTGACGGCGATGTCGGCTTGTTCAGAGGCACCCACGGCCTGGCGGGCCGAACCGAAATCCAGCAGCACCAGCGAGCCGTCGGATTGGCGCACCTGGATGTTGTCGGGCTTGATGTCGCGGTGCAGGAAGCCAGCGGCGTGCACCACCGACAGACCGTCCAGCAAGGGCTGCAAGAGCAGCGAGAGCTCCTTCTCACCCTGGTGGGCGTGCTTGGGCCACCAGTCCTTGAGCGGGCTGCCGCGCTCGTATTCGAGGACCATGTAGGCGGTCTGGTGGGCCTCGAAGAAACGGGCCACGCGCACGATGTTCGGGTGGCGGAAGGTGGCCAGCGTGCGGCCCTCGATCAGAAAACTGTCGAGCCCGTTCTGGTAGCGCTCGCGGTGGCGCGTGGAGTGGGCCGAGACCGTCTTGCCGGATGATCTGAAAGCGATCTCTTCCGGCAGGTATTCCTTGATGGCGACACGCGAGTTGAGGTTGACGTCGGTGGCCAGGTAGGTGATGCCGAAGCCGCCCTGGCCCAGCACGCGGTCGATGCGGTATTCGTGCAGGCGGAAGCCGGGCGGCAGGGCCAGGGCCGAACCGGCGGCCTGGGCTTGCGGGGAGCGCTGTGGCGCCGGCATGGGTGGGGGCACCGGGACGGTGGCCGCTTTCTGCAACCAGAGCGGGTCGATGACGGTCAGGTCATCGTCCTTCGGGCAGGCTGGCGCCACGACGGTCTTGTCGGGGTCGTCCAAAGGGCTGTCCGCCGTGTTCATCGCCTGGCGCTGCTCCGATCACAAAAGCTGAGTGTCCGATTTTCAGCGCAGGCACAGCCGAGCAAGGCGGGATGAGGGCGTGAAAAAGGGCCTCATTCCAGCCGCAGGGTTTGCTGGCTGGTGAAGTGGCGGTGCTGGCCGGTGATGGGGTCGGTGAATTCGAGGTGCTTGGCCAGCAGTTGCAAAGGACGAGCGTGGTCGTCGCTGTCCTGCGCCCTCAGGCGGGGGTAGATCAGGTCGTTGACGATGGGCATGCCCAGGGCGGCGCAGTGCACGCGCAATTGATGCTTGCGGCCGGTGATGGGGCTGAGGCGGTACAGGGCCAGGTCGCCCTGCACTTTCAGCACCTCGATGTGGGTGCTGGTGTTGGGCTCGCCAGGCACCTCGCGCATCTGCATGAAATGCTCGTCTTCTTCTAGGCGGCTTTGGCGGGTCAGGGGCCAGGCCAGGTCGGGGCGCCACGGTGCGATGGCCTCGTAGTGCTTGGTGGCGGTGCGTTGCGAGAACACGCCCTGGTAGGCGCCTCGCGTGGACGGTTGGATGGAGAACAGCACGACGCCGGCCGTCTCGCGGTCCAGGCGGTGGATGGGCGCCAGGGTGTCGATGCCGAGTTTGCGCTTGAGCCGCACCAGCAGCGTCTGCTGCAGGTAGCGGCCACCGGGCGTGACGGGCATGAAATGCGGCTTGTCGACGGCCACCAGGTGTTCATCCTGGAACAGCACGACTTCGTCGAACGGCAGCGCCGTCTCGGCAGGCAGCGAGCGGTAGTAGTACAGGCGGATGCCGGGCTGGAAGGCCCGCTGCAAGGTGACCGGCACGCCATGTTCATCGACCACCTCGCCCGCTTCGATGCGGGCGGCCCAGATGGCAGGATCGATGGCCGGGAACTGCTGCCGCAGGAACTGGGCCAGGGTGGGCCAAGGCCCGGCCGGCACCGCCACGCAACTGGGGCCGACGCCGTCCCTGGTGGGCAAGGGAAGCGGCTTGGTGGCCATGCGGACTACCGGCTGCCTTTGGCCAGGCGCTTGGCGCGCTGCAGGCGCCACAGCTCGTCCGGGTCGCCCGCGTAGACGTCTTCGGCGGTGGTGTCGGTCTGCTGCAGGTGCGTGTCGAGCGCGATGCGGTTGTCGAAGACGAAGCACTCGCCTTCCCAGTCCCGGTCGGCGTCGGGCATCTCGGCGAAGTAATTCAGGATGCCGCCTTCGAGCTGGTAGACAGGGAGGTCCATGTCCAGCATCCAGGCGCTGGTCTTCTCGCAGCGGATGCCGCCCGTGCAGTACATGGCCACGCGCTTGCCTTGCGCTTTCCATTCGTCAACGTGCGCTTCGATGTACCGGGGCAGGTCGCGGAAGTGGTGCACTTGCGGATCGACCGCGTTCTTGAAGCGCCCCAGCTTGAATTCGAAGCTGTTGCGGTTGTCGATCAGCACCACGTCGTCTTGCGCGATCAGCTCGCGCCATTCGCGCGGGCCGAGGTTGATGCCGGTCCGGTTGATGGCGTCCACGCCGGCCACGCCCAGGGGCAGGATCTCGGGCTTGTGGTGCACCTTCATCTTGAAGAAGGGCCGGGTTTTGCAGGGGCTGCGCTTGAAGTGGATGCCGCCGAACAGGCCGGTCAGGCGCGGGTCTTCCACCAAGGCGGCGTGGAAGGCGTCCAGCGCTTCGGGCGTGGCCGCGACCATGCCGTTGATGCCTTCGGTGGCCACCAGGATGCTGCCAGTCAGGCCTTGCGTGATCTCGCGCAGGGCGACGGTGCAGGCCTCGGGGTCGGCGATGGCGACGAACTTGTAGAAGGACTCGTGGACGATGTCCAGCATGTCAGGCATCGACCCGGTTGGCCATGACTTCACCCAGGCGGACCGGACCGGTGGAGGCCCAGGCCGGGTTGAAGGTCAAGGGGCCTTTGGGGAAGAGCATCACCACGGTCGAGCCCAACAGGAAGCGGCCCATTTCATCGCCCTTCTTCAGCACGATGGACTGGTCGGTGTAGCGCCATTCGCGCACGTCCTTCGTGCGTGGCGGGTTGACCACGCCATGCCACACCGTCGCCATGCTGCCCACGATGGTGGCGCCCACCAGGGTCAGCACGAAGGGGCCATGCACGGTCTCGAACACACAGACCACGCGCTCGTTGCGGGCGAAGAGGCCTGGCACGCCGCGCGCCGTGGCCGGGTTCACCGAGAACAGGTCACCGGGCACATAGATCATGCGGGTCAGCCGCCCATCGCAAGGCATGTGAATGCGGTGGTAATCCTTCGGGCTCAGGTAGATGGTGGCGAAGTGCCCATCCTGGAACTGCGCGGCCAGCAAGGCGTCGCCGCCCACCAGCGCTTGCGTCGAATAGTGGTGGCCCTTGGCCTGGAAGACCTGGTCGCCGGCGATGGGCCCGACCTGGCTGACCGCGCCATCGACCGGGCAGATCAGGTCGGCCGAGGCCAAGGGCCGCGCGCCCGGTTTCAGGGGGCGGGTGAAGAACTCGTTGAAGGTGGGGTAGCTGGCGATGTCGGGGTTGGCGGCCTCGGCCATGTTCACGCCATAACGCCCGACGAACCAGCGGATGAAAGCGGTGGTCAGCGCGCCGCCTTTGACCGACGCCATGCGCCCGGCAAAAGCGGTCAGGGCCTGCTTGGGCAGGACGTACTGCGACATGACGAAAAGGCGGTCGGACACGGCGGATTACCAAAGCGGTGGTGAGGGGCGCCATTGTATCGAGGGGCAATGCCCCTGGCGGCATACTGCCGCCATGATCACCCTGCACCACTGCATGAGCGCCCGCTCCTTGCGTCCCCTGTGGATGCTCGAAGAACTGGGCCTGCCCTACGAACTGAAGATGCTGCCCTTCCCGCCCCGGGCGCTGGCGCGGCCGTTCCTGGAGCTCAACCCGCTGGGCACCGTGCCGGCCTTCTCGGACCAGAACACGCGCATGACCGAATCGGCCGCGATCTGCCAGTACCTGGCGGCACGTTTTCACCGGGGCAACTGGACGTGGGCGTGGACGAGGCGGACTACGGCGCCTACCTGAACTACCTGCATTTCGGCGAGGCCACCCTCACCTTCCCGCAGACCCTGGTGCTGCGCTATGGGCGCTTCGAAACGGCCGAACGGCGCCAGCCCCAGGTCGCCGAGGACTATGGCAAGTGGTTTCTGGCACGCCTGCGCACGCTGGAGCCCCTGCTGGCCTCTCAAGACCACGTGTGCGCCAGCCGATTCACGGCGGCGGACGTGTCGGTGGGCTATGCCCTGGTCCTGGCCGAACACCTGGGCCTGCACGAGCGCTTCACGCCCGCCGTGGCCGCCTACTTTCAGCGCTTGAAAGCCCGCGAGGGCTTCACCCGGGCCATGCGGGCCCAAGAGGCCGCGGCGCGGCAGCAAGGGGTGTCGACCGTGCCAGCGCCGGACACGCGGCCACCGGGGTGAGGCGCCGGGCTGGACGCCGCCATCCTCAGGCCGCGAGCTTCTGCTTCTCTTTGCGGCTGGCGCGCCAGCCCCCGAAGATCGCCAGCACGCCGGGGACCAGGATCATCGCCCAGATGATCTTGCTCAGGTGCTGCTGCACGAGCGGGATGTTGCCGAACAGGTAGCCCACCACCGTCAACCCCACGACCCAGATCAGCGCACCGACCACGTTGTAGGCGGTGAAGGTGGCACGGTTCATCTGCGCCACACCGGCCACGAAGGGCGCAAAGGTGCGGACGAAAGGCATGAAGCGCGCCAGGATGATGGTGATGCCGCCATGCTTTTCGTAGAAGTTGTGGGCCGCGTCAAAGGCGCGGCGGTTGAACCAGCGGGAGTTTTCCCACTGGAAGACCTTGGGCCCGATGGTGCGGCCAATGGTGTAGTTGACCTGGTCGCCCAGCACGGCGGCCACCAGCAGCACGGCGATCGCCACCGGCAGGCTCATGGCGCCCGAGCCGGCCAGTGTGCCCACGATGAACAGCAGTGAATCGCCCGGCAGGAACGGCATCACCACCAAACCGGTTTCCACGAACACGATCACGAACAGCAGGGCATAGACCCAGGCACCGTAGTTTTGAACGAAATCTGCCAGGTGCTGGTCGACGTGGAGGATGAAATCCAGGAGGAATTGAGCGATGTCCATGCCCGCATTATCGGGGGCTTCGTACAATCCCTTGATGACGACCTCCTCCGCCCGCCGAAACATCCGCGAATTGCCCGACGAACTCATCAGCCAGATCGCGGCTGGCGAGGTGGTCGAGCGCCCTGCTTCGGTGGTGCGCGAACTGGTGGACAACGCCCTGGACGCGGGCTCGCGCCAGATCACCGTCAAGCTGCTGGCCGGCGGCATCCGCCAGATTTTGGTCGAGGACGATGGCAGCGGCATCCCGATTGACGAGCTGCCCTTGGCCTTGAAGCGCCACGCCACCAGCAAGATTGGCTCATTGCACGACCTGGAAAGTGTGGCCACCATGGGTTTCAGGGGCGAGGCGCTGGCGGCGATCGCTTCCGTGTCGGACATGGCGATTTCCAGCCGCACGGCCGAAGACGCTCATGCGCACCGGCTGGATGCCCGGTCGGGTGAACTGAGCCCGGCCGCGCGCGGCGTGGGCACCAGCGTCGAGGTGCGCGAACTGTTTTTCAGCACACCGGCCCGCCGCAAGTTTCTGAAAACGGAAGGCACCGAGTTGGCCCATTGCCTGGAAGCCGTGCGGCGCCACGCCCTGGCCCGGCCGGACGTGGGCTTTGCCGTGTGGCACGAAGGCAAGCTGGTGGAGCAATGGCGCGCTGGTTCACCCGACCAGCGCATGGTCGATGTGCTGGGCGACGACTTCATGTCGACCTCGCGTGCGGTCGAGCTGAGCATGGGCCCGATGCGGGTGTACGGCTACACCGGCCTGCCCGACGCGGCCCGCTCGCGCGCCGACCAGCAGTATTTCTACGTCAATGGCCGCCATGTGCGCGACAAGCTGTTGAGCCATGGCGTGCGCGCGGCGTACGAAGATGTGCTGCACGGCTCGCGCCAGCCCACGTACGTGTTGTTCATCGAGATCGCGCCCGACCGCGTCGATGTGAACGTGCACCCGACCAAGATCGAAGTGCGCTTCCGCGATTCACGCGAGGTGCACCAGGCGGTGCGCAAGTCGGTGGAAGCCGCGCTGGCCTTGTCGCGCGCCACGACGCCGGCAGCGGGCGAGGCGGCATCGTCTTCGTCCACCGCGGTGGGTGGCGCATGGCCGGCATCGTCGCCCGTCGACGGGCCCCTGCCTTCATCGGTGCAGGCGCCTTTGTCCGTCAACCAGCAAAGCCCACTGGCCTGGCAACGCCCAGCCGATGCCTCACCAGAACGCCGGTGGACCGGCTGGCCGCAGGCCGATGCCGCTGCATCACCGTCCTTCCTGGCGTCGGAGCGCATGCCCGTGTCCAACTTCGGTCGCGCGGCATCCGAGCAAGACCAGCCCACCTCGTTCGGCTTCTCGCCCGACTCGCTCAGGCCGGCATCGACGCCCCTCGGCGCACAAACCACCGCACAGCCATCTCTTGAAACACCGTCGCACGAATGGCCCCTGGGCCGCGCCCTGGCCCAGGTCGGCGGCGTGTTCGTGCTGGCCGAGAACGCCCAAGGCCTGGTCATCGTCGACATGCACGCCGCCCACGAGCGCATCGTGTACGAACGCCTGAAAGCCCAACTGGCGCACGAGCGGCTGGAAAGCCAGCCCCTGTTGATTCCGCAAAGCTTCGCCGCCACACCGCAAGAAATCGCCACCGCCGAATCACAACGCGAGGCTTTGATCAGCCTGGGCCTGGACATCGACGCGCTTGGCCCCACCACGCTGGCCCTGCGTTCAGTGCCACTGGCCCTGACCCAGGCCGATGGCGTGGACCTGGCCCGCTCGGTGCTGGCCGAACTGGCGCAACTCGATGCCAGCGACGTGATCAAGCGCGCGCAGCATGAATTGCTGGCCACCATGGCCTGCCACGGCGCCGTGCGCGCCAACCGGCAGCTCACCATCACCGAGATGAACGCACTGCTGCGCGACATGGAAGCCACCGACCGCGCGGACCAATGCAACCACGGTCGCCCCACCTGGCGGCAACTTTCCATGCGTGAACTCGACGCCCTGTTCATGCGCGGCCGCTGAACGACAAGAAGGCCCCCCATGACCGAACGCAAGAAAATCATCCTGGCCAACAAGCCAGCGACACCCGATGCCGAACGCGATGCTTTCGCGCCCCGGCGCCCGCCCGTGCGCGGTGCAGGCTCGGCCCCTCGCAAGCGCATGACCGTCGAGGAAGCCGAGCAGGCCGCCAAGGCGCGTGAGGAAGCGGCCAAAGCGGCTGCGCAAGCGCCTGTGCCTTCAGCTTCGCGTTCGTCTCCCCCACGGGACCCATCGCGCTGGCCGGGTGAACGCCAGGCCCCGCAGGCGCCACGCCGCGATGAGCGCGATCGCCCAGCATCGGCAAGGCCCCGCGATGACCGCCCGCGTGGTCCAGCGCCTCAGCGTTTCGATGACCGCCGTCCTGATCCGCGCAACGACCAGCGGCCGCCGCCCCCGGCTCAGCAAGACTTCCGCAAAGACGGCCGCCGTGCCCA
>NZ_JBOHHL010000051.1:0-19112 GCF_050725395.1 Aquabacterium sp. | reverse complement strand
GTCCACAGGTAGGCGTACAGCCCCTTGGGTCGCTTGACGAGGTCGTCGTGCGTGCCGGCCTCGACGATGCGGCCGCGCTCCATGGCGATGATGCGGTGGGCGTGGCGCACGGCGCTCAGGCGGTGGGCGATGATCACGACGGTGCGGCCCTTGCAGATGCTGGCCATGTTGCGCTGGATGATGGCCTCCGACTCGTAGTCGAGTGCCGAGGTGGCTTCGTCGAAGATCAGCACGCGGGGGTTGGTGAACAGCGCCCGGGCGATGGCCACGCGCTGGCGCTGGCCGCCACTGAGGGACGCGCCTTGCTCGCCCACCACTGTGTCGTAGCCCTCGGGCAGCTCGCTGATGAAGTCGTGGGCGCCGGCCATGCGGGCGGCCTGGACCACGGCCTCGATGGGCGCGGCCGGGTCGGCGATGGCGATGTTCTCGCGCACGCTGCGGTTGAACAAAAAGTTGTCCTGCAGCACCACGCCGATCTGGCGGCGCAGCTGCGCGGCATCGACCAG
Organism: Aquabacterium sp.; assembly: GCF_050725395.1. Lineage (GTDB taxonomy): Bacteria > Pseudomonadota > Gammaproteobacteria > Burkholderiales > Burkholderiaceae_C > Aquabacterium. The sequence continues at coordinate 18,606 of NZ_JBOHHL010000051.1, read as the reverse complement.
GCTGATGTCGATGCCGTCGATCAGCACGCGGCCCTGTTCGGGCACGTACAGGCGCTGCACCAGCTTGGTCAGGGTGCTCTTGCCCGAGCCGCTGCGGCCGATGATGCCGATGACCTCGCCGGGGCGCACGTCCAGGCCCACGTTCTGCAGCACGGGGGCGGCCTCGGGGCGGTAGCGGAAGGTGACCTGGTCCAGCGTGATGCGGCCTTTGATGGGCGGCAGTTGCGCGGTCGTGCTGGGGGGCACTTCGGTGCGGGTGTCGAGGATGTCGCCCAGGCGCTGCATGGAGATGCCGGTTTGCTGGAAATCAGTCCACATCTGCGCCATGCGCATGATGGGCTGCGACACCCGGCCCGCGAACATGTTGAAGGCCACGAACTGGCCCACCGACAGCTCGTGGTCCATGACCAGCTTGGCGCCGTACCAGAGCGTGGCGGCGTTGACCAGCTTGCCGATCAGGTTGATGCCTTCGTGGGCCCAGGTGGCCAGATTCTGCGTCTTGAAGCTGGCCGAGACGTAGCCGGCCAGCTGGTTGTCCCAGCGGCGGGCCATGGCGGGCTCCAGGGCATTGGCCTTGACCGTCTGGATGCCGGTGATGGTCTCGACCAGCAGGGACTGGTTCTCGGCGCCGCGTGCGAACTTCTCGTTCAGGCGGCCGCGCAGCACCGGCACGATGCTCAGGATCAGGGCCGAGTACAGCGGCAGGCTGATCAGCACGATGAGCGTGAGCGGCACGCTGTACAGGAACATGACCGCGATGAACAGGATGGAGAAGACCACGTCCAGCACCAGGGTCAGGGCCTGCCCGGTGAGGAAGCTGCGAATGTTTTCCAGTTCGCGCACGCGGGCCACCGAATCGCCCACGCGGCGAGCCTGGAAGTAGGCCAGGGGCAGGCGCAGCAGGTGCTTGAACAAGCGCGAGCCGAGCTCGACGTCGATGCGGCTGGTGGTGTGGCTGAACACGTAGGCACGCAAGCCCGTGAGCAGGCTCTCGAACAGCACGACCACGACCAGGCCCATGACCAGCACATCGAGCGTGCTCAAGCCTTTGTGCACCAGCACCTTGTCCATCACCACCTGAAAGAACAGGGGGCTGATGAGGGCGAACAATTGCAGGAACAAGGAGACCGTGAGCACTTCGCCCAGCAGCTTGCGGTACTTGACCAGGCTGGGGATGAACCAGGTGAAGTCGAACTTGGCCAGGTCGCCCGCCAGGCTGGCGCGGCTGGTGGCCAGCAGCAACTGGCCAGTGCCTGTGGGGGCCCATTGCTGGAGGAAGGTGTCGATGGGCTCGATGGTGGGGCGCCCGCCGCCGTCGGCCGAAGGGGCTTGGAACAGCACGCGCTGGCCATCGCATTGGGCCAGCAGCACCCAGCGTTCACCACCTTCGGTGTTCACCAGTTTGGCCAGGGCGGGCAAGGGGGCCAGGGACAGGCGTTCGGCCGGGGTGCGGCTGATCTTGGCCTTCAGGCCCAACTGCTTGGCCGCGCCCAGCAACTCGTCGTCACTGGCGGGGGTGTTCGCGCTCAGGCCCCGCTCGTGCATCAGGGTGTCTGGATCGGCCGCGATGTGGTGCAGGCGGGCCAGCAAACAAAGGGCCGGCCAGGGCTGGGCATTGGCAGGAATGGAGCCAGGCGCTTCTACGCCTTCCGCCCTCGTGACGATTGTGGACCGCATGACAAACCTACCCTGATTTGATTTTTCGAACTGTGTGGAAATCTACCGCAGTCTTTTGCAATCCACAGCTAAACGAACGGATACCAAATCGTTGGTAAGTCGGTCTTTCTGGCCGACATGAAAAAAGCCGGGCAATTGCCCGGCTTGGTCTGATCTTCGAAAGACGGTCTTTTAATTCGTCTTAACGCCTGTGGGTTGGCTAGGCGTGGGTGTGGTGGCGGGTTGCTTCACACCAATGAACGGGTCCACATACCGAACCCCGTTCTTGGTCACGTCGTAGGCGCCGCCAACGGCCGCCGCTTGCGGGCCATAGAACGAGCCATTGACCCGGCCAGCAACGCTGCCGGCATCGGTGGCTGAGAAGGTGCTGGCGCCCGTGGTGGTGAACGACGAGCCGTTGATCACGCCACCTTGGACCGAGAAGCCCACGGCGGTCTTGGCAACGTCACCCACGTTGACCGTGGAGTTGGCGCCACCGTTGAACGTGGCGTTCCAGGTGCTGGTGCCGAAATTCACGTCCATGGTCATGGGAACGAACGCGCTGCCATTGGTGAGCGAGTGCCCTGCATACGTGGCACTGACGTTGCCGCGCTTCAGGGCGGCCATGTCGAATTCAGGGGTGGCGTAACCGATCACGCCCAGGTGAGAGACGACCTGGGGCGATGCACCACCTTCCGGCGCGCCGATGTAGGACACCAGTTGGTAGAAGCTCACCTGATTGGCCTGCGCATCGACGGGTGCGTCCGGGTTGTTCACCAGCGCGAACAGCGTTTCGCCGGACTCCGTGGGGGTCAACGACGAGGTGTAGATGCCCCTTTCCGGGTCCAGGATCAAGGCCATCGAAGTGGGCGGCGGGTACTCGCCCGTGATGGGGGACACCTGAAGCACGAAGGCGTCGGGCAGGAAGGTGCCGCCTGTGGAGGCGGTGGTCTGGGTGCCGGTCACGTTGATGGGGTGCGGCCCATCGGTGGTCAGGTCTTCACCCGATTCGCCGCCTCTGAACAGCGCGTAGTAACCGCCAAAGCCGACCAGGCTGAGTGCGGGCGGAACCTCTGGTGGCGTGGTTCCCCCGCCGTTGCCAGGCGTGGTGGCCTGCGGCAAGGTGCGGTACAGGTCGGCCGTGGTCGGGAGTTGCGCCAGGGGCGGATTGCCGGCGGCCGGTGGTTCGAATTCAGTCCAGGGGCCCCAGCTGGTGACCGAGTCCTGGGCGATGGTGACATCGCCATACACCTTGACGCCGTTGAGCTGGGCTTCGGTGGGGGCGGCCTGCGCCTGGGCTTGCAGCAACAAGGCGGCCACGGCCAGAGCGAGGGCTTTGAGAGGAGGGTGGTGCTTCATGGTGAGAACTTCCTTGCTTCAGTAACTGCGGCCCAAGGTGATTTGCACCAGGTTGCGGTTGTATTCATACAAGGCCAGGTTGGCCTGGTTCTGAATGATGGTGACCGTGGCCGAGCCTTGCCACTTGTCCAGCCAACCCGTTTTGAATTGCTGGCTGGCGCCGAACTCGAGGCGGTATTCGTCTTCGCGTCGGGCCACGCCATAGAAAGGCTCGACCCCGATGTAGCCGCTGTGGCGCCAGGCCGCGCGGCCGAAGAGGTCGCCGCCATCCCAGACGTTCTGGCGGCCACCGAAGAAGACTTCGTAGCCGTTGTTGCTGTAGCGGTCTTCCATGGCCTCTTCGTCGAACATGCGCGCGCCGGCCTGCAGGGTCAGGCGGTTGCGGTTGAACAGGCCGCCATAGCTGAAGCCGCCAGAGCTGTAGTGGCTGTCGCGGCCCTGGTCTCCGGGCTGGGCGAAGTTGCGGTAGGCCAGCTGGGCATCGGCCGTGAATTCGTCGCCCGAGTTCAGGCGCCAGGTGGCAGAGGGCGAGAACGAGGTGTACAGGGCCAGCTTGCGGTCGCCCAGGGTCAGGCGGTCGGCCTGGAAGTTGAGGTTGCCGCGCCAGTTCTTGCCCATGATGAGCGCGGGGCCCGTGGCGGCGGTGAGCACGCCCAGGTTGTATTCGCTGAGCCGGCCGTAGCCTTTGTAATAGACGCCGAGCTGGCTGTTCCAGCCAAAGCGGCCGGTTGATTCGCCGGAGCGCACCGGGGTGGGCGACAACCAGCTGTGGGTCACGCCAGCCTGCAAGGCATAACCGCCATCGGCCCGTGCGGTGGAGCCGGGCGCCAGCAGCAGGCCGCCAGGCAGCACGGCGTTGTCGGGGCCGGCGTTGACGTTGCTGTCGTACACCGCGCCGACCGACAGGTTGTAATCCAGCTTGTGGGGGCGGCCGAAGGCGGCGGCCTCGTCGAGTTCGATCTGCTTGATGAAGGACAGCACCGACAGGCGCACGGCGTCCGGGGTGTTGGGGTCGTCCAGCACGGCTTGCGCCTGGGCCCGGGCCTTGGCGAAATTCAGGGTGCGGTAGTAGGCCACGGCCACTTCGAGCCGAGCGCGGTTCAGCGTGGGGTTGCCGGCAAGGATGGTTTCCAGCGTTTCGATGGCGCTGTAGGGGCGGCCCGTTTCGCGCAGGTAAAGGCCTTCGCGGTATTGCTCTTCAACCGAGGCCGGGGCGGACTGGGCGTGCGCGGGGAGCGTGGTCAGGCAAAACAGACCGGACACCAGGGCGGCCACCGGCAAAGAACGCAGATCAATCATCAGACGGACTCCAGACATCGACAACGTGAACAATGGCCGATTGTGAAGACCAGTCCTCGCCGTGTCGATCCCTTGTCCGCACGGACCCCAAGGGGTAATGCACAAATCGCCCCGCGTTTGGGGGATGGTTTCAAGCCTCAAGCGGCCCCAGGCACGCCTTTCAGCATTTCTTTTCGGAAACGGTTGAGCTCTTGAACGCTGGCGAAGCTGCGGCCCATGATCAGGCTCATGTTGTGCAGGATGCGGTCCACGACCTTGGTTTCCCACACCGCGTCGAAGTTGATCTGGCGGTCGAGCCAGTGCTCAAGCCATTGCGGATCGGGCAGGCGGGACTGGATGGTGTCGCGCGGGAACAGTTTGGTGCTGACGTGCAGATTGGTGGGATGCAGGGCTTGCGCGGTGCGGCGGGCGCTGGCCATCAGCACGCCCACCTTGGCGAAGGCGGCCTTGGCTTCATCGCCGAACTTGGTGATGGCCCGCTTCATGTAACGAAGGTAAGCGCCGCCGTGGCGGGCTTCGTCCTTGGCCAGGGTTTCGTAGATGGCCTTGATGACGGGCTCGGTGTGCCACTCGGCCGCACGGCGGTACCAGTGGTTGAGCCGGATCTCGCCGCAGAAGTGCAGCATCAGGGTTTCGAGCGCGGGGGCGGGGTCGAAGTCGAAGCGGATCTCGTGCAGTTCTTCTTCGGTGGGCGCCAGTTCGGGGCGGAAGCGGCGCAGGTATTCCATCAGCACCAGCGAATGCTTTTGCTCTTCGAAGAACCACACGCTCATGAAGGCGGAGAAGTCGCTGTCATCGCGGTTGTCGCGCAGGAACATCTCGGTGGCGGGCAAGGCGGCCCACTCCGTGATCGCGTTCATCTTGATGGTCTGGGCCTGTTCGTCGGACAGCTGGCTGGCGTCGAACTGGTCCCAGGGGATGTCCGTGTCCATGTTCCAGCGGACCGATTCGAGTTGCTTGAAGAGTTCGGGGTAAAGCATGGTGGTTCTCCAAATACTCCAAACAGACTACCCGACAAATTTGACAAAGTGGCTGCAACGCGGACGGCGCCATGGCTTTGTGGTGTGATGGGGCCCCTTCATTTGAGAGGTTTCCCATGGCTGTGTTTCGTTCCCATTGGTCGCTGACGTTGGCAGCGGTTTGCCTGGCCTGGGGTGCCCCAGGTTTGGCGAGGGCGGCCGATGCCGCGTGCCCTGCCTTGTTGAACCAGACCTTTCCGAGGCTGCAGGATGAGAAGCAGCAATCGTTGTGCCAATACTCTGGCAAGGTGCTGCTGGTGGTGAACACCGCCAGCTACTGTGGTTTCACGCCACAGTTCAAGGGCCTGGAAGCGCTGTACGCCAAGTACAAGGACAAGGGCCTGGTGGTGCTGGGCTTTCCGTCGAACGATTTCGGCAACCAGGACCCGGGCAACGCCAAGCAGATCGCCGACTTCTGCGAGAACACCTATGGCGTCAAGTTCCCGATGTTCGGCAAGAGCCATGTGCGCGGCGACGAGGTCAACCCCCTGCACGCCAGCCTGATCAAGATCACGGGCACCACGCCCAAGTGGAACTTCTACAAGTACTTGATCGCCCGCGATGGCAAGACGGTCACCGCCTATAGCAGCCTCACCACGCCAGACGACCGTGACTTGGTGGCGGAAGTGGAAAAACTGCTGGCTGCAAAATAATTACCAATGAGTTACGATATGAACTAGTCAGTAATTATTTGAGGTCGCACAGCGCCGGCCACAGGGGCAAAGCCAATGAAACGCATTGCGGTGGTGGGTTCTGGGGTGGCCGGTCTGGGCGCTGCCGCACGCTTGAGCGCGGCGGCCGGCGACCGTCACGTGACCTTGTTCGAAGCCGATGAGCGCTTCGGCGGTCACGCCCACACGGTGGACGTGACCTTGGCGGACCCCTCGGGAAAGCGCATCACGCACGGCGTGGACACTGGTTTCCTGGTGATGAACGAGCGCACCTATCCGCAACTGCTGGGTTTGCTCGATGCGCTGGGGGTGGCCCGGGCGACATCGGACATGTCGTTTTCGGTGCAGGTGCCGCAGGCGGCGCGCGGTTTGTCGGGGCTTCGGCCAGGGTTGGAGTGGTGCGGGTCTTCGCTGGACACGGTGTTCGCACAGCGGCGCAACCTGGCATCGCCGTCGTTTTGGCGCATGTTGGCTGACTTGGTGCGCTTCAATCGCCTGGCCACGGCCCTGGCCGTGCGCGGCGAGGACGCCGAGCTGGCCCAGCCCATCAGCGATTTCCTGCGGTCACACCGCTTCGGGGCGGCCTTCCGAGAAGGCTACCTGCTGCCCATGATCGCGTGCATCTGGTCGTGCCCGACCGAGCAGATGCTGCGCTTTCCCATGGCCACCCTGATCCGCTTTTGCCACAACCACGGCCTCTTGCAGGTGACGAACCGGCCGCAGTGGTACACCGTGCAGGGCGGTTCTCGCCAGTACGTGAACCGCCTGGTGGGCCGGTTGGCCGATGCCCGCCTGTCCACCCCCGTGCGCGGCTTGACCGTGCTGGGTGAGGGCGGACTGGGTGGGGTGATGCTGCACACCGATGCCGGCACCGAGCGTTTCGACGAGGTGGTGCTGGCCTGCCACAGTGACCAGGCCCTGGCGATGCTGGGCGGCGGCGCCACGTTCGAAGAACGCGAACTGCTGGGCGCCGTGGGCTACCACCGCAACCGCGCGGTCCTGCACACGGACACCAGCCTGCTGCCGCGCAACCCCCGCGCCTGGGCCGCTTGGAACTACGAGCGCGCCGGCAGCCCCGATGCCGAGCACCAGGGCGTTTGCCTGCACTACTTGATCAATCGGCTGCAGCCGCTGCCCTGGAGCACGCCAGTGATCGTGTCGCTGAACCCGTTGCGCGAGCCGCGTGCGGACAAGGTGCTGAGCAGCCACGACTACGCGCATCCCGTGTTCGACCTGGCGGCCATCCAGGCGCAAAAACGCCTGCCCGAGATCCAGGGAAAGCGCGGCCTGTGGTTCTGTGGCGCGTGGACGGGCTATGGCTTCCACGAAGACGGCCTGAAGTCCGGGCAGGGCGTGGCCGAGCAGTTGCTGGCGCGCGACGATCGTGATGCGGGCGTGTCGGCCCAGGCGCCGAGTGGTGTTGAGCAAGGGGCGCGTGCGTGGGCATGAACCAGCCCGCACAGCGTCCGCTGATCGGCTTTGGCCAGGTGCGCCACACCCGGCTCAAGCCGGTGCGGCACGCCTTCGCCTACCCAGGCTACTTCTGGATGCTGCCCATGCGGGCCTTGAAGCGGCAAGCGGTGGAAGAAGTGAAGCGCAACCGCTGGTCCTGGCTGAGTTTCCACGATGCCGATCACGGCCTGGGCGGCGCGGATGCCTTGGCCTGGTTGGATGGCTTGCTGCGCGATGAAGGCATCGCCGGCCCCGAGATCGACCAGGGCGAAGTGTGGTTGCAGACCTACCCACGCGTGCTGGGCCACGTCTTCAAGCCGGTGAGTTTCTGGTTCGTGCACCGCGCGGGCGGTGACCTGGCCGCGGTGGTGGCCGAGGTGAACAACACCTTCGGTGAGCGCCATGCCTACCTGCTGCATGGGCAAGGCTTGGCGTGGGGCCGCGAGATCACGGCCGACAAGGTCTTCCATGTTTCGCCCTTCTGCGATGTGGAAGGTTGCTACCGCTTCCGCTTCATGCGCACCGATGGCGGCCGCGTCGTGGTGCGCATCGACCACGACGATGCGCAAGGGCCGGTCTTGCAGACCAGCGTGAGCGGCCAGTTGGAGGCCTTGACCCCGGGCAGCGCGCGCCGCGCCTTCTGGGGCTGGCCCCTGATGACTTTGGGGGTGGTGGTGCGCATCCATTGGCAGGCGCTGCGCGTATGGGTCAAGGGCGTGCCCTTGCGCGCCAAACCCGCCCCACCCCATGACCTCGTCACCGGGCCGCATGGCCAGAGCACACCATGAACCGATCGACCACCCTGCGGCATTCGACCGCCGCCCCCTTGCCCCAAGACGCGCCCGGCTCGGCCCGCGTGGCCCTGCGCCTGCTGGCCCGCTTGAAAGTCGGCAGCCTGGACTTGCAGTTGCCCGATGGCAGCACGGCCCACTTTGGCCAGCACAGCGGTGAAGGGCCGCGCGCGGCCTTGCGCCTGCGCAACTGGCAGGTGTGTTCCGCCGCCTTGAAGTCGGGGGACATCGGCTTTGCCGAAAGCTACATCGCGGGCGACTGGACCACCCCCGACCTGACCGCGCTGCTCAAGCTGCTGATCGCCAACCGCGAACACATTGAAAGCGCGGTCTACGGCAGTTGGTGGGGGCGGCTGCTGTACCGCGTGCGCCACCTGCTGCGCCACAACTCCAAGGCCAACAGCCGCAAGAACATCCAGGCGCACTACGACCTGGGCAACGAGTTCTACCGCCTGTGGCTGGACCCGAGCATGAGCTATTCAAGCGCCTGGTTCGACGGCGACATGAACCGGCCCATGGCGCAAGCCCAGCACGCCAAGATCCTGCGTGCGCTGGGCGAAGCCGGCGTGAGCGCCGACCGGCCGGGCCAGCGCGTGCTGGAGATCGGCTGCGGCTGGGGTGGCCTGGCCGAAGTGGCGGCGCGCGATTGCGGCGCCCATGTCACCGGCGTCACGCTGTCGTCCGAGCAGTTGGATTGGGCGCGACAACGCATGGCCAAGGCAGGCCTGTCTGACCAGGCCGACTTGCGTCTGCAGGACTACCGCGACATCCAGGACGAACCCTTCGATGCCATCGTCTCCATCGAGATGTTCGAGGCCGTGGGCCACGAATACTGGGCCAGCTATTTCGCCACCTTGAAGCGTTGCCTCAAGCCGGGCGGGCGCGCCTGCCTGCAGACCATCACCATCCGCGACGACCTGTTCGAGCGCTACCTCAAGTCCACCGACTTCATCCAGCAGTACATCTTCCCGGGGGGCTTGCTGCCCAGCGATGCGGCCTTCAAGGCCGAGGCCCGCAAGGCAGGCCTGGAGGTGGTCGAGTCCCTGGCTTTCGGGCCCGACTACGCCGAAACCCTGCGCCGCTGGCGCGCGGATTTCACCCAGCACCTGCAGGCTGTGCAGGGCCTGGGCTTTGACCAGCGTTTCCAGCACATCTGGGAGTTTTACCTGGCCTATTGCGAAGCCGCTTTCGACATGGGCAACACCAACGTCGTGCAGTACACCCTGCGCCACGCCTGAGACCGACCATGGCCAGCCGCACCGCCCTTTCAGAACGCCGCCAAGCCTTGCGACGCCTGGGGTCGGTGGGCGTGGGCCTGGCGGCGCTGAATCATGCGGGTGGCGCCTGGGCGGCCAAGGCCCGCCCGGATCTGCCGGTGCCCCCGGAGGTCGCGCAGAACCTGGCACAAGCCAGACTGCAGGGTGACTCGCGCTTTCGCTATTACGGATTCCACGTCTACGACGCGCAGTTGTGGGTGCCCCCTGGCTTTGACGCGGGCAGGGTGTTCAGCCAGCCCTTTGCGCTGAGCCTGGTCTACGCGCGCAGCCTGAAGGCGCGCGACATCGCCGAGCGATCGATCGATGAAATGAGGCGCCAGGTCACTTTGGGCGATGCCGAGGCCCAGCGCTGGTTGCAGGCCATGAGCATGGCTTTTGCCGATGTGCGCAGCGGTGACCGCCTGACCGGCCTCCACCAGGTGAACGTCGGCGCCAGCTTCTTCTTGAATGGCCAGGCCACCCGTGTGATCGAGGACCCACGCTTCGCCACTTTGTTCTTCGGCATCTGGTTGTCGCCGGCCACCTCGGCGCCCGCTTTGCGGCGAGACCTGCTCGGTGCGTGACGCCGCGTTGCCCCACGCCGCGTCGGCCCGCTATGGTTTGCTGGGCCTGCCCCTGGCCTTCGTCGCGCTGCCGCTGTACGTGATGCTGCCCGCGCATTACGCGCAACTGGGCGTGCCACTGGCGCTGCTCGGACTGGTGCTGCTCGGCACGCGCTTGTTCGATGCCCTGATCGACCCGGTGCTGGGCCGGTGGGTGGATGCGCATTGGTCGCCACCGCGGGCCTTGAAGGTCCTGGCCTGGGCCGCGCTCGGCCTGGGCGCGGGCTTCGCGGCTTTGTTCTTTCCCGCCGTGCAAGGCACCACGCCCTTGCTGTGGTGGTGCGCCCTGGCATTGGCCGTCACCTTTGTGGCATTCAGCCTGGCCAGCGTCCTTCACCAATCGTGGGGCAGCCGCCTGGGCGGCTCGGCCGTGCAGCGCTCGCGCCTGGTGGCCTGGCGCGAAGGCCTGGGCCTGGTCGGCGTCTTGCTGGCCAACGGGTTGGCCACCCAGGCGGGCCTGGCCGCCGCCACGGCGGTGTTGTGGACGGCATTGGCGCTGGGCGTCTGGGCGTTGCACTTTGCACCGGTGCCACGCCAGACCTGGGTGCCCGCCGCAGGGTCTTCGGCCGGCGCGCCATCGCTGACCTTGCCCTGGCGTGGTCGCGAGTTCCGCCGCCTGATGGCCTTGTTCATGCTCAATGGCATCGCGAGCGCCATCCCCGCCACCCTGGTGCTGTTCTTCATCAACGACCGTGTGCAGGCGCCAGGGTGGACGCCGGTGTTCCTGGGCGCCTACTTCGTGATGGGCGCGGTCAGCGTCCCGGTCTGGCTGGCCTTGATCAAGCGCTTGGGGCCCTCCACCGCCTGGGCCTGCGGCATGGGGCTGAATGTGCTCGGCTTCATCGGCGTGCTGGCCTTGGGGGCGGGGGACACCATCGGCTACCTGGCCGTGTGCCTGGCCAGTGGCCTGGCCTTGGGCGCCGACCTGACCGTGCCGGGCACCTTGCTCACCGGTGTCATTCAGCGGGCGGGCCATGCTGGCCAATCCGAGGGTGCTTACGCGGGCTGGTGGCAGTTGGCCACCAAGCTCAACCTGGCCCTGGCTGCGGGCTTGGCATTGCCGGCTTTGCAGTGGTGGGGCTATGGGCCGGGGGCGCGCGATCCGCAGGCCTTGCAGGCTTTGAGCTGGGCTTATGGCGCCTTGCCTTGCCTGTTCAAGTTGTCGGCCCTGGCCTTGTGGTGGCGCTTGTGGCACCGCCAGAACCTGGAATGAACGAACGGAAACCACCATGCGCCTCACTTCACGATCATCCTGGCTCGCCCTGCTGCTGGCCCTGAGCCTGCTGGGCTGCGCCAGCGCACCCACGCCGGCCGACTACGCCGACCAGCGGCCCCCACTGGATTTGCGCCAGTACTTCAATGGCCCACTCACCGCGCACGGCATGTTCACCGACCGCGCCGGCCGCGTCGTCAAACGCTTCACGGTGCAGATGGTGGGCCGCTGGAACGGTGACCAAGGCGTGCTCGAAGAAGACTTTTCGTACAGCGATGGCACCCAGCAGCGCCGTGTCTGGCGCATCGTCGACCAAGGCCAGGGCCGCTACACCGGTCAGGCCGATGATGTGGTGGGCACGGCCGAGGGCCACGCCGCCGGCAACGCCTTGCAATGGCGCTACACCTTGCGCCTGCCAGTCGATGGCAAGACTTACGACGTCCAGTTCAACGACTGGATGATTTTGATGGACCAGCACACCATGCTCAACAAGGCTGCCATGAGCAAGTTCGGGCTGCACCTGGGTGAAGTGACCTTGTCCTTCCACAAGCCTTGACGATGGAAGCCTGACATGGCCCTCAACCCACGCATCACCGTTTGGCAAGGTCGCACCGTCTGGCTCATCGGGGCCTCGACCGGCATTGGCCAGGCCACGGCCGCGCTGCTGCACGCCAAGGGCGCCAAGGTGATCGTGTCAGCGCGCAATGTGCCGGCGCTGAAAGCCTTTGTGGCCGCGCATCCGGGCAGTGACTTTGAGGCGCTGGACGTGTCCGATGCGGCCGCCGTGCGCGACGTGGCTGCGCGCATCCGCGCGCAGTTGCCATCGGGGCGTCTGGACATGGTGGTGTATTGCGCAGGCCACTACCAAGCCATGCGTGCGCAAACCTTTGACTTGAGTGAAGCCCTGCGCCACCAACAGATCAACTACGTGGGGGCCTTGCATGTGCTGGCCGCGACCTTGCCTTGGCTCACTGAGCAAGGCAACGGCCACCTGAGCCTGGTGGCCAGCGTGGCGGGGTTCCGGGGTTTGCCCAAGGCCTTGGCTTATGGGCCGACCAAGGCCGCGCTCAACAACCTGGCCGAGTGCCTGTACATGGACCTGCACCCGCTGGGTGTCGGCGTGTCGGTGGTGAACCCAGGCTTCGTGCGAACCGCGCTGACGGCCGGCAATGATTTCGACATGCCCGCCTTGCTGACCCCCGAGCAGGCGGCCCGCGAGATGGTCGATGGCTGGCAGGCCGGCCGTTTCGAGGTTCATTTTCCGCGCCGTTTCACGGGGTGGCTCAAGCTGCTTCGGCACCTGCCCCATGGCTGGTACTTCCCGGCGATCAGCCGCATCACGGGCGGCTGATCCATGGGCAAAAAAAACCCCGCCATGAAGGCGGGGCTGTGCAATCCCTGGATTGGCATGGAACTGTGTGGGCCTGTCCGTGTTTTTTTGGTGAGCGTGCGAAGCGTTCCTTCCCTCACCGCCCTGTGATCAAGCCCTTGTGCCTACTCCTCTACTCCACTTCAAACGTGATGACAGCTTGTTGTGTGGCCCCTAATGTAGGAGGGGCATGGGGCGCGGCCATATCCCTCCATCGGGGGTGGTGCGGCGCAACATGGGGAGAAGGGGCTTGACGCGACCCCGTGTTTGAGGGGGTTGCCGTGCCGCTTGTCGTGCAATCCGCCACAAGGCTGCCTTTGCAGCATCTGCGAGCACTCAAGTCGGGGGGTGTTCCTGTCGATGGAAACGTCATCATGGGCTTGCGCTGGCCCACTGTGTCCTCACTTGAGAGACAAGCCCATGAATCTGGAGTGCAGTCCATGCAAATGCTTTACAACTCCGACAACTACGCGGTCGTTCAGATCGAGTTGGCTGCGGATGAAGTCCCGGTTCCACCGTCCATCGTCAGCACCCTCACGCGGGGTGGCTATGAAATCGTGGACAAGTTCGCCCGCAAGGAGCTCTTCATCGAAGGCGCCCTCGCCGAGAGCTTCAAGGTGGGCGTCGATGCCCTGATCGAAACCTCGCCCAGCGTCGAAGAGTTCGACGCTTACCTGGAAGGTTTCACCGGGTTGGCTCAGCAGCCAGTCGTGATGCATTAGGCAGAACAGGCTCACCGCCATTCAAGTTAGGCCTGCCGCCGCCGAAATTCAAATCCAGAGACTTCGTCAAACCTGGATTTTTGTCTCAGCGGAGGGCTGATGCCACAAGACCTGTTGGTCGTCCGCCATAACGGCGTTGCAATGACCGCAGCGTGGTTCTTGGCGGTTTACGCCATTTACGTCATGACCCTGGTGGTTCGCCGCTTGCGGGCCTCGGACCGCGAGGTCGGCCTCGGCTGGTGGATCGGCGGTGCCCTGACCGTCGGCACCGGCATCTGGGCGCAAGGTTTCATCAGCGTCCTGAGCCGCCAGCTGCCCATCCAGGTGGGCTACCTGCCCGCCGTGGTGCTGGCCGCCTGGTTGCCCGCGGTGGTGATTTGCGCTGTCCTCATCTGGTCGGTCGGCAGGGTTCACCAACCCGTGTTGCTGCGGGCCGCGAGCGGCGTGCTCGGTGGCCTGGGTTTTTGCTTCCTCACCTACCTCAATGTGTCGGCCATGGTCTTGCAGCCCGCTGTGGTGTGGGACTTCGGCCTGCTGTCCGTGGCCTTCCTGGCCATCCTGTTGGGCTGCCTGGGCGCGTCGATCATGCTGAGGCGGGAGCTGCTGCGCGAGGCCCGCTTGTCCCGCCAGGTGCCCGTGGCCTTGCTGCTGGGCAGCGCGGTGCACCTGGCCCAGGTGCTCATGCTCGAATCCGCTGGCGTGGTGCGGGGCACCGTTTGCCTGAGCGCCGACCAGTTGTCGGGCGCCAATCTCGAATGGCTGGTGGCCATCATCGGCGGCGTGCTGTTGATCGGGGTACAGCTGTGCACCCTGTTGGACACCCGGCTGCGACAACGCCATGCCGAGCTGGAGACCTCGCTCCAGCAGGCGCACACCGACCTGGCCGTGGCGGCCCACCGCGACCGCCTCACTGGGCTGCTCAACCGGCCAGGTTTCGAGCAGCACCTGCGCGACTTCCTGAGCGTGCTGGATGCGTCGGGCGAGGCGCCGGTTGGCCGACTGGCCGTGATGCGCATCAACCTGGATGGCTTCCGCGCCCTGGTCAACACCTATGGCCATGACCTGGGCGACCAGTTGCTGCGCCAGGTGGCCCAGCGCCTGCTGGTGCTGGTGCCTGGTACCGATGCGCCGGCGCGCGGCGATGGCGAAGAGTTCCTGCTGCTGGTGCAAGGCATGCCCGACCAGCACGCGGTGGCGCAACTGGCCTACCGCATCGGGTTGGCGGTGGCGCAACCTTGCACCATCAATGGCGAAGACATCACCATCACCTGTTCCATCGGCATTGCCCTGTACCCGGACAGCGTCACGGTGGAGCAACTGATCGGCCACGCCAACGAGGCCATGCTGGCCGCGAGCAAGGCTGGTGGCGGGGTGTATTGCCTGCACGAGCCGGGCATGGACATCAGTGGCGCCAAGCAGGTCGAAATGCAGCGTGACCTGCGCTATGCCCTTCAGCGCGGTGAACTGACCTTGAACTTCCAGCCCAAGCTGGATGCGGTGAAAGGTGGCCTGGTAGGGGTCGAGGCGCTGCTGCGCTGGACCCATCCGGAGCGTGGGCCGGTCAGCCCTGCCGATTTCATCCCCGTGGCCGAGCGCTTCGGCCTGATCGGTGAGCTGGGCCGGTGGGTGCTGAACGAGGCCTGCCGCCACATGCGGCTGTGGCTCGACGCGGGCCTGGAGATTCCCGTGGCAGTGAACCTGTCGGCCCACCAATTGCGCGAGCACGACCTGGAGGTCCGCATCCGCGAGGCCCTGGCGCGCCATGCCCTGCCGGCCGACATGCTGATCCTGGAGATCACCGAGTCGGTGGCCATGGACGACATCGAGGCCTCGTTGCGTGTGTTCGACATGCTGGACCGCATCGGTGTGAAGTTGTCGATCGACGACTTCGGGACGGGTTATTCCAGCCTCAGCTACCTGCGCCGCCTGCCCGCGCGCCAGCTCAAGATCGACCGCAGCTTCGTGCGCGACCTGGACAACAGCCCCGATGCGCAAGCCATCGTCGAAGCCGTGGTGCGCCTGTCGCACGCCCTGGGCATGACCGTGGTGGCCGAGGGCGTGGAAACCGAGGCGCAGCGCCAGGTGCTGGTCAAGCTGGCCTGCGATGAGCTGCAAGGCTACCTGCTGGGCCGGCCCATGGCCGAGGCGGACCTGCGCACGTGGATGCGGTCGCAGAACGTGCCGCTGGCACCCATCCACCTGGTGCCCGCATGAGTACCGTGGCAGCACCTTGGTGGCGGCGCCTGCTGGACGGCGCCAAGGCATGGTGGTCGCCCAAGCTGCCTGCTTCGGCCCCGTCGCCGCTGGAACTCAAGCTGGGCGAATTGAGCCACCACGATCCCTTGACCGGCCTGCCCAACCGCCTGCTGTTCGAAGACCGCCTGGACGGCGCGGCGAGGCGCGCGGACGAGGCGCATCGGCGCCTGGGTGTGCTCTTCATCGACCTGGATGGCTTCAAGGCCGTCAACGACTCTTATGGCCATGGCGTGGGCGACGAGTTGCTGCGCGAGGTGGGCAGCCGCATCGCGCAGCTTGCGCGGCAGACCGACACCGTGGCCCGCCTCGGTGGTGACCAGTTCCTGATGCTGCTCGATGGCAACCCCGAGGCCTCGGCCGCGGCGGTGGTGGCCGCCCGCCTGCGCAAATCCTTGTCGCAGCCCATGCGCCTGCAGGGACGTGAAATCGCCTTGTCCTGCTCCGTGGGCATCGTGCTCTACCCGGACCATGGGCCGCGCGCCAAGCTCATCGCGCACGCCGATGCCGCCATGGCCGTGGCCAAACGGGCGGGTGGTGGCCTGCAGGTGTTCTACGAGTCGCACATGGCCGTCAACAGCGAAGCGCAGATCGACCTGCAGCGCGACCTTCGGCTGGCACTGGACCAGGGCGGCGCCGGCCTGTCGCTGGACTACCAGCCCAAGGTGGACACCCGCAGTGGGCGCCTCACCGGCGTGGAAGCGCTGCTGCGCTGGCGCCACCCGGTGCAAGGCCTGCTGGCGCCCGCCGACTTCATCCCCGTGGCCGAGCGTTTCGGCCTCATCGCGCCACTGGGCCAGTGGGTGATCGACGAGGTCTGCCGCCAGCAACGCGCCTGGCATCAGGAGGGCCTGGACCTGCGGGTGGCGATCAACCTGTCGGTGCACCAGGTGCGTCAGGCCGACTTGGTCGAACGCATCGAAGGCGCCCTGAAAGCGAACCAGCTTGCGCCCGACCGGCTGATGTTCGAGGTGGCCGAGAACGCCGCCATGGCCGACCCCCACGCCTGCGTGCGCCTGTTCGAGCAGTTCATGCGCCTGGGCGTGCAGGTGTCGATCGACGACTTCGGCACTGGCAACGCCAACCTCAGCCAGTTGCGCAAGCTGCCGGCCTGCCAGCTCAAGATCGACCGCAGTTTCGTGCAGAAGCTGGAGCACGACGAGGACGCCAAGGCCATCGTCGACGCGGCGGTGCGCCTGTCGCATGCGCTGGGCCTGCACGTCGTGGCCGAAGGCGTGGAAACCACGCACCAGCAGGACATCCTGCTGAAGTTTGGCTGCGATGAACTGCAGGGTTACCTGTTCGCCCGGCCCATGTCGCCCGTGCAGATGGCCCTGTGGGCGCGCAGCAGCGAAGCCGTGCCCCGGCCCGCGCCTTTGACCCGCCTGGAACGGCCGGATTGAGCCTTTCAGCGCGCCGATTTGACAGGGTTCCTACAATAGAGGGATGAGCGCCATCCTCACCCCCTCCCAGCCCACCTTGCCCGTGGAACGCCGCCCCTACACGCGCGGTGCGCAATTGCCCGAGATCATGCGCCAGCGCATCGCCATCCTCGATGGCGCGATGGGCACCATGATCCAGCAGTACAAGCTGACCGAGGCCGACTACCGCGGCACGCGCTTCCTGGACCACCACAAGGACGTCAAGGGCAACAACGAGCTGCTGCAGTTGACCAAGCCCGGGGTGATCAGCGAGATCCACGAGAAGTACCTGGCCGCCGGCGCCGACATCATCGAGACCAACACCTTTGGTGCCACCACCGTGGCCCAGGATGACTACGACCTGCCCGAGTTGGCGCGCGAGATGAACCTCGAAGGCGCCCGGCTTGCGCGCCTGGCCTGCGACAAGTACAGCACGCCCGACAAACCACGCTTCGTGGCGGGCGCCATCGGCCCCACGCCCAAAACCGCCAGCATCAGCCCCGACGTGAACGACCCCGGCGCGCGCAATGTCAGCTTCGACACCCTGCGCCAAGCCTATTACGAGCAGGCCGAGGCTCTGCTGGAAGGCGGCAGCGACGTCTTCCTGGTCGAAACCATCTTCGACACGCTCAACGCCAAGGCCGCCATCTTCGCGCTCGACGAATTGTTCGAGAACACCGGCGAGCGCCTGCCCATCATCATCTCCGGCACCGTGACCGACGCCTCGGGCCGGATCCTGTCGGGCCAGACGGTGGGGGCTTTCTGGAATTCGGTGCGGCACGCGCACCCACTGGCCATCGGCCTGAACTGCGCCCTGGGCGCGGCGCTGATGCGCCCCTACATCGAAGAGCTGACCAAGATCGCTGGCGACACCTTCGTCAGTTGCTATCCCAATGCCGGCCTGCCCAACCCGATGAGCGACACGGGCTTCGACGAGACGCCCGAGATCACCGGCGGCCTGCTGGAAGATTTCGCCAAGGCGGGTTTCCTGAACCTGGCAGGCGGCTGCTGCGGCACCACGCCGGACCACATCGCCGCCATCGCCCGCCGGGTTGGTCAGTACAAGCCCCGTTGCCTGCACGAGGGCGCCACGGGGTTCCTGACGAACCTGGCCGCGGCCTGACATGAAAAAACCCGCCGGGCTTTGACGCCGGGCGGGTTCCTTTCAGATCACCAAGAAGGCTCAGGGCGCTTCTTTTTTGGTGACGTAAGGGATCTTCGTGGTCGAGAACAGGTTGATCGCGAAGATGCCGGCGTTGATCAGGGGCACGCCGTAGGAGTTGTACTCGGCGCGGTGGATCGCGTCGATCAGGCTTTCGCCGCCGCTGACTTGCGAGACTTCTTGCTGGCTCAGAACTTTCATGGTTTTTCCTTGTTTCACTGTTGTTGGGTGAATGTGCCTCAACGGGTCACACAAGAAATTTAACCGTGAACGTTATGCATATTTTTCGGGCAATCCCTGGGATTCCTGCCATGCCCTTCAGGTGAGCGGAGGACTAACC
>NZ_JBOHHL010000050.1:0-19247 GCF_050725395.1 Aquabacterium sp. | reverse complement strand
CGGCATGAACTTGTCACTGATCGCCCTGACCCTGCTATCGCTAGCCATCCTGGCTGGCGTGGGTTCGCGCGTGCTCGTCAAATCGGATTGACCACTTTTCAACCGTTCTGACGCCCGACACACCCTTCCAGCCAGCTTCCGAGCTGGCTTTTTCGTTTCTGAATGGCGTTTTTTTCATGAACTCATCGACCTTCCTCTTCCTGTCCCTGCGACTAAGCACCGGTGGCCCGACCACGATGCCGTGGCCGTCGGTCTGCCTGCATGCCTTGGCCACGCCCGCATCACCACCCAGACACCGAAGAAAGACCGCGCCATGTCCATGTTGAAAAACCCCTCCCAGAAGTACCGCCCCGCCCCCACCGTCGACTTGCCGGACCGCACCTGGCCGCAGCAACGCCTGACAAAGCCCCCTGCATGGATGAGCACCGACCTGCGCGATGGCAACCAGGCCTTGTTCGAGCCCATGGATGGCGCCACCAAATTGCGCCTTTTCAAGACCCTGGTCCAGATCGGTTTCAAGGAAATCGAAGTCGCTTTTCCGGCCGCCTCGCAAACCGACTTCGACCTGGTGCGCACCTTGATCGACGATGGCCACATCCCCGACGACGTCACCATCGAGGTCATCACCCAGGCCCGCGAAGACCTGATCCGCCGCACTTTCGAAGCGCTCAAGGGCGCACCGCGCGCCATCGTCCACCTCTACAACGCGACGGCCCCGGCTTGGCGCCAATGGGTCTTCAACATGAGCCAGACCGAGGTGCGCCAACTGGCGGTGAACAGCGCCCGCCTGATCAAGCAGTTGGCCGACGAGCACCCCGACACGCAATGGACCTTGCAGTACAGCCCCGAAACCTTCAGCACGACCGAACTGGACTTCGCCCTGGAGGTCTGCAACGCGGTCACCGAGGTGTGGCAGCCGACGCCCCAGTGCCCCGCCATCATCAACTTGCCGGCCACGGTCGAAGCGGCCACGCCCAATGTCTACGCCGATCAGATCGAATGGATGCACCGCCATTTGGCCAAGCGTGATTCGATCGTGCTCAGCGTGCACCCGCACAACGACCGCGGCACCGCCGTGGCCGCGGCCGAGTTGGCCTTGATGGCCGGCGCACAGCGGGTTGAAGGCTGCTTGTTCGGCAATGGCGAGCGCACCGGCAATGTGGACTTGGTGACCTTGGCGCTCAACCTCTACAGCCAGGGCGTGAACCCGGAACTCGATTTTTCGAATTTGCAGGCCGTGGCCCGCGAGGTCGAGCAATGCATCTCGCTGCCGGTGCACCCACGCCATCCCTATGCGGGCGACCTGGTGTTCACCGCCTTCTCGGGCTCGCACCAGGACGCGATCCGCAAGGGCATGGCGGCCCAAGCGGGCCAGGCTGTCTGGGCCGTGCCTTATTTGCCCATCGATCCGGCCGATGTCGGCGGCAACTACGAGGCGGTGGTGCGGGTCAACAGCCAGTCGGGCAAAGGCGGGATCACCTATTTGCTGGAGTCGGGCTATGGTTTGGTCTTGCCACGCCGTGCACAGATCGAGTTCAGCAGCGTGGTGCAGCGCGTGGCCGACGAGACCGGCCGTGAAATGACGGCCGGCATCTTGTGGGATTTGTTCCGCGCCGAATACTTGGAGCGCACCGCCCCGTTCGAATTGATCGGCCAGCAGATCGAAGAACATGAAGGCATCACCCGCGTGAGCCTGTCGATGAAGGTGCATGGGCAGGCTCGGCAGGTGGTCGGCCAGGGCAATGGCCCGCTGGACGCGGCTTGGCACGCCTTGCAATCATGCGACTTGCCGCCGGGCGTGCAATTGCAAGGTTATGAAGAGCATGCCACCGGGCAAGGCTCCGACGCCTCGGCCCTGGCCTGGGTTGAATTGGGCGGCCCCGGCGTGGCAGGCAGCGTGCATGGGGCGGGCTGGCATCCCAATTTGGTCACCGCGTCCTTGCACGCCCTGGTGCAGGCGGTCAACCGGCTGCACCGGGCTTGAGACGTAAGATCGGCGGATGACTGAAACGACTCCTGTGAAAGAAGCCCGCCTGTGGTCCGACAACGGCTGGACTGCCCGCGTCATCAAGAACAACGATGACGACGGGTGGGCCGTCGAGATGTTGAAGGACGGCGAACCCGAACCCGCGCTGGTCGGCCCCTGGACCATGGGGCGGGACAAGAAAAATCCCAAGCCGCTGGACACGGCGGCCTTCAACACCCTGGTCAAGACCGCCTCCGAGGTCATCCGCCGCCACGAGCAGCAGTTGCACGCAACCTTGCACAAGGAAGTGGTGGTCAATGTGTCGGGCGAAACCTGGCGCGTGACGCTGGACATCGTGGCCGACGAGTACGAGCCGCATGCTTTGCTGGCCGCCCACGACTCGGCCGGCGAGGAAGTGGCCCAGGTGCGTGTGAAGGCGGATTTCAAGCTGAACGCGGCCCGCGCCACGGCCTGGGTCGAAGACGATTTCAAAAAACCCGGCTGACCTCATTTTTCTCAACACGGCGGTTTGAAGCTGCGGTACGATACTGTACAAATAAACAGTATTTATACCGCTCATGTCGCTTGCCCACATTTCTCCGGTCCTGCCCGACCACATCGCCCAGACGGTGTGGCGTGGCGATGCCTTGGGTGGGCAGCGCGCACCGGTCCTGTCGTCGGGCCACACGGCGCTGGACGCCGAACTGCCGGGCGGTGGCTGGCCGTGCCAGGCCCTGACCGAGGTGCTGCAAGCCCCGGGCGTGCACGCGGAGTGGCGTTTGCTGTCGCCGGGGCTGGCGCAGTTGGTGGCGCAAGGTGGCACCGTGTTGCTGGTCAACCCGCCCCATGGCCCGCACCTGCCATCGCTGCGTCGTGAAGGTCTGCGAGAAGACCGCCTGGTCTGGATCGAGACCCTCACTCCCCTTGATGCCCTGTGGGCCACTGAGCAGGCCTTGAAAGCCCGCAGCGTCAGCGCAGTCCTGGCCTGGTTGCCGCAGGTGCGGTCCGACCAACTTCGGCGCTTGCAGGCCTGTGCCATGCAGCACCCTGCCCTGGCTTTCGTGTTCAGGCGCCTGGCCGCGCGCACCGAGGCCTCGGCCGCACCGCTGCGGCTTGAAGTCAGCGTGAGCGGGCACCCGCCCAAGCTTCCGCCGCCTTTGCGGGTGAACATCCTGAAACGACGCGGCCCCCTGCTGGACCGGATCGTCGAGGTGCCGCATTGGCCCACCGGGCTGGCACCGCTGGTTCAGCGGGCCATGCCGATGCAGGGCTGCGCCCCGT
Source organism: Aquabacterium sp. (assembly GCF_050725395.1). Taxonomy (GTDB): domain Bacteria; phylum Pseudomonadota; class Gammaproteobacteria; order Burkholderiales; family Burkholderiaceae_C; genus Aquabacterium. The sequence goes on along the minus strand of NZ_JBOHHL010000050.1, from coordinate 16,000 downwards.
GGTGATGCCTCATGCTGCTCTGGATCGCCCTGTTGCCAGGAGAGGCCCCATCGTCTTCATCAGACGGTGAAGCCGACTCGCCACTGCCCGCCGAAGACCAGTCCCTGGATGCCTTGGCGCTTGCCTGGTGGGCCTTGCAGTTCACGCCCCGCGTGGCCTTGCTGGACGAAGGCGTGGTCATGGAAGTGCAGGCCAGCCAACGCTTGTTCGGCGGCTCGCAAAACCTGAAACGCCAGGTGGTGCAAGGCGCCGCCAGCCTGGGTTGGACGCGCTGGGCCTGTGGCCCCACCGCCCTGGCCACCCTGGCCCGGGCCCGCCATGGCCGCACCCGAAGCGGCAACCGCTTGGACCAACTGCCGTTGTCCACCATCAGCGCGGTGCAGGCCCACGCGGCCACCTTGTCCAGGCTGGGTTGCCAAACCCTGGGCGATGTCCGCCGCTTGCCTCGGCATGGCATGAGCCGTCGTTTCGGTGCCGCCTTGCTGCTGGCGCTGGACCAGGCCCAGGGCCTCAAGCCCGAAGCTTTCGAGTGGGTGCAATTGCCACCCCGCTTCGATGCCCGGCTGGAACTGCCCGGACGGGTGGACAACGCGGCCTCGCTGGTGTTTGCCGCCAGGCGCCTGTTGCAGCAGTTGTGCGCGTGGCTGGCGGGCCTCCACAGCGGAGTGCGGACCCTCACCTTGCGCTGGCAGCTCGATTACCACCGCCGCGACGCAGCTCGGCAAGGTGAACTGGTGATGCGACTGTCCGAGGCGTCGCGCAACCTCGATCGCCTGCACCGTCTGCTGGCCGAGCACCTGAGCCGCACCAGCCTGGGCGGCCCAGTCGGCGACCTGAGCCTGCACGTCGACGAAGTCGAAGCCCTCACCATCGACAGCGATTGCCTTTTCCAGGAGCACAACACCTTGAGCCTGGGGACGGGGCCAGACGCGCTGGCATCGCCCGCGGCTCAACGCCAGCAACGCGAGGCCCTGTCCACGCTGCTTGACCGGCTCTCGGCTCGGCTGGGCAAGGACCACGTCAAGCAGGCGGTGGTGCAAGCCGACCACCGAATCGAGCACACCCAACGCTGGGTGCCCGCCGTGGACCAGTTGCCCGGGGCCACGGGGGCGCCCGCCGCTTCCGCTTCAAGCCAGGCCACGGCAGACCATCCGCAACCCGCTTGGCTGCTGGCCGAACCGCAAGCCCTGAACCTTCACCCCCTGCAGTTGCTGGCCGGCCCGCACCGGGTCGAGTCCGGCTGGTGGGATGGGCAAAGCGTGGCCCGCGACTACTACCTGGCGCACAACGACCAAGCCGGGCTCTTGTGGGTCTTCCGTGAGCGGCACGTGCAGGAAAACCAATCCAGCCCCCTGTTCCTGCACGGCATTTTTTCATGACAACCACCTGGTCCGTGGATCTGCCGGCTTACGCCGAGCTGCACTGCGTGTCCAATTTCAGCTTCCTGCGGGGCGCCTCCCACCCTGGCGAGTTGGTCGACCGCGCACTGGCCCTGGGCTACACAGGCCTGGCCCTGACCGATGAATGCTCGGTGGCCGGTGTGGTGCGCGCGCACCTGGCCTTGCGCGAAGCGCGCCAGGAAGCCAAAGAACAAGGTGAGGCGTTTCCCGATTTCAAACTGATCATCGGCAGCGAATTCACCGTGCAGGCCGAGCCTGATTTCAAGCTGGTGGTGCTGGCCTGCAAACGCGAAGGCTACGCCCGCGTCTGCGAATTGATCACCCGGCTGCGCTGCGCCACGCCCGGCAAGGACATCGGCCCGCTCACGCTGCAAGACCTGGCATCCTTCAGCCTGGAAGACTGCCTGGTGCTGATGCTGCCCCACCGCAGCACGCCCCTGCCGCAGTTGAGGCAGCACGCTCAATGGCTGCAAGGACACTTCACAGGCCGATGCTGGATCGCGGTCGAACTGCTCAACGCGCTGGACGATGCCTGGTGGCTGAAACGCCTGCGCAGCGTGGGCCAGCAAAGCGGCGTGCCCCTGCTGGCCAGCGGCGATGTGCACATGCATGTGCGGTCCCGCAAGCCGCTGCAGGATGTGCTGACCGCCACGCGACTGGGCAAGCCCCTGCCCGACTGCGGCCTGCAACTGCAAAGCCATGGCGAACAGCATTTGCGCAGCCGACTGAGGCTGGCGCAACGTTACCCGGCCGATCTGCTGGCCGCCACGCAAGATGTGGTCAAAGAATGCAGCTTCAGCCTGGACGAACTGAGCTACGAGTACCCCGAGGAAATCGTTCCAGATGGAGAAGATCCTGCCACCTACCTGCGCCGCCTGACTCAGGAGGGAGCACAAGGCCGCTTTCGCCAGGGTATTCCGCGCAAGGTGCAAGAGCAGATCGACAAGGAATTGGCGCTGATCAGCGAGCTCCATTTCGAAAAATACTTCCTCACCGTCCACGACATCGTGCGGTTCGCCCGCAGCCAGAACATCCTGTGCCAGGGCCGCGGCAGCGCGGCCAACTCCACCGTTTGCTATTGCCTGGGCATCACCGAGATCGACCCCGAGCGCAACACCGTCCTGTTCGAACGCTTTATCTCGCGCGAGCGCAACGAGCCGCCCGACATCGACGTGGATTTCGAGCACCAGCGCCGCGAGGAAGTCATCCAGTACCTGTATGACAAATATGGCCGACACCGCACGGCCCTCACGGCCACGGTCATCACCTACCGCACTCGAAGCGCCCTGCGCGACGTGGGCAAGGCGCTGGGCCTGCCCACGGAGGTGATCGAATGTGCCGCCGAGAACCACCAATGGTGGGACGGCCAAGGGCTGGATCCCGAGCGCCTGTTGCAACTGGGCCTGGACCCGAATGAACGACGCATCCTGCAATGGCAGGAGTTGACCTGCATCCTGATCGGCTTTCCCCGGCACCTCAGCCAGCACACAGGGGGTTTCGTGATCGCCAAGGATGCGCTGTCCCGCATGGTCCCGGTCGAGAACGCGACCATGCCCAAACGTTCGGTCATCCAGTGGGACAAGGATGACCTGGACGCCCTGCGCATGCTCAAAGTCGATGTGCTGGCGCTGGGCATGCTGTCGGCCATCCGCCGGGCGCTGGATTTCATCGGCGTGCGGCAAGGCCGGGTCTTCACCATGCAGGACATCCCCGACAAGGATGAAGCCACCTTCGACATGATCTGCCAAGCCGACACCATCGGCGTGTTCCAGATCGAGAGCCGCGCGCAGATGAACATGCTGCCGCAACTGAAACCCCGCACGTTCTATGACCTGGTGGTGGAGGTTGCACTGGTCAGGCCGGGCCCCATCCAGGGTGGCATGGTCAATCCTTATTTGGAGCGCAGAAAAGAGCGCCCCAAAAAGTACGAATGCTTTCCTGAGCTGGAAGAGGCGCTGGGCCGCACGCTGGGCATCCCCATCTTCCAAGAGCAAGTCATGCAGGTTGTCATGATCGCGGCCAAGTTTTCCGCAGGTGAGGCTGATGAGTTACGCCGATCAATGGCCTCGTGGAAGCGCCACGGCAGCGTCAACAAGTTCCAGGAAAAAATCAAGAAGGGCATGGAGGCCAACAACTACCCTCCCGAATTCGCCGACCGCATCTACCAGCAGATCCAAGGCTTCGGCGCCTACGGTTTCCCCGAGTCGCACTCGGCCAGCTTCGCCCTGCTGGTCTACATCAGCGCCTGGATCAAGTGCCATGAACCCGCCATCTTCCTGGCCGCCTTGCTCAATGCGCAGCCGCTGGGCTTCTACTCGCCCAGCCAACTGGTGCAGGACGCCACCCGCCATGGCGTGACCGTTTTGCAGCCCGATGTGGTTCACAGCGAATTGGCGTGCACCTTGGTCGACCTCACCGACCTGAGCCGCCAGCCCTCGGTGCGCCTTGGCCTGTCGATGATCAGTGGCCTGTCATCGGATGCCGCCCAACGCATCGTCGAAGCCCGGCAAACAGGCCCATTCAAGAACGTTGAAGAGCTGTCGCGCCGTGCCAGGCTCGACCAGTCCGACATGCGCCACCTGGCTGCCGCCGATGCGCTCATCAGCCTGGCCGGCCACCGCCGCCAGCAGGTCTGGGAGGCTTCCGCCCTGCACCGGGCGCCAGTCTTGCTGCGAGAGGCCCCGGTCCATGAAGACCTGCTCACCCTGCCCTGCGCCCCCGAGGGCGAAGAAATCGTCTTTGACTACGCCTCGCTGGGACTCACCCTGCGCCGGCACCCGTTGGCCTTGTTGCGCACCAGGCTCGATCAGCAAGGCCTGCTGTCGGCCCAGGCGCTGCGCGACCTGCCCCACGGCGCGCGCACCCGCGCCTGCGGCATCGTCACCGTCCGGCAGCAGCCTCCCACGGCCGGTGGCGTGGTCTTCGTCACCCTGGAAGACGAAACCGGCACCGTCAACGTCGTGGTCTGGAAGCGGTTGAGGGACCGTCAACGCCAGGAACTGCTGCACTCACGCCTGCTGGCCGTTCATGGGGTGTGGCAATGCGAAGGGGATGTGCGTCACCTCATCGCCCACCACCTGCGCAACCTCACGCCCCTGCTGGGCAGGCTGGCCACCGAAAGCCGGGATTTCCATTGACCTGAAGATCACTCCCCCAGTTTTTCATAGACATCGGCGAAAGACTCGCCATTCCAGACGTACAGCAGGTGCGCGGCATGCACGCACTGGCTGGCGCCCTTGGGCTTGAAAAGTCCAACGCATTCACCACCCGGCTGACGAACACTTCGGTACACCACCCCAGCCGAACCCTTCTGGCGCAGGTCCTTGCCCAGCGCTTGGGAAGCGGCATAGCTGCTGGCCGCGTGAACGCCCCGCCCTTCAGGGTCGAGCGGACGCAGATCATGCAATTGCGCGCTCACCCGCACGGCATACAGGCGCATCGGCAATGGCATGGGGGGCTGTTTGGTGGCGGCCAGGAAACGCGCATGGTGGTACTGGGTCTCCGCCACGGCGGTGTCCTTGTCGTGCGCGGCGTAGAACACACCATAGCTGCCATCCGAAAAACGGCTGCCTTCGGGGTTCAGGTGCGTGAACGCGGCCATGACGGGCCCCGATCCTGGTCCGACCGTGCGGTCCTGGGGCGGGACCAGTTCGATCTGGCCGACTTCATCGCGGATGCGCTCGTTGGTGAGCGACTCCAGTGCGTACAAGGCATCGAAGTCGTCCGCCTCGGCCACCCGGTCGAACAAGTAGACCGTGGGATAGCGCGTGGGCACGATGCGATAGGCCGGCTGCCAGCGCACGCGCCGGACTTCGGGCGCCGCCTCGGTCATGCCCAGCCGCCGCCGCGGACCGAGTCCAGGTAGCGCCGCACCAGGTTCAGGTCGCTGACATTGCCCGCCAGCATGCGGTCCAGCGCCGAGCGGCCACCGAACAACTCGGCTGTGTTGGGCTGCCGCACCCAGGCATCCGCCGCCTGCGGGTCGGGCAGCAGGATCTGAAGGGATTTATAGATGCCCAGGAGGTTGGACAAGCGCTCCAGCGTGTCGCGGGGCACGCGGGCCACCTCGGGTGATTTTCGCCAGGCGAAGAAAGTGGAACGTGCCGGCTCGCCCAACAGCCGCAGTTGTTCATCGGTGTTCAGGCCCCAGGCCTCGGCGATGCGGGCAAATGCCCGCAAGCCGGCAGCGCTCATCTGCTGGGCAGAAGGCGCTGGCGGCGTGGCGGTTTCAGCGGAACGATGCAGTGCAGCACTCATGGCTCAATTCTAGACAATTGAAATTCAAAAGTCCAGATTCGAACCAAGCGTGCTGATTCAGGCGTTTTTCAGCTTGCCCCGGGCTGGCACCACGGTGGTGACGGTGGGCGACACCGCGCCAGGCGACAGCGGCTTGGCAGGCGTCTTGTCCTGCTTGGGTTTCTTGGCTTCCTTGCCACTGCGTTGCTGACCTTTGGCCATGTTGGACTCCTCGGTGATGGACCCCTGGGGGGCAAGCCGCCATGGTAGCGGCCCTTTTCACGAATCAGGCCGAAGGCCGACGGGATGGCATCAAATCAGTGCAAGTGCCATGGGCGGCTTCGGCCGCCAGTCCGATGCTTTCGCCCAAGGTGGGGTGGGGATGGATGGTCTTGCCGATGTCGACCTCGTCCGCGCCCATCTCGATGGCCAGGGCCACTTCACTGATCAGGTCGCCGGCGTTGGTGCCCACGATGCCGCCGCCCAGGATCAGGTGGGTTTCGGCATCGAACAGCAATTTGGTGAAGCCTTCGGCTCGGTCGTTGGTCAAGGCCCGCCCGGACGCGGCCCAGGGGAACAACCCCTTCTTGATCGCCTTGCCTTGCGCCTTGGCCTGGTCTTCGGTCAGCCCCACCCAGGCGATCTCGGGATCGGTGTAGGCCACGCTGGGGATGACGCGCGCGTCGAAGGCCGAGCGGGACAAAGCCATGTTGTTTTTCAATTCGCCGGCGGCCACCTCGGCGGCCACATGCCCCTCGTGCGTGGCCTTGTGCGCCAACATGGGCTGACCCACGATGTCACCGATCGCGAAGATGTGCGGCACATTGGTGCGTTGCTGAAGGTCGACTGGGATGAAGCCCCGCTCATTGACGGTGACGCCCGCCAGATCGGCGCCAATCTTGCGGCCATTGGGGCTGCGTCCCACCGCCTGAAGAACCAGGTCGTAAGTTTCAGCCGCGGGCGCCTCGGCACCGGGCTTGGCCGATTCGAAGCTCACGCGGATGCCATCGGCCGTGGCCTCGGCCGCCACCGTCTTGGTGCCCAGCATGAGGCGGCCGAAGCGTTTGGTGTTGTGCTTTTCCCAGACCTTGACCAGGTCGCGGTCGGCGCCAGGCATCAGGGTGTCGCTCATCTCGACCACGTCGATGGTGGCGCCCAAGGTCGAATAGACCGTGCCCATTTCCAGGCCGATGATGCCGCCGCCGATCACCAGCATCTTGCGGGGCACGGATGGCAGGGTCAAGGCGCCGGTCGAGTCCACCACGCGCGCATCATCCGGCATGAAGGGCAGGCGCACAGACTGAGATCCGGCCGCGATGATGCAGCGCTTGAAGCTGAGTGTTTTCGTTTCGCCAGATTTGGCTTGCCCGGCGCCCGTGGTCAACTCAACCTGGATGTGGCGGTCGTCCATGAAGCTGCCATACCCGCGCACGACCGTGACCTTGCGCGCCTTGGCCATGCCGACCAGTCCTGTGGTCAGCTTGCCGGTGACCTTGGACTTGTGGGCGCGCAGTTTGTCGAGGTCCAATTGGGGCTGGCCAAAGCTGACGCCCAGCGCATCGAAATGCTTGACCTCTTCCATGACGGCCGCCACGTGCAGCAAAGCCTTGGAAGGAATGCAGCCCACGTTCAGGCACACGCCACCGAGTTCGGCATAGCGTTCGACCAGGATGACTTTCAGGCCCAGGTCGGCCGCGCGGAAAGCCGCGCTGTAGCCGCCCGGGCCGCCGCCCAGCACCAGCACATCGCAATCGGCGCTGTCAGGCTCCTGGTTGGCGCCCTTGTGGGCGGGGCCGGGCTGAGGCGGCGACGCTGTCGGTGGTTGAGCCGCCATTGACGATGCGGCGGAGGTCGGTGCTGCGTCAGAAGCAGTGACAGGCGCGGCGGAAGGCGCGGTTGTTGGCGCCACGGCCGCATCCTGCCCAGCCGCGTCCAGCGTCAGGATCACCGCGCCCTGACCGATCCGATCACCCAGCTTCACCTTGATCTCGCCCACCACCCCCGCCTGCGGCGATGGCACTTCCATGGAGGCCTTGTCGGACTCCAGCGTGATCAGGCTCTGTTCGGCCTTGACGGTGTCACCCGCCTTGACCAGGATTTCAATGACCGCCGCATCGGCGATGTCGCCGATGTCGGGCACGGGGATGTCGATCAAGGCCATGGTGTCAATTTAAAAATCAAAGAAGTGCGCGGCGGAAATCGGCCAGCAAGGTGGCCAGGAAGGCGTTGAAGCGGGCGGCGGAGGCACCATCGATCACGCGGTGGTCATAGCTCAAGCTGAGCGGGATGATCAGGCGCGGGTCGAACGATTCGCCGTTCCACACCGGCTTCATGGCGGCCCTGCACACCCCCAGGATGGCCACCTCGGGCGCATTGATGATGGGCGTGAAGGTCGTGCCCCCGAAGCCGCCCAACGACGAGATCGAGAAGGTGCCGCCCTGCATGTCGGCCGGCGAGAGCTTGCCTTCGCGCGCCTTCGCCGCCAGCGCAGCGGTTTCAGCGGCCAACTGCGACAGTCCCTTGGTGTCGGCGTCGCGGATCACGGGCACCACCAGGCCATTGGGCGTGTCGGCGGCAAAGCCGATGTGCACGTACTGCTTGAGCACCAGGTCATCGCCGTCCAGCGAGGCATTGAACTGCGGAAACTTCTTGAGCGCCACCGCGCAGGCCTTGATCAAGAAGGCCAGCATCGTGAACTTCGGGCCCGTCTTGGCGTGCTCTTCATTGAGCTTGACGCGCAAGGCTTCCAGCTCGGTGATGTCGGCCTCTTCGTTGTTGGTGACGTGGGGAATGCGCACCCAGTTGCGGTGCAGGTTCGCGCCCGAAATCTTCTTGATGCGCGACAGCGGCTGGCGCTCGATGGGGCCGTATTTGGCGAAGTCCACCTTGGGCCAGGGCAGAAGGCTGAGTCCTTCTCCATCGGATGGCGCCCCCGGCGCTGCCGAAGCGGGGGCCGAACCTTGGGCCAGCGCGGACTTGACGAAGGCCTGCACATCCGCCTGCGTGATGCGCCCTTTGGGGCCGGAGCCTTTCACCTTGCCCAACGCCACGCCCAACTCGCGCGCGAAACGGCGCACCGAGGGTGAAGCGTGCGGCAGTTGGCCATCCTGGGCGGGTGGTTCGACCGGCGGCAAGGCGGCCGTGGGTGGAACGCGTGAACCACCTCCAGCATCCCCAGCCGCAGCGGCCGGCATGGGCGGCGATGCCTTGACGGGCTCGGCCAACTCGGCAGCCTGCACGGGTGCTTTCACGACTTGGGCCGATTCGGGCTCGGCCGCGCCTGGTGCCGAAGATGGCGCCGTGGTGCCCGCCTCGGCCGACTCCAGCACGGCGATCAAAGCGCCCTCGCTGACCTTGTCGCCCAGTTTGACCTTGACCTCCTTGACCACGCCACCCTGCGCCGCCGGCACCTCCATCGAGGCCTTGTCCGACTCCAAAGTGATCAGGCTTTGCTCGGCCTTGACCGTGTCGCCCACCTTGAACAGGATTTCAATGATGGCCGCATCAGCCGTGTCGCCGATGTCGGGAACTTTCAGTTCGATGAGTGCCATTCAGTGCTGCCTCACATGCATCAAGCGTAGAGCGGGTTGATCTTGTCGGCGTCGATCTTGTAGCGCGCGATGGCCTCGGCCACCTTCGCCACGGGCACGCTGCCCTCCTCCGACAGGGCCTTGAGCGCGGCCACCACGATGTAGTGGCGGTTCACCTCGAAGTGCTCGCGCAGGCGGTAGCGGAAGTCGCTGCGGCCAAAGCCATCGGTGCCCAATACCTTGTAAGTGCGGCCCTTGGGGATGTGGGCACGGATCTGCTCGGCGAAGGCCTTGACGTAGTCGGTCGAGGCAATGACCGGGCCGGCGTGCGGCGACAGTTGCTGCGCCACGAAGGACACGCGCGGCGTCTCGGTCGGGTGCAGCAGGTTCCAGCGTTCGGTGTCCTGGCCATCGCGGGCCAGTTCGTTGAAGCTCGGGCAGCTCCAGACATTGGCGGCCACGCCCCAGTCGGCTTCCAGCAGCGCACGCGCCGCCACCGATTCGCGCAGGATCGAGCCCGAGCCCAGCAGGTTCACGCGCGGCGTCTTCTTGGCGCCTTCCTGCAGCAGGTACATGCCCTTGATGATCTCGGCCTCGGTGCCTTCGCGCAGACCGGGCTGGGCGTAGTTTTCGTTCAGCAGGGTCAGGTAGTAGAAAACGTTTTCTTGTTGCTCGACCATGCGCTTCAAGCCATGCTGCACGATCACCGCCACTTCATGTGCGAAGGTCGGGTCGTAGCTGACGCAGTTCGGGATGGTCGAGGCCACCAGTTGGCTGTGGCCGTCTTCGTGCTGCAGGCCTTCGCCATTCAGCGTCGTGCGGCCCGAGGTGCCGCCCAGCAGGAAGCCGCGCGCCTGCATGTCGCCCGCGGCCCAGGCCAAGTCGCCCACGCGCTGCAGCCCGAACATCGAGTAGTACACGTAGAACGGGATCATGATCCGGTTGTTGGTGGAGTACGACGTGGCCGCCGCGATCCACGAACTCATGCCCCCCGCTTCGTTGATGCCCTCTTGCAGGATCTGGCCGGATTTGTCTTCACGGTAATAGCTCACCTGGTCGCGGTCGACCGGGGTGTACTTCTGGCCTTCCGGCGCATAGATGCCGATCTGCCGGAACAGGCCTTCCATGCCGAAGGTGCGGGCTTCGTCCACCAGGATGGGCACCACGCGCGGTCCCAGCTGGGCATCGCGCAGCAAGGGTGTCAGGCAGCGCACGAAGGCCTGCGTGGTCGAAACCTCGCGTCCCTCGGCAGTGGCGTCCAGCACGGTCTTGAAGGCCGACAGCTCGGGCACCATCAACTGCTCGTCGGCCTTGACGCGGCGCTGAGGCAGGTAGCCGCCCAGGGCTTTGCGACGGGCATGCAGGTATTCCATTTCCGGCGTGTGTTCGGCCGGCTTGTAGAACGGGATCTTGGGCAGGTCCTCGTCGGTGATGGGGATGTTGAAGCGGTCGCGGAAGGTCTTGATGTCCAACTCGGTCAGCTTCTTGGTCTGGTGCGCGGTGTTCTTGCCTTCACCACTCTTGCCCATGCCAAAACCCTTGACGGTCTTGATCAGCAACACGGTGGGCTGGCCGGTGTGGTTCACGGCGGCGTGGTAGGCGGCATACACTTTTTGCGGATCGTGGCCGCCACGGTTCAGGCGCCAGATGTCGTCGTCGGACATCTTGGCCACCATCTCGGCCACTTTGGGATTGCGGCCGAAGAAATGCTGCCGCACAAAGGCGCCATCGTTGGCCTTGCAGGCCTGGTAGTCGCCATCGACCATGTCCATCATGACCTTGCGCAGCAGGCCTTCCTTGTCGCGCGCCAAGAGCGGATCCCAGTAGCCGCCCCACAGCAGCTTGATCACGTTCCAGCCGGCGCCGCGGAACTCGCCTTCCAGCTCTTGCACGATCTTGCCGTTGCCACGCACCGGGCCGTCCAGGCGTTGCAAGTTGCAGTTGACGACGAAGATGAGGTTGTCGAGCTTTTCGCGCGAGGCCAGGCCGATGGCGCCCAGCGATTCGGGTTCGTCCATCTCGCCATCGCCGCAGAACACCCAGACCTTGCGGTTCGAGGTGTCGGCGATGCCACGGGCGTGCAGGTACTTCAGGAAGCGCGCCTGGTAGATGGCCATGATCGGCCCCAGCCCCATCGACACGGTGGGGAACTGCCAGAACTCGGGCATCAGCTTGGGGTGTGGGTAGCTCGACAAGCCCTTGCCACCCACCTCCTGCCGGAAGTTGATCAACTGGTCTTCGGTGATGCGCCCTTCCATGAAGGCACGGGCGTAGATGCCCGGCGCCGAGTGGCCCTGGATGTACAGCAGGTCGCCGCCATGGCCCTCGTGCTCGGCGTGCCAGAAGTGGTTGAAGCCGCAGCCCAGCATGGTCGCCAGCGAGGCGAAGGACGAGATGTGCCCACCCAGGTCACCGCCGTCTTCCGGCTCGTGGCGGTTGGCGCGCACCACCATGGCCAGGGCGTTCCAGCGCATGAAGGCGCGCAGGCGCTCTTCGATTTCCATGTTGCCCGGGAACTGGGCCTCGTCCTGCACGCCAATGGTGTTGACGTAGGCCGTGTTGGCCGAGAACGGCAGGTCGATGCCGGCTTGGCGGGCATGGCCCAGGAGTTGTTCGAGCAGGTCGTGGGCCCGGCCACGGCCTTCGGTTTCGATGACGCCGGACAGGGCATCAAGCCATTCGCGCGTCTCTTCGGGGTCCAGATCCATGGAAGCAGACGGCAGCGCATCGGCAGCAGACATAAGCTAAGTCTCCGTTGGTATGTACCAGTGTCACGAGTATCAGCTATCCCCTGAATGAACGGGGTGATTAGAGTGAATCCTTAACGCTGGAATTGAATCGGGATTGCACCCGTTCTCAAGCGGTACGTCGATTGTGGGAGACCACACGATAATCGCGGGATGTCGTCGCGCTCATCACTGTCCACCGCCAAGTCCCGCTCGCCCGGGGCGGGCAACTCCAATCGCTTCTTCTGGCAATGGTGGCGCAGGCAGTCGCCCAATCAGCAGGACCGCTACGCGACTCTGGGGCCGCTGGTCTCGGTGCTGTTGTTCCTGGCCGCCATCATCGCGGCCTTCTGGTACCTGCGCAACGAAGAACTCGAGCGCGAACAGGAGTCGGTGAAACGCGACACCGAGGTCGTACAGCAACAGATCCGCATGCGGATGATCGAAAGCCAGGAGCAGCTGCTGCGGCTGGCGCGCGAGATCAGCATCAAGGCCGTGAACTCCGAGCAGTTCATGCAGCAGGCCAGCGACTTCGTCCGGGCCCGCCCCGAGGTCATCAGCGTGGCCTGGTCGCAGGCGGATGAGACCGTCAAGGCCGCCCATTCGGCCATGAACCTGTACCTGCCGGCACCGCAGGGCCTGAACCTCGATCCCTACACCAACATGTCGGCCTACGACCCGTTGCGTGGCGTCGAGGCGCCCCAAAGCGCCTTCAAGCTGGCCAAGGAACGCAGCCAGCCGGTCTATTCCCAGCCCTACATCAATGGCCTGGCGGTGCGCGTCATCCAGATCCAGGTGCCCTTGATCGACAGCACCGGCTTCATTGGCACCCTGTCGGCCGAATACTCGCTGGAAGCGCTGATGCGGTACATGGTGCCGCGCGAGGTGGCCAGCCGCCACGCCATGAGCCTGGTCCAGGCGGCGGGCGAAGTGCTGACCAGCACGGTCAATGCGTCCACCGAGGGCTCCGCCAAGCCCACCTTCGTGCACGAAGTCATCGTCACCCCTGTGGGCAACGGATTGATCCTGCGTGGGATGGGTTTCCGCACCTCCACCAACCTGGTCGGCAACACCTTGTTCTGGATGGTCGTCGCCCTCTCGGCCTTGACCGTGTGGACGCTGGTGGGCACCCTGCGCCACATGCGCCGCCGCGCCCAGATCCAGAAAACGCTGGTGCAGGAAACCAATTTCCGCCGGGCGATGGAAAACTCCATGCTCACCGGCATGCGCACCATCGACCTCGAAGGGCGCATCACCTACGTGAACCCCGCCTTCTGCGCCATGACCGGTTTCGCGGAAGAAGAACTGATCGGCTGCGTGCCGCCCTACCCCTATTGGCCCAAGGACCGGCTGGACGAGTTCAACCGGATGTTCCAGCAGGAGCTGTTGGGCCGCAGCCCGACCGGCGGCGTCGAGGTGGTCATGCAGCGCCGCGACCTGAGCCAGTTCGACGCCCGCATGTACGTCTCGCCCTTGATCGATTCGCAGGGCAACCAGACGGGCTGGATGACCTCGGTCACCAACATCACCGAGGCCAAGCGCGTGCGCGACCAGCTCACCGCGGCGCACGAGCGCTTCACCACCGTGCTGGAAGGCCTGGACGCGGCCGTGTCCGTGGTCTCCGTGCAACGCGGCGAGTTGCTGTTCGCCAACCGCTCCTACCGGCTGTGGTTCGGTGCCAACCCCGGCGCCCACGCCGAGCTGACCGGCGGCGAATTCGACCTGGCCGACCTGGCCGATGGCGACGAGTCGGTCGACAACTTCGGCAACCTCCCCACCCAAGAGCTGACCGCCGCCGGGGTCGACGCCCGCGACATCTACATGGAATCGGCCCAGAAGTGGTTCGACGTGCGCGCCCGTTACATCCAGTGGACCGACGGCCACCTGGCGCAGATGCTGATCGCGACCGACATCACCGCCCGCCGCCAGGGCGAGGAAGCCGCCGCCCGCCAGGCCGAAAAAGCCCAGTTCACCAGCCGCTTGATCACCATGGGCGAAATGGCCTCCACCGTGGCGCACGAGCTGAACCAGCCCTTGGCCGCCATTTCCAATTACTGCAGCGGCATGGTCAGCCGCATTAAATCAGGCAGCATCGCCAACGAGGGCCTGATCGAGGCGCTGGAGAAAACCTCTCGCCAGGCCCAACGCGCCGGCCAGATCATCCACCGCATCCGCCAGTTCGTGAAACGCAGCGAGCCGCAACGCCAGCCCGCCCGGGCCCGCGACATCATCGAAGCCGTGCTCGAACTGGCCGGATTCGAGATGCGCCGCCGCCGCGTCACCCTCAATAGCACCATCGCCCAGCGCTTGCCCATGCTGATGGTCGACCCCATCCTGATCGAACAGGTGCTGCTGAACCTGCTCAAGAACGCGGCCGAGGCCATCGATTCGGCGCAAATGCCACAGTCGCGCCGCCACGTCGACCTGCGCGTTCAATTGCGAAAAACCGAAGACCAGGGCGAGGTCGTGGAATTCGTCGTCACCGACGCCGGTCCCGGCATGAAGGAAGAAATGAGCAGCCGCCTGTTCGAAGCCTTCCATTCCTCCAAGGCCGAGGGCCTGGGCATCGGCCTGAGCCTGTGCCGATCCATCATCGAGTCACACCACGGTCGCATTGGCGCCGAGAACATCTACAATGGTCCCACGGTGATGGGGTGCAAGTTCACTTTCACCCTCCCGGTCGACAGCAGTGGTGCCTCGGATTTCTCCGATTCGGTCACCCCTCCCTCCAACGACTTGCTAGCCGATAACCCATGAGTCTGATCCCCAAAAAAGGCACTGTGTATGTGGTCGATGACGACGAGGCCGTGCGCGATTCGCTGCAATGGCTGCTCGAAGGCAAGGACTACCGGGTGCGGTGCTTCGACTCGGCCGAATCCTTCCTGGCCCGGTTCGACCCCCGCGAAGTGGCCTGCCTGATCGCCGACATCCGCATGGATGGCATGAGCGGCCTGGAACTTCAAGACAAGCTCCTCGAGCGCAAATCGCCCCTCCCCATCGTGTTCATCACCGGCCACGGCGACGTGCCCATGGCCGTGAACACCATGAAAAAAGGCGCGATGGACTTCATCGAAAAGCCCTTCAAGGAAGACGCCCTGGTGGCCCTGGTCGAGCGCATGCTCGACGAAGCCCGCACCGCCTTCTCCAGCTCGCAAGAGGCCGCCAGCCGCGAAGCCCTGCTGTCGCGCCTGACCACGCGTGAAGCCCAGGTGCTGGAGCGCATCGTCGCCGGCCGCCTGAACAAGCAGATCGCCGACGACCTGGGCATCAGCATCAAGACGGTGGAAGCCCACCGCGCCAATGTGATGGAAAAGCTCAACGCCAACACCGTGGCCGACCTGCTCAAGATCGCCCTGGGCGCCAGCGGCCAGCCGGCCAACGCGCCCGCCAAACCCTGATGCAAGGCCTGCGGGAGGGTTCCACCTCCTCTCGCGCGCAACAAGGCCGCCCCCGTGCGGCCTTTTTCGTTCTTTCGCCCCATTTTTGACTGAATTTGCAGCCCGCCCCATGACCGCACAACTGATCGACGGCAATGCCCTCTCCAAGCAACTCCGCGCCGAAGTGGCCGTTCGCGCCGCCAAGCTCACCGAAAAAGGCATCACCCCGGGCCTGGCGGTGATCCTGGTCGGAGAAAACCCCGCCAGCCAGGTCTACGTGCGCAACAAGGTCAAAGCTTGCCAGGATGCCGGCCTGCATTCGGTGCTTGAAAAATACCCCGCCACCATGACCGAGGCCGAACTGCTGGCCCGTGTCGAGGCGCTGAACAACGACCCGTCCATCCACGGCATCCTGGTGCAATTGCCCCTGCCCAAGCACATCGACGACCACAAGGTCATCGAATCCATCTCACCCCTGAAAGACGTGGATGGCTTCCACGTGGCCAGCGCCGGCGCGCTGATGGTGGGCGAACCAGGCTTCAAGGCCTGCACGCCCTACGGCTGCATGAAGATGCTCGAATCCATCGGCTATGACCTGCGCGGCAAGCACGCCGTGGTCATCGGCCGCAGCAACATCGTGGGCAAGCCCATGGCCATGATGCTCTTGCAATCCAGCGCCACCGTCACCATCTGCCACAGTGCAACACCGGATCTGGCCTACCACACGCGGC
>NZ_JBOHHL010000049.1:0-20854 GCF_050725395.1 Aquabacterium sp. | reverse complement strand
AACGCCTGCGGCGCTGATCAGTGGTGATGACCTCTATGGTCTCTGTACGCCTAGTCATACTCACAGTCCTATTCCTATCCGTAAGATAAGCGATAGTCCGTGTCCGGTGAATCAGGGGGCCGTTTCATGACGAGGTTCAGGCCGAGGCGCCCAGCGCCTGAGTGCGGCGCCACTGCATGAGGACCAGGGTGCCGGCCAGCGCGGCCAGCCACCAGCTCTGGCCCAGGGCGCCGAAATGGTCGATCACCACGCCGCTGACCAGCGGGCCCAAAGCGCCGCCGGCTGTGTAGCCCGCGATCATGGCCGAGGTGCCGGCCACGGCCGAAGTGTCGGCGAAATCGTGCGCCACGCGGATCATGGTCAGCGTGTACAAGGCCCCGCCCACCGCGCCCCAGGCGGCGGCGCACAGCCAGATCAGCTCGGGCCAATGGCTGACCTGGCCAAAGGTGAGCGACGCCAGCACCAGGATGACGGCCGCGCCGGTGAACAAGCGCCGCGTTGGCACGTGGTCGGCCAGCCAACCGGTGGGGTACTGCAGGAGGAAGCTGCCCATGCCGAGCGCACCCGCGATGGAGGTGGCCGCCGCCAGGTTCATGCCCAGTTGCGAGCCATAGGCGGTGGTGACCGACCCCAGGCCCACTTCGAAAACACCCCCGACCAGCGCGGCCCAGACCAGCAAGGGCCGGTGCCGCCAGGCCGCCGCCAGGCCCATGGTCTGCGCTCCTTCGTGGGCGGCCTTGAGCGTGGCCACGGCCGGGGCCAGTGACAGCAGCAGTCCGAAGGCCAGCCCCCCTGCCGCGACCACATTGGCCTGGCGCGGGTCCAGCCCCAGCACGCTGGGCAGCATGGGCCCCACGGCCATCGCGCAGCCCAGCACGGTCTGGTACAGGCCGGTGAGGCGGCCGCGGTGGCTGACCGGCACGTTGTGCGCGATCAGGGCTTCGGTCGCGTTCCAGGCGGCCGCCGCGCCGATGCCGGCCATGAGGGCCAGACCGCACCAGGTGGCGTAGTCGTCGGTGAGCAAGTAGCCCAGGCAGGAGATCACCTCCATGCCCAGGCCGATGCGGTAAGCCCGGCCCACGCCAATGCGGGCAAACACGTGCGGCACCACCGGCACCAGCAGGGCCACACTGATGAAAGACAGCATGGCGAAGCCGCCGATGGCCGTGGCACTGACGCCCGCCGTCTGCAGGCGCACAGCCAGCACTGGGTTGAGCAGGCTGTAGCTGAGCACAACCATGGCGGTGCCGATCATCACCCGCCACAGGCCGGGCGGCAATTTCAAATCGCTCACGCGCTCAGCCACCCTCGGCGGTGGAAGTACCACATGGGCACCAGCGCGCTGGCGATCATCAGGCCGACCGTGTACGGGTAGCTCCATTCACCCAGGAAGGCCAGCTCGGGGAACTTCAGGTTCATGCCGTACACGCTGGCCACCAGGGTGGGCGGCAGCAGTGCCACCGAGGCCACCGAGAAGATCTTGATGATCTTGTTCTGGTTGATGTTGATGAAACCGACCGTGGCGTCCATCAGGAAGTTGATCTTGTCGAACAGAAAGGCCGTGTGCGAATCGAGTGAATCGATGTCGCGCAGGATCTGGCGGGCTTCCTCGAACTGCTCGGCGCTGAGCATGCGGGCGCGCATCATGAAACTGACGGCGCGGCGCGTGTCCATGACGTTGCGGCGGATGCGGCCGTTCAAGTCTTCCTGGCGCGCGATGGCGGCCAGGGCCTCGGCGGCGGCCTGGTCGTTCACCTCGTCTTTCAGCACGCGCTTGCTGACCTTCTCGAGTCCGTCGTAGATGCCTTCCAGCGTGTCGGCGGAATACTCGGCGTCGGCGTCGTAGAGCTTGAGCAGCACGTCCTTGGCGTCCTCGATCAGGGCGGGGATGCGGCGGGCGCGCATGCGCAGCAGGCGGAACACCGGCAGGTCTTCGCGGTGGATCGAGAACAGCACATTGTTGTGCAGGATGAAGGCCACGCGGACGTTGCGCGGCGCTTCGTCGTCGTCGATCAGGAAGTCGGAACGGATGTGGATCGCGCCGTCTTCTTCGTAGAAGCGCGCGGATTCTTCCAGGTCGTCGTCGATGATGTCCTGGGGGATGACGAGGCCGAAATGGGCGGCGATCCAGCCTTTTTCTTCGGGCGTGGGGTCTTCCAGGTCGACCCACACGGGCGTGACCGGGATGAGGCCGTCCTGGCTGTCGATTTCTTCTTGAAAAAGCCGGCCGTTGGCCAGCGTGAAGACGTTGAGCATGCAATCTCCAGCGCCAGACTGCGGCGCGTGCGGATGAGGGGTGGGTATGTGGGTAGACCGCCCTCTCCGCGCTGGGAACCTGGGCGCCGCGCCTGACTAATGCAGGCCGATGCGCCGGTCAGCTGGAGGGGCGGTCACCGAGGCGGTGTGTCCAAGGTGATGCGCTCCGAAAAGCTCCGAAATCGGTAATCCGACATTGTCGTGTAAAAAGCGCCATGGCTCTACCTTCGTCACGGCTTGACCTCAATTTGTTCCGCGTCATGGACGCTGTTTTCGAGCAGGGCGGCATCTCGGGCGCGGCGCGTCACCTGCACCTGAGCCAGCCGGCCGTGAGCCACGCCCTGGCCCGCCTGCGCCGCCTGTGGGGCGACCCGCTCTTTGTGCGCCAGGGCAACCACATGGTGCCCACGGAATTGACCCGGCGCGTCATCGGCGAGGTGCAAGCCCACCTGCGCGGATTGCAGTCGGTCATGGCCCAGGCCGAAACGTTTGACCCCGCCGCGCTGAGCATGACCGTGCGCCTGGGCATGCGCGACGTGCTGGAGGCCATCACCCTGCCCCCCTTGATGGCGCGGCTGGCGGAGGTGGCGCCGGGCGTGAAGGTGGCCAGCGTGCGCGTGCCCCGCGATGCCCTGGCCCAGGCCCTGACGCTGGGCGAGGTCGACCTGGTGATCGACCGACAATGGCGCGTCGATGGCCGCATCAAGGGCGAACGCCTGGCCGATGAAAGCCTGGCCGTGATCATGCGCCGCGACCACCCCTTGGCGGCGCGGCCCATGGCGGTGGACGCCTATTTCGCGGGCAAGCACGTGATGGTGTCGGTGCAGCCAGACCAGCCCGACCCGCTGCAATCGGTGTGGGCGGCGCTGGGCCAGGGCGCGCGCGATGTCTTCCTGCGCTGCCAGCATTATTTTTCAGCGGCCAATGTGGTGTTGCACAGCGATGCCCTGCTGACCTTGCCGCGCACCTACGCCGAAGAGTTGGCGCGCAGCCTGCCGCTGGTGGTGCGCGAGCTGCCGCTGCCCGTGCCGCCCATCACCATCTGGATGTACTGGCATGCCGACCGCGATGCCAACCCGGTGCACCGCTGGTTGCGCGACAGCGTGTGCATCGGAGCACGGCAAGCGATGGCACCACCAAGTCATTCAAATCGTGCATGACTTGCGATGAAGAATCAGCATTTGCCGGCATGGCTGCGCGGGCGTAGCATCGCCGCATTCCACACCAGGAGACCACCATGAACTTCCAGCCCAGTGAGCGCGCCAAGAAGACGGCCGATGCCGTCCGTGCCTTCGTCAAAACCCACATCGAGCCCATCGAGGCGCAGCACTGGCAAGAAATCCTGGGCCAGCGCAACGGTGGTGACTGGACAAAATGGACCATCCCGCCCCGCGTGGAAGAGTTGAAAGCCAAGGCCCGCGCCGAAGGCCTGTGGAACCTGTTCCTGCCCGATGCCGAGCTGGGCGCGGGCCTCTCGGTGCTGGAGTACGCCTTCAGCTGCGAGGAAACCGGCCGCAGCATGATGGCACCCGAGATTTTCAACTGCGCTGCCCCCGACACCGGCAACATGGAAGTGCTGTGGAAGTACGGCAACGCCGAGCAGAAAGAGCGCTGGATGAAGCCGCTGCTGGCCGGTGAAATCCGCTCCGTCTTCTTCATGACCGAGCCCGACGTGGCCTCATCCGACGCGACCAACATGGAAGCGACCGCCGTGGTCGAAGGCGACCACATCGTGCTGAACGGCAAGAAGTGGTGGTCGTCTGGCGTGGGCGACCCGCGCTGCAAGATCGGCATCTTCATGGCGCGCACGCCCAATGCCGATGCCGGCCGCCATGGCCAGCACTCGATGGTGCTGGTGCCAATGGACACGCCCGGCGTCGAGATCAAGCGCATGCTGCCCGTGTTCGGCGAATACGACGAACCGCACGGCCATGGCGAGGTGCACTTCACCAATGTGCGCGTGCCGGTGGGCAACTTCATCGCCGGGCCGGGCAAGGGCTTCGAGATCGCGCAGGGTCGCTTAGGCCCGGGCCGCATCCACCACTGCATGCGCATGCTGGGCGCCGCCGAGAAGTCGCTGGAACTGGCCATCCAACGGGGCCTGAAGCGCGTGGCTTTTGGCAAGCCCATCATCAACCTGGGTGGCAACCGCGAGCGGATCGCCGAATGCCGCCTGGCCATCGACCAGGCCCGTCTGCTCACGCTGCAAGCCGCCTGGAAGATCGACACCCTGGGCGTGATGGCCGCGCTGACCGACGTGGCCGCGATCAAGGTGGTGGCGCCCAATGTGCTGCAGCAGGTGGTGGACTTCGCCATCCAGATCCACGGGGGCATGGGTGTGTCGCACGACACGCCGTTGACGGCATTCTTCAACCAGGCCCGCTCGCTGCGCCTGGCCGATGGCCCGGACGAAGTGCACAAGGGCATGATCGCCCGCCTGGAGCTGATGAAGTACGGGGTGGCCCGATGAGCGAAGGCGCGAGCAAGGGCGCTGGCGGTGTCCAAGACCAGGGCGGCGCCGTCCGCCAGGGTGAGGAGCTCAAGACCGCGTCGGTCGATGCCTGGTTGAAAGCGCAAGTGCCGAGCCTGCAAGGCCAGCCGGAGGTCACGCAGTTCTCGGGCGGCGCGTCGAACTGGACGTATCGCTTGAAGTACCCCAATGCCGACTACATCCTGCGCCGCCCGCCGGCCGGCACCAAGGCCAAGGGCGCGCACGACATGGGCCGCGAGTTCCGCGTGCAGAGCGCGCTCAAGCCGGTCTACCCGGTGGTGCCGAACATGGTCGGGCATTGCACCGACGAAGCCATCACCGGCAGCGAGTTCTACGTGATGGAGCGCATCGCCGGCATCATCCCGCGCAAGAACATGCCGCGCGGCTTGAACCTCGATGTGGCCACCACGCGCCAACTGTGCACCAATGTGCTGGACAAGCTGGTCGAGCTGCACCAGGTGAACGTGAAGGGCACCGACCTGGAAGCGCTGGGCAAAGGCGGTGGCTACTGCCGCCGCCAGATCGAAGGCTGGAGCGACCGCTACACCAAGGCCAAGACCTGGAACGTGCCTTCGTACAGCTACGTGATCGGTTGGCTGAAAGAGCACATCCCCGAAGACGTGGCCAGTTGCGTGATCCACAACGACTGGCGCTTCGACAACGTGGTCCTGTCCGAAAGCGATCCCACGAAAGTGATCGGCGTGCTCGACTGGGAAATGGCCACCTTGGGCGACCCGCTGATGGACCTGGGCAACAGCCTGGCCTACTGGGTGCATGCCGACGACAGCAAGTTCTTGATGAGCACGCGCCGCCAGCCCACGCACCTGCCGGGCATGCTGCGCCGCGAAGAGGTGGTCGAGTACTACCTGGACCGCATGAAGCTCAAGCCCGACAACTGGGTGTTCTACGAGGTGTATGGCCTGTTCCGCCTGGCCGCCATCGTGCAGCAGATCTACTACCGCTACCACCACAAGCAGACGCGCAACCCGGCCTTCAAGAACTTCTGGCTGCTGGCCAATTACCTGGACTGGCGCTGCAAGGGCATGATCAAGCGGAGCGGCATTTAAAGCATGGGCGCCATCTACTTCATCCGCCACGGGCAGGCCTCGTTCGGCAGCAATGATTACGACCAGCTCTCGCCCGTGGGCCATGAGCAGGGCCGCGTGCTGGGCGCATCGCTGAAGGCGCGCGGCGTGGTGCCTGATTTGGTCATCAGCGGCAGCATGAAGCGCCACCAGGAAACCGCCATCAATTGCCTGGAAGCACTGGGCTGCCAGTTGCCGAGGGAACTGCACCAGGGCGTCAACGAGTTCAACCACGAGAACGTGATCGAGGTGGCCGAGCCGCGCTACGTCGACAAGCTGGTGATGATGGGCGACATGGCCGCCTCGGGCGACCCACGCCGCGCGTTTCAAAGCTTCTTCAAGGGCGCGGTGACGCGTTGGGTGGAAGGCGAGCACGCGCATGAATACGCCGAGAGTTGGGCCGACTTCCGCGCCCGCTGCGTGGCCGCGCTGGACGACATCGTCCGCCAAAGCCCGCCCAAGGGCACGACGCTGGTCTTCACCTCTGGCGGCACCATCAGCGTGATCTGCGCCCACTTGCTGGGCCTGAGCGACGCACAAGCCTTCACCATCAACTGGACGCTGGCCAACGCCGGCGTGACCAAACTGTTGGCCGGGCGTGATGGCCTGCACCTCATCTCGGTCAACGAACATGCGCACCTGGAAGGTGGCGACAAGGGTCTTTTGACCTATCGTTGAGGCTTGTGCAAAACAAGTCCAACCAAAACGCTGGGATCCAACTCATGAAGACCTTGTTGAAGGCCGTGCTCGGCCTCTTGTTGCTCGCGGCCGTGCTGGTCGCGGGCGCCGTCGCGATGACCTGGGCGCCCGACCGCCCCGTCGAATCCCTGAAGGCGCGGTGGGCGCCGGCACCCTCTCAGTTCATCACGGTGCAGGGCATGCAGGTGCACCTGCGCGACGAAGGGCCGAAGGACGATCCCGAGCCTATCGTGTTGCTGCACGGCACCTCGGCCAGCCTGCACACCTGGGATGGCTGGGTGGCCGCGCTCAAGGGCCAACGACGTGTGATCCGGCTCGATTTGCCCGGCTTCGGTCTGACCGGCCCCGCGCCCGACGGTGACTACCACCTCACCCGCTACACCGGCTTCATGAAGGACGTGTTCGACCAACTGGGCCTCAAGCAAGTCGTGCTGGCCGGCAACTCCTTTGGTGGCACCGTGTCGTGGATGACGGCGCAGGCGCACCCTGATCGGGTCTCGAAGCTCGTGCTGGTCGATGCCGGGGGCTACCCTTACAAGGCGACCTCGGTGCCCATCGGTTTCAAGCTGGCGCAGATCCCGGCGCTGCGGCCCGTGCTGGCCAATGTGTTGCCGCGCAGCATGATCGAATCCAGCGTGCGCAACGTGTACGGCGACCAGGCCAAGGTCACGCCCGAGCTGGTCGACCGCTACTACGAGATCACCCTGCGCCAAGGCAACCGCGATGCGCTGAGCGCCCGTTTCAAGCAATCGCCCGGTGGTGAACATGCCGAGTTGATCAAGCAGATCCACCAGCCCACCTTGATCCTGTGGGGCAGCAAGGATGGTCTGATCCCGCCTGACAACGCCGAGCACTTCAAGCGGGACATCGCTGGCAGCCAACTGGTGATGTTCGATGGCCTGGGCCACGTGCCGCAGGAAGAAGACCCGGTGCGCACCGTGGCCGCGCTGAAAACCTTCCTGAACCTCAAGTAAGCCTCACGGCACAAGGACCAAGCCATGCCCACACGCCAGACCATCCTGATCACCGGCGCCAGTTCGGGCCTCGGCGAGGGCATGGCCCGCGAATTCGCCGCCAAAGGCCGCCACCTGGCCCTGTGCGCGCGCCGCACCGACCGCCTGCTGGCGCTCAAGGCCGAGCTGGAGGCCCGGCACCCCGGGGCGCGCATCTCGGTGCGCGCGCTGGACGTGAACGACCACGCCCAGGTCTTCGAGGTGTTCAAGTCTTTCAAGGCCGAGTTCGGCACGATCGACCGTGTCATCGTCAACGCTGGCCTGGGCAAGGGCCAACCCATCGGCAAGGGCCGCTTCGACGCCAACCTGCAGACCGCGCAGACCAACTTCATCGCGGCGCTGGCCCAATGCGAGGCGGCCATGGAGATTTTTCGCGCGCAGAACGGTGGCCACCTGGTGGGCATTTCGTCGATGAGCGCGATGCGCGGCCTGGGCCGCAACCTCACCACCTACGCGGCCACCAAGGCGGGTTTCGCCGCCTTGCTCGAAGGCATCCGGGCCGATGCGATGGGGCGCACACCGATCAAGGTCAGCACCATTTTCCCCGGTTACATCGAAACCGAGCTGAGCAGCCAATCGGCCAAAACGCCCCTGATGGTCGACACCCAGTCCGGTTGCCGCGCCCTGGTGGCCGCCATCGAGCGCGAACCGGCCAAAGCCTGCGTGCCGCGCTGGCCCTGGGCGGCGATCGCGTGGTACATGCGCCTCGCCCCCTTGAGTTGGGTGGCCAAGGTGTCCTAAGATGCCTTGAACAGGACACCCCATGACGACCACCCTCCAAGCCTTCACCGATGACGACATTGCCGCCCTGGAGGACTGGTGCGAGCGCCTCAGCGAACACCAACCCGAGGTGGCGCCCGACTGGGTCGATGGCTACCTGACCGCCCTGATCTGCGGCCCGCGCGACGTCGCCCCCAGCGAATACCTGACCTTGATGTTCGGTGAATCGCTGATGCACGTGCTGAGCAAGGCCGAGGACTTCGAGGTCGTCATGGCCCTGTTGATGCGCCGCTGGAACGCCCTGGCCGGCGAGCTGCAGCCCGAGCGCCTGATCGACGAGCCCGACGAGGTGCACCTCAACCCGCTGATGTCCGAGTACCCTCAGGACGAAATCGCCGAGAAGCTGGCCGAGGGCCTGATCAACGACGAGCAGGCCATGAGCCTGCAGACCGGCGGCGGCTGGGCGAGGGGCTTCGGCCAAGCCCTGCTCGATTTCGAAGACGACTGGGAAGTGTTCGAGCCCGGCAGCCCCGAAGCCGACCTGGTCGACTTCAATGTGCAGGCCGTGCTGTCCCTGACCTTGACCGACCGCCAGGCCCTGCGCGACTTCTGCGAGCAGGCCTACAACGAGGCCGAACTGGCACGCGATGACCTGATCGCCCAGGCCATGCTGTCGGTGCAGGACTTGCGCCTGTTCTGGCTGCAGCACCCACCCAAGTCGGTGCCGGTGCGCAACACCGACAAGGTGGCGCGCAACGAACCGTGCCCTTGCGGCAGCGGTCTGAAATTCAAGAAGTGCTGCGGCACGACGTTCAGCACCACCGTGCACTGACCGTTTCGGTTCACAGCGAGGCGGCCAGGCGCGCCGCCTGGTCGATCGCCTTCTTGGCGTCCAGCTCGCCCGCTTCGAAGGCCCCGCCAATCACGTGCACCTTCCGGCCTTGAGCTTCCAGGGCATCGGCCAGATCACGCAAAGGAACCTGGCCAGCGCACAGCACCACGGTGTCGCAGGGAATCCAGGTCGGGTCGATGCGCTTTTCGCCGTGGGTCACCATCAGGCCTTCGTCGTCGATGCGCTCGTAATTCACGCCGCCCACCATCTGCACGTTCTTCATCTTCAAGGCGCTGCGGTGGATCCAGCCCGTGGTCTTGCCCAGGCCGTTGCCCAGCTTGCCCTTCTTGCGTTGCAGCAGGGTCACCTGGCGCGCGGGTGGGCTGACCTCGGGCTTGCCCGTGCGCAGCCCGCCGGGCGACAGGGCCGGGTCGGTCACGCCCCACTCGGCCTGCCAGGCGGCCAGGTCCAGCGTCGGTGAATGGCCATCGCCCACCAGGTACTCGGCCACGTCGAAACCGATGCCGCCCGCGCCCACCACGGCCACGCGCTGGCCCACGGGCTTTTTGTGGCGCAGCACGTCGATGTAGCTCAGCACCTTGGGGTGCTCCTGCCCCGGGATGCGCGGGTCGCGAGGGCTCACGCCCGTGGCCACGATGACCTCGTCGAAGCCCTGAAGATCGGCGGCATTCACGGTGGTGTCCAGGTGCAGCGACACGCCGGTGACCTCGACCCGCTTGCGGAAGTAACGCAGCATCTCGTGGAACTCTTCCTTGCCGGGCACCTGCCGTGCCATGTTCAGCTGCCCACCGATCTGGCTGGCGGATTCGAACAGGTGCACCTCGTGTCCACGCTCGGCCAGCACGGTGGCAGCCGTCAGGCCGGCCGGGCCCGCGCCCACCACGGCGAAGCGGCGCTTGGTGGTGGTCGGCCGGTAGACCAGTTCCGTCTCGTGGCAGGCCCGTGGGTTCACCAGGCACGAAGTCAGCTTGTTCTTGAAGATGTGGTCCAGGCAGGCCTGGTTGCAGGCGATGCAGGTGTTGATCTCGTCGGCCCGGCCTTGCGCGGCCTTTTTGACGAAATGCGCATCGGCCAGCAGCGGACGCGCCATCGACACCATGTCCGCGCCGCCGGCCAGCACCGCTTCGGCCACCTCGGGCGTGTTGATGCGGTTGGTGGCCACCAGCGGGATGGTGATGCCATCGGCCATCAGTTCGGCCTTCATCTTTTGCGTGACCCAGGCGAACGCCGCGCGCGGCACGCTGGTGGCGATCGTCGGCACACGCGCTTCGTGCCAGCCGATGCCGGTGTTGATGATGCTGGCGCCCGATTTCGCGATGGCCTTGCCCAGCATCACCACCTCGTCCCAGGTGCTGCCATTGGGCACCAGGTCGATCATCGACAGGCGGTAGATGATGATGAAGTCGCGGCCCACGGCCTCGCGCGTGCGCTGCATGATCTCGACCGGCAGGCGCATGCGGTGGCTGTAATCGCCTCCCCACTGGTCGGTGCGCTGGTTGGTGTGTTGCGCCAGGAACTGGTTGATCAGGTAGCCTTCGGAGCCCATGATCTCGACGCCGTCGTAGCCGGCCTCGCGCGCTTTCTGTGCGCAGTTCACAAAAGCGCGGATCTGCCGTTTAACCCCACGCGCTGACAGGGCAAAGGGCGTGAACGGCGAGATGGGCGATTGGATGCGCGAGGGCGCCACCGCCAGTGGGTGGTAGGCATAGCGCCCCGTGTGCAGGATCTGCAGGGCGATCTTGCCGCCAGCCTCGTGGACCGCGCGGGTCACCACCTGGTGCCGTTTGGCGGCGCCCGAGGTGGCCAGGGTGCCAGCGAAGGGCTTGACCCAACCCGCCAGGTTGGGCGAGAAGCCACCCGTCACCATCAGGCCCACGTCGCCCTCGGCCCGCTCTCGGAAATAGGCGGCCAGCTTGCTCAGGTCGCGCCCGTCTTCCAGGCCGGTGTGCATGGAGCCCATCAGCACGCGGTTCTTCAGGGTGGTGAAGCCCAGGTCGAGCGGCGCGAGCAGGTGGGGGTACAAGGCGTGGGGCATGACAACAACGTCCGGGTGGGCTGGCGATGCCCGGATCGTAGGCGCAAATCACGCTTCGGCCGCGAGTCGTTTGGTGGTGGTTTCAAACACCAGGTAAGCCACACCGGCCAGCAGCAAGGGGCCCAGGTAATACACCGCGCGGTAGGCGAGCAGCGCGCCGATCAGTTCTGCGTGCGGCACCTGCGCACCCAGCAGCGCCACGAAGACGCCTTCCAGCACGCCCAGCCCACCGGGGACGTGGGCCAGCACGCCCGCCACCGCGCTGACCATCAAGGCGGACACCACGGTCAGGTAGGACACGCCCTCTGGCATCAGCACATAAATGGCGGCCGCGTTGGCCAGCCAATTGGCCGCCGACAAACCCAGCTGGAGCAAGGCCATGCGCCCCGAAGGCAGGGACACGTTCTGCCCACGCAACGTCCAGTGCCGGCGTGGTGACCAGGTGCACGCGGCCAGGTAGGCCAGCGGCACCAGCCACAGCACCAGGCCGGCCCAGCGCAGGGTGTCGGGCGACAGGTTCCAGTCGGCGGGCAGGGTCACCACCGGAAACACCAGGCACATGCCCAGCAACAGGGGATACGCCAGCCAGTTGATCAGCATGGCCAGGCCCACCAGCTTGGCCACCTCCGGCACGTGCAGCCCCTGGCGTGCGTAGAGCCGGTAGCGAAAGCCGACCCCACCCACGATGGTCCCCAAATTCAGGTTGATGGCGTAGCTGGCCATGGCCACCCCCACCATGCGCCAACGTGCCAGCGGGTGGTTCAGGTAATGCCAGCCGAACAGCTCAAAGCTGCCGTAGATGCCAAAGCTCAGCAGGGCGAAACCCGCGGCCGTGGCCAGCGTGAGAGGCGAGATCTCGCGCAAGACCTGGCCCACGGCCGGCCAGTCGATGTCCTTGGCCTTCCAGACGATGAGCGCGAGCACGCCCAGCGTGAAGGCGCTGACCAGCACGCGCTTGGCGATGGGCCACCAACCCGAGGAGGACACCTGTTCGAGGGCGGCGCTGGCTGACTTCATGCGCGCCTTTGCTCGGGGTCAAGCTGTGCTTCGTCAACGTGCGTGACCGCGGCCAACTGAGGCTGGTGCTTGGGCAACCAGGCCGCCCAACGTGGAAATCTCCGCATCACGTGGAAGACCAGCACGCTCAATCCCAGGCGCCACATGAGCCGGTGGCTTTTTTCGGGCTCTTGCACATGCTGGCAATGGTGTTGCATCAAGTGCTGCAGGCGTTCACGCAGGTACTGGTTGAAGCGCCGGTCCCAGATGAACAGATTGGCCTCCAGGTTCAGCGACAAGCTGAGCGGATCCAGGTTGCTCGATCCCACGGTGGCCCATTCCTGGTCCGCCAGGGCCACCTTGCCGTGCAAGGGCCGTTCACAGTATTCGTAGATCTGCACGCCCGCGCGCAGCAGGTAGTCGTAGAGGATGCGCGCGGCCAGCTTGGCGATGGGCATGTCGGGCTCGCCTTGCAGGATCAAAGTCACTTTGACGCCTCGCTTGGCGGCGTTGCGCAGGTCGCGCAAAAGGCGGTAGCCCGGGAAGAAATAAGCGTGGGCCAGGATCAATTCGTGGCGCGCGGCGCGGATCGCCATGCGGTACTGGTGCTCGATGTCGGTCGGGTGGTGCCGGTTGTCGCGCGAGACGAAGGAGGCCCAGGATGTCATGCTCGCGTCGGGCCGGTTCTTGCCTGGCGATCGGGGTTCGCGCGACCACGGCGAACGCCAGCGGCGCGAGGGCGCGGCCGTGGCCAGCGCGAAGCGGTGCATGTCTTCGACGATGGGGCCGCGCACCAGCACTGAATAGTCCTGCTTGGCTTGGGGGCCGAAATCAGCCAGGTGGTCGGCCGAATAGTTGATGCCCCCGATGAAGGCCGTCTGGCCATCCACCACCACCAGCTTGCGGTGCAGGCGCCGGAACACGTTCAGCCGCATGCCCATCAATTTGGGCTGCGGGTCGAACACCTGGACGCGCACGCCCGCGGCGCTCAACGTGTCGATGAATTCCTTGCTGAGGTCGGGTGAGCCATAGCCGTCCACCGTCAGGGTGACTTGCACACCGCGCTTGGCGGCCTCCACCAGCACGGCGTGCAGCTCCCAACCCACCTTGTCCATGAAGAGGATGAAGGTCTCGATCAGCACCTCGCGCTCGGCCTCTTGCACGGCCTTGAACACGGCCGGGAAAAACGCCTCGCCGTTCTCCAGCAGCTCGATGTGGTCGATGGGTTTCCAGCCGGGTTTCACAGGCGGATCTCCGCGGTCAGTGGCGCGTGGTCGGACAAGTGCGACCAGGGGCGCGTCGACAACACCTGCGGTTCATGGACCTCCACGCCGCGCACGTAGATGCGGTCCAGTTGCAGCCAGGGGAAGCGGGCGGGGAAAGTGCGCGGTGGGCTGCCGAAGGTGTCCACGAAGCAATCGTGCAGCCCGGCACAGCGGGTCAGGTGCTGGTGGGCGCGCAGTCGCCAATCGTTGAAGTCGCCAGCGATGATCAGGGGGGCGTCGTGGGGCACTTCCCGGTCGATCAGCTGGCATAACAGGTCAAGCTGCTTCTGGCGGTGTTTTTCGCGCAGCCCCAGGTGCACGCAGATGGCATGCACCTGCTGGCCCAGCGGGGGCACGTCCAGCACGCAGTGCAGCAAGCCGCGCTTTTCGGCCCCATTGATGGAGGACACGCTCACATCGTGGTTCTCGAAGCGGTGGATCGGGAATTTTGACAAGACGGCATTGCCGTGGTCGCCATGCGGGTAGACGGCGTTGCGGCCATAGGCGAAGTCCGACCAGATCTCGTCGGCCATGAATTCGTATTGCGGGACTTCGGGCCACAGCGAATGCTGGACGGCATGGTGCTCGTGGCTGCCGTGTACTTCTTGCAAAAACACCACGTCCGCCTGCACCGTGCGCACCGCTTCGCGCAATTCCGGCAGGATGAAGCGACGGTTCAGGGCCGTGAAGCCCTTGTGGGTGTTGACCGTGAGCACTTTGAAGGTCAGGTCTTGGGCGGGCATGGTGGGCTCGGTGGTGGAAGTGCTTCTGTTTCGGCAATCGGTGTGCCCGCCCCGGACCTATCGCATTCCCTAGCGGGGGGTGAATCGGCCACCATGCGACATTTACAATCCCGCCGGTCGAATGTTCGACGGTGTTCAATGGGACGGTTATGAAAAAGATCATGTCGGCCGCGCTCCTGGCGCTGGCTGTGGGAGGCGTGCAGGCGCAGGTCTACGTGGGTGGCAACCTGGGCTTGAGCAAGGTCGACATCGAATGCCCGGTTGGCGTCCGCTGTGACACGAACGACATCGGCTACAAGGCCTACGTGGGCTTCAAGGATCCGTCCAACCAGAATTTCTCGGTCGAAGGTGGTTACCTCGACCTGGGCAAAGCCAAGGCCGAAGGCGCGCGTGCCGCCGAATTCAAGGCCAGGGCCTTCTTCCTGGCAGCCGCGCTTCACGGCAACTTCACCCCGTCGTTCGGTGGTGGGGGCCGCGCGGGCCTGGCTTACGTCAAGACCAGCTGCACGGGCACGGTCAACAGCTTCAGCGGCTCGGTGGACCAGACCTACCTGGCGGCCTATGTTGGTGGCAACCTCGACTATGCGCTCACCCGCAATCTGAAGGCCGTCGTGGCGCTGGACGTCACCCGTGCCAAGTGCCCTGCCGCGGTTGATTTGCCCTCGGCCACGGTGGGTTTGTTGTCCCTCGGCGCCCAGTACGACTTCTGAACTGCTTGATCCACCCGCGGCCTGGTGGCGGCGGGTGGCCATTTCTCCCCTCTTACGCGTTCCAAACACCATGAAAAAAATCATTTCGGCCGCTGCGCTTGTGTTGTTGACCGTGGGCAGCGCGCAAGCCCAGTTCTACGTGGGTGGCAACCTGGGCCGTTCCCACCTCGGTCTGGGCTGTTCCGGCGGGGTCAACTGCGATGACTCGGCCACGAGCTTCAAGCTGTCGGCCGGTTACGCCGATGACGAGATCCCGCACGGCGCCGTGGAACTGAGCTACATCGGCTTCGGCAAGGGCAAGACCCGCGTTGGCACGGCCAACGTGAACGTCAAGAGCCAGGCCCTGGTCCTGGCCGGTGGCATCCACGCTGATTTCACCGCCCGATTTGGCGGCATCGCCCGCGTGGGTGTCGCGGCCGTCAAGACCCGCTGTGGGTACGCCGGCAGCAAGTTCTCGTCGTCCGAGACCAAGGCGGCCGGCTACCTCGGCCTGGGCCTGGACTTCGCTTTCACCAAGAACATCAAGGCCGTGGCCGCGCTGGACCTGACCTCGGGCGAGTGCGGTGGTGAAACGGGTGGTCTGCGCATGTTGTCGCTGGGCGGCCAATACACCTTCTGAGCCAGCTCAGCGGCCGTCGGTTCCGGTCGGCCGCGCCCGTTCCGCCCAGGCTTGACCTTGCTCAGCCTCGGCGGTGCGGCGCGCTTCGTCCTCCCGCAATTCGTGGCTGCGCGTGAAGCGCAGGTGCGTGATGTCTGGCGGAAAGAACATGCCCCACGCCCATTCCAGGAAGACGCGCAGCCGCCTTCCGAACGAGGGCATCTGCGACAGGTAGTAGGCCCGCCACACCACCCAGGCCGGCCAGCCCGTCAGGGCCAGGCCCCCTACTTCGGCCACGCCTTTCAAGTGCCCGATCGAGGCCATCATCCCGCGTGAACGGTGGCTGAACGGCCGCGTGGGTTCGCGCCGCGTCCGTGCCATCAGATTGCGCGCCAGGTGCAGGGCTTGCCGAACCGCGAACTGCGCGGTGGGCGGCGAGGTGCTTTGGTCGTGCAGATTGGGCACGGCGGCGCAATCCCCCAGCGCCCACAAACCGGGGTGGCCTGGCACGGACATGTCTGCCTCGGTCAGGATGCGGCCGCCTTGCAAGGCCAGGCCGGCCTGGCGGGCCAGCGGGTTGGGCTCGGTGCCGATGGTGCAGATCAGGGTGTGGCCCGCGATGAGCTCGCCGGTGCTCAGCACCACGCCTTCGGCGGACAAGGATTGCGCGCGTGTTTGCAGGCGCACCGCCACGCCCCGCCGCCTCAGTGATGCCAGGGCGGCCGCCCCCAGGCCTGGCGACAGCTCTGGCAGAAGGCGCTCGGTGCCATGCAGCACCGTGATCTTCAGTTCGTCGGCCTGCACCAGGGGGTAGTAACGGCGGATGCTGGCGAGGCAGTCCACCAGTTCACCGGCCACTTCCACGCCCGAGAATCCTCCGCCAATCACGATGAAGTGGCCCAGTTGGCGCCGCAGCTCAGGGTCGGTTTCCAGCTCGATGCGGGCCAGGCGGCGCAGCACCATGTTGCGGATGTGCATGGCGTCGCCCACGGTTTTCAGGGGCAAGGCGTGCTCGGCCATGCCGGGCAGCAGGTCCAGCCGGGCGCGGTTGCCGAACGCCAGCACCAGGTGGTCGTAGGCCACGGACATCTCGCCCGCCAGCGTGCGGCAGACCAGCGTCTTGCCCACCGTGTCCACCGAGGTCACCGCGCCCATGATGAAACGGCTGCCGCAGCCTGGCCGCAGCATTTCGCGCACTGGCACCACCACTTGCTCGGGGAAAACCGAAGCGCCCACCGCTTCGGGCAGCATCGGGTTGAAGGTGGTGTAGCTCTCGTCCGAGACGAGTGTCAGCCGCAAGCCACCCGGCCACTGGCGTTCCAGGGCCCGGATCAGGGTGGTGCCGGCAAAGCCCGCACCAATGATGACCACGGAAGCTGCAGGGGGCATGGCATCGCTCGTGTCCAGTCAAGGGTGCGGCATGTGCATGCACGAAGCGTGCGCGGGGCCATGAAAAAAGCACCCCGTGGGGTGCTTTTTTCTTTACAGCGCCTTGGCCTTCAGGCGCCAGGCGTGCAGCAGCGGCTCGGTGTAGCCGCTGGGCTGTTCCTTGCCCTTGAACACCAGGTCCAGCGAAGCCTGGAAGGCCACGCCGTTGGGATTCTTCACCAGGCTGATGTACAGCGGATCGCCCGCGTTCTGCTGGTCCACCACGCCGGCCATGCGCGTGAAGGTCTCGCGCACCTGGGCTTCGCTCACCACGCCATGCTGCAGCCAGTTGGCGATGTGCTGGCTGGAGATGCGCAGCGTGGCGCGGTCTTCCATCAGGCCCACGTTGTGGATGTCGGGCACCTTCGAGCAACCCACGCCCTGGTCGATCCAGCGCACCACGTAGCCCAGGATGCCTTGCACATTGTTGTCCAGCTCTTGCTGCTTGTCGGTCTCCGACCAGTTGGCCTGTTCCACCACGGGGATGGTCAGCAGGTTGTTCAGCAGCGCTTCGGCGTCTTCGTTCGATTTCTCGATCTCGACCTGGACGGCGGCCACATTGACCTGGTGGTAGTGCAGCGCGTGCAGCGTGGCGGCCGTGGGCGAAGGCGTCCAGGCGGTGTTGGCGCCGGCCTTGGGGTGGCCGATCTTCTGCTTGAGCATCTCGGCCATCAGGTCGGGCATGGCCCACATGCCCTTGCCGATCTGGGCGCGACCGCGCAGGCCGCATTGCAGGCCGATCAGCACATTGCGGCGCTCGTAGGCGGCGATCCAGGCGCTGCTCTTGATGTCGCCCTTGCGCATCATGGGGCCTGCCAGCATGGCGGTGTGCATCTCGTCGCCGGTGCGGTCCAGGAAGCCGGTGTTGATGAAGGCGACGCGGCTCGAAGCGGCGGCGATGCAGGCCTTCAGGTTGGCGCTCGTGCGGCGCTCTTCGTCCATGATGCCCAGCTTGACGGTGCTGTCGGCCAGGCCCAGCAGCTGTTCGACGCGGCTGAACAGCTCGGCGGCGAACGCGACTTCGGCGGGGCCGTGCATCTTGGGCTTGACGATGTAAACCGAGCCTTGGCGCGAGTTCACGATGCCGTTGGCGCCATGGCGCTGCAGGTCGTGCAGGGCGATGGTGGTGGTCACGACGGCGTCCATGATGCCTTCGGGGATCTCTTTGCCCTCCGTGCCCCACAGGATGGCCGGGTTGGTCATCAGGTGGCCCACATTGCGCACGAACATCAGCGAGCGGCCATGGAGCTTCACTTCGCCGCCATGGGCGCCGGTGTAGACGCGGTCGGCGTTCAGCTTGCGCGTGAAGGTCTTGCCGCCCTTGGCGACCTCTTCCGACAAAGTGCCCAGCTGGATGCCCAGCCAGTTGCTGTAGCCCAGCACCTTGTCTTGGGCATCGACAGCGGCGACCGAGTCTTCCAAGTCAAGAATGGTCGACAGGGCCGATTCCAGCACCAGGTCAGAGACGCCGGCCGGGTCGGTCTGGCCGATCGGGGTGCTGCGGTTGATCTGCACGTCGATGTGCAGGCCGTTGTTCACCAGCAGCACGCTGCTCGGTGCGGCGGCATCCCCCTGGAAACCCACGAACTGCGCCGGGTTTTGCAGGCCAGCGGTCTTGCCATTGGTCAACGCCACGACCAGCTTGCCACCTTCAACGCGGTAGCCGGTCGAATCCTTGTGCGACGCGCCTTCCAGCGGGGCCGATTGGTCCAGCACATTGCGCGCAAAGGCGATGACTTTGGCGCCACGCACGGGGTTGTAGCCCTTGCCCTTGTCGGCGCCATCGGTCTCGGGGATGGCATCGGTGCCATACAGCGCGTCGTACAGGCTGCCCCAACGGGCGTTGGCGGCGTTCAGCGCGTAGCGGGCGTTCAGGATCGGCACCACCAGTTGCGGGCCGGCTTGTGTGGCCAGCTCGGCGTCCACGTTCGACGTGGTGATCTTGACGTTGCCAGGCACGGGCACCGTGTAGCCGATCTTTTCCAGGTGGGCGCGGTAGGCGGGCATGTCCTTGATCGGGCCCGGGTTGGCGGCGTGCCAGGTGTCCATCTCGGTCTGGATGCGGTCGCGCTCGGCCAGCAGGGCGGCGTTCTTGGGGGCCAGGTCGGACACGATCTGGTCGAAACCCGCCCAGAACTTGCTGCTCTCGACGCCCGTGTTCGGAAGCACCTTGTCTTCGATGAAACGGAAGAGTTCGGTGGCGACCTGGAGGCCGTGGACGGTGGTGCGTGCGGTCATGGTGAACCTCGTCAGATAAGTGAAGACCAAGGGGAAGAGGGACTCAGCAGGCGCTGTGCCCCAGCTTTTTCCGGGCGCCCTCTTTTCAATGCCCCGATTTTATTCGATACTTATCCAGCCATTACCAGCCCGTAAATTCATGGATTCATGACTTTTACGCAAAGATCCGGTTGTCAGGGGTGCCCATCATGGACAGACTCAAGCAGATTGAATCGTTTGTCGCCGTGTCCATCCGAGGCAGCCTGACCGCCGCCGCCCAGGCCGAAGGCGTGGCGCCCGCCGTCATCGGGCGGCGCATCGATGCCCTGGAAGAACGCCTGGGTGTCAAATTGCTGGTCCGCACCACCCGCCGCATCAGCCTCACCCGAGAAGGCAGCGCCTTCCTCGAAGACTCCCAGCGCCTGCTGGCCGACCTGGCCAATGCCGAGGCCAGCGTCAGCGCCGGGGGCGTCAAGGCCAGCGGCCACCTGCGCATCACGGCACCTGCGGGCTTCGGGCGGCGCCATGTGGCGAACCTGGTGCCGCGCTTCGTGGCCCTGCACCCCGAGGTCTCCATGACCTTGAACTTGTCCGACCGCCTGGTCGACCTGGTCAACGAGGGCTTTGACTGCGCGGTGCGTGTCGGCGACCTGCCCGATTCCAGCCTGATCAGCGTGCGCCTGGCCGACAACCGCCGCCTGTGCGTGGCCAGCCCGGACTACATCGCCCGGCGCGGCCGTCCCGCGGTGCCCGCCGACATCGCCCGCCACGATTGCCTCACGCTCAGCTCCGAGGCCAGCCAGACGCGCGGCTGGGCCTTCACCCTCGACGGCCAGACCAGCTACGTGCGCCCCGCCACCAAGCTCGATTGTTCCGATGGCCAGGTGCTGCACGCCTGGTGCCTGGAAGGCCTGGGCCTGGCTTGGCGGTCATGGTGGGAGGTCGAGTCCGACGTGCGCGCCGGTCGCCTGGTGAGCGTGCTCGACGAGGTCGCGGCCCCGCCCAATGGCATTTACGCCGTGTTCGCGCAGCGCAAGCACCTGCCGCTGCGCCTGCGTCTGTGGATCGATTTCATCAAAGAGACCTATGGCGACCCGGCATACTGGTCTCAAGCCCTGCTTCAGGAGTCCCCATGCTGATTGAATCCTTGCTGGCCTACGCGCACTTCGTGGCCATCCTGACCCTGGTCGTCTTCATCACGAGCGAGGCCGCGCTGTGCCGGCCCGAATGGATGAACGCCGCCGTGGTGCGC
Organism: Aquabacterium sp.; assembly: GCF_050725395.1. GTDB lineage: Bacteria > Pseudomonadota > Gammaproteobacteria > Burkholderiales > Burkholderiaceae_C > Aquabacterium. The sequence continues at coordinate 493 of NZ_JBOHHL010000049.1, read as the reverse complement.
CGCCTGGCGCGGGTCGATGTCATCTACATGATGGCGGCCATGGCCGTGCTGGCCACGGGTTTCGCGCGCACCTACTGGGGCGCCAAGGGTTTCGAGTGGTACTGGCACCAGCCCCTGCTGCACCTCAAGCTGACGCTGTTCGTGGTGGTGGGGCTGATGTCGATCGGTCCGACGAGGGCCTTCATCAGCTGGCGCAAGGCGCTGGATGCGAGCGGCGCCTTGCCGGCCGAAGCCGAGGTGCGCAAGGTGCGCCGCATGATCATGGTGCAGGCCCACCTGGTGGTGCTGATCCCGCTGGCCGCCGTGTTGCTGGCCAGGGGAGTCTGGACCCATTGAGCCGGAGGCGGCTTACTTCGAAGCGGCCGGCGCGGCCGCGTCTTTCTCGCACTTCTTGACGAAACTGTTCTTGGCGGCGCCCGCCAGCGGCTTGCCGTTCTTGTCGATGGCCTTGGCGGCGCAGGCGGCGCCTCCGCTTTCCTTTTCGCACTTCTTG
>NZ_JBOHHL010000048.1:0-21928 GCF_050725395.1 Aquabacterium sp. | reverse complement strand
CGAACAGGGCCGAACCGTGGACGCGGGGCAGCACGCCCGTGCGGATCTCGATGGGGCGCACGGTGCGGGTGTCGCGACCGTCGATGCGGGGTTCGCCGGCCAGGATCTGGCTGCGCACGATCTTGGCTTCGATGTCGAACAGCAGGTTGTCGACCTTGACGCCGTCGAACGCCACGCCTTCGGCCGTCAGTGCGGCCTTGACGTCGGCGTAGGCGGCGCGGGTGGCTTGCGTGCGGGCTTGCTTGGAGCGGATTTGATAGGCAGCACGCAGCTTCTCGCCGGCCAGACCGTCGATCTTGGCGATGAAGTTGTCGTCCTTGGCGGGCGCGGCCCAGTCCCAGACGGGCTTGCCGGCGTCACGCACCAGGTCATGGATGGCGTTGATGGCGATGCGGCCTTGTTCGTGGCCGTAGACGATGCCGCCCAGCATGACTTCTTCGGTCAGTTGATCGGCTTCGGACTCGACCATCAGCACGGCGGCTTCGGTGCCGGCCACGATCAGGTCCATCTTGGAATTGGCCAGCTCGGACGGGCCGGGGTTCAGCACGTACTCGCCATTGACATAACCCACGCGGGCCGCACCGATGGGGCCGTTGAACGGGATGCCGGAGATGGCCAAGGCGGCGCTGGACGCGATCAGGGCGACGATGTCGGCCGAGACGTTGGGGTTCAGCGAAACAACGTGGATGACGATCTGGACTTCGTTGTAGAAGCCTTCGGGGAACAGGGGGCGCAGGGGGCGGTCGATCAGGCGCGAGGTCAGCGTCTCCAACTCGCTGGGCTTGGCTTCGCGCTTGAAGAAGCTGCCAGGGATCTTGCCGGCGGCGTAGGTTTTCTCGATGTAATCGACGGTCAGGGGGAAGAAGTCCTGGCCGGGCTTGGGGTTCTTGGCCGCGACGACGGTGGCCAGCACCACGGTGCCTTCAACGTCGGCGAGCACGGCACCGCTGGACTGACGGGCGATTTCGCCGGTCTCGAGCGTGACACTGTGGTTGCCCCATTGGAAGGTCTTGGTGACTTTGTTGAACATGCTCATGGGATGGTTCTCCGGTTGAGTGGCACCCCACATGGGGTGCATTTTCTTATGCGACGCCGCTGGCGTCGGGGGCCCAAATCACTCTGGCGCGATGCCATTCCATCAGGGCAGCTGGCTGCGGTGCCCTCATGGAATGACAGTGCGTCGCTGGTCGAGTGCCTGGTTTTAAAAAACAAAAAGCCTGTGCTGGAAAAAACCAGACAGGCTTCTTGTCATGGTGCCAATCTTATTTGGCAATCTTACTTGCGCAGACCCAGCTTCTGGATCAGGGCCAGATAACGGTCGGCATCCTTGGCCTTGAGGTAGTCCAGCAGCTTGCGGCGGCGGCTCACCATGCGCAGCAGGCCGCGGCGACCGTGGTGGTCCTTCTTGTGGGTCTTGAAATGGGGGGTCAGGTCGTTGATGCGGGCGGTCAGCAGGCCGACTTGCACTTCAGGAGATCCGGTGTCGCCAGCGGTGCGGGCGTTGGACTTGACAACTTCTGCTCTGCTTTCGAGAGTGATGGTCATGGTGTTTTCTTTCGGTTTCGAGTTGATCGACTTGCGGCGCCAGGTGAAACCGACCCGGGCCGTGCTTGAAAATGCCACCCAAACGAGGGCAAGCCTGCGATTATAGCGATTTTTGGCAGGGGTGTCAGATCTTCGACAGATCCCAGCGCGGCTGGACATCGAACACCGGCTGGCGGCTCAAAACCGCCAGCCCGGCCTGCCACCGCATGGCCCCGGCCAAGGCGATCATGGCGCCGTTGTCAGTGCACAGGTGCATTTCGGGGTAGTGAACACGGATGCCGCGCCGTTCGCCCGCGCGGTTGAGCTGCTGGCGCAGCAGGCGGTTGGCGCCCACTCCGCCGGCCACGACGATCCGTTTCAGGCCGGTGGTCTTCAAAGCGGCCAGGGATTTCTTGACCAGCACCTCGACGATGGCGGCCTGGGTGGAAGCCGCCAGATCGGCCAGCGGCCCGGCAGGAACCTCGCCCAGCGCCTGGGCCAAAGCCACTTCGTCGTCCAACAAGCCCAGCTTCTGCAACTGGGTGCGCACCGAGGTCTTCAGCCCCGCGAATGAAAAATCCAGGTTGCCGCTGTGGAGCATGGGACGCGGCAGGTCAAACGCGCCGGGGTTGCCTTGTTCGGCCAGTTTGGACAGGTGCGGCCCTCCGGGATAGGGCAACCCCATCAATTTGGCGGACTTGTCGAACGCCTCGCCGGCCGCGTCGTCCACGGTTTCGCCCAACAGTTCGTAGCGCCCCACCCCGTCCACGCGCATCAACTGGGTGTGGCCACCAGACACCAAGAGGGCCACGAACGGGAACTCCGGCGGATCGGCCGACAGGAAAGGCGACAGCAAATGCCCTTCAAGGTGGTGCACGCCGATCATGGGTTTGTCCAGGGCCGTGGCCAGGGCCGTGGCCACACCTGCGCCGACCAGCAAGGCGCCCGCCAGCCCGGGGCCGCGCGTGTAGGCCACCACATCGACGTCCGCCAGACTTCGCTCGGCCTCCAGCATGACTTGCCGCACCAAGGGCACGACCCGGCGGATGTGGTCGCGCGAGGCCAGTTCGGGCACCACGCCGCCGTAGGCCTGGTGCATGTCGATCTGGCTGTACAGGGCGTGCGACAGCAATTGCACCGCGCCCTGCGCAGGCGCGCTCACCAGCGCGACGCCGGTTTCATCGCAAGAAGACTCGATGCCAAGGATGCAGAGGGGACGTTCAGACATGCCGCTAGTTTAGGTGCCACGCCAGAATTGGCGTCCGCCCCACGCATTTGCACGGCCAAGGCGCGGCGCGTTTGTTGCATGATCGCGGACATGAATGAAGCCCGCAACATGCGCCTGGTGATCGTGGCGCCCGAGAACCTGACAGCCGCCCCCGACGACGATGAATCGGTGCGGGCCGAGGCCGAGCGTTCCCGGATGCTGCGCATCGCCCTGCTGGAGTCGGGCTTCAACATCGTGGCCACACTGCCTGCCGATGTGTTCCTGCCCGAACGCATTGCCCAGATCCAGCCGGACATGATCGTGGTCGACGCCGAAAGCCAGGGGCGCGACATCCTGGAGCACGTCGTGGTGGCCACGCGCGGCGAGCGCCGCCCCATCGTGCTTTTTTCAGATGACGAAGACACCTCGCACGTGCGCGCAGCCATCGCCGCTGGCGTGTCGGCGTATGTGGTGGCAGGCCTGCCCGCCGACAGCATCAAGCCGGTGATCGACGTGGCCATGGCCCGCTTCGAACACGAAGAGGGATTGCGCCGCGAACTGGCCGACGTGCGCGGCCAACTGGAAGACCGCAAGGTGATCGACCGCGCCAAAAGCGTGCTCATGAACCAGCATGGCCTGAGCGAGCAGGATGCTTACTCGCGCCTGCGCAAGGCGGCCATGGACAAGGGCCTCAAGCTGGCAGAAGTGGCGCAGCGTCTGCTGGACGTGACCGACATGCTCGGCTGAGCCTTTGCTCCCAGGCCCCGCACCAGTTCGGCGCCCTGCCGCCCCGCATCGGGGCAAGATCTCCGAAAAAGACCTGGCACACCGCTTGCATTAACCACTGCAAGCGAAATCAACGGCGATTTCGCCACCCCACTTTGAGCACCCAATGCAGGGATGCTCAAAGGCACCCGACAAAGGCGTCTACCGAGAGTTCCCAGCGTGTTCAACGCAGGGCTCATCGGCAGGCGCCTTTTTTGTTTGTTGATAGCCAAGAAAGCTGAAGTGACCATGTCTTCACAGGATTTCAATATGTCCCGTCGCTCCATCCTCAAGACTGCCGCAGCCGCTGGCGCGGTGGGCGTGGTTCCCGGCCTGCAATCGGCCGTGTGGGCCGCAGGCTCCGACAAGCCCGAGATCGAGGAAGTCAAGATCGGCTTCATCCCGCTGACCGATTGCGCCTCGGTGGTGATGGCTTCGGTGCTGGGCTTCGACAAGAAGTACGGCGTCAAGATCATCCCCAGCAAGGAAGCCTCGTGGGCTGGCGTGCGTGACAAGCTGGTGAACGGCGACTTGCACATGGCGCATGCCTTGTATGGCTTGATCTACGGCGTGCACCTGGGCGTGGGCGGCCCCAAGAAAGACATGGCCGTGCTGATGACGCTCAACAACAATGGCCAGGCCATCACCTTGTCGAAGAAGCTGTCGGACAAGGGCGCCGTGGATGGCCCATCGCTCGCCAAGCTGATGCAGACCGACAAGCGCGAGTACACCTTCGCGCAGACCTTCCCCACCGGTACGCACGCCATGTGGCTGTACTACTGGCTGGCCACGTACGGCATCAACCCCATGAAGGACGCCAAGGTCATCACCGTGCCGCCGCCCCAAATGGTGGCCAACATGCGCGTCGGCAACATGGATGGCTACTGCGTGGGCGAACCCTGGGGCCACCGCGCCATCATGGACGGCATCGGCATCACCGGCGTCACCACGCAGGACATCTGGAAGGACCACCCCGAAAAGGTGCTGGGCACCACCGGCGATTTCGTCAAGAAGTACCCCAACACCGCGCGCGCCGTGATGATGGCCATCCTCGAAGCCAGCCAGTGGATCGACGCGGGCTTGCAGAACAAGCTGAAGATGGCCGACACCATCGCCGCCAAGTCCTACGTGAACACCAGCGCCGATGCGATCAACCAGCGCATCCTGGGCCGCTACCAGAACGGCCTGGGCAAGACCTGGGACGACCCCAACCACATGAAGTTCTTCAACGACGGCAAGGTCAACTTCCCGTACCTGTCGGATGGCATGTGGTTCCTGACCCAGCACAAGCGCTGGGGCTTGATCAAGGATCACCCGGACTACCTGGGCGTGGCCAAGCAGATCAACCAGGTCGACTTGTACAAGGAAGCCGCCGCGGGTCTGAAGATCAGCGTGCCCAAGGAAGTCATGCGCACCAGCAAGCTGATCGACGGCACCGTGTGGGACGGCAAGGATCCCGCCAAGTACGCCGACAGTTTCAAGATCAAGGCCTGAGGCCAGGTTCAGCAAGGTTCAACAGGAGTTCACCATGGTCAGTGCCGTTTTCCACAGCCCACTCGACGCCAGCGAGGCCCTCAAGGCTTCCAAGGCGGCCGCAGCCGCAGCAGCATCATCTTCGGGCGCCGCTGCGGCGCCCGCCAAGGCGGTCACCGCCAAAGCCCAGCCATTCGATTGGTCAGGCTTGTTGCTCAGGGTGCTGCCACCCTTGATCGGGGCGGGCCTCCTGATCGGCATCTGGGCCTTGCTGACGATGAACAGCACCACCTTCCCGACACCGGCCGCCACCTGGACGGAAGCGGTCAAGCTGTTCTCGGATCCGTTCTATCAAAACGGGCCCAATGACCAGGGCCTGGGCTGGAACATCTGGTTTTCGCTGAAGCGCGTGGCGCTGGGCTTCGGCCTGGCGGCGCTGGTGGGCATCCCGATGGGTTTCATCATCGGCCGCTTCACCTTCATCAGCAACATGCTGAACCCGATCATCAGCCTGCTGCGCCCGGTGTCGCCGCTGGCCTGGCTGCCCATCGGCCTGATGGTGTTCAAGTCGGCCGACCCGGCCGCCATCTGGACCATCTTCATCTGCTCGATCTGGCCCATGATCATCAACACCGCCGTCGGCGTGCAGCGCGTCCCCGAGGACTACCTGAACGTGGCCAAGGTGCTGAACCTGAGCGAGTGGAAGATCATCACCAAGATCCTGTTCCCTTCGGTGCTGCCCTACATGCTGACTGGCGTGCGCCTGTCGGTGGGCACGGCCTGGCTGGTGATCGTCGCGGCTGAAATGCTGACCGGCGGCGTGGGCATCGGCTTCTGGGTCTGGGACGAGTGGAACAACCTCAATGTCGCCCACATCATCATCGCCATCTTCGTCATCGGCATCGTCGGCCTGCTGCTCGAACAGCTGTTGATGATGGTCGCCAAGCGCTTCAGTTTCGAATAATCCGGATCACCTTCAAGGAGCCCCAACATGAGTCAATTCATCGACATCCACGGCGCCGAAATGGTGTTCCACACCAAAAAAGGGCAGTTCCATGCCCTGCGCGAAATCAACCTGGGCATCGACAAGGGCGAATTCGTCACCCTGATCGGCCACTCGGGCTGCGGCAAGTCCACCCTGCTGAACCTGATCGCCGGCCTGATCAAGCCCACCGATGGTGCGCTGATCTGCGACAACAAGGAAATCAATGCTCCCGGGCCGGAGCGCGCCGTGGTTTTCCAGAACCACTCGCTGCTGCCCTGGCTGACTTGCTTCCAGAACGTCCACCTGGCGGTGGAGCGTGTGTTTGGTGCCAAGGAGACCAAAGACCAGCTCAAGAAGCGCACGAACGATGCGCTGGAGCTGGTGGGCATGGGTCACGCCATCAACAAGCGCCCGCACGAGATCTCGGGCGGCATGAAGCAGCGCGTGGGCATTGCGCGTGCGCTGGCGATGGAGCCCAAGGTCCTGCTGATGGACGAGCCTTTCGGCGCGCTGGATGCGCTCACCCGCGCCCACCTGCAAGATGAATTGCTCAAGATCGTGGCACGCACCAAATCGACCGTGGTGATGGTGACCCACGACGTGGACGAGGCCGTGCTGCTGTCGGACCGCATCGTGATGATGACCAACGGCCCGGCCGCCACGATTGGCGAGATCCTGACCGTGCCGCTGGCCCACCCGCGCAACCGCGTGGCACTGGCCGAGGACCCGACCTACGTCCACTGCCGCAAGGAAGTGCTGGACTTCCTGTACACCCGCCACGGCGTGGCGGACCGCAAGGCCGCCTGAATCTGGCATGGGCCTTGCATGCAGGATTTCCGATCGCCTGATTCGCCAGAGCCAGGTGGTCTTCCTCAGCGGGGGTCCGTGGGTCCGCGAAAACCTACCGGCCTCTTCACGCCTTCCGATCCTTGGGTCGGAAGGCGTCTTTTTTGGCGGCAACCCAGATCAGTGCGCCGGCCAGCACCATGGGCACGCACAGCCACTGGCCCATGCTCATGTTCAGGGCCAGCAAGCCGAGGAAGCTGTCCGGCTCGCGGAAGTACTCGGCCGTGAAGCGGAACACCCCATAGCCCATCAGGAACATGCCCGACACGGCGCCCAGGGGACGCGGCTTGCGTCCGTAGAACCAGAGCAGCGCGAACAGCATCAGGCCTTCCAGGCCGAACTGGTAGAGCTGCGAGGGGTGGCGCGGCTCCATGCTGCCGGAATCCGGAAAGACCATGGCCCAGGGCAGCGAAGGATCGGCGAAACGGCCCCACAGTTCCCCATTGATGAAGTTGCCGATGCGGCCCGCCGCCAGGCCCACGGGCACGCACGGGGCGACCAGGTCCGCGACCTCGAAGAAGGTGCGTCCCTGGCGCCTGGCATACAAGCCCATCGCCGCGATCACACCCAGCAAGCCCCCATGGAAGGCCATGCCCCCCTGCCACACCGCCAGGATCTCGGCCGGGTGGCCCAGGTAGTAGCCGGGCTTGTAGAAAAAAACGTACCCCAGGCGTCCGCCCAGCACCACGCCGAGCACCCCGAAGAACAGCAGGTCCTCGACCTGCTGCCGGGTCCAGCCTGTTTGCGCGAAAGGCGCGCGCTTGGCCCGCCAGGAGGCCAGCAGGTAGAACAGGGTGAAGGCCGCCAGGTAGGTGAGGCCATACCAATGGACCTTGAGCGGCCCCAGTTCCACGGCGATGGGATTGAAGTGCGGATGAACGAGCATGTGGTGCGCCGCAGGAAGGACTGCGGACTGTCGAAGAGAAGCCGGGCGAACGATAACCGATGGCAAGTCCATTGATAGGATGCGGGGCATGAAACCAAGTACATGGCAAGTCCTGGCCGGAACGGCATTCGCTTTGACCCCCCATCCCTGATCCATGGCCATGACCGACGAGGAACACCGCCCCATCCCCGACGCGCTGAAAGCCGAGCTGTCCGATTGGCGGCGCTGGGTGTCCCGCGTGGTGGTGCTCAGTTTCGCCGCCTTGGCGGGCCTGAGCGTGGTGTTCATGACGCGCTTGAGCGAGCACGCGCTGGATGTGTTCTTCCATGTCCAGCAGCGGTGGTTCTGGGCGCCCTTGGTGTGGACGCCGCTGTGCACCGTGGCGGTGGTCTGGTGTACGCGGCGCTGGTTCGCTGGCGCAGCCGGTTCGGGCATACCGCAGGTCATGGCCGCGCTCGACCCCGATCTCCAACAGCCACAGCGCCGGCAACTGGTCTCGCTGCGGCTGGCCTTGGGCAAGATCGGCCTGACCTCGGCCGGGCTGATGGCGGGCCTGTCAACGGGCCGTGAAGGTCCCTCGGTGCAGGTGGCGGCTGGCGTCATGCACCACGCGCGCCGCTGGCTGCCCAAGGGCTCGGGCGTGAAAGACCACGAACTGCTGGTGGCTGGCGGGGCCGCGGGCATCGCGGCGGCCTTCAACACGCCCCTGGGCGGCGTCATGTTCGCCATCGAGGAACTGTCGCGCCATCCGGAACAACGCCGCAGCGGCCTGTTGGTCGCGGCCATCGTGCTCGCCGGCCTGATCGCGGTGTCCATCGATGGCAATGGCACCTACTTCGGCGTGATCAAGGTGCAGGCCCTGACCTGGGCCCTGATGCTGCCCGGCTTGCTGGTGGCGCTGTCGGCGGGCCTGCTGGGCGGGCTCTTCTCACGCCTGGTGATCCAGTCTTTCAGCAGCCAGGGCGGACGCTTCAGCCGCTGGCGCCGCGCATACCCGCTGCGGTTCGCGGCGGGGTGCGCCTTTGGCGTGGCACTCATCGGCGTGTCCTCGGGCGGGCTGACTTTTGGCAGCGGCTACGACACCACCAAGCAGTTGCTCGACGGGCAGGACACCACCCCAGGCCTGTACGTGGCCCTGCGCTTCCTGGCGACCTGGCTGTCCACCTGGAGCGGGGTGCCGGGCGGCATTTTCGCGCCTTGCCTGACGATCGGCGCCGGCATCGGCAGCGACATCGCCAACCTGACCGGTCACCCCTCCCAGGCCGCCCTGATCGCGCTGGGCATGACCGGGTTCCTTGCCGCGGTCACGCAGGCCCCCATCACCGCCTTCATCATCGTGATGGAAATGGTGGACGGGCACAGCATGGTGCTCAGCCTGATGGCATGCGCTCTGACGGCCAGCGGGGTGGCCCGCCTGCTGAGCCCGCCCCTGTATGGCGCCCTGACCCAGAATTTCAAGCTCGCGGCCATGGCGATCCAGCAGGGAACCAGGGACGAAAAAATGGAAGAAAGCCCCGCACAGCCCTCCACCGAAGCGTCACCTGCCAACACCTCGCCCAACACGAAGGTCGAACGCTGAGCGACAATGCTGGTTTTACCGCCAAGCACCACCGCCATGAGCCTGAACCGCCGCTCTAAGAACATCACCGAAGGCGTCGCCCGCGCGCCCAACCGCTCCATGTACTACGGCATGGGCTACAAGGAAGGCGACTTCGTCAAACCCATGATCGGCGTGGCCAACGGCCACTCCACGATCACGCCCTGCAACTCCGGCCTGCAAAAGCTGGCCGACGCCGCCATCGAAGGCGTCAAGGAAGCTGGCGGCAACGCCCAGGTCTTCGGCACACCCACCATCTCTGATGGCATGGCCATGGGCACCGAAGGCATGAAGTACTCGCTGGTCTCGCGCGAAGTCATCTCCGACTGCGTCGAAACCTGCGTGGGCGGCCAATGGCTGGACGGCGTCATCGTCATCGGCGGCTGCGACAAGAACATGCCCGGCGGCCTGATGGGCATGCTGCGCGCCAACGTGCCCGCCATCTACGTGTACGGCGGCACCATCCTGCCCGGCCACTACAAGGGCAAGGACCTGAACATCGTCAGCGTGTTCGAGGCCGTGGGCCAGTTCACCGCCGGCAAGATGTCCGAAGAAGACTTCTGCCAGATCGAAAAACGCGCCATCCCCGGCACGGGTTCTTGCGGCGGCATGTACACCGCCAACACCATGAGCTCGGCCTTCGAGGCCCTGGGCATCAGCCTGCCCTACAGCAGCACCATGGCCAACGTGGAAGACGAAAAAACCGTCAACACCAAGGAAAGCGCCCGCGTGCTGATCGAGGCTGTGCGCCAGGACATCAAGCCGCGCGACATCGTCACCAAGAAGGCCATCGAGAACGCCGTGGCCGTGATCATGGCCACCGGCGGCTCCACCAACGCCGTGCTGCACTTCCTGGCCATCGCCCACGCCGCCGAGGTCGACTGGACCATCGACGACTTCGAGCGCATGCGCAAGAAGGTGCCCGTGCTGTGCGACCTCAAGCCCAGCGGCGAGTACCTGGCCATCGACCTGCACCGCGCCGGCGGCATTCCGCAGGTCATGAAGATCCTGCTGAACGCCGGCCTGCTGCATGGCGACGCGTTGACCATCACCGGCCAGACCATGGCCGAAGTGCTGGCCGACGTGCCCGACGAGCCACGCGCCGACCAGAAAGTGATCCGCTCCATCAAGGATGCCATCTATGCCGAAGGCCACTTGGCGATCCTGAAGGGCAACCTGGCGCCCGAAGGCTGCGTGGCCAAGATCACCGGCTTGAAGAACCCCGTGATGACCGGCCCCGCCCGCGTGTTCGACGACGAGCAATCCGGCCTGGCCGCCATCATGGCCAAGCAGATCAAGGCCGGCGACGTGATGGTGCTGCGCTACCTGGGCCCCAAGGGTGGCCCAGGCATGCCTGAGATGCTGGCCCCCACCGGCGCGCTGATCGGCCAGGGTCTGGGCGAAAGCGTGGGCCTGATCACCGATGGCCGCTTCTCGGGTGGCACCTGGGGCATGGTCGTGGGCCACGTGGCGCCCGAAGCCGCCGTGGGCGGCCTGATCGGCTTGATCGAAGAAGGTGACTCGATCACCATCGACTCTCACCAGTTGCTGCTGCAATTGAACGTGAGCGACGAGGAAATCGCCCGCCGCCGCGCCCTGTGGAAGGCCCCAGCCCCGCGCTACACCCGTGGCGTTTTGGCCAAATTCGCCCACAACGCGTCGAGCGCCAGCACGGGCGCCGTGCTCGACAAGTTCGAGTAAACACCGCGCTGCGTACTCCATTGAAAAGGCCACCCGAGGGTGGCCTTTTTTTGATTCAGCGCTTTTTCTTGTTCTTGTTGGGCCCCAGGCCCAGCGAGTCCAGGTTTCTCTGCCGCCGCGCTTCGCGCTTGGCATCGTCCTTGTCCATGGCCTTGCGCTGGGTCATGCCCGAGGCATCGGCCCAGGCCCACCAGACCGCGGCCAAACCAAAAGGCAGGAGCATGGCCCACCACCGATCCGCCCAGGTCCACTGCCCGATCGGCCCGATGCCGGCGAAATTCATCAACAGCATGAGCACGCCGATCACGATAAACCACATGCGAAGCCTCTTTAAAAATAGTCCTGCGACGGTCAACCGGCACTGTGCCGGCGCACGTTAATAGAATACCCGCCAAGACTTTACTTCACGGATTGCAGAAAGCCCCCCATGAAATTGCTACCAACGTTGCTGACCAGCACCGCCCTGGCCCTGGCCGCCCTGCCAGTCCTGGCCAACCAGGAACTGGCCCAGAAGAAGGCCTGCATGGCCTGCCATGGCATCGACAAGAAAATCGTGGGCCCGGCCTACCAGGATGTGGCCAAGAAGTACAAAGGCCAGAAGGACGCCGAAGCCAAACTCGTGCAGAAGGTCCTCAAGGGCGGTGGCGGCGTGTGGGGCACGATGGCCATGCCGGCCAATCCCCAGGTCAGCGAAGCCGAAGCCAAGCAATTGGTGAAATGGATCCTCGCGACCAAGTGAGTTTGAGCGGCTCCCCCGGTCGATAAAAAAAGCCCCGCATGGCGACCATGCGGGGCTTTTTGCTGGCGTGTGACCGCCAGCCAGACCCAACAACCTTAATCAATCAATCAATCGTTGGCGTAGATGTCCACGTCCTTGGTTTCACGCACGAACAGCAGCCCGATCACGAAGGTCGCGCTGGCCACGATGATGGGGTACCACAGGCCGTTGTAGATGTTGCCCGTCTGCGCCACGATCGCAAACGCCGTGGTGGGCAGCAGGCCACCGAACCAGCCATTGCCGATGTGGTACGGCAGGCTCATCGAGGTGTAACGGATGCGCGTGGGGAACATTTCCACCAGCATGGCCGCGATCGGACCATAGACCATGGTCACGTAGATCACCAGGACGGCCAGGATGGCCACGATCAACGGTTTGTTCATCCGCTCGGGATCGGCCTTTGGAGGATAGCCCGCCGTCTTCAGGGCGCCACCCACAGCCTTCTTGAACTGGCCATCGATGACCTTGACGGCCGCCGCCTTGGGGTCCTTGTCGAAAGCAGCCAGGTTGGCGCCAGCGTCCTTCGCGTCCTTCTCGGCGGCCTTGAGCTTGTCCTCGGCCTCCTTGCCCATGGCCCCGGCGGCCTTCAGGTCATCGACCTTCTTGGCTGCGGCGTCCTTGCCCTTGGCCGCCGCTTCCTTGGCCGCGGCGATGTCGGACTCGGTCACCTTGGCCGGGCTGTAGACGTTGATCACCGTTTCACCGACCTTGATGGCGGCGGGCGTGCCAGCGGGGGCGTCCACGTTGTCGTAGTTCACCGAGTTGTTGGCCAGGTACTGCTTGGCGATGTCGCAGGAACTGGTGAACTTGGCCGTGCCCGTCGGGTTGAACTGGAAGGAGCATTCCTTCGGGTCGGCTGTCACGGTCACCGGGGCCGTGGCTTGGGCCTGGGCCAGCGCCGGATTGGCCGCTTCGGTCAGCGCCTTGAACAAGGGGAAGTAGGTCGCCGCCGCGATCAGGCAGCCCGCCAGGATGATGGGCTTGCGGCCGATCTTGTCGGAGAGCGATCCGAACACGATGAAGAACGGCGTGCCGATCAACAAGGCGATGGCGATCATGATGTTGGCCGTGGCCCCATCAACCTTCAGCGCCTGCGTCAGGAAGAACAAGGCGTAGAACTGACCCGTGTACCAGACCACCGCCTGACCCGCGACCAGGCCAAACAGGGCGAGGATCACGATCTTCAAGTTGCCCCACTGCCCGAACGATTCGGACAGTGGCGCCTTGGAGGTCTTGCCCTCGGACTTCATCTTCTGGAAGGCCGGGCTTTCGTTCATGCTCATCCGGATCCACACGCTGACCGCCAGCAGCGCCAGCGAGACCAGGAAGGGGATGCGCCAGGCCCATTCGGCGAAGGCTTCTTCACCAAAGTAGGTGCGCGTGCCCAGGATCACCAGCAGGGACAGGAACAGGCCCATGGTGGCCGTCGTCTGGATCCACGCCGTGTAGGCGCCACGCTTGCCGTGGGGCGCGTGTTCAGCCACATAGGTGGCGGCACCACCGTACTCGCCCCCCAGCGCAAGTCCTTGCAGCAAGCGCAAGGCGATCAGGATGACCGGGGCCGCGACGCCGATGTGCGCGTAGTTGGGCAACACCCCCACGATGAAGGTGGACAGCCCCATCAGGAGGATGGTGACCAGGAAGGTGTACTTGCGCCCGATCATGTCGCCCAGGCGGCCGAAGACCAGCGCGCCGAATGGCCGGACGATGAAGCCGGCGGCGAACGCCAGCAAGGCGAAGATGAAACCGGAAGTGGGGTCCAGGCCCGCGAAGAACTGCTTGGCGATGATCGCCGCCAGGGACCCGTAGAGGTAGAAGTCGTACCACTCGAAAACCGTGCCCAGGCTGGAGGCGAAGATGACCTTCCTCTCCTCTGCCGTCATGGGGCCCGCGGATGCTGTGCTTGAAGCCATGGCTCTCTCCTCTTCCTAAAAAATCGCAGCTCTCGTGAGCTATACACCCCCCAATCTAGGGGGGTAGGTATCGATTTGTAATAAGGGGGAATGCTAGTACCGGCTTTTATTTGTGCAAAACCACACGGTTGCAGTGCGGAGGCCCCTGAGGTTCACCCTTGGTTCAATTGGTTTGGGCCAGTTGATCCAGGATGGCGGGATTTTCCAGGGTGCTGGTGTCCTGCGTGACTTTCTCACCCTTGGCGACCACGCGCAACAGGCGCCGCATGATCTTGCCGGAGCGGGTCTTGGGCAGGTTGTCGCCAAAGCGGATGTCCTTGGGCTTGGCGATGGCACCAATCTGCTGGCCCACGTGGGTGCGCAGCTCGTTGGCGATCTGCTTGGCCTCGTCGCCGGTCGGGCGTGAACGCTTGAGCACCACGAAGGCGCAAATGGCCTCGCCGGTCAGGTCATCCGGGCGGCCCACCACGGCGGCCTCGGCCACCAGGGGGTGCGACACCAGGGCCGACTCGACTTCCATGGTGCCCATGCGGTGGCCCGACACATTCAACACATCGTCGATGCGGCCGGTGATGGTGAAGTAGCCGGTCTCGGCATCGCGGATGGCGCCGTCGCCGGCCAGGTAGTACTGGCCGCCGAATTCGGCCGGGTAATAGCTGGTCTTGAAGCGTTCCGGGTCGCCCCAGATGGTTCGGATCATGGACGGCCAGGGCTTGCGCACCACCAGCACGCCGCTCTGCCCCCAAGGCAGTTCGTTGCCGGTTTCGTCCACCACGGCCGCATCGATGCCCGGGAAAGGCAGCGTGCACGAGCCCGGCACCAGGGTGTGGGCACCTGGCAACGGCGTGATCATGTGGCCGCCGGTTTCGGTCTGCCAGAAGGTGTCGACGATGGGGCAGCGGCCGCCGCCGATTTCGCGGTGGTACCACTCCCAGGCGGCGGGGTTGATGGGCTCGCCCACCGAACCCAGCAGGCGCAGGCTGCTCAGGTTGAAATTGCGCGGGTGCAACTCGGCACTGGACTCGGCCGCCTTGATGAGCGCGCGGATGGCCGTGGGTGCCGTGTAGAACACGGTGACCTGGTGCGCCTGGATCATGCGCCAGAAGCGCGCCGCGTCCGGGTAAGTGGGCACGCCTTCGAACACCACCTGGGTGGCAGCGATGGCCAGCGGCCCATAGGTGACGTAGGTGTGGCCGGTGACCCAGCCGATGTCGGCCGTGCACCAGAAGACGTCGTCGGGCTTGAGGTCGAAGGTCCACTTGGTGGTCAGGGCCGCGTGCAAGAGGTAACCGCCGCTGGCGTGCTGCACGCCCTTGGGCTTGCCGGTCGATCCCGAGGTGTAAAGCAGGAACAAGGGGTGTTCGGCCCCCACCCATTCGGGCTCGCAGGCGATGGGCTGGGCGGCCATGACATCGTGCAGCCACAGGTCGCGACCAGCCTGGAAGGCCACCTTGCCACCCGTGCGTTGGTAGACGATGACCTTGCGGACACTGCCCGCGCCTTCCATGGCCAGGGCTTCATCGACGATGGCCTTGAGCGGCAGGCTCTTGCCGCCGCGCTGCTGCTCGTCGGCGGTGATGACCACCACGGCGCCCGCGCCTTCGATGCGGTCGCGCAGGCTCTGGGCCGAGAAGCCGCCGAACACCACCGAGTGCGTGGCACCGATGCGGGCACAGGCCTGCATGGCCACCACGCCCTCGACGGACATGGGCAGGTAGATGACGACGCGGTCGCCCTTCTTGACGCCCTGGGCTTTCAAGGCGTTGGCCAGGCGGCAGACGCGCTCCAGCAGTTCGCTGTAGGTGACCTTGGCGACCTTGCCGTCATCAGATTCGAAAATGATGGCGACCTTGCCGCCCAGGCCCGCTTCGACGTGGCGGTCGAGGCAGTTGTAGGACACGTTCAGCAGGCCGTCGTCGAACCATTTGTAGAACGGGGCCTGGCTGTCGTCCAGCGCCTTGGTGAACGGCTTTTTCCAGGTGAGGAGTTCGCGGGCCAGGCGGGCCCAATAGCCGGCATGGTCGGCGGCGGCCTCGGCGCACAGTTGGTCGTAGGCCTCGCGGCTGCCAACATGAGCGCCCTGGGCGAAGGCCGCAGGGACCGGGTAGTTTTTGTCGCTTGTCATGGTCTTGCTCCGGGGGTGTCCACATGCACACGTGGAGACCTTACCAGAACAAAACCCTGCATGGACCTCTAGAATTTAGCCTTCGGACCATCCCTTAAGGCCCCCATGAGTCAGCAGTCAGACAAGCCCAAAATTCGCCATTTGCCCAACTGGATATTCGCGAGCCGCTGGCTGCAATTGCCTTTGTACCTGGGTCTGATTCTGGCGCAAGGCGTGTACGTGGTGCACTTCTGGGTGGAGCTGGCCCACCTGGTGCAAGCGGCCCTGGGCAACCCGGAAGCCTTGCAGCTCGTGTTCGCCGCGACAGGCCAACATGCCGCCGGCCCGGCCCCCACCCACCTGACCGAGACGACCATCATGCTGGTGGTGCTGGGCCTGATCGACGTGGTGATGATCTCAAACCTGCTGATCATGGTGATCATCGGCGGCTATGAAACCTTCGTGTCGCGCATGAACCTGGAGAATCACCCGGACCAGCCAGAATGGTTGAGCCATGTGAATGCATCGGTGTTGAAGGTGAAACTGGCCACGGCCATCATCGGGATTTCTTCGATCCACCTGCTCAAAACCTTCATCAATGCTGAAAACTATTCAGAAAAGGTATTGATTTCACAAACGGTGATTCACATCGTTTTCTTATTGTCGGCCCTGGCCATCGCCGCCACCGACCGCTTGCTGGGTAAACCGCCCGAGCATTGATGAATCACTGACGCGCATCCAGCGAGAAATTGGCTTGCCGCAGGTCATGGGCCTCGTTGGGCGTCAAACTGGTCAGCAAATCATTCTCATCGGCCTTGAATGGGTCGATGATGGTGCCAAACAAATGAGACTCGTCGCCTGATTCAGCATTGAGTTTGAATCTTTCGGCGACTTTCATTCTGCGCGCCAACACCAGGATTCTTTTTACTTTTTCATCGCACACCACCGAGGAATAACTTGACCTGTGTTTTTTATTTCTCCGAGATTTTTCTTGATGGGCGCATCTTAACCAAACGTGCCGGACAAACAGGATTTCCGCTCGAACGTCATCGATTCACGGACCACGCCCAACGGTAGAATGCGATACCTACTCGAATCACCCGAACCACCATGCCCACGACCATTCGCCACGACGATCTCGTCGAAAGCGTCGCAGCCGCCCTGCAGTACATCAGCTTGAAGTGACTCGCTAAGGCACCTGAGCCAACGAGCAGCAGCCAGTTAGTGGGCACCTAGGTGCAAACGGTGTACAGGTGATGATGGCTACTCAGCCGGTGCTGTCGCTCCTTCTGCTATGCGTCGCGCAATTTTCTTTGCCCGGTCGGTCTTCGCTTTTGAAGGAAGCGCTTCAAGCAACTTGCTGATTGCGATCCTGTTCCTGTCTGAGCAAAACCGGTCTGCTTCCTCGCAGAACTGTTCAGCCTCACGCAGCGCCTCACGCATGTCCTTCATCTTGGTGCCCCACTCCTTCAAGGCCACATCAGTGAGGGTTGGCAATTGCGCTTCGTCTATGGCTTGCAACGGCAAAACGGCTTTGAACTTCAAAGTAGCTTGAATTACTTTGGCTTGTGACACGCAACTGGCACCAACGATGGTGCCTATGGTCACAGACACTTCCGCATGTTCCTTCCTACCGTCTTTGCCCATAGCCATCCGCCCGGCATCGCTGACTTTTTGGTAGACGTTGATTTGCCCTTTGAGCCTTACCGCTTCACCAAAAGCTTTCTCCATCGGCTTGTCCTTTTGGATTAAGCCGTATAGCTCATTGACGTCGTGTACGTGGAGCGAGGACTTACGTGTCAACTCATTGGCCTGCCGAAGAAGTACATGCTTCTGCGAAATCAAATCATTGATGTACTGCGTCTTGGCATTGCGGTCCACTGCGGCTTTGTAGGCTGACACGAAGTCTTTGAACACTACGTCGAACTGCGTAAGCCCGCAGTCCTGGCCTATGTTCGTTTCGCGACCATCCTTGAACCGGATAACAAATCCGTGCCAGTGCTTTGTCTTGCATCCATTGAGGCCGCACTGCTGCTCTCTCGCCTTGTCGAACTCGTAATTGCCAATAATTTTGTCGAGCTGCTTAACGTCGCAGTGAAGGTCATCGACGAAGTTTGGCCGAGCGCGAAACTGCTCGGGGCTCTCAAACAAGATCGGCACGAACGGGGCCGTCGAATCTTGAACATCCACCAGAGGTGCGAGTGTGCTGTCTGATAAAGCGATCATGAACTAAACCACTGTTTAAACATCCAGCTTTATAAGGCAAAAGTCCTAAATTACCGTGTGTTTTACACAACATTTACATGTTTCCACCCTTGATAGGTGCTATTGACGGTGCTTGCCCTTTCGATCAAGGCTCATCTTGGCCTTTGTCTCGTCAGTGTGTTTGGTGCCCGTCTTGCCTTCACGGGCGTTCTGGCTTGACAGCTTGATCTCGACATTGCCGATCTCGTAGTGCCCAAGGTCATTGGGGCGTGACATGCAAAACTGGCCTTGCTTCAAGCCCATGTTGTCGATTTGGCCTGATCGCATCCAGACATACAGCCACTCGTCAAACGACATCAGGAACTGGATTGGCTCACCCAGCTTGTCTACCCTGCCCTTCGTGGTTTTCTTCTTGACGTTGTATTTGTTGCGGAGCTTTCGTAGCTCTTCTTGGTGTTCTTTCATTGGATTGGTCCCTGTAGACCAATCTATTTAGGCAACGCAACCAAGTCAAAATAGACCAAAGCAACATGCAAGGGGGCTCTGTGAACATCGATGTAGATCAACTTGGTAAGTGGGTGGCCATCGCCATCGCCATTGGCGGTGCCGCTGGTGGCGTTGCATCCAAGTGCATTGACATTTGGTTCAAGGCGCAATCACGCGCAGACCGCATCACCGTGAAGTGCGGAATGATCAGACCCTCTTTTGTCCGAGAGCCTGCACTAAGTATTGAGAGTGACAGTGACCACATGCTGAACATCGAAGACTATGGCTTCATCACGTGGGATGCCAAGCTGTTTTCGATTGCTGCAAACCAAGCCTATGACTTTGAACCGGACGACGGATTCGGATGCACAGGAACCTTGACTCCGGAAAAGCGTGGGGAAAGTTTCCAGTGCTGGTTGGACTACCAGCCCTCCCCCGCCGGGGTGTACGCAAAAACAGTCCGCATGTCGAAGGCCGCCATCGCCTTTAGATATGACATTGGGTTTTGGCAACGGATGCTCTTCACCCTGGTGATCCGATTCCGCACGCGTCATTCGTGGCAAAACCACTGGGATTGGTCGCCTTGGCTGTTGAAGCTGGTGGGCAAGCAGCATAAAGGACCGTTGGACTTGTGAGATCAGGGTAATGCTAGAGTCTCTGCACAACAAATTCAGGGATAAACGATGGGACGTCCATTCATTGTCATTGGTGATCGAACAGATCATGGTGGTGTCGTTGTCGGTGCATCAGGCACAACAGAAACCCACGGTAAACGCATTGCTCGCGTAGGTGATCAAGTCACTTGCCCCAAGAAAGGCCACGGAACAACAGTAATTGTTTCGGGCGATTCAACAATGCTCGATGAGGGTAGGCCAGTAGCGAGACACGGCGACAAGACCGCATGTGGTGCAACCCTGATTTCCAGCCAGTTTGTTTCCACCACGTCGGATGGCGGTGCATCAAGTCCACAAGCATCCAGCCAAGCGCAGGCCGCAAGAGCAGCAGAGTTCTTCCCACCAGAAGCTCAAGCGATGCTGTCCGAAGCAAGGTTCACCTTTGACGAGCAAACACGCCTTGAAGTCGATGGCGACACATCTACGCTGGTTGGATTGCCTTGGTTTATCAAGAAAACCAACGGTCAAACACAGTCAGGTCGCTTGGATGCAAGTGGTCAACTGCCACGAGTGATCACTGATGGGGAAGATCGGTACGAAGCTTTCTGGGGAGACGAAGCCTTGGCTCTGATGAACGGGGATGCGTCATGAACAAGGTTTTGAAACAGAGCGAGAAGATCAAAACCAATACGCAAGCGGGATCAATTTGCACCGTCAAGATAATGCCAGTCAAGTTTGCGGACTTGTGGGCAGGCTATCCGAAGACCGGGACGCCATACGTTGACGCAAAGGGCGAGGTACCTACTGGTTTTGAGAACCAATGTGCCATCAGGGTGAGCGTTTCATTGACGAGTGTCGGCCTTGCGATGAAGTCGTTCAAAGGAGCGACGGTCTTGGTGAATGCCAACAAAGCAGCGATCAGAGCCCAAGAGCTAGCTGACTGGTTGAAGTTGCAACCTTTTTGCGGCCTACCGGCAAAGCCCGAAGGCATCACCGGCAAGGACTGGCAAGACAAGATCAAAGGTCGCACCGGCATCGTCTACTTCAAGGACTACTGGGCGCGCGCCGCTGAGACCAATCCAACGGGTGATCACATCGACCTATGGAACGGATCAAAACTCACAGCAACCGGCTTGCTCAGCAGCGCGCAATCCTTCATGCGCTTCACCCTTGGTCTCGACAGAGTTGGTGTCGGCAGCGTTTGGAACTTGTATTCTGATCTGGGCAAGTCCAAAGAGATCTTGTTCTGGGAGGTCAAGTGAAGCGCATTTTTATCGTGCTGCTGTACTTGCTCGTTGGGATTGGCATCGACTTTCTGCCAATGTTGATCGCACCAAACGGCTGTCGGGAGACATGCCCTGACTGGTTCTCGCTTTATAGCCTTGCCTTGTTGGCATTGATTCCTATTGGTTGGTTCTGCGCAGGTTTAGTGGCAAGTAAACCATCCAACAAGATCGGCTTCAAACACCTTCTGCTTCTACTGGCCTTCTCAGTAAGCTTGGTTGTTGCGACCGCAGTTCTAAGCGAGCACTATCAGAAGACTTCCAGCTATGGGGCAGTCAGCGGCTAACCGCCTGCCTACCAACTTCCGAACTAGTTGAGCCGTTCCTATCCAGGCCGCCAGTGGCAATTAGCGGCACCTCCAAAAACTCATTACGCAAAGACATGCCATGCAGTTAAAGCATCTGAAGGTTGATCTCCCACTTGTATCAGAGGAGAAGAAGCAAGAACGCAGAAGGCTTTTAAAGCCAGATGAAGAATTGATCGGAAGCCTCAGCACTTTCATGAAGAAGATTGAGGAGCTTCAGGAAGATCCCGACTTCGTCTACTTCTTCAGAGGCCACGGATATTGGCAATGGGGCTGCGAACCTGCACTATATCGTGACGCTGGTTACATTAAAAACGAAGACATCTTATTCAAAGAGATGATCCTCCGATGCCCGACCGACTTCAATCAGAGCGGCAGCACCTTTGAGATGCTGGTGAAGATGCAGCACTATTCGCTGCCAACACGCCTTCTCGACATCACCACAAATGCGCTGGTTGCACTCTTCTTCGCATGCAGCGGTAAGAAGGAGGCTAGAGACATCGGCGAGGTGGTGGTTTTCCGCGTCCCTCGAAGCTTTATCCGCTACTACGACAGCGACAGAGTAAGCGCCGTAGCGAACATTGCTAGGCGCCCTTCAGATTTTGTTCTTCCAGAAACCGAAGAGCGCGACAAATTTAATCGGGACAGTCAAATTCACGACCTGATTCACGATATTCGAAGAGAGAAACCGTACTTTGAACCATACATCGTCCCCAATCACCTTGGCATGGTTCATTGCGTCAAGCCTAAGTTGGACAATCCCCGCATCATCAGGCAAGACGGAGCGTTCTTCTTGTTTGGCATCAACGAGAGAAAACAACAACCAGCGGCAATTGAGCCGGGTTGGTACTTAAGAAACATCTCCAAGAAACGCCTTCTGATAGCGCCCACGGAAGGAAAGACGGAGATCAAAGGCAAGGAGCGCATTCTTTCTCAGCTTGCGAAACTGGGTATCTCGCACAGCACATTATTCCCAGAGGTTGACAGCGTTGCCAAACACATTAGTGAGTTGTACGGCGTAAAGAGTTGAACAGTAAGCTCAGGACATGGATCACTTCGAAGAGCGCAAACAGACAGCCCAATACTGGTTCAATAAAGCCGCTGACCTACGTGCATCCGCGGGTGCGCTTTGGTACTGTGCTCAACCAGACAAGAGCGAAGATGTCAGCAAGTCCTTGGGCTACTGGACAGGCCACAGCATGAATGTGGCAACCGTATCTGTGTTCCCAATGTTATGTGGATTGAGCTTAGAACTG
>NZ_JBOHHL010000047.1:0-23615 GCF_050725395.1 Aquabacterium sp. | reverse complement strand
GCCAACCGTCGCTGTCCAGGCGCATTTCGCTTTCCAGCGAAAACACGCCCTGCCGCCCCCAGAAGCCCATGGCCTCCAACGAGGGCGGGTGCTCCGGCTGGTAGATGCACAACATGCACGGCGGGCAGTTCATTTCCTTGACGACAAGGGTGGGTGGATGCTGTCGGGCCATGAGCAGGTTCCTCAGTCTTTCGAGATGATTCCCTCGGGCAAACCCCATGCCCTTTTGCGATGCGACCACAGTTCGTTACGCACAGGCCTGCCCGATGCGAAGACCGGGGCATGCGGCCAAGGGAGAATCCGGATCAGCGCACGTTATACGTGCACCTAATATCTCCATTCCATCAATACCAATGTCTTGGGAGGACAGCATGCAAGTTTCTTCAATTCGATCATTTTCACAGCAGGTTTTACTCGCGTCGCTCATGGGCGTCTCGGCAGCGCAGGCGGCCGGTTACACCGTGCTGGACCTGGGACCAGCCGGCGCCTATGACATCAACAGCCAGGGCCAAGTGCTGGGCCTGAACACCCTCTGGGACAGCGATGGCACCGCCCACCCTTTGACGGGCCTGAGCAAGGGCCTGAAGCTCAATGACCAGGGCACGGTGCTGGGCATCGTCACCACGGTCACCTCCGACCCCCGCTATCCAGGCAAGCAGATCGCCGTGCGCACCGCCGACGGCACAGTGACGTCCGTGGACAGCATCTCGCCCATCGCGGACGAGTTCAAGGACTTGATCGCCATCACGCCGACCAACACCGTGCTGGTCAAAGGCAACAATGGCCTGTCCTTGTGGAACCCGCAAAACCCGGTGCTCGTCCCCGTGAAGACCACGGGCGTCAACTACAACTTCGAGGCCACGGGCCTGAGCGCCGGCGGCACCATCATTGGCAATGCCACCCAATCCACCAACACCACCCAAGGCTACAAGATCGTCTACTTGGTGGGCACCCTCACAGCCAGCAACCCTGCCCTGGTGACGCCCACCAAGTACTTGAGCTTCAAGCCACTGGCCATCAACAGCGTGAACCAGGTGGTTGGGAAGAAGGACACGGTCAATTCCAAGCTGGCCGTGACCGCCACCAAGGCCTACCTCTGGAGCAGCGCCACCGGTGAAAAGGCCCTGCCCAGCCTGTTCCTGTACGCCTTCTCAGAACCGGCGGACATCAATGCCAAGGGACAAGTGGTCGGGACGGCCAGGTTCTCTGCTTCAAGCACCACCACGGTGGCCTTCGCGTGGTCGCCCAAAACAGGCACGGTCAACCTGAACAACCAAATCGGCAGCGCTTCGTCGACGGTCAAGGTGCTCAGCGCCAAGGCCATCAACGACGCAGGTCAAATTGCCGGCTACGGCTTGATCAATGGCGAATACCGCTCGCTGCTGCTGACGCCCAAGCCCTGACCGATGATGGATGAGCGGGCAGTGACCGTTGGTCAGAACAGCTGCAAGCTCAGCCAATAGGCGATGGCCGCCACGAAGGCCGCCGCCGGAATGGTCAGGATCCAGGCCCAGATGATGTTGCCGGCCACGCCCCAGCGCACGGCGCTGGCCCGCTGCACCGAGCCCACGCCCACGATCGCGCCCGTGATGGTGTGCGTGGTGGACACCGGCACGCCCAGTGCCGTGGCGATGAACAGCGTCATCGCGCCACCACTTTCGGCACAGAAGCCGCCCACCGGCTTGAGCTTGGTGATCTTCTGGCCCATGGTGCGCACGATGCGCCAACCGCCGAACATGGTGCCCGCGCCAATCGCCATGTAGCAGGACACGATCGCCCAGGTCGGCGGCGCCGCGTCGGTGGACGAGGCGTAGCCGGTCGAGATCAACAGCATCCAGATGATGCCGATGGTCTTCTGCGCGTCATTGCCGCCGTGGCCCAGGCTGTACGCCCCGGCCGACAGCAATTGCAAGCGGCGGAACCAGCGGTCGACCCGCGTGGGCGCCATGCGCCGGCACACCCACGCCACCAGCACCATCATCAGCGAACCGAACACATAGCCCAGCAGCGGCGACACGAAGATGAAGGTGACCGTGCGGATGATGCCGCTCGACTCCAGCGCACCCGCGCCGGCCTTGGCCATCACCGCCCCCACGATGCCGCCGATCAGCGCATGCGATGAGCTGCTCGGGATGCCGTAAAGCCAGGTGATCACGTTCCAGGTGATGGCACCGATCAAGGCGCCGAACACCACGTGCACATCGACCACGCCCGGGTCGGCGATGCCTTTGCCCACGGTGGTGGCCACACTCAGGTGGAAGATGAAGATGGCGACGACGTTGAAGAAAGCCGCGAACAGCACCGCTTGCGCGGGGCGCAGCACGCCGGTGGACACCACCGTCGCGATCGAGTTGGCAGCGTCGTGGAAGCCGTTCATGAAATCGAACAGCAGTGCCAGCACCACCAGGAGAACCACGACCCACAGGGCCGCCTGCATGGAAACCATGGTCAGCCGCCCGGATCAGGAGTTCTCGAGGATCACGCCCTCGATCAGGTTGGCGACGTCCTCGCACTTGTCGGTCACGGTTTCCAGCATCTCGTAGATGGCCTTGAGCTTGATCAGCTCGCGCACATCGGGTTCTTCGCGGAACAGCTTGCTCATCGCGGCGCGCAGCACGCGGTCGGCGTCGGATTCGAGCTGGTCGATCTCTTCGCAGGTCTTGAGCGCGGCCTCGGCGGTCTTGGCATTGCCGATGTCGTGCAGCAAAGACACGGCCGAACGCAGGCGCTCGCAGCACTTCACGCCCAACTCGGTCAGGCGGATGATCTCGTCGGTCATCGTGCGAACGTCGTACAAGGCCATGGTCTCGGCCGCGCCATGGATCAGGTCGGCCACGTCGTCCATGGTGTTGATCAGCGAGTGGATCTGTTCGCGGTCGATCGGGGTGATGAAGGTCTTGTGCAGCAGCTTGTTGACTTCGCGGGTGACGTCATCGGCCGAGTTCTCGGCGCCATCGACTTCCTGGGTGTACTTCTCGCGCAGGATGGGGTCGTTGTAGTGCTTGACCAGGTTCGCGAAGGCGTGGGCCGCCGCGACGGTGTGGGTGGCGTGCTGGTTGAACAGCTCGAAAAAATTGCCCTCACGGGGCAGAAGTTTTCCAAAAATCATGGGGTGGTCTCGCGTGTCATGGTGATGACAGTCACTGGGCAGAGTGGGGATTTTACCCGCCTGGGGCCTCCCTGATTTTTTCGCGATTTTGTGCATCCAGTCACGGTTTTCGGGCGTATGGGTCTTTGCAGTCGCCCGTCCATCCCGCCAAACCACCCCTGGAGCCTGTCATGCCCGCCTCAAAACCGCCCTCGTCTTGGCCTTTCACCCGGTTGTCCTTGGTCGCCAGTGCCTTGTCCCTGCTGGCCTCCAGCGCCATGGCGTCCAGCCACCGCGAAGCGCCTTTCATCACCACCGCGCCCAAGGTGGACGCCACCGACTTCTACATCTTCAACAGCTACGAAGGCGTGGCCAGCAACGGCACGGGCGGCAAAAGCGCCTTCGTGACATTGATCGCCAACTACCTGCCTTTGCAGGATGCCTACGGCGGCCCGAACTATTTTTCGCTCGACCCGAACGCCCTGTACGAGATCCACGTGGACAACAACGGCGACGCGGTGGAAGACATCACCCTCCAGTTCCGTTTCAAGAACACCTTGAACGCCTCAGGTGCGGGCATCACCCTGCCCATCGGCCCCACGGGCGCCAAGAAAAATGTGTCGATCCCGCTGCGCCAGGCGGGCGGCATCTCCGGGGTGTCGGGTGATCCGCTCAGCTTCAGCGAAACCTACGAGGTGTTCATCGTGCGCGGCGACCGCCGCACCGGCACGCGCCAGCAAATCAGCATCGCCAGCGGCAGCCCCACGGGCGAAACCGGCACCACGTTCACCAAACCGATCGACTACATCGGCGAGAAGACCCTGGGCGACGCCGCCACCTACGACGCCTACGCCAACAAGTACATCTACAACATCACCATCCCGGGTTGCAGCACACCGGGCCGGGTCTTCGTGGGCCAGCGCAAGGAAGCCTTCTCGGTCAACCTGGGCCGCATCTTCGACCTCGTCAACGCACCCGCCAGCGTGATCACCAACGAGGCCAACGCCAAGGCCTTGAATGGCACCAATGACGCCAACGAGTTTGGCGAGCTGTCTGGCAAGAACGTGACCTCGTTGGCCGTGGAAATGCCCGCCAGCTGCCTGACCGCCTCTGGCCCGGACAAGGTGATTGGCGCCTGGACCACCGCCAGCCTGCGCCAAGCCCGGCTGCTGGACGGCAAGCCCAAATCCGGGCTGCAGGCCAGTGAGAAGGCCGGCGGCGCCTGGACACAGGTCTCCCGCCTGGGCATGCCCCTGGTCAATGAGGTCGTGATCGGCTTGAAGGACAAGGACAAGTTCAACGCTTCCAAGCCCAAGGACGACGCCGCGAACTTCGCCGACTACGTGACCCACCCGACCTTGCCAGCCCTGGTCCAGGTCTTGTTCCCGACCGCCGTGGCGCCGACCAACTTCCCCCGCAAGGATTTGATGACGGCCTTTCTCACCGGCTTGCCCACCGTCAACCGCCCGGCCAACATCACCGACCTGACCGGTGCTGACGTGACACGCCACGGCCCCCTGGCCGAGATGCTGCGCCTGAACACCGCCCTGCCGCCCACCCAGATCGCTTCCCAGAACCCGCTGGGCGTGGCCGGTGGCGACCTGGCGGGCTTCCCGAACGGACGCCGCCTGGGCGACGACGTGGTGGACCTGTCCTTGCGCGTGGCCATGGGCGCCCTTTGCACCCTGACCGGATCTGCCGACGCCCTGATGGTGGGCTGTCATCCCTCGGACGCACCGGTGGGGGGCCTGGGCTTCAACGATGCGGTGCGTGCGGACCCGACGCACTTCAAGAGTGCCTTCCCCTACCTGAACACCCCGTTGCCCGGCGCGAAGAGCCTGTGAGGAAATGATGGCCATGACACCTGCCCAAAAACTCATCCTGGCCGCCCTGGTGGCCACCGGCACCACCGCCTTGCTGGTGGCCTGCGGCGGCGATGGTGGCGGAGGCCACACCTCGACGCCTGCCGACATCACCGCCGAGGTACCACCGGCCGCGGCCACCTCGCCATCGGTGGCCACCAGCTACGTCGCCGACCTGTCGGCCGTGCCCACGGCCACCTCGGACGTGCTGGAGCCGGTCACCGTGCCGGACATGCTGGCCTCGGACGACAACGCCGAGCCCACCACGGTGAACTGAACGCTGTCGCCATGAGGCTTTCGGGACGCGCCTGCTGCCTGCTCATCACCTTGGTGACGGGCATGGCGCAGGCCGCCCCTTTCACGCCCGCCAGCGACCGCGAGGTGATCGAGACCTTGCGCGATCGCCCCTTGTCTGACGAGGAAAAAAACTGGCGCGTCCTCCGCGCCCAAGCCCGACGCCACCCCCAGGATGCGGACGTGGCCACGCGCATGGCACGCCAGGCCATCGAGATCTCACGCCGCGATGGCGATCCGCGCTGGATGGGCCAAGCCCAAGGCGCCTTGCAAGCCTGGTGGACCCAGCCCGCACCGCCCACTGGCGTGCGCCTGCTGCGCGCCACCATCCTGCAGAACCAGCACGACTTCGCCCCGGCCCTGAGAGACCTGGACGCCGTGGTTCGGCAAGACCCGGCCAATGCCCAGGCCTGGCTGACGCGCGCCTCGGTGCTGCAAGTGCTGGGCCGCTACGACGAGGCCAGAACCGCCTGCGAAGCCCTGCCCCGCATTGGCGCTCCATGGCATGGCCAGGCCTGCCTGCTGGAATTGTCGAGCCTGCAAGGGCAAGGCGAGCGAGCCATGGCCGCCTTGCAAGCCCTGCGTCGGCAGGCTCCACCCGCGCTGCACCCCTGGTTGTCGCTGATCCAGGCCGAACTGTCCGAACGACTGGATCGGCCCGCCGAGGCCGACTCCCTGTACCAACAACTGCTGCTCACCGCGCCTGACGCCTACACCGAAGGCGCTTACGCCGACTTCCTGCTGGACCAGGGCCGGCCCGCCGAGGTGATCGAGCGCCTCGGCAAGCAACAGCGCAACGACGGCCTCCTGCTGCGCTTGGCCTTGGCTTACGCCCAGACCAAAGACGCCCGCCTGGACGCCACCGTGCAGGCCCTGCGTGCCCGCTTCAATGCCGCGCACGAGCGGGGCGATGCCGTGCACCGCCGCGAAGAGGCGCGCTTCACCCTGTGGCTGCTTCACCGCCCGGAGGCCGCGATGAAACTGGCCAAGGCCAACTGGGCGGTCCAGAAAGAACCCGCCGATGCCCGCATCCTCCTGGAAGCCGCGCGGGCCGCCCAGCAAGAAGGCATGGCCGGCCCTGTTCGCGACTTCATGAGCCGCTCCGGCTGGTCCGACCACCGCCTGGACACGCTGAAATGAACGCCAAACGACTCAAGGTCCTCTTGTTCGTGCTGGCGCTGGTGCTGCTGTTGCTCAGCAACCAGGGCCACGCCCACAAGCCCAGCGACAGCTACCTCACGCTGACGGTGCAGAAACTCGGCCGGGTCGATGTGGACTGGCACATCGCACTGCGCGACCTGGACGCCGAACTGAAGCTGGACCAGGACGACGACGGCCGCCTCACCTGGGGAGAAGTGCGCCCACGCTGGCCAGAACTGATGAACTTTGCCCGCCCAACACTGAGCTTGAGGCATGGGCAGGACGACTGCACGCCCGTGCCCACGGACACCCTGGTACCGCCCCAGATCGACACCCACACCGACGGACGCTACGTCGTCTTGCGCTGGACCGCCCAATGTCCCATGAGCCCAGGTCAAACCTGGGACAGCCTCACCGTGGACTACCGCCTCTTCGCCTTGACCGACCCCACGCACCGCGGCATCGTGCGCTGGCGCACACCGACGGCTGAAGCCGGCACCGTCGTGCTCGGCATGCCCAGGCCCCGCCATGGGCTGACCTTCACGGGCGCGCAGGGCATGGCGCAGGCGATCGCCCAAGCGGCTTCGTCCACACCGGCAGCACCGCCCTCCCCCCCGCCATCGCCCCCCGCTGAATCCTTCTGGTCCGGCCTGTGGCGTTACATCCAGGATGGCGTCCACCACATCGCCATCGGCACGGACCATGTCCTTTTCCTGCTGTCGCTCCTGCTGGTTTCGGTGTGGCAACGGCAGGCGCGCCCCCGTTGGTGGCCGCCCATGGCCGGATGGCGGCCGAGACCTCGGTGGTCTGCCTCACTTCGCGAGGTGCTCAAGCTGGTCACCGCGTTCACCGTGGCGCATTCGATCACCCTCGGGCTCGCCGCCTTTGGTGTCTTGTCACCGTCCTCGCGCTGGGTGGAATCGCTGATCGCGCTCAGCGTGCTGCTGGCCGCGGTGGACAACCTGCTGCCGATGCTTCGAGGGCCGCGCTGGGGGGTGGTGTTTTGCTTCGGGCTCGTGCACGGCTTTGGCTTCGCGGGGGCCTTGCAGGACCTGGGCTTGCCCCGCCGGGATTTGGTCGCGCCTTTGCTGGGCTTCAACCTGGGCGTTGAACTGGGGCAACTGGCGCTGGTGTCCGTGGCCTTGCCCATCATGTTGACGATGCGCCGCACGGCCCTGTACCGCTGGTTGGCGGTGGGCGGAGGCTCCTTGCTCATCGCCGCGATGGCCTTGGTTTGGCTCATCGAACGCGTGTTCGAGGTGGTGATCCTGGGCTGAAGCTCGGCTGATCAGCTGCCCGGCACCACCACACGCCGCTTCTTGACGGTCACGACCACGGCGGCACGTTGCTCGGTGGTCGGCTGACGCACCACGGGCGCCCGCACCACGGCGGGCTTGGCGGACCGCAGCAGGTTGTCGATGCGGCTCTTGTTCAAGGTCTGGCGCATGTCGCCATTGACCTGAAGGTAATTGCCCTCCTGGTCCTTGGCCAAGGCGCCGATCTCGATGCCGCGCCGGATGGTGCCCAGGAACTCCAGATCGTCGCGCGGAAAGGCAAAGCGGTGCCAATCCTCGCCCAGAACGACCTGGTTGTTGTTGCCTTTGTGCTTCTTGGGGGAAGGCTTCATTGAACTGCTGCTCTCAGCGGCGCACAGTGACAGTTGGCGCACGCTTGATGGGTTCTCTCGCCCGGGCTCTGGAATCACTTGTTGTTTTGCTATTTTGCCAATTTTGCGGCGGCGCCGTTCTAAAAACACCCCGCAAAAAACCAATCTTCACCGGCAGGGTGATGATTTTACCCTGCGCCCCCCTTCTCTTCAAAGGCGGCATGGGTGGACGCTCTCGACACCCGGGATGCGATCGCATAGATGGCTCTGCCATTCCGCTGCACAATGTTTGGCAAGCAATCCAAGGGGGAAACCATGGTGTCACCAGTCAAATTCACGTCTGCGGCAAGGAGAAGGCTGTGAGCGATCTTTCCGCGAACCTGCCGCAGATCATCAGCGCGGCCGCCCAGAGCCAGTTGGGCATCCTGGCCCTGCTCTCCGTCGCACTGTCTGTGCTGGCTTACTTCTTCTTTTCCACCGCCTCGGAAAAGGTCAAGGTCGGCATCTTCGCGATGCTGTTCGTGGGCGTGATCGGCTTTGGCGTGGCCATGTTCCGCACGCCGCCTTCTTCATCGCCTCAGGTGTCGTCCACGCCTTCCTCCACAGACACGGGCCGAAGCGAAGCCAGCGGCAGTGCCGTGGCCGCCACGGTGCCTCAGCCGCAGACACCGGCAACACCGGCAACGGACGATGCTTTCACCGGCCATTGGTCCGGCCAGGCGCGGGATACCGAAGGCACCGTGTTCCAAGTCGATGTGCGAATCGACCGTCCCTGCACGCCAGGGCAGCCTTGCGGCTCCATCCGCGTCTCCCACGTGCCGTGCCAGGGTGAGCTGACCCTGGAGCAGGTCAAAAATGGCGACCACGAGTTCTCTGTCGACCACTTCAGCGGCGACAGCGCCGCCAGTTGCACCAAAGGTGCAGGCGAGCATTTCCGGCGCCAGGCCGATGGCTCCCTGCTGTACACCACCAGCTACGAGCCCAAGGCGCACGCCGTGCTGGTGAAAAAGCCCTAGTGCAAAGCAAAAAAAGCCAACCCTTGTGAGGTTGGCTTTTGAATGTTTGATTGGTGCCGGAGAGATGAATCGAACACCCGACCTTCTCATTACGAATGAGCTGCTCTACCGACTGAGCTACACCGGCAATCCAGACAAAAATTCTAGCACGTCTTTTTGATCAAGCTTTCTGGCCGGCCGCATCGAGGTGGTACTGCGTCACGCGCGCCACCTCGTTCTTCGAACCCAGCACCACGCTCACGCGTTCGTGCAACTGCGTGGGTTGCAGATCGAGGATGCGCTGCGTGCCGTTGGTGGACATGCCACCAGCCTGCTCGACCAGGAAGCTCATCGGGTTGGCTTCGTACATCAGGCGCAGCTTGCCGGGCTTGTTCGGCTCGCGCTTGTCCCAGGGGTACATGAAGATGCCGCCGCGCGTGAGGATGCGGTGCACGTCGGCCACCATGGAGGCCACCCAGCGCATGTTGAAGTCCTTGCCGCGCACGCCGTCCTTGCCTTCCAGGCATTCGTCAATGTAGCGCTTGACCGGCGGCGCCCAGTGGCGCAGGTTCGACATGTTGATGGCGAATTCCTTGGTGTCCTCGGGGATCTTCACATCGCGCTGTGTCAACACCCAGGCGCCTTGCTCGCGGTCGAGCGTGAACATGACCACGCCCTGTCCCACCGTCAACACCAGCGTGCTTTGCGGACCATAGACGCAATAGCCGGCGCAGACCTGGGTCGTGCCAGCCTGCAGGAAGCTCTCGTTGGTCACAGCGCCGCCCTGGTGCTTGAGCACCGAGAAGATCGTGCCGATGCTGACGTTCACGTCGATGTTGCTGGAGCCATCCAAAGGATCGAACAACAGGAGGTAGTCGCCTTGCGGGTAGTGCTTGGGCACCGCGTGCATGTCGTCCATTTCTTCGGACGCCATGCCGGCCAGGTGGCCGCCCCATTCGTTGGCTTCGATCAGCACCTCGTTGGCGATGATGTCCAGCTTCTTCTGCACTTCGCCCTGCACGTTCTCGCTGCCGGCGGTGCCGAGCACATCACCCAGGGCGCCCTTGTTGACGCTGATGGCGATGCTCTTGCAAGCGCGCGCGACCACTTCGATGAGCAGGCGCAGTTGCGGGGGCAATTGCGCGGGGCCGCGCTGTTGCTCGATGAGGTATTGGGTCAGGCTGACACGGTGAGACATGGTGAAAAGTGCTTCCTAGGTTTTCAAAAACATCAGTCTTGCAGGGCGCGCGTGACGATCTCGCGCACATCGTCCGACAGTTCGACCCGGCCGGCCACGCGGTTCAGCGCCTCTTGCGCGGCCGTGCGGTAGGGCTCGGCCAGGCGGCGCCAGTGGTCCAGCGCGCGCGCCAGGCGGGCGGCCAGTTGCGGGTTGATGCCGTCGATCTCGATGACGCGGTCGGCCCAGAACACGTAGCCGGCCGCGTCGGTGCGGTGGAAAGCCGCCGGATTGGCCGAGCACAGGCTCATCAACAGGCTGCGGGCGCGGTTGGGCGTGCGCAGCGTGAAGTCCGGGTGGTGCATCAGGGCTTTGCAGCGGGCAAAGACCTTGCCATCTTTTTCGGGGGCGGCGGCCTGCAGCGAGAACCACTTGTCGATGACCAGGGGCTCGTCCTTGTACTGCGCGTGGAAGCGGTCCAAGGCGGATTGGGCCAGTTCGGAATGGCCTGCCACCAGGGCGCTAAGGGCGCCCAGGCGGTCGGTCATGTTGGTGGCGTCCTTGTAGCGCTGGAAGGCCTTGCCGGTCCACAAGGGGTTGTTGCGCACACTGGCTTCCAGGCACAGCATGCTCAGCGCCAGGTTGGCCAATGCACGGCGGCCCATGCTGACGGCATCGGGCGTGTAGCCGCCATTGTCG
The DNA here is from genome assembly GCF_050725395.1 of Aquabacterium sp. Classification (GTDB taxonomy): domain Bacteria; phylum Pseudomonadota; class Gammaproteobacteria; order Burkholderiales; family Burkholderiaceae_C; genus Aquabacterium. Next base: position 12,754 of record NZ_JBOHHL010000047.1, on the reverse strand, counting down.
TGGTTGGCTTCATAGGCCCAGGCCCAGTCTTCGTGCAGGGCTTGTGCCAACTGCAGCTTCATGGTCTCGCGCGCGGTGTGGATGCGCTGCGGGTCGACCACGTCGAGCTGCTCGGCCACATAACTTTCGCTGGGCAGGGTCAGGACCAGGTCCTTGAAGGCGGCGTCGAGTTCGGGGTGGCGCAAGATGCCGCGCAGGGCCTGCACGAAACGGTCGTCCAGCGTGGCCGGGCCGTGGCCATGCACGGCGGCCAGCAAGCGGCGCAAGGCCAGCTTCTGGGCGGCTTCCCAACGGTTGAAGGGGTCCAGGTCGTGCGACAACAGCGTGAACAAAGCGTCGTCGTCCAGTTCGGCTTCCAGCACCACGGGGGCCGAGAAGCCACGCAGCAGCGAAGGCACCGGTTCGGTGGGCACGTGCACGAAGGTGAAGGTCTGCTGCGGCTCGGACAGCACCAGCACGGTCTGCGGGCCGGTGGGCGCGGCATCGCCTTCCAGGTGCAGGAACAGGCTGCGGCCATCGTGCGCCACCAAGCCCATGGCCACGGGGATCACACAGGGCGCCTTGGTGGGCTGGCCCGGCGTGGGGTTGCAGGACTGGCTCAGCGTCAGGGTGTAGGTGCGGGCTTCGGCGTCGTACACACCCTTGGCCTGCACACGAGGCGTGCCCGCCTGGCTGTACCAGTTCTTGAAACCGGGCAGGCGCTTGGCGAGTTCACTGTCCGGGTTGGCATCGGCGATGGCTTGCGCGAAATCGTCGCAGGTCACGGCCTGGCCATCGTGGCGGTCGAAGTACAACTTCATGCCAGCGGCAAAGCCAGCCTCGCCCACCAGCGTGTGCATCATGCGCACGACTTCGGCGCCCTTTTCGTACACAGTGGCCGTGTAGAAATTGTCGATGGCCATGTAGCTGTCGGGGCGCACGGGATGGGCCATGGGGCCGGCATCTTCAGGGAACTGCACCTGGCGCAGGGTGCGCACGTCTTCGATGCGCTTGACGGCGCGGGCGCTGGTGCTGCCGGCCATGTCCTGGCTGAACTGCTGGTCGCGGAAGACGGTGAGGCCTTCTTTCAAGGACAGCTGGAACCAGTCGCGGCAGGTGACGCGGTTGCCGGTCCAGTTGTGGAAGTACTCGTGGGCAACCACGCTTTCGACGTTGCCGAAATCGACATCAGACGCCGTGGCGGGGTTGGCCAGCACGAACTTGGTGTTGAAGATGTTGAGCCCCTTGTTCTCCATGGCGCCCATGTTGAAGTCGCTCACGGCGACGATCATGAAGCGTTCAAGATCAAGGCTCAGGCCGAAGCGGGCTTCGTCCCAGGCGATGGAGGCCATCAACGAGTTCATGGCGTGCTCGGTCTTGTCGAGGTCACCGGCGCGCACGTAGATCTGCAGCAGGTGATCCTTGCCGGCGCGCGTGCGGATGCGCTGCTCGCGGCGCACCAGGTCGGCGGCCACCAGCGCGAACAGGTAGCAGGGCTTGGGGTGCGGGTCTTCCCAGACGGCGTAGTGGCGGTGGGCGTCGAGCGCACCTTCTTCCACCAGGTTGCCGTTGGACAGCAGCGCAGGGTACTTCAGCTTGTCGGCCTTCAAGGTCACCTTGTAAGTGGCCATCACGTCCGGGCGGTCGAGGAAATAGGTGATGCGGCGAAAGCCCAGGGCCTCACACTGCGTGAAGAAGCCACCGCTGCTGGTGTACAGGCCCGACAGCTGCGTGTTCTTTTCAGGGGCGCAGGTGTTGCGGATCTCCAGCGTGAAGGGTTGGTCGGGCAGCTTGTCCAGCACCAGTTGCTGGTCTTCCACCCGGAACGAGATCGATTCGCCGTCGACCAGCACCCGGGTCAGGTTCAGGTCCTCGCCGTCCAGGCGCAGTGAAGCACCAGGCTGATCGGCGTTGCGCTCCAGGGTCATCTTGTTGATGACCAGGGTCTTGGCCGGGTCCAGGTCGAAGGTCAGGTCGACGGTCTTGATCCAGAACGCGGGCGCCGCATAGTCTTCGCGGCGGATCATGTGGGCAGTACCTTCACGCATGGTGTGCTTTCTCAAACGCCTTGTTTCAGGCTGGCCTCGATGAAGGCGTCCAGATCGCCATCCAGAACCTTCTGGGTGTTGGAGATCTCGACGTTCGTGCGCAAATCCTTGATGCGGCTGTTGTCCAGCACGTACGAGCGGATCTGGTGACCCCAGCCCACATCGGTCTTGGTGTCTTCGAGCTTTTGCTGCGCTTCCTGGCGCTTGCGCATCTCGAAGTCGTACAGGCGCGAGCGCAGGCGCTTCCAGGCCACATCGCGGTTGCTGTGCTGCGAGCGGCCGTCCTGGCACTGCACGACGATGCCGGTGGGGATGTGCGTCAGGCGCACGGCCGAATCGGTCTTGTTGATGTGCTGCCCGCCCGCGCCAGAGGCCCGGAAGGTGTCGGTGCGCACATCAGCCGGGTTGATGTCGATTTCGATGGTGTCGTCGATCTCAGGGTAGACGAAGACGCTGGCGAAGCTGGTGTGGCGGCCACCCGACGAGTCGAAGGGCGACTTGCGGACCAGGCGGTGCACGCCGGTTTCGGTGCGCAGCAGGCCAAAGGCGTACTCGCCCTCGACCTTGATCGTGGCGCTCTTGATGCCGGCCGTGTCGCCATCGGTGAGGTCTTCGACCGTGGCGGTGAAGCCCTTGCGCTCGGCGTAGCGGATGTACTGGCGCAGCAGCATGCTGGCCCAGTCGCAGGCCTCGGTGCCGCCGGCGCCGGCCTGGATGTCCAGGAAAGCGGGCAGCGGGTCGGCCGGGTTGTTGAACATGCGGCGGAACTCGAGCGCGCTCACGCGGGATTCTTGCGTGGCCACGTCGTCGAAGATGGCTTGCAGGCCGGCGACATCGTTGTCGGCCTTGGACATGTCGAACAGCTCGGCGTTGTCGGCCAGGCCGGATTCAAGCTCGGCGATCGTCAGGACGACGTTTTCAAGCGCCTTTTTCTCTTTGCCCAACTCTTGGGCGCGCTTGGGATCGTTCCAGACGGCGGGGTCTTCGAGTTCGGCGTTGACTTCGCTCAGGCGGCGGGATTTTTCATCCCAGTCAAAGATACCTCCGGAGGTCAGCGGTGCGCTGACCCAAATCAGCAATCTGCTGGCCCAGGGAATTGATGTGTTCGATGTCCATGTTCTCTTGTGTCCGCAATCGGGTTCAGGGGGCGCCCGGGGCGCCGATCAAAGGGTATTTTCTCATGCGATATCCCCGAGATCAGGGATTGAGGAATTTGGCGATGTGGCTGGCCAATTCCACGGGTTGGTCATGGTGCACCATGTGGCCCGCATCGCGGATGGTTTCCATCCTGAAATGGGGGACTGATTGGACCCGGTCCAGGAACTCGTCGCGGGTGAACTTGCCATTGAACAGCAAGAAATAGACCGTCTGGTCGGCCTCGACGAAGAGCACCGGCATGGTGATGCGCTGGTAAAAAGCCTGCACCTCTTCCACCCGGTAAAGGATGGGCTGGGAGCGCTTGTGGGCCGGGTCGGCGTTGATGTGCCAGCGGCCGCCCTCCTCGCGCGCCCATTGGCCGGCCAGCCACAGGGCGAAATCCTCGCGCAGGCGCGGGTTGGTGGACTGCAGGCGCTTGGCCACGCCCTCCACCGACTCGTAGTCCTTCAGGCGGGCGGGCTCTTTGAGCTCATTCAACCATTTGACGTAGCGGCCGGGGGCGTCCTCGGGCCGGGTGGCGGGCATGCCGAAGCCTTCCAGGTTGACCAGGCGGCGGATGCGTTCGGGACGCACCGCGGCGTACAGCATGACCACGTTGCCGCCCATGCTGTGCCCCAGCAGGTCCACCGGCTGGCCGGGCGAGAGTTGGTCCAGCAGGGCGTCGAGGTCGCCCAGGTAATCGGCGAAAAAATAGCTGTCGGCAGGTGGGGTGCTGGTCAGGCCGAAACCGCGCCAGTCGATGGCGGCGATGGGGCGGGTTTCCCAGCCGGGGATCTGCCGCAGGGCATCGACCATGAACTGGAAAGATGCGCCCACGTCCATCCAGCCATGGGCCAGCAGCAAAAGGGGCTGGTCGGCCGAGGCCTGGGCCAGGTCGCCCCAGACCAGCACGTGGTGACGCAGGCCACGGGCCTCGATGAACTGTGAACGGGCATCGAACAGTGGCGAATAAACAGCTGGCATGGTCATGGTTTCGTGAAGTAGTTCATGGCGCCAGACCCCCGCCTGAGGGGTGGCGCAAGGGGTCATCCCTAGATGATGGCCCATGGCGCGATTTTTCACATAAGCTGCGACGTTACCTCCTCGAATCCACAATGTGAGCGCGACCGCCACCACTTCTTCCTCGCCAAACGCGTCCAATGCCCTGCCCATGCCGGCGCTGGGCCGCTTCGGTCCATTGGCCCTGGCCGTGGCGGCATTGGCGGCCATTTGCGTGGCCTTGATGGCCTGGTCCCACATGAGCTGGCGCGACCTGCAGAACCGGGGGCACACCTTCGACACCCTGCTGGCCCAGACCCGGCTCGAGTCGCTGCGCAGCCAGTGGCTGGCCGAGCAACTGCTGGAGGGGCGGATTCCGTCCAACCACCAGCGCGTGCAGGCGCCCTTGAACGAGGCGGTGCAGGCCGCCGCGCAGTTGCTGGAAGCGCCGGCGCCGGCCATGCGCACCACCCTGCAGACTTTGCTCAGCCGGCTTCAGAACGCCCAGCATTTGCTCAAGCAGCGCCTGGAACAACCCGCCACCGTGCCCGCCTCGCAACTGATGGCCGCCATGGAAGCCGTGGACCAATCGGCCACCCAGGCCCGCCAGGAATGGCAAGGTGTGCAGCGCGAAGAGACCCACGCCCAGCGCCAGATCGACCTGATCAACATGGGCATCGTCGGCCTGGTTACCTTGATTTTGCTGACGCTGATCGGCCGCGCCCACAAGCAGCGCGAGGCCGCCACCCAGGCCCTGATGCGCCGCGAAGCCGAGCTGCAGGCCTTCGCCGACGCCTTGCCCGACCTGGCCTTCCTGCTGGACAAGGATGGCCGTTACATCGAAATCTTCGGCAACCACTCGTCCGCCCTGCTGGGCCGCCCGCGCGAACAGCTCATCGGCCAGTTGGCGTCGAAATTCTTCTCGCCGGCCAACACCGCCTTGTTCATGGGCACGCTGACCAAGGCCCTGGAAACCCGCCAGACCCAGCCCTTGAGCTACCCCATCCGCATCATGGGCGGCCAGCGGCATTTCGACAGCCGCTGCGCGCCCGTGGGCGACACCGACCGCGTGGTCTGGATGATCTGGGACGTGACCGCGCGCCGCCGCGCCGAGCAGCGCCTGGTGCACATGACGCGCCTGTATGACTTCCTCAGCCAGGTGAACCAGGCCATCGTGTGGTCCACCACCGAAGCCGACCTGCTGATCCACGTTTGCCGCGCCGCGCTCGAACACGGCCGCTTCAAGAAAGCCTGGGTGACCTTGAGCCACTGGGACGGCGACATCATGAGCTGCGAGGTGCTGGAAGGGTGCGCGCCCCTCGACGCCATCATGCAGGCCTTCGACGGCTTCCTGCCCAGCCTGGACAACGAAGCCCCGATGGACCGGGCCATGCACGAAGGCCGCATCTTCCACACGGCCGACCTGGCGCAGGTGCCCAACCGCCCCGCCTGGGCCGACGAGGCCCTGAGCCTGGGCCTGAAGGGCTGCGCCATCGTGCCGCTGCGCCGCGACATGCAGCTGATCGGGCACCTGTTCCTGCTCGACAAGCAATTGAACGCGCAAGACCAGGACGAACGCGCCCTGTTCGAAGACGTGGCCAGCGACCTCGGCTTTGCGCTCACCAACCTGCACCGCGAATCCCTGCGCGAACTGGCCGAAGAGCGCATCCGCCTGCACGCCGCCGCGCTCGAAAGCACCCGCGACGGCATGGTGGTGCTCAACCGCGACCGCGTGCTGGTGTCCATCAACCCGGCCTTCACCGACATCACTGGCTACACGGAAGAAGACGTGCTGGGCCACACGCCCGAGTTCCTCTTCCCCGACAACCCGCGCGACGTCATCAGCGACGTGCGCAAGGGCCTGATGACCGAAGCCAGCTGGCAAGGCGAGGTCTGGAGCCAGCGCAAGAGCGGCGAGCTGTTCATGACCAAGTTGTCGGTCAGTTCGGTGCGCACCGCCGCCGGCAAACCCAGCCACTTCGTCTGCGTGATGACCGACATCACCCAGCTCAAGCAGACCGAAGAGCGCCTGGCGCGCATGGCCCATTTCGACACCCTGACCGAGCTGCCCAACCGCGCCATGATCCACGAGCGCCTGGCCCACGCCGTGAGCCTGGCCGAGCGCCACCGCACCCTGGTCGGCGTGGTTTTCGTCGACCTGGACAACTTCAAGACCGTGAACGATGGCCTGGGCCACGCCGCTGGCGACAACCTGCTGCAGCAGGTGGCCCAGCGCCTGAGCCAACGCGTGCGCCAGGAAGACACCCTGGGCCGCCTGGGTGGCGACGAATTCATCCTGGTGCTCGAACACCTGCGCCACCCGCAGCAGGCCGCCCACGTGGCGCAAGCCATCCTCGACACGCTGAACGAACCGTTCACGTTGGACAGCGGCCAGCAGGTCTACGTGCGCGCCAGCATCGGCATCAGCATGTACCCGGAAGATGGCTTGGACGCCGCCGAGTTGATCCGCGATGCCGATGCGGCCATGTACGAATCCAAGCGCCGTGGCCGCAACAACTTCAGCTTCTACACCAGCTCCTTCACCACCGACGCCACCAGCCGCCTGCACATGGAAACGCGCCTGCGCCGCGCGGTCGAGCATGGCGAGTTCGTGCTGCACTATCAACCGCTGGTGCGCCTGACCGACCGCAAGGTCGTCGCGCTCGAAGCCCTGGTGCGCCTGAAGACGCCCGACGGCGTGCTCGAGCCTCTGCCCTCGATCGGTCCCGACGAATTCATCCCCGTGATGGAAGACACCGGCATGATCGTGGCCCTGGGCGAGTGGGTGCTGAACGAAGCCTGCCGCCAGGGCAAGGCCTGGCTGGATGCCGGCATCGACTTCGGCCGCCTGTCGGTCAACCTGTCGCCCAGCGAAGTGCGGCGCGGTGGCGTGGTCGAACGGGTGTCGCGCATCCTGAACCGCTCCGGCCTGCCCGCGCATCGCCTTGAGCTGGAGATCACCGAAAGCGGCCTGATGGAATCCAGCGTGGGCGCCGAGCAGTTCCTGCACATGCTGCACGCGCTGGGCGTGTCCTTGTCCATCGACGACTTCGGCACGGGCTACTCGTCACTGGCCTACCTGAAGCGCTTTCCAGTGCACCAGCTCAAAATTGATCGCAGCTTCATCCAGGACTTGCCCGGCAACAGCAGCGATGCCCAATTGGTGCAGACCATGATCTCGCTGGCCCAGGGGCTGAACCTGAACGTGGTGGCCGAAGGCGTGGAGATGCCCGACCAGGAAGCCTTCCTGGCCTCGCTGGGCTGCGACATCGCCCAGGGCTACCTGTTCAGCCGCCCGGTGCCGCCCGAGCAGATCGAAGTGATTTTTGCAACAAGCTGAGGCGAGCAAAAAAAGCACGATCGTTCGATAATGGCGCACCGCAGCATTGCCAAGGTCGCCAACATGTCATCCCAACTCACCGCCACCACGCCCCTCGCCAGCCTTCTGGCCGCCCGAAGCCTTCAGGGCCACCGCGTGACTTTCCGCGTGACGGAAGACTGGCAACAGGGCCGCACCCTGTTCGGGGGCCTGTTGTCCGCGCTGTCGGTGCAGGCCATGCGCGATGTCTGTGGCGCCGACTGGCCGCTGCGCGCCCTGCAGACCAATTTCGTGGGCCCGGTCAGCCTGGAGCCCTTCCAGGTCGAGGTCGAACTGCTGCGCCAAGGCAAGAACGTGCGCCAGGTCAAGGCCACGGTGAAGCAGGCCGATGCCCAAGGCACCGAGCAAGTGTGTGGCGTGTTGCTGGGCGTGTTCGGCACCGGCCGCGACTCCCAGATCGCCACCCGCAAGCCCGAGCAACCGCCCGCGGCGATCAACGCCCAGGACGCCACCCCGCTGCCCTACCTGCCAGGCCTCACGCCCAACTTCACCCAGCACCTGGATTTCCGCCTGGGCGAAGGCGCTTTTCCCTTCACGGGGGGCGGCGACTGGCTGACCCGCTACCACCTGCGCCTGAAAGACAGCGCGGGCGTGGACAACGAACTCATCGCCATCATCCTGACCGACGCCGGCCCCACGCCCGCCCTGTCGCAGGCCAAGGCCTTCGCGCCCGCAAGCTCGGTGTCATGGGCACTGGAACTGCGCCCCGTGGCCAACATCGATCCCCAAGGCCTGTGGCGCCTGGACCAGGACACCATCGCCTACGACGAAGGCTATGCCAACGACCGCTCGCAGCTGTGGACGCCCGACGGCCAGTTGGCGGCCTTCGGTTACCAGGTGGTGGCCGTGTATGCCTGATCCGGTCGCGGCGCTCGCCGACGAAGGGCCACGGGCTGCGCCCGCCTCGCTGGGCGAGTTGTTCATCGCCTTCACGCTGCTCGCCCTGCAGGGCTTTGGCGGCGTGATCGCCATCGCGCAGCGCGAACTGTGCGAGCGCCGCCGGTGGCTGACGGCCAAGGAATTCGTGGAACTGCTGGGCACCGCCCAGGTGCTGCCCGGCCCCAATGTCTGCAACCTGTCGCTGATGATCGGTGACCGCTTCTTCGGCTGGCGCGGCGCCGCCGTCGCCCTGGCCGGCATGATGGCCGCGCCGCTGGTCCTGATGCTGATCCTGGCCTGGCTCATCACCTTGTTGCCGCATGGTTCGACCGCCAACGGCCTGGTCCGGGGCGCGTTGACCGGCATCGCCGCCGTGGCCGCCGGCCAGATCGTGGGCACGGTGCTGCGCCTGGCCGCGCCGCTCAAGCAGCATCCGCTGAAACTGGGCCCTTGCCTGGCCCTGGTGGCGGCCGCCTTCGGCATGATGGCCTGGCTGCACTGGCCGCTGGTCTGGGTGCTGCTGGGCCTGGGCACCGCCACCTGCCTGCTCACCTACGCCGCGCTGCGGCGCCGTGCCGCGTGAGCGCCGCCCTGGCGCCCGCCGCCGAGCCGCTGGGCTGGTCGCCCGAGGTCTGGTGGGCCTTGTTCCAGCACTTCCTGGCCTGGTCCTTGATGTCGATCGGCGGGGCGATCACGCTCGTGTCGGACATGCACCGCGAACTGGTGAACGAGGCCCGCCTGCTGAGCGATGAAAATTTCACCGCCGCCATCGCCCTGGCCCAGGCCGCGCCGGGCCCGAATGTGCTGTTCGTGGGCCTGATCGGCTGGTACAGCGCGGGCCTGGGGGGTGCCTTGAGCAGCCTGGTCGGCATCATGATCCCAGCCAGCACCCTGGCCCTGACCGCCTCGCGCTGGGTCTCGTCGCGCCGCGGCTGGCTGGGCGTGCAGGCGTTTCAATCGGGCATGACGCCGGTCACCATCGGGCTGCTGCTGGCCACGGGCTGGCTGCTGGCGCCCTCGGTGCAGCACCCGGCCGCCCTGCTTTTGAGCGCCGCCGTGGCCTTGCTGGTGTGGCGCACCAAAGTCCCCTTGATCGCGCTGGTCGGATTGGGGGCCGTGCTGGGCGCCCTGGGCTGGGTGTAGGCTTGCCACGATGAAGCCAAGTCACACCCACGTCAACGTCGTCCACCGCCCTGAAGCCCAGTGCTTCGAAGCCATCGTCGAAGGGCAACGCTGCGTGGTCGAGTACCACCTGCGCGGCCAGATCGTCAGCATGACCCACACCGTGGTGCCGCCTGCGCTTGAAGGCCGGGGCATCGCGGCGGCGATGGTGAACGCGGCGCTGGTCTGGGCACAAGGTCAGGGCTTCAAGGTTGATCCGTTGTGCAGCTATGTCCGGTCTTACCTGCAACGCCACCCCGAGTGGCAAGCGCTCCAGGCCTGAGAGACAGCGCGCCTCGTTCAGGGCCTCGGCGATCCCGCGGGCGCCACGCCAAACGCCCGCTGGCGTTGAACCGGGCTCATGGCCCGAGCCAACTCGTCGGCGAAACGGGCTTGGCGTCGGTGCGCACCGTCCGTGTCCCGGTCGATGCTGGAGACCCGCACCAACAGGCCATCCAGCACACGGCCACGCAGGCCCAGCGACAACTGCTGCAGCTTGAAGGACGAGTCGTCGGTGACCACGCCGTCGCCCAGCAGGCGCCAGTAGGTGATGGGCTCCGGACGGCCGTCCATGTGCGCCTGCAAGCGCGTCACCGGGAAAGGCTGGCCCAGGACTTGAATCGTCTCGGGCCGAACGTCCTGCACCTGGAAACCGCCCGCCTGATAACAGACCTCCGGCCGGTGCATTTGCAAACCCACCGATTGTTGCCGGCCATAAGCCACCGACAGCATCAGGCGTTGGCCCTGGCCGTTGATGTAGGTGCGTTCCAGCACCTGGTCGTACATCTGAAAGCGCCTGGCCTGGTCGACCGCCGGCCGGACGAACACCGCGGCGGCGGGGTCCAGGCGCCAGTCGCCGACCTGGCTGGGGAAGATGTCTTCCAGCGGGACCCGCGCGCGGGTGTCCATGGCGGCCTGTGTCCCAGGCTTGCCGAGGGCGCTGAAACCGGCCACGGCCACCATGCAGGCGGCCAGGATCCAGGCCTTGGTGCGGTTGGCGCTCACCGTCGGTACCTCTCGGGCAAGACCGCGCCCAGCGCCCGGTCGGCACCGCCAATCAAGGCCAAGGCCAGCCCGAACAGCACCAGCCCGGCGAAGTTGTGCAGGAAGCCCTGCCCCACCCGGTCGCCAAAATGGTAGGTCACGACCACCAGGATCATCACGCGCAACACATTGGCCAGGAAGGACAAGGGCACCACCAGCACGGCCAGCAGCACATTGCGCAGCCAGGACTGGTGGTTCATCAGGTTGCTGTACAGCAGGCCCATGGCCTCCAGGATGAACATGGAATGCAGCCCGGCGCAGGCTTCTGCAACCAGCAACTGGTACTGACCCACGGTGATGACCACGCCCACGTGGCCCACCGGGTAACCCACCCAGCCCAGCACCGTGCTGGCCACCACCGACACGGCCTCTTTCATGGGGCCGGTCACGATCAGGATCACCGAAAACGGCAAGGGCACGACGAACAGCAGGAACAGCAGCACGAACCAGGTGTGCCGCAGCACGGCCCAACCCTTGAAGCAGGCCAGCAGCGCCGCCAGGATGAAGAACAGCGACAGGATCTCGACCCGCAGGAACTGCTGGGTCCGGCCCAGGGCGTAGAACAGCAGCCCCAAACTCAACACCAGGATGGGGCCCCAGGTGGCGGGCCTGTCGGGCAAGGCGGCGATGGTGTCGGCCTGGCGGTAGAACAGCCAGGCGCCAGCCGCCAGCAGCAGCACCTCGTGGCCCTGGCTGTAGGAGGCCCATTCGCCGAACAGGAAGTCCCAGAACGTGGGCAAGACCAGGGCCGCCAGGCCCAGACCGGCGGTGGCCCAGAACCGGCGGTCCGGGTCGGCGCTCGCGAAGGCCGGCGTGGGGTGGTTCACCGGGCTGCCGACGCCGCGGCGGAAGCCGAGGGGGCGCTGGCCGCCGAGGCGAACTGCCCGAAGAACTGGATCTTGGCGCCCTGGCGCAGGGTTTCCATGCCCTTCACCACCGCATCACGCCGCCGCTGGTTGGTCAGCACCGTCTGGATGGCCTGGGCCGCATCGCGTCGGTTGACCGATCCGGGCTCGGAACGCACCAGGGTGCCGATGACCAGGCCGTTCGGCCGCTCCAGCACCAGGGACTGCCCAGGCTGCAACTGAGAGATCTGCTTGAGCAATCCCAGCGGCAGGCTTTCGGCCCACTCCACCATCTCGCGGCTGCTGGTCGGCAGGCCGCTGGCGCGCACCAGCTCAGTGACCTCCGCCAGGCTGGTGGTGGCCTTGGCCCGGTCACGCCAGGTCGGCGCATCGGCCGGGCTCACCGTCAACGCGGTTTCCTGGATGACGTACTGGCGGCGCTCCTTGAACAGTTCGGGGTGCTCGTCGTAATAGCGGTCGATGTCGGCCGTGTCGGGCGGAACCGCCTTGTCGGCCAAGCGGTCCTGGTACTCGCGCGCCAGCACTTCGCGCTTGGCGAGTTCCATGGCCTGCAGCACCTTGGGACTCTTGTCGAGCTTTTGATCACGGGCGGCCTGGGCCGCCAGTTCTTGCTCCACCAGGCCCTGGAGGACTTTTTCACCCGCAGCCTCGCCGAGTTGCGAGGACAGCGCGGGCTGGCGCTGCAGCACGGTCTGCACCTGGTGCACCGAGATTTCACTGCCATTGACCTGGGCCACGATCTGGCCGTCGGCGGGCGCGGTCTCCCGATTGCAAGCGGCCAGCAGCACCATCAGCAAGGACAGCGAACCCACTTTGAACACGCGCATGAATCCGGACTCCAAGGACTGTGAGGAAGGCATTATCAGCGAGAGCCCGTGGTGATCGCCCCAAAGAAAACGGGCCCGAAGGCCCGTCATCCTTGGCGACCTCGGCCGCCCTTCGTGCGCCTTGAAGGCGCCCGGTGCTGTCTCAGCGTGCGGCGCGGCTGCGGCGAACCATGAAACCCACGCCAGCCAGGCCCATCAAGGCCATGGCGAAGTCGGCGGGTTCAGGCGCGGGCGAAGCCACGGGGGCCGTGGGCGTCTGGTTCACGACGGCGTGGATGGTGCCGTTGTAGTAGCCCGAGGTCAGGAAACCGGTGCCGACCTTCACGGTCAGGGCCATGGTGTAGCTGCCAGCGCCCAGACCCACGAAGGAGAAACCGTCGTCGGCGTTGATGTCCTTCAGGGCGGACGACAAGGTGCCGCCCGACAGGACGATCT
>NZ_JBOHHL010000046.1:0-24744 GCF_050725395.1 Aquabacterium sp. | reverse complement strand
TGCCGCCGTTGTCCTGCACCTGGAAGGTGAAGCTGGCGTTGCCCGCGCCATTGGCATTCGACGCGGGCGTGAACTTGAGCAGGCCTGAGGCGATGTTCGCGGCCGAGATGACCTGCCCTGCCGTGACCGCCACCCCATTGAGCGTGAGGCTGCCCGTGGCCGGCAAGGCCGTGATCTTCACACCCGACAGCGTGTTGGCGGGGGTGTCGTTAGGGTCGGTGAAACCGAAATCCGCGGCTGAGAAGGTGTAGGCCGTGTCTTCCAGCGTCGTGACGGTGGTGTTCGTGCCCACCGGCGCGTCGTTCACCGCGGTGACATCGACCGTCATGGTGCGGGGCGTGGCGTCCAGGTTCACGCCGCCATTGGCCGTGCCGCCGTTGTCCTGCACCTGGAAAGTGAAGCTGGCGTAGCCGGCGCCATTGGCATTGGCCGCCGGTGTGAACTTGAGCAAGCCGGAAGCGATGTTGGCCGCCGACACGAACTGCCCGACCGTGACCGCCACGCCATTGAGCGTCAGGCTGCCCGCCGCCGGCAGGGTCGTGATCTTCACGCTCAGCAAGGTGTTGGCCGGCGAGTCGTTCGGGTCCGTGAAGCCGAAGTCCGCCACCGTGAAGGTGTAGGCCGTGTCCTCGTTGGTGGTCACGGTCTTGCTCGTGCCGATCGGTACCTCGTTCACATTGAGCACCGTGACGGCCAGGGCCTGGGTGTCGGCCAGCGAGCCATCGGTCACCCGCACAATCACGTCGTAGACGTTGTTGGCCCCGACATCGCCCGGGCTGTCGAAGTTGGGGGCGGTGATGAAGGTCATAACCCCCGTGGTCGCGTCGATCGTGAACTTGGCCGCGTCCGCGCCGCCCGAGATCGAATAAGTCAGCGCGCCACTGTCGGCATCGGTGGCCGTCACCGTGGTCACGGCCGTCTGGTTCTCGAACGCGTTGACCGAGCCCGAGGCGCCGCCGCCGTTGCTGCTGATGACGGGCGCGTCGTTGACGCGGGTCACGGACAGGGTCGTCGTGGCGGTGTTCGTGGTGGTGCCATTGGAGTCGGTGGCCACGACATTGAACGTGCGGCTGGTCGTGTTGGGATTGTCGGACGTGTTGTTGTAGGTGATGCTGCGAAGCACCGTCTGGTAGTTGGCGACCGTGTCGCTGCCCGACAGCGTGAGCACACCCGTGCCGCTGTTGTACGAGGATGTGATGTTGCCCGTGTTCGTGGCCGACAACGATTCCAGCGCCCCGTCCAGCGGGTTGGTGAGGGTCACCGTCATGCTGGTCAGGTTGGTGGCCGTGCCGCCCGAGATCGTCGCGTCGGTGTCGGCAATCTTGACGGGTGTCTGCTCGGTGAAGGCGCCGGTGTAATTGCTGCCGGTGGCGCCCGAACTGTTGTTGGCGTCCAGATCGACGGTCTGGGGTGTTGGCTGGGTGTACGTCACCGACAGCTTGGGGCGGTTGGCCACCGTGGCGTTTTCCGCGGACGCGAAGCTCGCCTGGGACGAGTTGTCGTCGCAGAAAAGGTACCAGCCCTGGTTGCTCGACGGATTGTTCACCCAGGCCTGCACCGTCGCGATCATCGCGGCGTTGCTGGCAAAGGTGTAAGACTTGGCGCCAGAGTCGGTGATGGTCTGGTCAGCCGAGAATTTGTATTCAGCGCCATCGATGCCGTCACCCATGGAGGCGTACGTCGAGGTGTCGGTCCACGCGGCCAGCATACGGTACAGGCTGAAGGTCGGGTTCGTGAACGTCGGGCTGGACGTCATGTACATCGTCAACGTGACGCTGGTGATGACCGAGCCTTGGGGGATCTGACCCGCGCTGGCACCGATGATGTCCTCGAACTTGACCAGCGTCTGAAAGCCGTTCTGCGTGGTGGCCCGCCCTGCGCTCAAAGTGGTGTCGGCGCTGTTGTTGTTGGCCGGGCCCAGCAGTTCCAAGAAGGTGTCGGTCGTGCTGGTGTAGCCACCGGTGCCATCCTGGAAAGAGGTGGTGGCCAGCGTGTGGTTCCAGGTGCTGGCCAAGCTGCCATCGACGACCACCGTCGATTCAATCTGGCCGTGCTGGTACTCCAGCAACCAGTTGCCCCCCAAGGCGGCCGAACCCGTGAGGTCCTTGCTGGCCGCCACGTCGGCGCCCGTCAACAAGGCCAGGTTGTCCACCAAAGCCTGGCCACCGCTCGTGCTGGTCAAGTCGCAACCGTAAAGCAGCAGGTCGGCCTCCTGCGACAAGGCCGTGCCCCAGCCCGCCACATCACCCAGGTGCTCATTCAGGCTGGCCGAGTCCAGCCGGGTGGCGCCCAATTGCAGGCCCGAGGCATCGCCGTGGCTGATGATGTGGACGGCGTCCAGGTCATGGCGTTGCTGCAAGGCCTTGGTGATGACCGCCAGGCCATCTTCCCCGGCTTGAATCACGACCACCTCGATCAGCTTGTCGGGCGTTGCATCGGCCTTGATGCCGTCGATCAGCTGGTCGGCGTCGGGCACCGAAGCGTCCACGAACACGAGCTCATGCCGCACCGAGGAGGTCTCGGCCGCGGAAGGCGACGTCACCACCGCCTGCATGACCGGGATCGACGCCGCGGTGGCATCCGCCGCCGCGGTCTCTGTGGCACGCGCCGATTCGGCCGGCGCCGCCAGAGTCACCGGCAAGCCCAGCAGCGTTGCCGCATCCGCGGAGAACAGAAGCCGAGGCTCCAACTCCTCGATCTGGAAAGACGCTCCGCGGCAACGGCTTGAAGGGAGAACCCGCCGCATGCCCATGTCCTTCAGCGCATCGCAATCATCCGGGGAACCACGAAGGCCGGCATGGACTGGATCTGCGCCGTGCCCGATGCAGCCAACGAGGTGCTGATGCTCAACCGGGATTGGCGCATCAGCAGGTAACTCTTGACCGCGGAGCGGGCGTCAAGGGGCGCATCCTGTTTGACGAGACGAGCACCTGGCAAGGCGCTGGCCACCTCCGCCATGCTTTTCTTCAGGACCGACATGTCCAGCGGGTCAGGCAGGCGTTTACTCACAGGGGGCGTGCCGCCCGGCTTCCGGCTGATCGCCGCCGGCACCGACGGCAGCACCGTGGGCACCACCGGCAAGGCATCCTTGGGCACAGGCTGCGCCACCACGAAATCAACCCGGCAGCGCAGACCCGCGGGGATCTTGTTGTTCGGATTGGGCAGCGTCATGCGCACACGGAAGCTGTTGGAAGCCGGGTCGATGACACGGTCTACCAGCACCACCTTGGCTTGCAGGGCGCCGAAACTGGGCAGGTCGGTTTTGACCAAAGCGCCCTGCCCAGCCAGGATCGAGCCGAACTGGGCGGCTGGCACGATGGCCTCGACGCGCAAGGGGTCGACACGGGCCACACGCACCAGCGGTTCGCGCTCGATGCGCTCGCCTTCGGTGCGGTAGCGCTCGATCACCACGCCGTCAAAGGGGCTGCGCACATCGCGCTGGCCCAGTTGCACGGCCGACAACTGGTACTCACGCAGGGCCACGCGCTGCGCTTCCTTGGCCTGGGCCACGCGCTGCTCGGCCACGCGGGCCTCGGCATCGGCCTGGTCCAGGGCTTGGTCGGACACGAAATCCTTCTTGACCAAATCGCGGGTGCGTTCCAGCTTGCGCTGGGCCAACTGGTTCGAGGCCACGGCCTGCTTGTACTCGGCGTCGGCGGCGGACTTGGTCTGCGCCACGTTCACAGAAGCGCGCTCGACCTGTGCGGTCAGGCGCGCCACGATCTGCCCGGCCGACACAGTGTCACCGCGCTCGAC
The DNA here is from genome assembly GCF_050725395.1 of Aquabacterium sp. Classification (GTDB taxonomy): domain Bacteria; phylum Pseudomonadota; class Gammaproteobacteria; order Burkholderiales; family Burkholderiaceae_C; genus Aquabacterium. The sequence goes on along the minus strand of NZ_JBOHHL010000046.1, from coordinate 20,988 downwards.
CTTCATTTGTTCCAGGACGCCCACGACCTGGGTGCCGACATCGGCCACCCTGTCCGGTTCGATCAGGCACCCCAGCGATTCAGCACGGCAGCCCACACCCCACCCGAGGGCGGAGGCTGCCAACATGCTCAACGCTTTGATCTTCAATGCTTGCTCCTGGACCACAGTTTTTCGGACAACCGGTGGTGCTTACTTTTTGACATACGTCGTCATTTCGGCCCGAAAGACTGTGGACTTGAGTGAGGGATTCCCTCGGGTCCGCGCCCACATGCCAACTAAGTCACCCAAACCGGGTATTGCCAGAGCGCATCGTTAAACGTCCTCAGGCATTGCCATCATGGCTTTTCCGCCTTGAACGCAATCCGTGGAATAAGAAAGGGGTTCAGTCCCAATCCTGGCGTCCGGCCAGGGCCAACTGCCGGGCCATGAGGCGCTCGTTCACCAGCAGATGCCAGCGCTGATGGCGGCTGGCGGCCTCTTTGCGCTGCTGCACATGGCGGCACAGCCACACCGCCAGCATCCGCGATGGCACAAGCCCCGTGGCGAGCTGGCGGCCCATTGCCAGCCAACCCGATGCCACAGCCGAGCGGATGGCCTCGTCCTCCCAGCTCAGCACGCATTCGCAAGTGCCGGGCATGCCCTGCCGCGCCGTGCGGCCATACAGTTGCCGGTCGATTCGGCGGGAGGGGTTCAGGTTGGTGTTGATCACGTGCAGGCCGCCACGCTTGAGCACCTCGGGGTCCAGGTGGACATCGGTGCCGCGGCCGGCCATGTGCGTGGCCACGGTGATGGCGCCCGGCCGGCCCGCCGCCGCGATCACGGCCTGCTCGGCTTCGCCACTGGCCTCGTCCTGCCGGGCATTGAGCAACTGGTGGTGCACGCCCGCCTGAGCGAAAGCCTGCGACAAGGCGTCGGAATCAGCGACTTTGTCGGTGCCGATCAGCACCGCGCGGCCAGCCTGCGCCTGGGCCGACGCGCGGCGCACCACTTCACGCCATTTGTCCGCGGCGGTGTTCAGCACTTGGGTGGGTCCCACCTGGCGGCGCGAAGCCAGGCGCAAAGGCACCCGCACCACGGGCAGGCCAAACACACGCATCAGCTCGGTCCGGCCTTCGAACACCGTGCCGCTGAGCCCCGCCAGCGCGTGGTAGCGCGGGAAAAAGGACTGGTAGGTGGTCTCGGTCAAGGTTTCGCTCTCGGCCTCGGGCGCCAGGCCTTCCTTGATGGCGATCATCTGGTGCAAGCCGCGCGACCAGACCCGGCCCACGGCCAGGCGGCCAGTGTTGCCGTCGACGATGTGCACACCGTCTTCGCGCACCAGGTAATCCACATCGCGCTGGAAGCAGTGCAGGGCCGACAGGCCCAGGCTCACCTGCTCGTCACGGTAGCGCTTGAGCTTCCAAGGGCCCTCCAGCGATTGGGTCAGGGTGGCCAGCAGGGCAGAGCCGTCCTCGGTCAGGTGAACGGACCCGGGCTGGGGCTGGGTGAAGTCCCGCCCCTTCGCCAGCTGACGCGCCAGGAACAGGGCCAGGCGGTAGCGCTGGTCGGCTTCCCGCTGGCTGACCTGCTTGGACAGGATCAAGGGCGTGCAGGCCTCGTCGATCAGGATGCTGTCCGCTTCATCGATGATGGCCATGCACAGGCCACGCAGCACGATGGAGGCGGTGTCGAGCGCCGCGCGCGCGGCCCGGTCACGCAGGTGGTCGAACACCACTTCGCGTGCGGTCACGTGGACCACGTTCTGCTGGTAGGCCTTCTGGCGCTCAGGCGGCGTGCTGGCCGCGGTCACCCAGGCCACGCTCAGGCCCAATGATTCGTAGATGGGCTTGAGCTGCGTGGCATCGCGGCGTGCCAGGTAGTCGTTCGCGGTCATCACGTGCACCGGCACGCCGGCCAAGCCGGCGGTGGCGGCGGTCAACAGCACGGTCAGGGTCTTGCCCTCGCCGGTGGCCATCTCCACCAGGCGGTTGCCCAGCATCCACCAGGCGGCCCGCTTTTGCACATCGTGCAGCGAGAAACCCAGGTGGCGCTTGACCTGCAGGCAGATGGCGCCAAAGGCCTCGGCCACCAGTTCAGGCAGGAAACCCGACACGCTCAGGCGCACGCGCAGTGTGGCCAGCCGCGCCTCGAACTCGCGCTGGCTCAGGCTGGCCCAGCTCTTCTCGGCCACGGTGATCTGGCCCAGCATGGCCTTGTCCTGCCGGGCAGACGGCTTGGCCGGGGCCGCCAGCACCGATTGCACCCAGGCGATGGTGGGGCTGGTCGAGCGGACCGGCAGGTCACGCAGGGGATAACTGCCGAACACCGGCCCGGGGCGTGGCACCAGGCCACGGTGGGACACCTGGTCCGACCAGAGGCTGAAGGGCAAGCCGTGGGCATCCGCGTCCATGCTGTTCTATCCCTTGGTGTCTGAAAAATGCTTGAGGAACAACTGGCGGACGCTTTGTGCCACCGTGGCCAGCAGAGGCTGCGGGGCCAGGTCGAAGCGCACACGGGCCAGACCGCCCGTCCTCGGGATGCGGCCTTCCAACAGCAGGTCGATCACGAACTGAGGCTCGGCGGGGCGCAGGCCATCCGGGTCGCCGCCATCGGTGGGCACGCGCCCGCCCGAGCGGTCGCCCAGGGCCGCGCTGGGCAGCTTGTCGGACGCGGCGGGCACCTCGCCGATCATCTTGGCGGGCCACACCCGGCCAGGTTGCTCGTCCAACACCACGGACAGCGATTTGACCCGGTGGCGCACAGCGTCCACCGAGCGCTCGGGCACCACGGCGCGGATCACGCTGGGCTCGTCGGCCAGCACGTAGGCCAACAGCTCACCTCGGTTCACCTGGTGCTGGTCCAGGTCTTCCTGGCGCGACATCACGAATTCACCACCCACGCCAGCACGCAGGATCTGGCGCGACAAGTCCTGGTCCAGCTGCGCCATCGCGGCACGGTCCCGCACCAGGGCGTCCTGCGCGTTCTTCATGCGCAAGGGATCGCTGGTGTAGGTGCCATGCAGTTCGTTTTCCAGGGAGTCGATCTGGGCCTGCAGCACCGCCCGGCGGGTCTCCAGCTCGGGATCCTGCACCGAGACGACGGCCTGCCCCGCTTGAACACGCTGCCCGCTGCGCACCCAGACGGTGTCCACCTGGCCATTGCTGGCAGCGCGCACCTGAGCGTGTTCGGGCAACCACACCAGGCCCTCCACGATCAGGCTGGACGGCACCGGCACGAAAGCCGCCACCGCCGCCAAACCCGCCAAGACGAAGGCGGCGCCCACCATGGCCCGACCACGCACCCGGTCGAAGCCCGGCGATTGCATGAGCTGGTCCAGCCAGGCCCGCGCGGGCGCCAGCACCAGCGTCCACAGCGACCACACCAGGATGCCCATGCCCAGCCAGGAGGATTTCTCGGACGCCCACATGACCATGATCACGGTCACCAGGATGCGGTAGCCCCACGCCAGGGGGGCGTAGCCCCACAGCGCCCAACGCTCCAGGCGGTCGGCCCCGTGGATGACCTGGTTCTCCACCGGCGCATCCATGCGCAAAAGGCGCATGACCGCGCCACGCATCAACTGCGCGAAGGCGCGCGAACTGCGGTTGCTGAGGTTGGGCAGGTCCAGCGCATCACAGGCCACGAAGTAGCCGTCGAACTTCATCAGCGGATTGCCATTGAACATCAGGGTGGACAAGCCGCCGATGGTCAGCACGACAAAGGCGACCTGCCGCACCCAGCCATCTTCCACCAGCAGCCACAGGCCCAGCGCCAGGGACGCCAGCGCGAGCTCCACGGCAATGCCCGCCGCGCTGATCTGCACGCGGTGCCAGCGGTTGACCAGGCGGTTGGAGGCGCTCGCGTCCACATAGGGCATGGGCACGAAGAGGAAGAAATTCACCCCCACCTCGGGCACCTCGCAACCATGCTTGCGCAAGGCCATGGCGTGCCCCAGTTCGTGCAGCCCCTTCAGGATCGGGTACACCACCCAGGCCATCGCCAGGAAGGCCGGGCTCATGAAATGAAGCTGGGCGTAAGGCAGGAGGGTGTCCAGGTTGAGCACCGCGGCCACGCAAGCCACCGACACCATCAACAACCAACACCAGGCCACCCAGGGCCGGAACAGGCGCCGCACCAAGGGCTGCAGGCGCTCCAGCAGGGCCGAGGGATTGAACAAACCCAAACGGAACGACAGCGGGTTGAGGCGCGCACGTTGCTCGCGTTGCGAGCGCTGCTCGTCGGCGGCCAGCATCTGGCGCACGTCCGGGGTGACTTCGGCCTGGACCAGGCCCGCGTCGGTCAATTGCCCCAGGATGCGGATCACGTCGTGCTGGGAGGGTGCTTCGTCGCCAAGGTGGCTCAGCAGCACCTGCCAGATCTCGTCCACCGTGAAACGCCCGTCCAGGCGCCCCACCAGTTCATAGGCCTGGGCATTGACCCGGTGAAAGCGCCCCGTGGCCTGGTTGTGCAGCACGTACCAGGCCTGTCCCCGCGTGGTCTGCATGCGCACATTGACATGCTGCCGCAAGCGCGGATGCAAGCCGGAAATGCGGTACCAGTAAGGAGACAGGAGCGTGTCTTGCATGGGCCGGGCTCACAACCAGGTCCAGGCCAGCATGCGCAACCATTGCCAGCTGCGCACGGCCGCGCGCCACAGCAGGGGCCGCGCCGGCATCTCGATGCGCGCCACGCCCTGCAGTCCGGGGCGCAAGCCCGTGGCGCCCGCGCCCGCGCCATTCGGCCGGGCTTCGATTTCATATTTGACGCCATTGGGCGTGTTCTTGGCCACCGGCGTGACACGCTCCAGCAGCAGGCCGATGGCCTGGTCGGGCAAGGCCGCCAGGCGCAAGCCCGCCACCTGGCCGCGTTCCAGGCTGGCGATGTCGGATTCATCCACTTCCAGCACCACGCGCCAATCCAGACCCGGTGCCAGCGTCAGCAGGTTCTCACCGCGCTTGAGCGGCGCGCCCAGTTGCTGGCGCAGGTCCCCTTGGATGACGACCCCATCGAAAGGCGCGACCACCCTCAATCGGGTCAGTTGCTGGTCGATCAGCGACAACTCGGCTTTGGACTCGGCCAGCTTGTTCTGGGCCGTCATGGCCTGGGCACGGTCACCCCGGGCGAAGGCCTCGGAAAATTCATTCTCGTGCTGGGCCACTTCCGCCAAACGGGCGCGCCGGGCGCCCTGCAGGTCGTCATCGGACAACTGCGCCAGCACCTGGCCAGCCTTGACCACATCGCCCGGCCGCACCATGACCTCGCGGAGGAAGCCATCCTGCGGGGCGCTCATGACGCGCTGCACGGCCCCTTCCAGGCGCGCATTGGCGGTGACCTGGTGGGGCATGGGCACCAAGGCCCCCACCACCAACACGGCGGCCAGGCCGCCCAGGCCCCAGCGCAAGCCCCGCTCCGCTGGATCGGCCAGGCGCAGCCGGAATTCATACCATTGCGCACGACGCCGGTCCAGCCAGGGCCGGTCGGCCTGGTAGCGCAGCATCAACATCGGGGCGGCCACCTCAGCCAGTGACTCGATCCACTGAACCTGTTCGGGCAAGAAGGCGCCCGACGCATCGCTGGTATTGGGGCGCAGGGGATCGGCCTGAACCGCGCGCTCGCAGACCAGCACGCCCAACGCCTGCCCATGCCGGGCCAGGGGCACCGAGACCAGGCCACTCAAACCTTGCGTTTTGGACAAGGCCTGGTGCGCCAGGGTGATGCGTTCGTTCATGGCCCTGGTGGGGGGCCAGACCAGGGTCGTGTGCTGGTGGGAAGCCTCCAGCATCGCCTGGTGCAGTTCCGGGATGGCCACGCCTTCTTCCATGACCACGCCATCCGACAGGGCCACCACTTTCAGGGTGTCCCGGGTGATCCAGCCAAGTGAAACCCGCGAGGCCCCCAGAAAACGGCCCACCTGGCTCACGAGGGCCGTGCTGCCCGGGCCCCAGCCATCGGTGTCCAGGGTCGCACGCACGCAGGCCAGCACGTCCGGCATGCCCAAATGGACAACCGGTTCTGCAGGCACTGCCTGTGGCTCCAGCATGGTGGGGGACCATGCCGTTCCTTCACGTGCTTTGACAGAGGAAACCATCAATATCCAGAGATGCCTTGTCGCGTTATCGACCAGTTGCCAAGCAGATTGAGCCCGGCTTGCCCCTATCATTCAGGAAATCGACAAAGTCATATCCCGAAATAACGGGACGAATCCAAGGAGTTATTCATGAAGGTCCTGCTGATCGACGACCACCCGCTGATCCTGGCCGCCCTGCAGTCGGTCATCCAGGGCCTGGGGGACAACGTCACCGTGTCGACTGCCTCCAGCGGTAAAACCGCCCGCGAGGCCCTGCGCGCCGACGAGAACGTCGATCTGGTGCTGCTCGACCTGCACCTGGGTGAGGACGATGGCTTCGACCTGCTGGCCGAACTGCGCGCCGGCTACCCCGCCTTGCCCGTGGTCGTGATTTCCGCTTCCGACCGCACGAGCGATGTGATCCGCGCCATCGACATGGGCGCCATGGGATTCGTGCCCAAGCGCGCCAGCAACGAAACCCTGATCGACGCACTGCACCAAGTCATGAAAGGCGGTGTTTACGTGCCGCCGATGAGCATGGGTTCCGATTTCAACCCCGGCAAGGCGCCCACGCCCGTGCCCAATGTCCAGCAGGAAGCGGTCGAAGCCGGCTTCCAGAGCGTGCCATCCTTGATTCAACTGGGCCTGACGCCCCGGCAATCCGACGTGCTGGCCCTGCTGCTCAAGGGACAACCCAACAAGCTGATCGCCCGCGAACTGGGCCTGTCGGTGGAAACCGTCAAGGACCACGTGGCCGCCGTGCTCCGCGCCCTGGGCGTCAGCTCCCGCACCCAGGCCGTGATCGCGGTCAGCCAGATGCTGCAGAAGCAAAGCGGCTTCTCGGCCTGGCGCCCCAATGCCCGCTGACCGGTCATGAGCACGGCGCCCCCTGCCCTGGCGACCGGCGCCAGCACCGTGCCGGACACCACCCCAGCACCGCCCAAGGCGGCGCTGGTTCCCGACACCGTGCGCTCGGTGTACAGCCAGACCGGCTCCGGCCTGTTCGGGCACATCCTGGGCATGGCCGTCACCACGGCCATCTACTGGCCGCACGTGCCCCATCCCATGTTGTTGGGTTGGACGGCCACCTTCCTCCTGATCTGGCTGGCGCGCATCGGACTCATGTATGGCTTCGAGCGGGCCGCGCGGCGAGACGTGGTCGACCACGAACGCTGGCTGCTGCTGTGGGCCCTGGGCGCCGGCTTCAACGCCGCCACCTGGTGCTTGGCCGCCGTGTTGTTCTACGATTTCGGCGGGTCTTTCGAGCGCACGGCGCTCATGCTGATCATTTATTCATTCGCCATCGGCTCCGTGCCCTTCATGGCAATGCAGACCAAGCTTTTCTTGGTGTGCATGACCATGTACTTCGGCACCATGATCCTGCGCTCGGCCTTCCACGGCCAGCCGCACGACCTGCAGATGGCAGGCATCTGGTTCCTGCTGGGCGTGTGCACCACCTCCGTGGCCTGGGCCTTCCGCAATGTGTTTGCCGAGATGGTCAAGCACAAGTTGCAAACGCAAGAACTCGCCATCAAGCTGCGCGGTGAAACCGCCGCCGCCGAAAGCGCCCAGCGTTTGGCCGAAACCGCCAATCGCGCCAAGACCCAGTTCTTCGCCGCCGCCAGCCACGACTTGCGCCAGCCCCTGCATGCCATGGGCCTGTTCGCGGAAGCCTTGCGCCAACGCAACAAGGACGAGGAAGTCGTCCACCTGGTCAACAGCATCAACAGTTCGGTCGACGCCCTGGAGGGCCTGTTCAGCGAGCTGCTCGACATCACCAAGATCGACACCGGCGCCGTCGACATCGAGCCCGAGCACTTCTCGATGCAGGAGTTGTTCAACCGCATCCGACTGCACTTCGAGCCCACGGCCTTTGAAAAGGGTCTGATGCTGAGTTTCAGGGGTGAACAGCACCATGCCCTGGCCGATCCGGTGATCGTTGAGCGCATCTTGCGCAATTTGGTCTCCAACGCCATCCGCTACACCGAGGATGGCGGCGTGCTGGTGACCTGCCGCGTGCGTGGCGACCAGTTGTGCCTGCAGGTCTGGGACTCCGGCATCGGCATCGCCGAAAAGGAGCAAGTCCGCATTTTCGACGAGTTCTACCAGACGCAAAGCGGCCGACCGCTGGAACCGCATCACCGCAAGGGCCTGGGCCTGGGCCTGTCCATCGTCAAGCGCCTGGCCGACCTGATGGAAGCACCGCTGACGCTTCGCTCGCGCGTGGGCCATGGCACGGTATTCACCTTGATGTTGCCGATTGGCCGCGCACCCCGAATGCAGCGCAGCAGCATCCCGAGCAAGCCCGCCTTGGGGGTCACGCTGGACCGCCGCCACATCGTGGTGGTGGAAGACGAACTGGCGGTGCTGGAGGGCTTGCAGGTGCTGCTGAAAGGCTGGGGTGCCACGGTGAGCGCCTTCGACAGCGTGGCGGGCGTGGAGGCCTGGGCTCAGACCACCGAGGCCAAGCCCGATTTGCTGATCGTGGACTACCGACTGCCCGAGCAGTTGACCGGCATCGAGGCCATCAAGGCCATGCGCGCGCGCTTTGGCCCTGACTTGCCCGCCATCATGGTGACAGGCAGCACGATGACGGGGCACGAGGCGGACGCGGCGCAGTACAACTTCCACCTGCTGGTCAAGCCGGTGGTGCCGACCAAGTTGAGGGCGATGATTGCGTTCAAATTGGGGTTGAGGACGAGCTAGCTTTCTGGGCCGCTGCTGTTCACAGGCCTTGGCTTTTTGAGGCAGCGCGGGGCGGGGGACTGGGGCGGCATCCGGCAGGGCTTCAGCTTGGTGGTCCCGCGATGCGGGACTGCCTTGCGATGCTCGCGCCGAGGTGGGGCCGCGGAACTCGCTGCACGGCCTTTGACCGTTTCGCTCAAACAACCACGGCCAGTCCCCACCTCGCGCTGCCAATTCAAGGCATGAAGAAAGGCATCTCCCGATGCCACGACCACAGATCGATCAGACCAGGCGCTGACGCGCCTGCGCATACTCCGCCTTCAGCCGTGCCACCAATTCACGCACCGGCACCACCTTCTTGACCGCACCAATCCCCTGCCCGCAACCCCAGATGTCCTTCCAGACCTTGCCACTGCTGGCATTGCTGTCGAAGTTCATCTGGCTGGGGTCGCCATTGCCCAGGGTCTCCGGGTCCATGCCCGCACGCACGATGGATGGCCTCAGGTAGTTGCCATGCACGCCCGTGAACTTGCTGGAATAAAGGATGTCGTCGCTGTTGCTGTCGACCACCATCTGCTTGTAGTCCTCGACCGCGCGCGCTTCATCGGTGGCGATGAAGGCCGAACCCACGTAAGCAAAGTCAGCACCCATGGCCTGGGCCGCCAGCACAGCACCACCCGTCGCAATGGCCCCCGACAGCGCGATCGGGCCATCGAACCACTCGCGGATTTCGGCGATCAGCGCGAACGGGCTGATGGTGCCCGCATGGCCACCGGCACCGGTTGCCACCGCGATCAGGCCATCGGCGCCCTTCTCGATCGCCTTCTTGGCGAACTTGTTGTTGATGATGTCGTGCAGCACGATGCCGCCATAGCTGTGCACGGCGTCGTTCACATCGGTGCGCGCGCCCAGCGAGGTGATGACGATCGGCACCTTGTACTTCACGCACAGGGCCAGGTCGTGCTCCAGCCGGTCATTGCTCTTGTGCACGATCTGGTTGATGGCGAAGGGTGCGGCGGGCTTGTCGGGGTTGGCGGCGTTGTGGGCGGCCAGGGCCTCGGTGATCTCGATCAGCCACTCTTCCAGCTGGGCGGCCGGGCGGGCATTGAGCGCGGGCATCGAACCCACCACGCCAGCCTTGCATTGCTCGATGACAAGAGCGGGCGTGCTCAAGATGAACATCGGCGAAGCGATGACGGGAAAGGGAACGCTTTTGAGGATCGCGGGCAAAGTCATGTGAATGAACTCCTACGTGCCAAAGAAATGGCCAAAGAAAAAGGATGCCCTCACCGGTCGAACCGAGTGAAGGGCATCCTTGCCTGGGTCAATCAATCAGAAAGATCAGAACGAGTCGAGCGCCATCGCGGTCACGCTGTCACCCCCCTCGAGGATGCTGTCGCGCAAGGCACCGATGCGGGGCAGGATGTGGTCGCCATAGAAGCTGGCGGTGGCGATCTTGGCCTTCATGAAGTCGGCGTCTTCGCCGGCCGCAAGGCGCTCTTCGGCCACCAACAAGGCGCGGCCCAGTTGCCAGCCGCTGACGAGGTTGGCCGTCAGCATCAGGTAAGGCACGGAGCCGGCAAACACGGCGTTGGGATTGCTGCGGACATTGGCCACGACGAAATCCACCACCTGCAGGAAGGCCTCGCGGCCGGCCTTCAGGCGTTTGGCCAAGTTCTTGGCCTGCGCGCTGTCACACGCGGCCAATTGACCTTCGGTGTCGGCGATTTGGGCCGCGATGGCCTTGGCCAAAGCACCGCCATCGCGCGAAGTCTTGCGGCCGACCAGGTCATTGGCCTGGATGGCGGTCGTGCCTTCGTAGATGGGCAGGATGCGCGAGTCGCGGTAGTACTGGGCCGCGCCGGTTTCTTCGATGAAGCCCATGCCGCCGTGCACTTGCACGCCCAGCGAGGTGATCTCGACCGAGTTCTCGGTGCTGAAGCCCTTGATCAGGGGCACCAGGAATTCGTAGACGGCCTGGGCCTGCTTGGCCACGGCCTTGTCGGCGTGGTGGTGGGCCGTGTCGTAGGCGGCAGCGCCCACGATGGCCATGGCACGTGCGCCTTCGATCAGCGACCGCATGGTCATCAGCATGCGCTTGACGTCGGGGTGGTGGATGATCGCGGCCGAGCCGGGCTGCGAGCCATCGACAGGACGCGATTGCACGCGGTCCTTGGCGTAAGCCACGGCTTGCTGGTAGGCGCGCTCGGACACGCCGATGCCCTGCACGCCCACGTCGAAGCGGGCGGCGTTCATCATGATGAACATGTATTCCAGGCCGCGATTTTCTTCGCCCACGATGTGGCCGATGGCGCCCGCGCCCACTTCACCCTTGTCGTCACCGAACACGAGAACCGCCGTGGGCGAGGCCTTGATGCCCAGCTTTTCTTCGATGGAAGCGCAGTACACGTCGTTGCGCTTGCCGTTGGAGCCGTCTTCGTTCACCAGGAACTTGGGCACCACGAACAGGCTGATGCCCTTGACGCCTTCAGGCGCGTCGGGCGTGCGGGCCAGCACCAGGTGCACGATGTTCTCGGACATGTCGTGCTCACCATAGGTGATGAAGATCTTCTGGCCGCTGATGCGGTAGCTGCCGTCGTCCTGCTTGACGGCCTTGGAGCGCACCAGCGCCAGGTCGGAGCCGGCTTGCGGCTCGGTCAGGTTCATGGTGCCGGTCCAGGCACCTTCGATCATCTTGGGGATGTAGCGCGTTTTCAGTTCATCGCTGCCGGCCACCAACAGGGCCTCGATGGCGCCGCCGGTCAGGATCGAGCACAGCGAAAAGCTGAGGTTGGCCGCCGTGGTGTGCTCGATGCACGCCGCGCCGATGGTCTTGGGCAGGCCCTGGCCGCCGAACTCGGCAGGCTGCTGCAGGCCTTGCCAGCCGCCTTCGGCCAACAGGCGGTAGGCTTCCTTGAAGCCTTTGGAGGCGCGGACCACGCCATTGTCCCAAGAGCCATGGTCCTGGTCGCCACTCCAGTTCAAAGGGGCCACGACGTTCTCGTTGAACTTGGCCGACTCTTCGAGCACGGCCTGGGCGGTTTCGATGCCGGCATCTTCAAAGCCGGGGATCTGGGCAATCTGGTCCAGGCCTGCAAGTTCCTTCATGCAGAACAGCTGGTCTTTGACGGGGGCGCGGTAGGTCATGTTCTCTCCGGATAACGACAAAGGGGGCACCTTGTAAGGTGCCCCCGCAAGCATCAGACAGACGGTTTGTCTGGCATTTGCATCCGCCAATTCAGCGGTGTTGAATCAAAAAATCAAACTCGATCGATCACAAGGCCTTGATCAGCTCGGGCACGGCCACGAACAGATCGGCTTCCAGACCGTAGTCGGCCACCTGGAAGATCGGGGCTTCGGGGTCCTTGTTGATCGCGACGATCACCTTGGAGTCCTTCATGCCGGCCAAGTGCTGGATCGCGCCGGAGATGCCGGCGGCGATGTACAGCTGAGGCGCGACGATCTTGCCAGTTTGACCGACTTGCAGGTCGTTCGGGGCGTAGCCAGCGTCCACAGCGGCGCGCGAGGCGCCCAGAGCAGCGCCCAACTTGTCGGCCAGGGGCGACATGACTTCGTTGAACTTTTCGGCGGAACCCAGGGCACGGCCACCGGACACCACGATCTTGGCGGCGGTCAGCTCAGGACGGTCGTTCTTGGTGACTTCACGGCCCACGAAGCTCGAGGAACCGCTGTCGGCGACGGCAGCGATGGTCTCAACGGCGCCAGAACCACCGGTGGTGGCGGCGGCGTCGAAGCCGGTACCGCGCACGGTCACGACCTTCACCGAATCCGTGGATTGCACGGTGGCGATGGCGTTGCCGGCGTAGATCGGGCGCTCGAACGTGTCGGCGCTGATGACCTTGGAGATTTCCGACACCTGGGCGACATCCAGCTTGGCGGCGACGCGGGGCGAGATGTTCTTGCCGTAGGCCGTGGCCGGGAAGAACAGGTGGCTGTAGCTGGAAGCCACGGCCAGCACCTGGGCGGCCACGTTTTCAGCCAGGCCGTCGGCGAACTGCGCGCCGTCGGCGTGCAGCACCTTGGTCACGCCAGCGACTTGCGCGGCAGCGGCAGCCGCGGCGGCGGCGTTGGAGCCAGCGACCAGCACGTGCACATCGCCACCGGCTTGCTTGGCAGCGGTGATGGTGTTGAGCGTGGCGCCTTTCAGGCTGTTGTTGTCGTGTTCAGCAATGACGAGAGCGGTCATGGTTGTTGTCTCCTCAGATCACTTTGGCATCGTTCTTGAGCTTGCTCACCAGGGTGGCCACGTCGGGCACCTTGATGCCGGCGGAGCGCTTGGGCGGCTCAGAAACCTTCAGGGTCTTGATGCGCGACGTCACGTCCACGCCAAGGTCAGCGGGCTTGATGGTTTCAAGCGGCTTCTTCTTGGCCTTCATGATGTTCGGCAGCGTGACGTAGCGGGGCTCGTTCAGGCGCAGGTCGGTCGTGATCACGGCCGGCAGGCTCAGGGACACGGTTTCCAGACCACCGTCGACTTCACGGGTCACGTTGACCTTGCCACCAGCGACTTCCACCTTCGAGGCGAACGTGCCCTGGGGCAGGTTGGCCAGGGCGGCGACCATCTGGCCGGTCTGGTTACTGTCGTCATCGATGGCTTGCTTGCCGAGGATGATCAGGTCGGGCTTTTCCTTGGCGATCAAGGCGGCCAGGATCTTGGCGACGCCCAGGGGCTGCACCTCGTCTGCCACTTCGACCAGGATGCCGCGGTCAGCGCCGATGGCCATGGCCGTGCGCAGGGTTTCCTGGGCTTGGGCAGGGCCGACGGACACGGCGATGATTTCAGTGACGATGCCTTTTTCTTTGAGGCGCGTGGCCTCTTCGACGGCGATTTCATCAAAGGGGTTCATGCTCATCTTGACGTTGGCGATGTCCACGCCAGAACCATCAGACTTCACACGGACTTTCACGTTGTAGTCAACAACACGTTTGACCGGAACCAGAACCTTCATGCCTTGTTCTCCTGCGTCATGAGGAATAGTTGATAAGAAAACATGCCCAAAAAAGCACGATCGTTCGATTCTAGCGCGAGTTCTGGGCTTCGGACAGCTTTTCTCCCCTCTATTCAGAGGAAAATAGCGCCCACATGACCCAGCCCGACATTGTGACCGTTGCCGCCCCGCCCCCGGACACCCGTCTTGGTGATGGATTGCGCATCGGGCTCTTCGATTCGGGGCTGGGCGGCCTGTCGGTGTTGCGCGCGCTGCGGCAGCACATGCCACAAGCACAGCTCTTGTATATCGCGGATTCGGCGAACGCCCCTTACGGTGAACGCGATGACGCGTTCATCGCCGAGCGATCCCTGGCGATCAGCGGTTTTTTGTTGAGCCAGGGCGCACAGGCCGTGGTGGTGGCCTGCAACACCGCCACGGCCATGGCGGTCCACACGCTTCGCCAACGCTGGCCAGAAGTGCCCATCGTGGGGGTCGAGCCTGGCGTCAAACCGGCCGTGGCCTTGTCGGCCCGCAAACGCATCGGGGTCTTGGCCACGCCCGGCACCCTGGCCAGCGGTAAATTCAAACGCTTGATTGAATCGCACGGCCACGATGCCTTGATCGTCGCGCAACCTTGCCCCGGCCTGGCCAAGGAAATCGAGTTCGGCCAACTGGACAGCCCGGCATTGCGCACCCTGGTTGAAACCTTTTCCGCGCCACTGCGCCAGGCCGAGGTCGACACCGTCGTGCTCGGCTGCACCCACTACCCCTTCGTGGCCCCGCTCTTTCAGCAAGCCTTGGGGCCGGAGGTGTGCATCATCGACACCGCCGAAGCAGTCGCGCGCCAGACCCAGCGGGTCAGCGCCGGCTTGGCGGGCCATGCTGAAAGCAGCCAGCCATCGACCCGCCTTTGGACCACCGGTTCACCCGCCCACTTGGCCCAGGTGGCCGAGCGCTGGCTGGGTTTGAGGGCTGAAGTCAGTACTCTCCCTTGATTTCACGCATTGCCGTGAAAAAGTAGACGCCGCCAGGGGCGTTTACCAATGGGAAACATCAAGTCGCCCTGACTTGGATAAGCGGACTGCGTGATGCAGTTCACGAAACAGCACCCGCCCCATGCCGCGGCAAGCCTCACCCGCGGGCGCCCCGCCTTCAGTCTATTTAGTCGCCGCCGATAAGTCCGAGGATGACTTGAAGAATCTCGCGGGCTGAAATCGGTTCTGAATGCCCCGTCTTTTTCAAGCTTTGAAGGTTGGGGCCGAGCCTTAGCCTCCAAGACAGTTCTATCCAAGGTTTTTTGGTGGGCGGTTCGAGCCGTTTGCCAGCCGCAATTTCCCACAAGGGGTTTGATCCATGGCTTCGCTGATTCCACTGCTGTCCACCACGCAGATCGCGGCACTTTCGACCCAATCGATCGTCAACCTCGCCACGTCCGACTGGGTGCTGTTCAACACGGCACAGATCGGCGCGTTGACGACGGCGCAAATCCAAGCCATTGAAACCATCGACCTGCGGGCCTTGACCACCACGTCCGTCGGCGCCTTGAACACCGACCAGATCGTCGCGCTGAGCTCCGCGCACCTGGCCGCCTTGAGCACGACGCAAGTGGCCGTGCTGAACACCGCGCAGATCGCCGCCATCGATACCAGCGACATCGGCGCGCTCAACACCGCCGACATGCGCGTGCTGAACACCGCCGCCGTGGCCGCGCTGACCACCGACCAGATCATCGCTCTGACGTCGGCGCAGCTGTCCGCCCTGGGCACCAGCCAGGTCGTGGCCCTGACCACCGCCCAGATCGCCGCCATCGACACCGCCGACCTGCGCACGCTGACCACCGGCCAGATTGCCGCCATGACGACGGCGCAGATCGCCTCCTTGAACACGGACCAGGTCGGCGCGCTGACCACGAGTGAGACCCGCGCCATCACGACCGCGGGCATCGCCGCGCTGACCACCGACCAGATCGTCGCCCTGACGACCGTGCAGATCAGCGCCCTGGGCACCCACCAGGTCGCGGCCCTGAACACCCGCCAGATCTCGGCCATCGACACCTCGGACATCGGTGCCTTGAACACCGCGGACATCCGCGCGTTGAACACGGCCGCCGTGCGCGCCCTGACCACCGACCAGATCGCTGCGCTGACCACGGCCCAGGTGGCTTCGTTTGCCACCAACCAGGTCGCCGTGCTGACCACCGACCAGATCGCCTCCATTGAGACGACCGACCTGAGCGTGATGACCACCGCGCAGATCGCCGCCTTTAACACGGCGCATGTCGCCGCGCTGACCACAGACCAGGTCGCCGCGCTGAACACCGCCGATGTGCGCGCTTTGACCACCTCTGCCGTGGCTGCGCTGACCACCGACCAGATCGTCGCACTGAACACCGCGCAAATCGCCAGCCTGGTCACGACCCAGGTGGCTTCGCTGAACACGGCCCAGGTCGCCGCGATCGACACCTCGGACATCGGCGCGCTGAGCACCGCCAGCGTCCGCGCGCTGACGACCGCCGCCGTCGCCTCGCTGACCACCGACCAGATCGCCGCCCTGAGCTCGGCACAGATCGCCGCCCTGGGCACCAGCCAGGTCGCCGTGCTGAACACCACGCAGATCAGCGCCATCGAGACCACGGACCTGGCCGTGATGAACACGGCACAGGTCGCCGTCTTCAACACCGCCCAACTGGCCTCTCTGACCACCGACCAGATCGGCGTGCTGACCACCGCCGATGTGCGCGTGCTGACCACCGCCGGCGTGGCCGCCCTGACCACCGACCAGATCGTTGCGCTGAACACCGCGCAGATCGCTGCCCTGGGCACGACCCAGGTGGGCGCCCTCAACACCGCCCAGGTGGCGGCCATCGACACCAGCGACATCGGCGCGCTGAACACCGCCAGCATCCGTGCGCTGACCACCGCCGCCGTCGCCTCGCTGACCACCGACCAGATCGTCGCGCTGACGTCGTCGCAACTGGCCTCGCTGGCGACCAACCAGGTCGCCGTGCTGAACACCGCCCAGATCTCGGCCATTGAAACGACCGACCTGAAGTTGATGACCACCGCCCAGGTGGCCGTGCTCAACACCGCGCAAGTCGCGGCCCTGACCACCGACCAGATCAACGCCCTGACCACCGCCGATGTGCGTGCCTTGAGCACCGCCGCCGTGGCCGCATTGACCACCGACCAGATCGTCGCCCTCAACTCGGCCCAGGTGGCCGCCCTGGTCACGTCGCAAGTGGCCGCGCTGAATTCCACCCAGGTCTCGGCCATCGAGACGACCGACATCGGTGCCTTGAGCACCGCCAATGTCCGCGCCTTCAACACCGTGGCCATCGGCGCCCTGACGACCGACCAGATTGCCGCGCTGAGCTCCACCCAGGTGGCCGCGCTGGGCACCGACCAGGTTGCCGCGCTGCACACCGACCAGATCGCCGCCATCGAGACGACGGACCTGAAGGTGATGACCACCGCCCAGATCGCCGTCCTGAACACGGCCCAAGTGGTGGCCCTGAGCACCGACCAGGTCACCGCCCTGAACACCGCCGACGTGCGGGCCCTGAGCACCGCCGCCGTGGGTGCCCTGACCACCGACCAGATCGTCGCCCTGAACTCGGCCCAAGTGGGCGCCTTGGGCACCTCGCAAGTGGCCGCGCTGAACTCCACCCAGGTCTCGTCCATCGAGACCACCGACATCAGCGCTTTGAACACGGCCAACATCCGTGTGCTGAATTCTTCGGCCGTCACCGGCCTGACCACCGACCAGGTGTCGGCTCTGAGCACCACCCAAGTGGCCGCCCTGGGCACCAACCAGGTCGCCGTGCTGACCACCGACCAGGTGGTGGCCCTGAACTCCGCGCAACTGGGCGCCCTGGGCACCGCCCAGGTGGCCGTGCTGAACACGGCCCAGGTCTCCGCCATCGAGACGACCGACATCGCCGGCCTGAGCACCAGCAGCGTGCGGGCCTTGAGCACCGCCGCGGTCGGCGCCCTGACGACCGACCAGGTGGTGGCCCTGAGCTCGACCCAAGTCGCCGCCCTGGGCACCAGCCAGGTCGCCGTGCTGAACACCAACCAGATCTCGGCCATTGAAACCACCGATCTGAAGGTGATGACGACCGCCCAGATCGCCGTGCTGAACACGGCCCAGGCCGCCTCGCTGACGACCGACCAGGTCGGCGTGCTCAACACCGCCGATGTGCGTGCCCTGAGCACCTCCGCCATTGGCGCATTGACGACCGACCAGATCGTGGCCCTGAACACGGCCCAGATCGCCGCCCTGGCCACCAGCCAGGTCGCCGTGCTGAACACCAACCAGGTTTCGGCCATCGAGACCACCGACATCGGCGCCCTGAACACCGCCGACATCCGTGCCTTGAGCACGTCCGCCGTGGCCGCGCTGACCACCGACCAGATCGTCGCGCTGACCTCGACGCAGATTTCCTCGCTGACCACGGCCCAGATCGCCGCGCTGACGACCAACCAGGTCTCGCCGATCGAGACGCTGGACGTGCGGGCCATGACCACGGCCCAGATCGCCGCGCTGAACACCGCGCAGGTCGTCACGCTGACCACCGACCAGATCACCGCCTTGAACACGGCCAGTGTCCGTGCCCTGACGACGGCCGCCGTGGGCGCCCTGACCACCGACCAGATCGTCGCGCTGAACTCGGCCCAGATCGCCGCGCTGGCCACCAGCCAGGTCGCCGTGCTGAACACGGCCCAGGTCTCGGCCATCGAAACCACCGACATCGCCGGCCTCAACACCGGTGACATCCGCGCCTTGAGCACTGCTGCCGTGGCCGCGCTGACCACCGACCAGGTGTCCGTGCTGAGCTCGACGCAGACCGGCGCACTGGGCACCGACCAGGTCGCCGCCCTGACGACCGACCAGATCGTGGCCTTGAGCACCGTGCAGATCAGCGGCTTGGGCACAGCCCAGGTGGCCGCCTTGAACACGGCCCAGGTGTCCGTCATCGAGACCACCGACATCGGCGCTTTGAGCACGGCCGCCCTGCGCGCCCTGAACACCGCCGACGTTGCCGCCCTGACCACCGACCAGATCGCCGCGCTGAGTTCCACGCAGATCGCCGCGCTGGGCACCACGCAGGTTGCCGCGCTGAACACCAACCAGATCGGCGCCATCGAAACCGCCGATCTGAAAGCCATGAGCACGGCCCAGATCGCCGCGTTCAACACCGCCCAGGTCGCCTCACTGACCACCGACCAGATCGGTTCGCTGACCACGGCCGAAGCCCGCGCCATCAGCACCTCCGGCGTCGCCGCGCTGACCACCGACCAGGTGGTGGCCTTGAACTCCGCCCAGATCGCCGCACTGGGGACGAACCAGATCGCCGTGCTGAACACCGCGCAGGTGTCCGCCATTGAAACCACCGACATCGGCGCCCTGAACACCGCCGACGTCCGTGCGCTGAGCACCGCCGCCGTCGCCGCGCTGACCACGGACCAGATCACGGCCTTGAACTCGGCCCAGATCTCGGCCCTGGGCACCACGCAAGTCGCCGTGATGACCACGGCCCAGATCGCCGCCATCGAAACGACTGATCTGAAGGCCCTGACCACCGGCCAGATCGCCGCCTTCAACACCGCCCAGGTCGCCGCGCTGACGACCGACCAGATCAGTGCATTGACCACGGCCGAAGCCCGCGCCCTGACGACCAGCGGCATCGCCGCCCTGACAACCGACCAGATCGTCGCCCTGAACACGGTGCAGATCTCGGCCCTGGGCACCAACCAAGTCGCCGTGCTGAACACCGCGCAGGTCGCCGCCATCGAGACCACCGACATCGGTGCCTTGAACACCGCCGCCGTCCGTGCGCTGAGCACCGCCGCCGTCGCCGCGCTGACGACCGACCAGATCACGGCCCTGAACTCGGCCCAGCTTTCGGCACTGGGCACATCCCAGGTCGTGGCGCTGAACACAGCCCAGATCGCGGCCATCGAGACGACGGACCTGAAGGCCCTGACCACCGGTCAGATCGCCGCCTTCAACACGGCCCAGGTCGCCGCCTTGACCACCGACCAGATCAGTGCATTGACCACGGCCGAAGCCCGCGCCATCACCACCGCTGGCGTGGCCGCCCTGACGACCGATCAGATCGTGGCCCTGAACACCGTGCAGATCTCGGCCCTGGGCACCAACCAGATCGCCGTGCTGAACACCGCGCAGGTCGCCGCCATCGAGACCACCGACATCGGTGCGCTCAACACCGCCGACGTCCGCGCCCTGACCACCGCCGCCGTCGCCGCCTTGACGACCGACCAGATCGTGGCCTTGAACTCCACGCAACTGGCCGCACTGGGCACCTCGCAGATCGCTGCGCTGGACACCAACCAGATCGCGGCCATCGAAACCACCGACATCAAGGCCTTGTCCACCGCGCAGATCGCCGGCCTGACGACCTCTCAGGTCGCCGCCCTGACGACCGACCAGATCGGTGCGCTGACCACGGCCGAAGCCCGTGCCATCACCACCGCCGGTGTGGCGGCGCTGACGACCGACCAGATCGTGGCCCTGAACACCGTGCAGATCTCGGCCCTGGGCACCCACCAGATCGCCGCGCTGAACACCGCGCAGGTCGCCGCCATCGAGACCACCGACATCGGTGCGCTCAACACCGCCGACGTCCGCGCCCTGACCACCGCCGGTGTGGCCGCGCTGACCACCGACCAGATCGCCGCGTTGAACACCAGCCAGGTGGCCGCCCTCGGCACCTCGCAGATCGCCGCGCTGAACACCAGCCAGATCACCGCGATCGAGACGACCGACATCAAGGCGCTGACCACGGCCCAGATGGCGGCGTT
Organism: Aquabacterium sp.; assembly: GCF_050725395.1. GTDB lineage: Bacteria > Pseudomonadota > Gammaproteobacteria > Burkholderiales > Burkholderiaceae_C > Aquabacterium. The sequence goes on along the minus strand of NZ_JBOHHL010000046.1, from coordinate 481 downwards.
GAACACCGCCCAGACGGCGGCCTTGACCACCGACCAGATCGCCGCGCTGAACACCGCTGACGTGCGCGCCCTGAGCACCGTCAACGTCGGCGCCCTGACCACCGACCAGATCGTGGCCCTGAACACCGTGCAGATCGCCGCCCTGGGCACCAACCAGGTCGCCGCGCTGAACACCGCGCAAGTGGCCGCCATCGAGACCACCGACATCGGTGCCTTGAACACGGCCGGCGTCCGCGCCCTGACCACCGCCGGCGTGGCCGCGCTGACCACCGACCAGGTCGTGGCGCTGAACTCGACCCAACTGGCCGCCCTGAGCACCACGCAGGTGGCCGCGCTGAACACCGCGCAAGTCTCGGCCATCGAAACGACCGACCTGAAGGCCCTGACCACCGGTCAGATCGCCGCCTTCAACACGGCCCAGGTCGCTTCGCTGACCACCGACCAGATCGGCGCCTTGACCACCTCCGAAGTGCGCGCCATC
>NZ_JBOHHL010000045.1:0-25177 GCF_050725395.1 Aquabacterium sp. | reverse complement strand
CTTCGCACGGCGTGGCGAACATCATCCGCATGAAGTTCTCGGTGTACGAGAGGTCGTTCTTCGGGTAGACGTAGGGCTGGCCAATGGTGTACTTGTAGGCCATGGCCACGAGCGTGGGCATCTTGGCGATCAGGCGGATCGCGGCAATCTTGCGGTGCTCTGGGTTATTGATGTCGGTGCTGTCGTGGTAGAAGGCCGACAGTGCGCCGACCAGGCCCGTCATGACGGCCATCGGGTGCGCATCGCGGCGGAAACCACGCAGGAAGAACTGCATCTGCTCGTTGACCATCGTGTGGTTGGTCACGCTCTGGACAAACTCTTCCTTTTGCGTGCCGTTGGGCAGCTCGCCGTTCAGCAAGAGGTAGCAGGTTTCCAGGAAGTCGCAGTTGGTGGCCAGCTGTTCGATGGGGTAGCCGCGGTACAGCAGCTCACCCTTGTCGCCATCGATGTAGGTGATGGTCGAGTTGCAGGAAGCGGTCGACAGGAAACCAGGGTCGTAGGTGAACTTGCCGGTTTGGGCATACAGCTTGCGGATGTCGATCACGTCAGGGCCGATGGAGCCTTTATAGATCGGCAGATCCATGTTCGGGCTGCCATCGGAAAACGACAGCGTGGCTTTCACGTCGGACGGGGTCATGCTCATGAGCGCTCCTAGAGGGTCGGGTCTTGCGAATGGGTCTTAATGATCGGAATTTGACACGGATGCCTGGGGAGGCAGCCGCGAGGCACCGGCGGCATGCATCAGCTCCAACACTTGGCGGACTTCCGGCGTGTCCAGGTCACCTTCGGGCTGCTTGCGCGCCAAAAAGAGATCCAACAAGTCATTGTCTGCCAAGTCCATGAGCTCATGCAAACCCTGTACCAGCGCGTTGGTGAGGTTTTCACCGTGCAGCTCGAAAAACCGATCGATGAAGAGATCGTTCTCGAGCAGGCCGCGCCGGCAGCGCCAACGCAAACGCCGCAATTCGTCCGCGCTGGGCACGGACCCAGGAGCAAATGAGGGCGTTTGGGTCAGGGTCATGGGCAATTTCTAGGCGAAGTCTGGGTCAAACGGCGCGGCGCACCATCAGTTCCTTGATCTTGCCGATGGCCTTCGTGGGGTTCAGGCCCTTGGGGCACACGTCCACGCAGTTCATGATGGTGTGGCAACGGAACAGGCGGTACGGGTCTTCCAGGTTGTCCAGGCGCTCGGCCGTGCCTTGGTCGCGGCTGTCCGCGATGAAGCGGTAGGCCTGCAACAAGCCGGCCGGCCCCACGAACTTGTCGGGGTTCCACCAGAAACTGGGGCAGCTGGTCGAGCAGCTGGCGCACAGGATGCACTCGTACAGGCCGTCGAGCTCTTCGCGCTCTTCGGGCGACTGCAGGCGCTCCTTGTCAGGCGGCGGCTCGTCGTTGACCAGGTAGGGCTTGATCGAGTTGTACTGCTTGAAGAACTGGGTCATGTCGACGATCAGGTCGCGCACGACGGGCAGGCCCGGCAGCGGCTTCAGGACGATCTCGCCCGGCAGCGTCAGCATGTTGGTCAGGCAGGCCAGACCGTTCTTGCCGTTGATGTTCATGGCGTCCGAACCACACACGCCTTCGCGGCAGGAGCGGCGGAACGACAGGGTGGGATCGACCGCCTTGAGCTTGACCAGGGCGTCCAGCAGCATGCGTTCGTGGCCGTCGAGTTCGACCTCGATGCTCTGCATGTAGGGCTTGACGTCCTTGTCCGGATCGTAGCGGTAGATTTTGAAAGTGCGCTTCATGGGTGCGGTCCTAATCAGAACGTCCGGACTTTCGGGGGAACGGATTCCACCGTCAGGGGTTGCAGGTTCACAGGCTTGTATTCCAGGCGGTTGCCTTCGGAATACCACAGCGAGTGCTTCATCCAGTTGTCGTCATCGCGGTTGGGGAAGTCATCGTGGGCGTGGGCGCCACGGCTTTCCGGACGGGCGGCGGCGGCCACGATGGTGGCTTGCGCGGCCTCGATCAGGTTCTCGACTTCCAGCGCCTCGATGCGGGCGGTGTTGAAGACCTTGGAGCTGTCCTTCAGACCGATGCTCTTGACGCGTTCACGCAGGGCCGCGATCTGCTTGACGCCCTCGTCCATCGTCTTTTGCGTGCGGAACACGCCAGCGTGCTTCTGCATGGACGCACGGATGTCGTTGGCCACGTCTTGCGAGTACTCGCCGTTGGTGGCGCCATCCAGGCGAGCCAGGCGGGCCAGCGTCTTGTCGGCGGCGTCCTTGGGCAGGGGCTTGTGGTTCTTCGACTTGAGGTTGAAGTCGACGATGTGGTTGCCAGCCGCGCGACCGAACACCACCAGGTCGAGCAGCGAATTGGTGCCCAGGCGGTTGGCGCCGTGCACCGACACGCAGGAGCACTCGCCCACGGCGTACAGGCCGTTGATGACCTCGTTGTGCTTGCCGTTGGCCGGCACCACCACTTGACCGTAGACGTTGGTCGGGATGCCACCCATCTGGTAGTGGATGGTCGGCACCACGGGGATCGGCTCCTTGGTGATGTCGACGTTGGCGAAGTTGTGGCCAATCTCTTGCACCGAAGGCAGGCGCTTGTGGATGGTTTCGGCGCCCAGGTGGGTCATGTCCAGCAGGACGTAGTCCTTGTTGGGACCGCAGCCACGGCCCTCCTTGATTTCCTGGTCCATCGAGCGGGACACGAAGTCGCGCGGGGCCAGGTCCTTCAAGGTGGGCGCGTAGCGCTCCATGAAGCGTTCGCCGTTGCTGTTGCGCAGGATCGCGCCTTCACCGCGGCAGCCTTCGGTCAGCAGCACGCCCGCGCCGGCCACGCCGGTGGGGTGGAACTGCCAGAACTCCATGTCTTCCAGGGGAATGCCGGCGCGCGCCGCCATGCCCAGGCCGTCGCCGGTGTTGATGAAAGCGTTGGTCGAGGCCTGGTAGATGCGGCCGGCGCCACCGGTGGCGAACAGCACGGTCTTGGCGTGCAGCACGTGCACATCGCCGGTTTCCATTTCCAGGGCCACCACACCGACGGCGTCGCCTTCGGCATCGCGGATCACGTCCAGGGCCATCCATTCGACGAAGAACTGGGTTCGCGCCTTGACGTTTTGCTGGTACAGCGTGTGCAGCAGCGCGTGGCCGGTGCGGTCGGCCGCAGCACAAGCACGTTGGACGGGCTTTTCGCCATAGTTGGCGGTGTGGCCACCGAAGGGGCGCTGGTAGATGGTGCCGTCCGCATTGCGGTCAAACGGCATGCCGAAGTGTTCGAGCTCGTACACGACCTTGGGCGCTTCACGGCACATGAACTCGATGGCATCCTGGTCGCCCAGCCAGTCGGAGCCCTTGATGGTGTCGTAGAAGTGGTAGTGCCAGTTGTCTTCGGACATGTTGCCCAGCGAGGCACCGATGCCGCCCTGCGCCGCCACGGTGTGCGAGCGGGTGGGGAAGACCTTGGACAGCACGGCCACGTTCAGGCCGGCCAGGGACAGTTGCAGCGAGGCGCGCATGCCGGAGCCACCGGCACCAACGATGACGACGTCGAACTTGCGAGTGGGGAGCGAGTTGGCAATGGCGGTCATTTTTTACAGTCTCCAGAGCACTTGGATGGCCCAGCCGGCACAGCCCAAGAGCCAAACGATGGCGAACACTTGCAGACCCAGGCGGATGCCCACGGGCTTGATGTAGTCCATGAAAATGTCGCGGAGGCCCACCCAGGCGTGGTACGCCAGGGACAGGATGACCACGAAGGTCAGGAACTTCATCCATTGGTGCGAGAAGATGCCCGACCATTTGTCGTAGCTCATGCGTTCGCCGAAGATGACCTGCGCCAGCAGGGCCACCGTGAACAGCGCCATCAGGAGGGCCGTGACGCGTTGCGCCAGCCAATCGCGCAGGCCATAGTGCGCGCCGACGACGACGCGCTTGGTACCGTAGTTTTTAGAAGACATGGTGTCGAGTTCCGTGGGGGTCGAAAATCAGAACAGACCGAAGAGCTTGGCGCCCAGGATCAGGGTCAGGCCAACGCTGAGGACCAGCGTGGCGACAGCCGAGTTGTGACCGGTCTGCTTGCTCACCAGGTGGTGGTTGGTGTCCATCAGCAGGTGACGCACGCCAGCGATGAAGTGGTGCAGGTAAGCCCAGATCAGGCCCCAGGTCACGAAGTTGACCAGGAAGGCCGGCAACCAGCCATGGCCGGCGGTGAACACGGATTTGAACTCGTCGTACGAGATTTCCGAGGTCACGCTGGTGTCGAACATCCAGACGACGAAAGGCAGCAAGAGGAAGAGCACGACACCGCTGATGCGGTGCAGGATCGAGACGATCCCGGCGGGCGGCAGCCTGTAGCTGACGATGTCCGTCACATGGATGTTCGTGAAGACGGGGCGTGGGGTTTTGGTGTTGTCAGCCATTTTTTCTGAAGGCTCCTGCCTTGCGTCAAAAAACAGTCAAAGAATCCGCGATTTTAAGGGCAATCCCTTGTTCGTCGGCGGGGTTAATTCAATTCGTTCCGGTAATGGTGGAATTCGGTCATGTAGAGGCCACGGCGAAGTTCGACGGGCTGGTCGTCGTAGGTATGGGACAGGCGCTCGACGCTCAGCAAGGGCGTGCCGGCCACGATCTTCAGCAGCGCGGCATCGTTTTCGCCCGCGGCCACGGCGCGGATTTTTTCTTCGGCGCGGATCATGCGCACCCCGAACTCGGTCTCGAACAGGCCATACATGGGACCCTTGTAGTCGCTCAGGCGCTCGGCCGTCAGGCCCTTGAACAGGTGGCCGGGCAACCAGATGTCGTCCAGCACCACGGGCTTGCCGGCGAAATGCATCACGCGGCGCACTTCGACGACCATGTCGCCGGCCTTGAGTTGCAACAGGCGGGCGATGTCGGCGGGAGCGCGCAGGCGCCGGCAATCGAGGAATTCGCGCTGCACCGGGCCGGCGTCGTCAGGCTGATCAGGGGTCAGGCGCAGGAAGCGGTACTGCACGCGCTCTTCGGCGTGGGTGGCCACGTAGGTGCCCTTGCCCTGGCGGCGCAGCAGCAGGTTCTCAGCGGCCAGCTCATCGATCGCCTTGCGCACCGTGCCCTGGCTGACCTTGAAGCGGCCGGCCAGTTCGATTTCGCTGGGAATGGCTTCGCCGGGGCGCCACTCACCCGCCTGGAGGCTGCGCAGGATCAGCGACTTGATCTGCTGGTAAAGCGGGCTGAAAGAAGGGCCCGCGCCAGGCGCCGATGCCTCGCCTCCGGGCGCGGAGGCCGGGTCGGCCGAAGCACCGGAAACAGTCAGGGAGGGGGCCACAACAGCTTGGGTTTTCACGGACGCTGATTGCACCATAAGCGGACGTTTTAGTCCACCCTCTGATGAAAGATGTCTTATATAAGACATAAGAGCATTGACGATTCACAACAGTGTCCCTAGACTGCGCACGACGCTACACTCGGGGGTTGTTACCACCTACCCCTTCTCTCTATTTCTTTCGGAGTTGCACATGAGCAAATCACCCGTTCGCGTTGCCGTCACCGGCGCCGCTGGTCAAATCGGCTACGCCCTGTTGTTCCGCATCGCTTCTGGCGAAATGCTGGGCAAAGATCAACCCGTGATCCTGCAACTGCTGGAGATCCCCGACGAGAAGGCCCAGAACGCGCTGAAGGGCGTGATCATGGAGCTGGAAGACTGTGCTTTCCCCCTGCTGGCCGGCATCGAAGCCCACAGCGATCCGCTGCAAGCCTTCAAGGACACCGATTACGCCCTGCTGGTCGGCGCACGTCCTCGCGGCCCCGGCATGGAGCGCGCCGACCTGCTGGCCGCCAACGCCCAGATCTTCACGGCCCAGGGCAAGGCACTGAACGCCGTGGCGTCGCGCAATGTCAAGGTCCTGGTCGTCGGCAACCCCGCCAACACCAACGCCTACATCGCCATGAAGTCGGCTCCCGACCTGCCTGCGAAGAACTTCACCGCCATGCTGCGCCTGGACCACAACCGCGCCGCTTCGCAACTGGCCGCCAAGACCGGCACCAAGGTCGGCGACATCAAGAAGCTGACCGTGTGGGGCAACCACTCGCCCACCATGTACGCCGACTACCGCTTCGCCACCACCAGCGGGAAGGCCATCAAGGACCTGATCAACGACCAAGTCTGGAACGCCGACACCTTCCTGCCCACCGTGGGCAAGCGCGGTGCCGCCATCATCGCCGCCCGTGGCCTGTCGTCGGCTGCTTCGGCCGCCAACGCCGCCATCGACCACATCCGTGACTGGGCCCTGGGCTCCAAGGGCGAATGGGTCACCATGGGCGTGCCTTCGAACGGCGAGTACGGCATCCCCGCCGGCATCGTCTTCGGCTTCCCCGTGACCACCGAAAACGGCGAATACAAGATCGTCCAAGGCCTGGAAATCGACGCGTTCTCGCAAGAGCGCATCAACATCACCCTGGCCGAACTGCAAGGCGAGCAAGACGGCGTCAAGCACCTGCTGTGATCCTGGCCTGAGGGCTGAAGCGCCCTCACGCACCAGCGAACAAACCAAGCCGGCGACCTTCGGGTCCGCCGGCTTTTTCCGTTCAGGGCAGGCGAAACACCGAGACCACCGAGGCCAGTTTGGCGGCCTGTTCCTTGAGGCTCTCAGCGGCCGCGGCGGACTCTTCGACCAAAGCGGCATTTTGCTGGGTCATGCTGTCGAGCTGGGACACCGCGGTGTTGACCTGGCTGATGCCTTCGGATTGCTCGGTGGAGGCCGAGGTGATTTCGCCAATGATGTCGGCCACGCGCTGCACGGACTCCACGATGGCCGCCATGGAGGTGCCGGCCTCGTTCACCAGAGCCGCCCCCGCCTGAACGCGGTCGGTCGATTCGCCGATCAGCGCCTTGATCTCACCGGCGGCGCTGGCCGCCCGCTGCGCCAGCGCCCGCACCTCGCCCGCCACCACCGCGAAACCGCGCCCCTGCTCGCCGGCACGGGCGGCTTCCACCGCCGCGTTCAATGCCAGGATGTTGGTCTGGAAAGCAATGCCGTCGATCACGCCGATGATGTCGACGATGCGCTGGGAGCTTTGGGTGATGGCGTCCATGGTGGCCACGACCTGCGACACCACCTGCCCGCCCGTGCTGGCGGCCTGTGCCGCGCCCGCCGCCAATTGGTTGGCGGTGCGGGCGGCATCGGCGGTGTGCCGGATGGTGCCGGAAATCTCTTCCATGGTGGAGGCCGTCTCCTGCAGGCTGGCCGCCGCTTGCTCGGTCCGGCTGGACAGGTCCTGGCTGCCCACGGCCACTTCCTCGCTGGCGGTCTGGATCGAGTCGGTGGATTGGCGGACCTCCCCCACGATGCCGCGCAGGGACTGCTGCATCTCTTCGAGGCTGTGGCACAGCTCGGACAACTCGTCTCGCCCATCCATGTCCACCCGGTGTGACAGGTCGCCGCCCGCGATGATCTTCGTGGCCGACACGACCTGCCGCAAGGGCTCCGTCACCGAGCGGGTCATGAGCCAGGCGCAGACCACGCCGATCAGCAGGCTGACGCCCGCCAACAAGACCAGCAACACCTGCGCCCGTGACACGCGCTGGTGCGTCTGCGCGGACTGCTCGTCGGCGATCTTGCGCTGCGTGGCCTGGTAGTTGTTGATGGCCGTGATGTAGCGGGTGGCGGCTGGGAGCAGTTCGCTCTTCAGGGCATCCTTGGCGCCGGGATCTTCCATTTCCAGGAAGGTGAAGATCGAGTCACGGGCCGACACGTAGACCTTGCGCCGGGCCGCGATGTCCTCGAACTGGGCCTTGACCTCGGGCGTGTCCGCCTGGGCTTCCAGGTCTTTCTGGATCGCACTGATCTCGGCCGAGGTGGCTTTGATCAGGGGCGCGAAATGGCCCTTGACGTCCTTCGAGCCTCCGGATTCGGCGATCGCCAGGGTGCGGTTGACGTTGAGCAGGGTCAGGCTCTCCCACTTGAGCGCCGCGGTCGCCCGGCTTTGGGCGTGGGTGGCCTGGTCGACGTCCTGGATGGTCTCCGACAAGCGGAACCAACCCACGGCAGCGATCAAGGCCGCCAGGAACAACAGCAAGCCAAAGCCCACACCCAACCGTTGACCCAATCTGAGCTGATGAAGAAGGTTCAACATGCACGTGCTCCCTGGTGAGGCCCACCTGACCGGTGCGCCTGGCGGTTTCCCACAAGGCTAGCCGGGCTGGTCCTGCGCACAAAGGCAGGGTATCCCTGAATGATGAGCCGGGCTTTGGTGCTTTTGCAACACTCGTGACAACACCGCCGCTCGCGCTACCCCGACAGGGCGGTTGATGGCGAGGAGCGTCAGGAGGACAATGACCCAGGCCTGCCTGGTGCACGCCCACCTTCACCCGAGCGAGGACGCCGCCTTGTCAACCTTGAGCACCATCCATCCCCGCCTGGCCTTGTTCGGCACCGAGCAACGCGGCCACACCTTGCCGGTGTGCGACCACTATGCCGGTGTCGAGGCCCGCATGCGCAAAAGCCTGGCCTTGCAGGCCGAGATGGCCGCGCAAACCGGCGGCCGCCCGGTGTTCGACGTGACCTTGGACCTGGAAGACGGCGCCCCGGTGGGCGGTGAACACGAGCAGGCGCTGCTGGTGGCCGATTTGATCACCAGCCCCGCCAACGCCTGCGAGCGGGTCGGCGCGCGCGTGCATGCGCCCAGCCATCCCCGCTTCGAGGACGACATCGACACCCTGATCCGGCACGCCGGTGCGCGCCTGGCTTACCTGATGGTGCCCAAGGTGAGCGATGAGCAAGAGGCCAAGCGGGCCGTCGAAGCCATCAAGGCCGCGAGGCTCAAGCATGGCGTGGGGCACATCGTGCCCGTGCACGTGCTGATCGAAAACCACCGGGCCTTACAGGAGGTGGCCGCCATCGCCGCCCTGCCCGGGGTCGAGTCCCTGTCCTTCGGGCTGATGGATTTCGTGTCGGAACACCATGGCGCCATCCCGGCCTCGGCCATGGGCGCCCAGGGCCAGTTCAGCCACCCCCTGGTGCTGCGCGCCAAGCTGGAGATCGCGGCGGCCTGCCACGCGGCGCGCATCACGCCGTCGCATTGCGTGGTCACCGAGTTCAAGGATGCGCGCGCCTTGGGCGTGGCGGCGGGCCGAGCCTCGCGCGAGTTGGGCTACACGCGCATGTGGAGCATCCACCCGGACCAGATCCCCGTGATCGTGGACGCCTTCGCGCCCGTGGCGGCCGAGGTGGACGACGCGGTCGAGATCCTCACGGCCGCGCAGCGTGCGCATTGGGCGCCCACCTCGCACCGTGGATCGCTGCACGACCGGGCCAGTTACCGGCACTACTGGCATGTGCTGGAGCGGGCCTGGCTGACCGGCCAACCCCTGCCCGCCGAGATCGAATCGACCTTCTTTGCCTAGTCAGTTCGCCAAGGCTCGAGCGATTCGGTGAGGCGACACCGTGGTGCGGGGCACCTTGCCCTTGAACCAGGTGCGCACGTCTTCTTCGAGGCCAATGCCATGCATGAAGTTGTAGATGGCTTTTTTCAGGCCGACGCCCAGGGCATCGTGGTCAACGCCCGTGGGGTCGATGAAGGCGATGTCGTTCTTGGCGAAGGTGGTGGGCGGCAAGGCCTGCAGCTTGACGCCGTATTCATGCGGGTTCTGGCCCACGGGCGAGTGCACCGTGCAGGCAAAGCGGTGGAAAAAGCCCGACTGGATGCAGCCATTGGCGAAGAGCTGGCGCACGTATTCCAGCGCATCGACGGTGTCCTGCACGGTCTGCGTGGGAAAGCCATACATCAGGTAGGCGTGAACCAGGATGCCGGCATCGGTGAAGCCCTGCGTGACGCGCGCCACCTGCTCCACCGACACGCCTTTTTTCATCAAGGTCAGCAAGCGGTCGGAGGCCACTTCCAGTCCGCCTGAAATGGCGATGCAGCCGCTGTCGGCCAGCAGCTGGCACAGCTCGGGGCTGAAGGATTTTTCGAAGCGGATGTTGCCCCACCACGAGATCGACAGCTTGCGCTTGATCAGCTCGTGCGCCAGGGCCTTGAGCATCTTGGGGGGGGCGGCCTCGTCCACGAAATGGAAGCCGGTCTGGCCGGTCTCTTTCACGATGGCTTCGATGCGGTCGACCAGCACCTCGGCCGAGGCGGTTTCGTAGCGCGAGATGTAGTCGAGGCTGACGTCGCAGAAGCTGCACTTCTTCCAGTAGCAGCCATGGGCGATGGTGAGCTTGTTCCATCGCCCATCGGACCACAGGCGGTTCATGGGGTTGAGCATGTCCAGCAGGGACAGGTAGCGGTCCAGCGGCAGGCCATCCCAGGTGGGCGTGCCGACTTCGTCGAAAGGCACGTCGGGCTCGGCGAGGTTCATGTAGCGGACCTGGCCGCTCTCGGCATCGCGAACGAAGGTGCGCGACAGGCGCTGGGCCGAGCGTTGGCCTTGCAGGTGGTCGAGCAAGGCCAGCAAGGGGCGCTCGCCCGCGTCCAGGGTGACGAAGTCGACGTGGTCGAACACGCGGGGCTCGCTCAACTCGCGCAGCTCGGTGTTGACGAAGCCGCCGCCCAGGGCCACCTTGATGTGGGGGCGCGCGGCCTTGATGGTCTGGGCCATGCGGAAAGCGGCGTAGACGGCGCCAGGAAAGGGCACGGACAACAGCACCAGGTCAGGATCGTGGCGCTCGATGGCGGCCAGGGTCAGGCGCTGCAAGGTGGTGTCGACCAGGTTGAGCGGCGCTTGCAAAGCCTGGTGCAGGGGATCGAAGGTGGACTGGCTCTGGGCCAGCGACTCGGCATAGCGCACGAACTCGAAGCGGGGGTCGACGGCATCGCGCAGCACGTCGGCCAGGTCGTTCAGGTACAGGGTGGCCAGGTGGCGGGCGCGGTCTTGCAGGCCCAGGGCGCCAAAGGCCCAGGCCAGCGGATCGCCGCCGTCTTCATCGACGTAGACGTCCAGCGAGGCGAAGCGCGGACCCTCGGGTAAAAACTGGCGGGTGTTGATGCGGTGGGCCAACGTGGCATCGCGGCCCTGCAGGAAGGCGATGGTGGGCGCCATGGTGCTCAGGTAGCGCTCGAATTGCGCATCGAATGAGCGCAGGGCCTTGGTGCGCTTGGCCTCCGGCACGGCTTCCACACAGGCGTGGATGGCGGGAAGGCCTTCGCGTGAGAACAGGGCCAGCACCAAGGCCAGCGCCAGGTCTTCCTGCACGGCATCCACCCCGCGAGAACGCAAAAAGCCCGTCAGGTAGGCGGTCGAGGGGTAAGGCGTGTTGAGTTGCGTCATCGGCGGGATGACCGACAACACGCGCAAGGGCTTGGCAGGGGACATGGTGGGCACGGAGGAGGCAGTCCTGCATTTTGCCAGGGGTGCGCCGCCTCAGGGCTTGAGTTTGCGCCACAGGGTGGTGCGGCTGATGCCCAATCGCTCGCTGGCCTGGGCGCGGTCGCCGCCGCATTCGGCCAGCACGCGCAGGATGTCGGCGCGCTCCGACTGAACCTGGCGCGCTTTCAAAGGCGCCGCCATGACACCGCCCGGTGGCGCGGCTGGGGCGAACAACTCGGGCGCGGTTTCCCGCACGAAGGCCAGGGCGGTGTCCCGGTTCGGGCGCGACGCCGGGCCTTGCGCGTAGGCCATCATCCGCTCGATGATGTTCTCCAGCTCGCGCACGTTGCCGGGCCAGTCGTAACGCGGCGCCTGCTCGACCAGGGCATCGATCAAAGGCTGGGTGTGGCGCGCATCAAGCTGCAGTCGTGCGCACACCTGCTGGTGCAGGGCCTGTGCGATCGAGGCCAAGTCGTCCAGCCGGTCGCGCAAGGGCGGCATGTCGATGCGCAAGATGTTCAAGCGGTAGAACAGGTCCAGGCGGAACAGGCCCTGCTCGACGTGCGCCATCAGGTCGCGGTGCGTGGCCGCGATCACGCGCACATTGACGGGCGTGGGTTCGATGGCGCCGACGCGCAAAACCTCGCGCTCCTGCAGCACGCGCAGCAATCGGGTCTGCAGCGAGACCGGCATCTCGCCCACCTCGTCCAGGAAGATCGTGCCTTTGTGCGCGGCCTCGAACAGGCCGATCTTGCCGCCACGCCGCGCGCCAGTGAAGGCGCCGTCTTCGTAGCCGAACAGTTCGCTTTCCAGCAGCGACTCGGACACGGCGGCGCAATTCACGGCCACGAAAGGCAGTTCACGGCGGTCGCTGGCCATGTGGATGCCTTGCGCGATCAGCTCCTTGCCGGTACCGCTCTCGCCCACCAGCAAGACCGTGGCCGGGCTGCGGGCGCAGCTCATCGCCAGTTGACGGATGCGCTCGATGGCGGCGCTGTCGCCCAAAAACTGGTCGAGCTGGTAGCGGGTGCCTTGGGCCTGGGGCTTGATGCGCGTGCGGATCTGGCGGTCCACCCGCTGGATGGAGATCGGGTCCTGGCAACTGAGCACGGCGCCGGTCAACACGCCCTGCTCGATGATGGGCATGCGGTTGACGATCAAGGCCTTGCCTTTCACGCGCTCGATTTTTTCCAGTTCCTGCGTGGCCAGGCGCAAGGTGCTTTGCAGGCTCAAGTCGGGACTGAGTTCGCTCAACTTGCGGCCCAGCCATTGGGCCGGCTGCACGCCCAGCAACTGCGCCATGGCGGGGTTCAGGGTCTGGATGCGCTCCTGCTGGTCCACCGCGATCACGCCATCGCTGAGCTGAGCCAGGATGGTGTTGAGGCGCTCGCGCTTGGCCAGCTCGATGCGCGAGGCGCGCGCCACCTCCACCGCGTCGTCCAGGGCCTCGCGCACGGCGTCGCTCGAATACAAAAAGATGCCGGTCAGGCCGAGTTCGTCCGCCAGGTCGGCGACCATGCCGGAGCCCACCAGCACGGGCACCCCCGCGCTTTTCAACTCCTGCACGCAGGCCAGGGCTTCGTCTTCGGTGCGGTAGCCGCGCTGCTCCACGGCCAGGTCGAACAGTTCGCTAAAGGGCGTCATGTCGGGGGCCATGCCCTCGTAGGTCACCAAACCCACGCGCGGCGACAGGCGTCGGGCACGCGTCAAGGTCTGCATCAGGTCGAAGCCGCCCACTTTGACCAGCACCACCGGCATGTCCAGGTGCTGCCGAAGGTAGCTGCCATTCGAGCCCGCCGCCACGACCACGTCGATGGGCCGAACGGCGTGCAAGGCCTTGATCCGCGTCACGCCTTCCTCAAAACCCACGTCCAGCACATCGACCGTGGCCTGGCTGGCGAACTCGGGCGCCACGTCCTGGAACATCTTGTTGATGCGCCGAAAGCCGACCGCGACGATGTGCGGCAGGCCGGCCAGGGCGGGGGACATTCCGGCGGGGGAAGGCATGGGTGGTTTGACGGCGTTTCAGATCGAGCGAGCATTGTTTCACAATTGAAACGTGAAACTGAAACAAAAACCGAAACCGGCTGGTCATCCGCCGGTCAACTCAATAAAATCAAGTACTTAGACGCCATCATCCGAGCTCAAGCCAGGGCGCACACGCTGGCACAGGCGTTGCAAACCATGGTGGCATCCCTGCTGAATGTTTCCTTGCTGGAGAACCAACATGCCCCTCATTTCCGCTGGCCAACGATTCCGCCAAGCCCTCAAGGACGAATCGCCCTTGCAGATCATTGGCGCCATCAACGCCAACCATGCCTTGCTGGCCAAGCGGGCGGGCTACCGCGCCATCTACCTGTCGGGCGGCGGCGTGGCCGCGGGCTCGCTGGGCCTGCCCGACCTGGGCATCAACAACCTCGATGACGTGCTGACCGATGTGCGCCGAATCACCGACGTGTGCGACGTGCCGTTGCTGGTCGACATCGACACTGGCTTTGGCCCCAGCGCCTTCAACATGGGCCGCACCATCAAGAGCCTGATCAAGGCTGGTGCCGCCGCCTGCCACCTGGAAGACCAGGTCGGCGCCAAGCGCTGCGGCCACCGCCCCGGCAAGGAAATCGTCTCGACCGAAGAGATGGTGGACCGCGTCAAGGCCGCCGTCGACGCCAAGATCGACCCCGACTTTTTCATCATCGCCCGCACCGACGCCATCCAGGTGCACGGCGTGGACGCCGCCATCGAGCGCGCCATCCGGTGCGTGGAAGCCGGCGCCGACGCCATCTTTGCCGAAGCCGCCTACGACCTGCCCACCTACAAGAAGTTCGTGGACGCGCTGAAGGTGCCGGTGCTGGCCAACATCACCGAATTCGGCCAGACGCCGCTGTTCACCGTCGATGAATTGCGCAGCGTGAACGTGGGCATGGTGCTCTACCCGCTGAGCGCCTTCCGCGCCATGAACAAGGCCGCCGAGGCGGTCTACACTGCCATTCGCCGTGATGGCCACCAGAAGAACGTGGTGGACACCATGCAGACGCGCGAAGAGCTGTACGACCGCATTGGCTACCACGCGTTCGAGGGCAAGCTGGACGCCCTGTTCGCCGCCAAGAAATAAGCATCCATCAAGCAAGCACCCGATCGACCACCCGCATCCGTTTTAGGAGACGAAACGCATGAGCGCCACCCCAGAGACCACCACCCCCGGCTTCAAACCCAAGAAGTCCGTGGCCTTGTCCGGCACCGCCGCAGGCAACACCGCCCTGTGCACCGTGGGCCGCACCGGCAACGATCTGGCCTACCGTGGCTACGACATCCTCGACCTGGCCCAGACCAGCGAATTCGAAGAGATCGCTTACCTGCTGGTGCACGGCAAGCTGCCCACCCGCGCCGAGTTGGCTTTCTACAAGACCAAGCTGAAGTCGCTGCGCGGCATCCCCGCCGGCCTGAAGACCGCGCTGGAGCAACTGCCCCCGTCCAGCCACCCCATGGACGTGATGCGCACCGGCGTGTCGGTGCTGGGCTGCCTGTCGCCCGAGAAGGACGACCACAACCACCCCGGCGCGCGCGACATCGCCGACAAGCTGATGGCCTCCCTGGGCTCGATGCTGCTGTACTGGTACCACTACAGCCACAACGGCAAGCGCATCGACGTCGAGACCGACGACGACTCGATCGGCGGCCACTTCCTGCACTTGCTGCACGGCGAGAAGCCCCGTGACAGCTGGGTCCGCGCCATGCACACCTCGCTGATCCTGTACGCGGAACACGAATTCAACGCCTCGACCTTCGCCTCGCGCGTGGTCGCCGGCACGGGCTCGGACATGTTCTCGGCCATCGGCGGCGGCATCGGCGCCCTGCGCGGCCCCAAGCACGGCGGCGCCAACGAAGTCGCCTTCGAAATCCAGAAGCGCTACGACAACCCCGACGAAGCCGAGGCCGACATCCGCGCCCGCGTCGAAAAGAAGGAAGTCGTGATCGGCTTTGGCCACCCTGTCTACACGGTCAGCGACCCGCGCAACAAGGTCATCAAGCAAGTGGCGCAAGAGCTGAGCAAGGAACAGTCGAACACCAAGATGTACGACATCGCCGAGCGCCTGGAATCGGTGATGTGGGAAATCAAGAAGATGTTCCCCAACCTGGACTGGTTCAGCGCCGTCAGCTACCACATGATGGGCGTGCCCACCGCCATGTTCACGCCGCTGTTCGTGATCGCCCGCACCAGCGGCTGGTCGGCCCACGTGATCGAGCAACGCATCGACGGCAAGATCATCCGTCCTTCGGCCAACTACACCGGCCCAGAGGATCAGAAGTTCGTGCCGATCCAGGATCGCCAGTAAAAGTCAGATGAAGGGGCGCCAGATGGCGCCCCTGCCCCTTCAAGCGCCCCAAGCTGTTCCGCCCCGCCCCCACTCCCCGCTCTTTGCAGTGACCACCGCCATGAACACCGCCTACCGCAAGAACCTGCCCGGTACCCAGCTCGACTACTTCGACACCCAAGCCGCCGTCGAAGCCATCAAGCCCGGCTCCTGGGCCACCCTGCCCTACACCTCGCGCGTGCACGCCGAGAACCTGGTGCGCAAGGCCGACCCGGCCATCCTGACGCAATCGCTGACGCAGCTGATCGAGCGCAAGCGCGACCACGATTTCCCCTGGTTCCCGGCGCGCGTGGCCTGCCACGACATCCTGGGCCAGACCGCGCTGGTGGACCTGGCCGGCCTGCGTGACGCCATCGCGAAAGAAGGCGGCGACCCCGCCAAGGTGAACCCCGTGGTGCCGGTGCAATTGATCGTGGACCACTCGCTGGCCGTGGAGTGCGGCGGCTTCGACCCCGACGCGTTTCAAAAGAACCGCGACATCGAAGAGCGCCGCAACGAAGACCGCTTCCATTTCATCAACTGGACCAAGCTGGCCTTCGACAACGTTGACGTGATCCCCGCGGGCAACGGGATCATGCACCAGATCAACCTGGAGAAGATGTCCCCGGTCATCCACAACGACAAGGGCCTGGCCTACCCTGACACCTGCGTCGGCACCGACTCGCACACGCCGCACGTGGACGCGCTGGGCGTGATCGCCATCGGCGTGGGCGGCCTGGAAGCCGAGAACGTGATGCTGGGCCGCGCCTCGTGGATGCGCCTGCCCGAGATCGTCGGCGTGGAGCTGCAAGGCAAGCGCCAGCCCGGCATCACCGCCACCGACGTGGTGCTGGCCTTGACCGAGTTCCTGCGCAAGTCCAAGGTGGTGGGCGCCTACCTTGAGTTCTATGGCGAAGGCGTGCCCAGCCTGACTTTGGGCGACCGCGCCACCATCTCGAACATGGCCCCCGAGTACGGCGCCACTGCTGCCATGTTCAGCATCGACGAGCAGACCATCGAATACCTGCGCCTCACCGGCCGCAGTGAAGATCAGGTGAAACTGGTCGAGACCTACGCCAAGGTGGGCGGCCTGTGGTCCGACACCTTGAAGGACGCCGTCTACGAACGCACGCTGAGCTTCGACCTGTCGAGCGTGGTGCGCAACATGGCCGGCCCGTCGAACCCGCACGCCCGCGTGGCCACGACGGACATGGCGGCCAAGGGCATCAACGGCCCGTGGAGCATGCCGGCAGAAGGCGAAGGCACGATGCCCGATGGCGCCGTGATCATCGCCGCCATCACCAGCTGCACCAACACATCCAACCCGCGCAACGTGATCGCGGCCGCCTTGCTGGCCCGCAACGCCAACCAACTGGGCCTCACGCGCAAGCCCTGGGTCAAGTCCTCGCTGGCCCCCGGCTCCAAAACGGTCGAGCTGTACCTGAACGAAGCCGGCCTGATGGGTGACCTGGAAAAGTTGGGCTTTGGCATCGTGGCTTTTGCCTGCACCACCTGCAACGGCATGTCCGGCGCTTTGGATCCCGTCATCCAGAAAGAAATCGTCGACCGCGACCTCTACGCCACCGCCGTGCTCTCGGGCAACCGCAACTTCGACGGCCGCATCCACCCGTATGCCAAGCAGGCTTTCCTGGCCTCGCCGCCACTGGTCGTGGCCTACGCCATCGCCGGCACCATCCGCTTCGACATCGAGCGCGACGTGCTGGGCGTGGTCGATGGAAAAGAGATCCGCCTGAAGGACATCTGGCCGAGCGACGAAGAGATCGACGCCATCGTCAAGTCTTCAGTCAAGCCAGAGATGTTCCGCAAGGTCTACGAGCCGATGTTCGCCATCCAGGCCGAGGCCGGCGAGAAGGTCAGCCCGCTGTACGACTGGCGCCCGCAGAGCACCTACATCCGCCGCCCGCCCTACTGGGACACCGAAGGCGTCGGCGCGCTGGCCGCCAACCCGCGCACGCTCAAGGGCATGCGCCCGCTGGCCATCCTGCCGGACAACATCACCACCGACCACCTGTCGCCGTCCAACGCGATCATGATGAACTCGGCCGCCGGTGAGTACCTGCACAAGATGGGCGTGCCCGAAGAAGACTTCAACTCCTACGCCACCCACCGCGGTGACCACCTCACGGCCATGCGCGCCACCTTCGCCAACCCCACGCTCAAGAACGAGATGGTGCGCAAGGCAGACGGCAGCCTCCAGGCCGGATCGCTCGCCCGCATCGAGCCCGAAGGCAAAGTGGTGCGCATGTGGGAGGCCATGGAGGCCTACCAGGACCGCAAGCAGCCGCTGATCATCGTGGCCGGCGCCGACTACGGCCAAGGCTCTTCACGCGACTGGGCCGCCAAGGGCGTGCGCCTGGCCGGCGTGGAAGCCATCGCGGCCGAAGGCTTCGAGCGCATCCACCGCACCAACCTGATCGGCATGGGCGTGATGCCTTTGGAGTTCAAGCCCGGCACCAACCGCCTGACCCTGAACCTGGACGGCACCGAGACCTACGACGTCGAAGGCGCGCTCACCCCGCGCGCCACCTTGACCTTGGTCATCCACCGCAAGAATGGCGACCTGGTGAAGGTGCCCATGACCTGCCGCCTGGACACGGCCGAAGAGGTGTCCGTGTACGAAGCCGGCGGCGTTCTTCAACGATTCGCCCAGGACTTCCTGGCCGAGAACAAGGCGGCATGACCATGGCCCAGGCAGCGCAAATCAAGATCCCCGCCACCTACATGCGTGGCGGCACCAGCAAGGGCGTGTTCTTCCGCCTGCAAGACTTGCCCGAGGCCTGCCAAGTGCCCGGCGAGGCGCGCGACAAACTCTTCCTGCGCGTCATCGGCAGCCCCGACCCCTACGGCGCCCACATCGACGGCATGGGCGGGGCCACCTCGTCCACGTCCAAGTGCGTGATCCTGTCCAAGTCCAGCGTGCCCGACCATGACGTGGACTACCTCTACGGCCAAGTGTCCATCGACAAAGCGTTCGTCGATTGGTCCGGCAACTGCGGCAACTTGTCCACCGCCGCGGGCGCCTTCGCCATCCACGCTGGCCTGATCGACCCTTCGCGCGTGCCCGACGATGGCATGTGCGTGGTCCGCATCTGGCAAGCCAACATCCAGAAAACCATCATCGCGCATGTGCCCGTGGCCAACCGCCAAGTGCAGGAGACCGGTGACTTCGAACTCGACGGCGTGACCTTCCCCGCCGCCGAGATCGTGCTCGAATTCATGGACCCCTCGGACGATGGCGACGAAGGCGGCTCGATGTTCCCCACCGGCAACCTGGTCGACGACCTGGACGTGCCCGGCATCGGCACCTTCAAGGCCACGATGATCACGGCCGGCATCCCCACGGTGTTCGTCAACGCCGCAGACATCGGCCACACCGGCACCGAGCTGCGCGAGCAGATCAACACCGACCCCGCCGCGCTCAAGCGCTTCGAGGCGATTCGCATCGCCGGCGCCCTGCGCATGGGCCTGATCAAGGCGCCCGAAGAAGCCGCCACCCGCCAACACACGCCCAAGATTGCCTTCGTGGCGCCGCCCACCGACTACATGGCCTCCAGTGGCAAGACCATCCAGGCCGGCGATGTGGACCTGCTGGTGCGTGCCCTGTCCATGGGCAAACTGCACCACGCCATGATGGGGACTTGTGCGGTGGCCATCGGCACCGCGGCCGCCATTCCCGGCACGCTGGTCAACTTGGCCGCTGGCGGCGGCGCGCGCCAAGCCGTGCGCTTCGGCCACCCTTCGGGCACCCTGCGCGTGGGCGCCGAGGCCACCTTGGTCCACGGCGAATGGACGGTGAAAAAAGCCATCATGAGCCGCAGTGCCCGCATCCTCATGGAGGGTTGGGTCCGCGTGCCTGGAAACACGTTCTGACAATTTCGGACGGCGGATTGGTGGCAAGATCATCAATCCGCGCGCGACGACCGCGCTGCCATTCAACGCCAACCATTTCGGGACCACACCACGATGACAAGCAACCGCCCCGCCGCCCGCCCAGCCAACATCCGCCGCCTTCGCACCGCCGCGATTTCGGTGGGCATCCTGCTGGGCATGGCCGCAGGCGCGTTCAGTTCGCAGGCGCACGCCGCCGACAGCGCGCCCACGGTGGTCAAAAAAGCCAAGGCCAAGCTGAGCAAAAAGAAGGTGACCGCTCCGGCCGCCGAGAAGTTCGTGCCCTTGCCCGACGCCACGCCTGAGCAGTTGGAAGCCGCCAAACGCGTCCTGATCGGCCGCTACGAATGCGAATTCAACAAAATGCTGCTGATCGACGCCAACGACCTCAACCGTGGTTACTTCAACATCCGCCAGGGCAAGGACACCTGGGTGGTCAAACCCGTGCTGTCCAGCACCGGCGCGGTGCGCCTGGAAGACACCAAGGACACCGTCCTGCTGCTCCAGATCCTCACCAAATCCATGCTGTTGAACGTCAAGACCGGTCACCGCCTCGTGGACGGCTGCGTGCATGAAGTGCAACGCGCCGCCGAAGAAGAATTGCGCAAGAACCCGCCCAAGTCGGTGTTCGACACGCCCGCCCCCGCCGATGCGGCCAGCGCTCCAAAGTAAGTCATTCTCATTCACCTCATTTCACACCAAATCCATTGATTCACGTGTGAATGGAAGGTGACATGAAGCCCATTCCTGGGCGAAAATAGCAGTCTGCGCGGAAATTGCTTATGCCTTATCCAGGTGCAAGCAGTTCTGCCCGCAATGAGCCCGCATTCCGTTTTTCGACGCCCGAATCTCGAGCATCCAAGATCCCAAGAAGGTCACACCATGTTGCAAGCCTACCGCCAACACATCGCCGAGCGCGCCGCGCTGGGTATTCCTCCCCTGCCCCTGACCGCCCAGCAAACCGGCGAAGTCATCGAGCTGCTGAAGAACCCGCCCGCCGGCGAAGAAGCCACCCTGGTGGACCTGATCGTCAACCGCGTCCCCGCTGGTGTGGACGCCGCCGCCAAGGTCAAGGCCTCCTACCTGGCCGCCGTGGCCCACGGCACTGAAAAGTGCGCGCTGATCAGCCGCGAAAAAGCCACCGAACTGCTGGGCACCATGCTGGGCGGCTACAACATCGCCCCCCTGGTTGACCTGCTGAGCGACGCCGCCGTGGGTGGCATCGCCGCCGAAGCGCTCAAGAAAACGCTGCTGATGTTCGACGCCTTCCACGACGTCAAGGAAAAGGCCGACCAAGGCAACGCCAACGCCAAGGGCGTGCTGCAAAGCTGGGCCGATGCCGAATGGTTCACCTCGCGCCCCGAAGTGCCCGCCAGCATCACCGTCAGCATCTTCAAGGTCACCGGCGAAACCAACACCGACGACCTGTCACCCGCCCCCGACGCCTGGAGCCGCCCCGACATCCCGCTGCACGCTTTGGCCATGCTGAAGAACAAGCGCGACGGCATCACCCCTGAAGAAGACGGCAAGCGCGGCCCGGTCGCGTTCATCGAAGCCCTGCGCGCCAAGGGCAACCTGGTCGCTTACGTCGGCGACGTGGTCGGCACCGGTTCCTCGCGCAAGTCGGCCACCAACAGCGTGCTGTGGTTCACTGGCGAAGACATCCCCTTCGTGCCCAACAAGCGCTTCGGCGGCGTCTGCCTGGGCAGCAAGATCGCCCCGATCTTCTACAACACGATGGAAGACGCCGGCGCCCTGCCCATCGAACTCGACGTGTCCAAGATGGACATGGGCGACGTGGTCGAGCTGCGTCCCTATGAAGGCAAGGCCCTGAAGAACGGCGAAGTCATCGCCGAGTTCAAGGTCAAGTCCGACGTGCTGTTCGACGAAGTGCGCGCCGGTGGCCGCATCCCCCTGATCATCGGCCGCGGCCTGACCGCCAAGGCCCGCGAAGCCCTGGGCCTGGCCCCCAGCACGCTGTTCCGCCTGCCCGTCGCCCCGGTCGACACCAAGAAGGGCTACTCGCTCGCCCAGAAGATGGTCGGCAAGGCCTGCGGCCTGCCCGCTGGCCAAGGCGTGCGCCCTGGCACCTACTGCGAACCCAAGATGACCTCGGTCGGCTCGCAAGACACCACCGGCCCCATGACCCGCGACGAGCTGAAAGACCTGGCCTGCCTGGGCTTCAGCGCCGACCTGGTGATGCAATCGTTCTGCCACACGGCCGCCTACCCCAAGCCCGTGGACGTGAAGATGCACCACGAACTGCCCGAGTTCATCAGCACCCGCGGCGGCGTGTCCCTGCGTCCTGGTGACGGCGTGATCCACAGCTGGCTGAACCGCCTGCTGACGCCTGACACCGTTGGCACCGGCGGCGACTCGCACACCCGCTTCCCCATCGGCATCAGCTTCCCCGCCGGTTCTGGCCTGGTGGCCTTCGCCGCCGCCACGGGCGTGATGCCTTTGGACATGCCCGAATCCGTGCTGGTTCGCTTCAAGGGCAAGATGCAGCCTGGCATCACCCTGCGTGACCTGGTCAACGCCATCCCCCTGTACGCCATCAAGGCTGGCCTGCTGACGGTGGCCAAGCAAGGCAAGAAGAACATCTTCTCGGGCCGCATCCTCGAAATCGAAGGCCTGCCCGACCTGAAGGTCGAGCAAGCGTTCGAGCTGTCTGACGCCTCCGCCGAGCGCTCCGCCGCTGGCTGCACCGTGCACCTGAACAAGGAGCCGATCGCCGAGTACCTCAACAGCAACATCACGCTGATGAAGAACATGATCGCCAACGGTTACGAAGATGCCCGCACGCTGCAACGCCGCATCGCCGCTCAGGAAGCCTGGTTGAAGGACCAGCAGCTGATGAAGGGTGACGCCGACGCCGAATACGCCGCCGTGATCGAGATCGACCTGGCCGACATCCACGAACCCATCCTGGCCTGCCCGAACGACCCCGATGACGTGAAGACGCTGTCGGACGTGGCTGGCGCCAAGATCGACGAAGTGTTCATCGGCTCTTGCATGACCAACATCGGCCACTTCCGCGCAGCCTCCAAGCTGCTCGAAGGCAAGCGCGACATCCCCGTCAAGCTGTGGGTCGCCCCGCCCACCAAGATGGACGCTCAACAGCTGACCGAAGAAGGCCACTACGGCGTTCTGGGCACTGCTGGCGCCCGCATGGAAATGCCCGGCTGCTCGCTGTGCATGGGCAACCAGGCTCAAGTCAAGGAAGGCGCCACCGTGTTCTCGACCAGCACGCGCAACTTCCCCAACCGCCTGGGCAAGAACTCGAACGTGTACCTGGGTTCCGCCGAACTGGCCGCCATCTGCTCACGCCTGGGCCGCATCCCGACCAAGGAAGAGTACATGGCCGGCGTGGGCGTGCTCGATGCCTCCAGCGCCCAGATCTACAAGTACCTGAACTTCGACCAGATCACGGAATACGCCGACAAGGCCAAGACCGTGGCTGCTGCCTGAGTTTGAGCAACCCGCCAGGCTGGTGACCAGACCAACTGGCCTGGCCTTGCTCCAAGAAGCCCGCCCGGGTCACTGGGCGGGCTTCTTTTTTTTCATTTGATCAGCGCATCCAGGGGGCTCAAGACGCCCGCCCCACCAACCTTGACGACGTGCGTGTAGATCATGGTCGTGCTGACATCGCTGTGGCCCAGCAACTCTTGCACGGTGCGGATGTCGTACCTCGCCTGCAAGAGGTGCGTGGCGAATGAATGGCGCAGCGTGTGTGGCGTGGCGGGCTTGACCAACTGGGCGGCCGCCACGGCCTTCTTGAACGCGCGCTGGAAGGTTTGGTCCTGCACATGGTGGCGTCGCTGAAGGCCCGTCTTGGGGTCCACCGACAAATCGGCCATCGGGAACACCCACTGCCATGCCCAGGTTTTGCCCGCGCTCTTGAACTTGCGCTCCAGGGCATGGGGCATCCAGACGCCTTCAATCCCGTTGGCGCGGTCGGCCTCCCACATGGCGCGTGCCGACCGCAGTTGTATGCGCAGCGGATGGGCCAGTTTGGCGGGCAGCATCACGACCCGGTCTTTGGCCCCTTTGCCTTCGCGGACCACGATGGTTTGGTGCTCGAAGTCGATGTCCTTGACCCTGAGCCGCAGGCCCTCCATCAAGCGCAGGCCGGTGCCGTACAAGGTTTGACCGATCAAGCGATACGCTGGATCGATGGCTTGCAACACGGTGTTCACCTCCGTGGGTGTCAAGACCACGGGCAGGCGTCTGGTTGCCTTCGGGCGCCCGATTTCGGCCAGCCAGGGGAAATCCAAGCGCAGTACCTGCCGGTACAGGAACAGCAGTGCGGACAAGGCTTGCTTGTGGGTCGACGCTGATATCTGGCGTTCGTTCGCCAGCCAGGCGAGGTAGGCCTCCAGCTCTGCCTGCCCCATGTCACGAGGATGCCGGAGCGCGTGAAATCTGATGTAGCCCTTGACCCAGTAAAGGTAGGCTTCTTCAGTGCGCATGCTGTAATGCATGGAACGGATGCGCTCACGCACCTCGTCCAGCAGCCTCGGCGTCCTGGCTGGGGATGGCTGATCAAGCATTGAAGCCTAACTCTGAAAATAACCTGGGAGGGAAGACTGTATGAACGGGCCCATCATTGACGAAACCGTTGGAGTCTACAAATCCCTCTGTAGAGGGGTGGTGTCCATCCACGAGGTCCAACCTGCCGGGTTATCCGTCAGACTCGACGCCTAACTTGCCAGGTTATTTGACATGGTCAGACATACATTGCGTTAGGCTTTTGGCTGCGTTAAATCGGCAATGCGGCAGAAGCCCCTGGCCATTGATGCTTCCATCGTTTGCCCGCTTCTCAGCGTTGCCTTCTTTGGCATTCATGCACTGCGCATTCTGGCCAGGTCCGGCGCTAACAACCACAGCGGCTCGCAACCGGGTGGCACAGCAAGTCTCCATCTGGCTGTCTGCCCTTCGGCAGCCCGCTCACCGCAATGGAGCGCCAAAGTGCCACACGCCATCGGTTGCTGGCTTCCTGTCCTTCGGCAGTCAGCGAATCACTGCGGCATGCGCAGGCCTTTCATGCGCGTCTCAAGGCCAGCGATGATTCAACGAATCCAAATCCGCACCGCTGGTTCACGGCTTTTGTCTGGTCAGGCACAATTCCATCCAGTCACACAAAAGGGGTTTCGGCGTGCAACGGTCAAATGCTAATCTGCAAGGCACGGCCATTTGCGGCTCATCCACCGGTCCTTCTCGCCCCAGCCTAACGTTTCGGTCAAGGGGACGCTTTCAAAATTGCTCGCTTCGGCAATACCACGCGGGCGCCCCTTACCTGTGGCGTTAGGCCTCTTCAAAGGCAACTCAATAGGAGCGCATCAATGATCCACTTTTCAATAAGCCGATTCTGCGTAATTCTGCTCATCCCATTGGTCGGCGTGAGCATTGGCGGTTGTGGAGAAGCGTACCCAGATGAGGCTCAAACCTATACAGCCGCAGCTGAAGTCTCATTAATTGCTCAAGGCATATGCGCCAATACACAGGACTGCGCCAAACGGGAGGTCCTGTTCTGGGAGGGCGGCAACCTTTGGATCCCTAGTCTCAAGAAGGTGTTCGTCAATATTTACGGCGTCAAAGATCCTGCAAGTGTCGAAGCCGTGGCTCGAAGTATCGTGGAGTCAAAGTCAAGCACAGGTGGCCCACCATGTCTTCTT
>NZ_JBOHHL010000044.1:0-26467 GCF_050725395.1 Aquabacterium sp. | reverse complement strand
GTCCAGGCCTTGAAACCTGCCGCTGATGAAAAAAACCGATCTGGAAAAAAGCAAGGCCTCGAAAATCATGGGCCAGATGCGCCAGGCGCCTCTGCCTGGGCGTTTTGGCAGCGCTGCCGCGGCCTTGCCCGACCGCCGCGAACAGCGCAAGATCGACCAGGCCAACAACCTGGTGCCATTCGCCGTGAAGCTGAACGCCGACCTGGTCAAGCAACTGCAAGCCCAGGCCGAGCAAGAAGGGGTGCCGCTGCCCGAGCTGGTCGACCGCGTGATCCGCGCCGGTCTGTCGGCCGCCCAGTGAGCCGCCAGAAGAATCTGCCCAAGTCCAAACTTCATTGGAGACAAGGATGAGCCAAGTCATGATGCACGTCGTCGATCCCAACACGGGTGAGTCCGACCCCGCGGTGATCCGCCAGGTGTTCGATCGTCAACTGGCCACGGCCCTGAAATGGCGTGAGTCCACCGCCGCCGAACGCATCGCCCGCCTGAAGAAACTGCGCGACGCCATGATGGCCCGCCGCGAAGACTTCTACGCCGCCTTCCAGAAGGACTACAGCAAGCCTTCCGCCGAAGTCGAAGGCACCGAGTTCATGCCGGTGCTCGACGAGATCAAGCATGCCATCGCCTCGCTCAAGAAGTGGATGACGCCGACCAAGGTGCGCCCCACGATGACGATGCTGGGCACCTCGGCCTGGATCGAATACCAGCCGCGTGGCCGCAGCCTGATCGTGGCCCCCTGGAACTTCCCGCTCAACCTGTGCTTTGGCCCCCTGGTGTCGGCGCTGGCCGCGGGCAACACGGTCATCCTGAAGCCGTCTGAGATGACGCCCGCCGTGAGCGTGGTCATGGCCGAGATCATCGCCGCCACCTTCCCGCCCGAAGAGGTGGCCTTGTTCGAAGGCAGCCTGCCCACCTCGCAAGTGCTGCTCGACCTGCCCTTCGACCACATCTTCTTCACCGGCTCGCCCGCCGTGGGCAAGGTGGTGATGGCCGCGGCCGCCAAGCACTTGACGAGCGTCACGCTGGAGCTGGGCGGCAAGTCGCCCGTCATCATCGACGAGACCGCCGACATCCGCCTGGCCGCCGAATCGCTGATGTGGGGCAAGTTCACCAACTGCGGCCAGACCTGTGTCGCGCCCGACCACGTCTACGTGCACGAGTCGGTCAAGGGCCGCTTCGTGGACGAATGCCGCAAAGTGCTGGCCGAGCGCTATGGCGCCACGCCCGCCGAGCAGCGCAAGAGCCCACATTTCACCCGCGTGATCAACCAGCGCCACACCCAGCGCGTGGCCGGCCTGCTGCAAGAGGCACAGGCCAAGGGCGCCAAGCTGCTGACCGGCGGCGACATCGACATTGCCACCTGCTACATCGCGCCCACCCTGATCGACCAAGTGCCGGCGGACGCCAGCATCATGAGCGAAGAGATCTTCGGCCCGGTGCTGCCGTTGATCGGCTACACCGACCTGGACGGCGTGGTGAACACCATCAACGCCGGGCACAAGCCCTTGGCGCTGTATGTGTGGAGCCGCGACAAGGACCGCACCCGCCGCCTGCTGGAAAAAACCAGCTCGGGCGGTGCCGCCATCAACCACTGCGTGCTGCACTACGCCCACGGCAACCTGCCGTTCGGCGGCGTCAACAACTCGGGCATCGGCAGCGCGCACGGTCACTTCGGCTTCAAGGCCTTCTCGCACGAGCGGGCGGTGCTCAAGTCGGGGCCGATCATGATGGCCAAGATGTTCTTCCCACCTTACACCGAGGCCAAGAAGAAGCTGATCCGCCTCACGGTGGACAGCCTGCGCTGGCCTTCTCCGTTCTGAACGTGTCCTGTTAAGATCGGACATTGATCCTTCCGATCTCTCCAGCCCGCTGGTCGCTGCCCCCTCCCTTGTCAAAGGGAACGGCAGCAACGTGGCGGGCTTTTTGCATGTGTTGCTTCTGCATGTGTGACTGACCGAGCTGTGGACACCTTCATTCAACAACTGATCAATGGCCTGGTGCTGGGCAGCATGTACGCCTTGGTGGCCTTGGGCTACACCATGGTGTACGGCATCATCAACCTCATCAACTTCGCGCATGGCGAGGTGTTGATGGTGGGTGCCCTCGTCAGCTGGACGGTGGTGACCAGCCTCGAGTCCTTGGGCTGGCCGGGTTGGGTGCTGTTGCTTTTGGCGCTGTTGGCCGCCATGGTGGTGTGCGCGGTGTTGAATTTCGTGATCGAGAAGCTGGCCTACCGTCCCTTGCGCAACGCGCCGCGCCTGGCGCCGCTGATCACCGCCATGGGCATGTCCCTGCTCTTGCAGACCCTGGCCATGATCATCTGGAAGCCCGACTACAAGCCGTTCCCCATCCTGCTGCCCGACGACCCGATCGACGTCATGGGTGCCACGACCAACCTGGTCCAGATCCTGATCGTGGCCGTGACGGCCATGACCCTGGCCGGCCTCATGGCCCTGATCCATGGCACGCGCCTGGGCCGGGCCATGCGTGCCACCTCCGAGAACCCGCGCGTGGCGCAACTGATGGGCGTGCGGCCCGACCGTGTCATCTCGGCCACCTTTGTCATTGGCGCCATGCTGGCCGCCCTGGCGGGTGTGATGTGGGCCGCCAACTACGGTTCGGTGCAGCACACCATGGGCTTCCTGCCAGGCCTCAAGGCCTTCACGGCGGCGGTGTTCGGCGGCATCGGCAACCTGCCGGGCGCCATGCTGGGTGGCCTGCTGCTGGGCCTGATCGAATCACTGGGCGCGGGCTACATTGGCGACCTGACCGGCGGCGTGCTGGGCAGCAACTACCAGGACATCTTTGCCTTCGCCGTGTTGATTTTGGTGCTGACCTTGCGCCCGCAAGGCCTGCTGGGCGAACGCGTGGCCGACCGTGCCTGATGCCTTGAGGTTGTTTTGACGATGAACGCCAAGAATCACCACAAGCTGTCCTGGTACCTGTTGGCCACCGTGGCCCTGCTGGTCCTGCCGGTGGTGGTGCAGGGCCTGGGCCAGGCCTGGGTGCGCATCCTGGATGTGTCCCTCATCTACATCTTGCTGGCCCTGGGCCTGAACATCGTGGTGGGATACGCCGGCCTGCTCGACTTGGGCTACGTGGCCTTCTACGCCGTGGGCGCCTACCTGTTCGCGCTGCTGGCTTCGCCGCACTTGACCGCGAACCTGCCTGCGGTGGCGGCCGTCTTCACGCATGGCTTGCACTGGCCCGTGTGGGCGGTGATCCCACTGGGCGCAGGCGTGGCGGCGCTGGTCGGCGTGCTGCTGGGCGCCCCCACCCTCAAGCTCCGGGGCGACTACCTGGCCATCGTCACCCTGGGCTTTGGCGAAATCATCCGCGTGTTCATGAACAACCTGGACGCGCCGGTCAACATCACCAATGGTCCCAAGGGCATCGACAGCATCGACCCCTTCACCATCTTCGGCGTCAGCCTGGGCGAGCCGTGGCACGTCATGGGACACGTGCTGCAGCCGGTCACCTTGCACTACTACCTGTTCCTGAGCATCGTGGTGCTGGCGGTGATCATCAGCCTGCGGCTTGAAAATTCGCGCCTGGGCCGAGCCTGGATGGCCATCCGCGAAGACGAGATCGCGGCCAAGGCCATGGGCCTGAACACCCGCAACCTGAAGCTGCTGGCCTTCGGCCTGGGCGCCACCTTCGGCGGCATGGCGGGCGTGCTGTTCGCCAGCTTCCAGGGTTTCGTGTCGCCCGAATCGTTCTCGCTGCAGGAGTCGGTCATGGTCGTGGCCATGGTGGTGTTGGGCGGCTCGGGCCATGTGCCGGGCGTGATCCTCGGGGCCTTCCTGCTGTCGGCCTTGCCCGAGGTGTTGCGCCACGTGGCGGGGCCTTTGCAGGCCATGAGTGGTGGGCGGCTGGATGCCTCCATCCTGCGACAACTGCTGGTGGCGCTGGCCATGGTCAGCATCATGCTGTGGCGGCCACGTGGCCTGTGGCCGGCGCCGCGCCATGAAGACGACAAGGGAGCCGCCGCATGAGCGATGCCCTTCTGCAGGTCGCCAACGTGTCCAAGCGCTTTGGCGGCGTCCAGGCCTTGAACAGTGTCGGGCTGAGCATCCGGCCGGGCCAGGTGCATGGCCTGATCGGGCCGAATGGCGCGGGCAAGACAACGTTCTTCAACGTCATCACCGGTCTGGTGCCTTCCGATAAGGGGCAGTTCGAACTGGCGGGCCGCCATTACAAGCCGACAGCGGTGCACAAGGTGGCCAAGGCCGGCATCGCGCGCACGTTCCAGAACATCCGCCTGTTCGCGCACATGACCGCGCTCGACAACGTGAGGGTGGGGCGCGATGTGCGCATGAAGGTGGGCTGGTGGCATGCCGTGCTGCGCACACCGGCCTTCGTGCGCGAAGAGGCCCGCATCACGGCCGATTCGCAGGCCTTGCTCGATTTCGTGGGCCTGGGCCATGTCGCGCAACAGACCGCCCACACCCTGAGCTATGGCGACCAGCGCCGCCTCGAGATCGCCCGCGCGCTGGCCACCGAGCCGCGCCTGCTGGCCCTGGACGAGCCCGCCGCCGGCATGAACGCGACCGAGAAGCTGCAGCTGCGCGAGCTGATCCGGCGCATCCAGGCGCAGGGCCGCGCTGTTCTGTTGATCGAACACGATGTGAAGCTGGTGATGGGTTTGTGCGACTGCGTGACCGTGCTGGACCAGGGCCGTCTGATCGCCTGCGGCACGCCGACCGAGGTGCAAAGCGACCCCGCCGTGATCGAAGCCTACTTGGGCACGGCGGCCCACAAGGCGGGAGTTCAGACATGAGCGCCTCACCCTTGCTGGAGCTGCGCCAACTCAGCGTGGCCTACGGCGGCATCCAGGCCGTCAAGGGCCTGAACCTGCATTTGAACCAAGGCGAACTGGTCAGCCTGATCGGTGCCAATGGCGCAGGCAAGACCACCACGCTGAAGGCCATCTGCGGCCTGCTCGAACCACAATCGGGCGAGGTGCTCTACCAAGGCAAGGGCCTGAAAGGGCAGGGCGCCTGGGACCTCGTCGCGCAAGGCCTGGTCATGGTGCCCGAAGGCCGCGGCATCTTCACGCGGATGACCATCGACGAGAACCTGAGCATGGGCGCGTACCTGCGGCGCGATGCCGCTGGCATCCAGGCCGACACGGAGGCCGTCTACCAGCGCTTCCCGCGCCTGAAAGAACGCCGCCGCCAACTGGCCGGCACTTTGTCGGGCGGCGAGCAGCAGATGCTGGCCATGGGCCGGGCCCTGCTGGCGCGCCCCAAGCTGCTGCTGCTGGACGAGCCCTCCATGGGCCTGGCGCCCATCATGGTCGACAAGATCTTCGAGGTCATCGCCGACATCGCCGACCAGGGCGTGACGGTGCTGCTGGTCGAGCAGAACGCCCACCGCGCGCTGGAGATCGCGCACCGCGCCTACGTCATGGACTCGGGTGAACTGGTGCTCGAAGGCCCCGCACAGAACCTGCTGAACGATCCGCAGGTGCAGGCAGCCTACCTGGGTTTGTGAGAAGACACGCATGACGAAGCGAGCAGGCGGCGTGCCGCGGGGCCACCGCCATGGGCGTTCCATGCACCAGCGGATGAGACAGCTTGTCGCCTTCAAACCGAGCGCTCGCACCCGCCGCCAGAAGGATGCCAACGGTTCCCTGCTCTGGCGTGGTCAATTGATCTGGCACGGTGCGCTGACCCCCGACTGCGGATGCCGAACACCTCGGTCTGCGGCGATCGGCTGGTCATGGCCACGCTTGACGCAGGTCATGTGCGCCAGGATGGACACCGCAATCTCGGGGGGCGTTTTGCTGCCGATGGCCAGGCCCACCGGACCATGCAGGCTGTCCACCTCTTCCTGTGTCAGATCGAAATGCAACCGGAGCCGATCACGCCTTTGGTCGTTGTTCAGGCGCGAGCCCAAGGCCCCCACGTAAAAAGCAGGCGACTTCAAGGCCTCCATGAGGGCGAGGTCGTCCAGTTTCGGGTCGTGGGTCAGGGCCACCACGGCGCTGTGCAAGTCGGGGGCCATGTCGATGACCGCGTCGTCGGGCATGCCTGCCACGTGCAGCGCACCCGGTACGTTCCAGGGCGCATTGAACTCCGGGCGCGGGTCGCACATGGTGACTTCGTAACCCAAAGCCTGTGCCATGGGGGCGAGGTAGCGGGAAATCTGGCCTGCTCCGATGATCAACAGGCGCCATTGCGGACCGTGCTGGGTGATGAGCGTGCGTCCATCCCAGGCAGGCAGAAGGCCGCGCTGGCCACTGCCCACGGTAACCTGTCCGCTGGGCAGATCAATGGTCCGTTGCGCCAACTGACCGGCCCGAACACGCTGTTCGAGTTGCTGCAGCAATGACAGGTCGAGCGTGGGTTCCACCACCAGTTGGACCGTTCCGCCACAGGGCAGGCCAAAGCGATGAGCCTCGTCCTTGGTCACGCCATAGCTCAGCAAAAATGGGGCCTCATCTCGCCACTGTCCGGCCTTCATCTGAGCGATGAGGTCGTCCTCTATACAGCCGCCAGACACCGATCCTTCCACCAGGCCATCATCGCGCAAGGCCATCCAGGCGCCAGCCGGGCGGGGCGAGGAGCCCCAGGTCTGGGCCACGGTCACGAGTGCCACGCGGTGGCCGCACTGAGCCCAGCGTCGAACGGCGGTGAGCAGCTGCTGATCCATGTTCTCCATGCCAACCATTAACCTTTCAGCGAGCCTGAGCGGACTTTCGCAGTACCCTTTTCGGTCCCCAACCCCCGCCTTCATGGAGTTGAAGTTTGGACACGCACACTCTCCAGTTGTTCGTAGACGTTGTCAAGCTGGGCAGTTTCGCCGCCGTGGCCCGCCAGCAAAATCTGGATCCTTCGTCGGTGTCCCGTTCGGTGGGTGCCCTCGAAGACGAATTGAAACTGCGGCTGTTGCAAAGAAGCACACGCCAGGTGTCACTGACGGAGGCGGGCGCCCTCTACTTCGAGCGCATACAGCCACTGCTCGAGGAAATGCGGCAGGCCGGCCAGGCCGCCGCCGATTTCTCAAGCCAGCCTCGGGGCACCTTGCGGGTCACCGCCTCCAACGCCTTCGGGCTGAAGAGGGTGGTGCCGCTCTTGCCTCCGTTCAGGGAAAGCTACCCGGAACTCGTGGTCGACCTGATGCTCACAGACACCATCGTGGACATGCTGGCAGAACGCATGGACCTGGCGATACGCCTGGGCACGTTGCCCGACTCGAACCTGGTGGCGCAGCCTTTGGTGCGCACCCATTACCTGGTGTGCGCCAGTCCCGGCTACCTGCAAAAGCATGGCCGGCCCACTCAGCCTGCCCAGGTCTCCGACCATGACTGCCTCCTTTTCCCGTTGCCGGGCTTTCGCTCCCGGTGGCTGTTCCGTGACCAGCAGGGCATGGTCAGCGAAGTGGCCGTCAGCGGCCGGGCCTTGATCTCCAATGGTTTGGGCTTGCAGCACTGCGCGAGTGCGGGCATGGGCCTGGCGCTGTTGGCCGACTGGCAGGTGGCGACTGACCTCGAATCAGGTGCGCTGGTCAATCTCTTTCCCGACCTCGAAGTGACCGCCACCACCTTCGACACGGGCGCCTGGTTCGTCTACCCGTCGCGCTCCTATGTTCCATTGAAGCTGCGTGTGTTCATGGATTTCGTCAGGTCGGCGATGTAGGCCCCCTGGTCTTGGTGCCGTTAGAGCACGAGTCTGTTGCGCGGCAAGGTCTTGGAAAGCAGCGCGTGCGCTGCCACAGTGATGCCGTTCGCACCATTGATCGATCCATGAATACTTCCAGCACGACCGGACAAGGGCAGGGGCATCTGCCATCCGGCATGTCAGCGCCAACTCTGGCCTCGCCTTGGTTGATACGGTGGCTGGCGTGTTGCCTATGGCGCAGAGGCGGTCTTGGTCGCGTTGAACGCCATGGCGGCCTGCTTCATTCTCGCGCCGATGCAGGCGTCTATGGGCGGCACGGGGCGCTGTCTGTTCGGTCTGCTGTGCACTGCGGTGGCTTGGTGGCTGGCCATGCGATGACCCGCGGCGCCCAACCCCTGCACTGAATATTTGCACTTCAGCGGTGCTCCGCGTTATTTGATGCGTCGGACGCAATTCATAAATACCCTTGTGCTGCTTTTTTGTGCTTCGCTGGCACTTTAAATTCATCCCATGATTTGGGAGTTTTATCGTGTCCTCTGCCGAATTTCTACAAATTTTGCTCCGTTTTCAATTTGGTTTGAGCGCCAGTTTTCATTATCTTTTTGTGCCACTGTCCTTGGGGCTGCTCCTGTGCATGACCTTGATGAACACGGCCTATGTTCGAACCGGGCGCTACCATTTGTGGCTGGCCGCTCGTTATTGGAGACGATTCTTCCTCCTCAGTTGGGCGACGGGTTTCATCACCGGCTACCCTTTGCGCTGGCAGTTGCACGACGAATGGAGGTTTTACACGCAGGCGGCTTCGCCGGTTTTGCAACAGATATTCGCCATGGAAGGTGTGATTGCGCCCTTGATGCTGCTGGCCATCGCGGCTGTGGTGGTTTGCCGGGGTGCGCGCAGCGCCAAATTCCAAATGGTGGCGAACTGGGTCCTCCTGGGGCTGATGGCCCTGCAGGTCGTCACCATTTTGTCGGTGAATGCTTGGATGCAAGATCCCGTCGGCGTGGCATTCGGCCTTGATGGGTGGCGCTTGTCGTCGCTGTCGCAGGTTCTGTTCAGCGAAACTTCCCTTCATAAAATTGTTCATACATTGGCCGCGGCCATGTTGACCGGCGCATTCTTTGTTTTGGCGATGGCCTGTGGCTACATCGCCAGAAATCAGCACCTTGAAATTTACGGGGCTTCATTGAAGCTCGCCGCGTGGGTAAGCCTGGGGTCGGTGTTGATCATAGGATGGAGTGGGCATGCCAGCGCGGTCAATGCATCGCAGACCCAGCCCATGAAGTTCGCGGCATTCGAGGCTCACTGGAAAGCCGAAGATGGCCCGGCCCCGCTCATCCTGTTTGGTGTCCCCGATCAGGAGCAAGGCCGCAATCACTACGAAGTGCGGGTGCCCTTCATGCTCAGCTTGCTCACCAATGGCAACTTTGAGCCCGTCCAGGGCATCCACGATCTGACGGCGCAGGCGAAGGGAAAGGTCGCCCTGGCTTTGAGCCATCCCGGGGATCCCAACCGCGCAGGCTGGCTGAAACTGCACGACGACACGGCGGGCCGTTATGGGGTGCAATGGTCCACCTTGTCTCCAAATGAGCGCCTGGCCAAGGTGGGGAAGGCAGCTCAGCCGTCGGTGTCCTTGGTTTTTCTGAGCTTTCGGATCATGGTGGCCTCCGGCCTCGCGATGTTGGTGCTGTCTGCATTGGTGTTCATCAACCGGAATGGTCTGGCGGAGGGGCGCCTGCCCAGGTTGCGCAACCTCATCCGCTTAAGTTGGCCGCTGCCTTGGCTTGCCACCTTGAGTGGCTGGGCGGTGTGCGAGATTGGGCGCCAGCCATGGACCGTGTACGAGCGCTTGCCGACTTTTCGATCCAGCAACATACCCTTGCTGCAGGACGGTGTGTTGACGTTCATGTCGATGATGGTGGCGGGACTGTTTATCACCGTGGTGTTCTTCATGGCATTTCGCGCCATCCACTTGGCCGGGCCCGAACGAGAGCATTGGCCAAGGCCATGGCGACTTGGCTTGAGTCGTCATTGAGAAGACCATGTCAAGGAGGGGGGAGTGGGCGAAGACATGGGCATGCATGCCGATTTCTTCAACTTGTATTTTTGTAAAGCCGACGATAAAGTCGGTGAACACAAGCGCATCGTGAACGCGCTTCAAAAAGAGATGGGGGCCTTATGGACATGGAGTTGATGAAAACCTTCATTGACGTGATGCGTCGTGGCAGTTTTGCAGCAGTCGCCAAGGATCGAAATCAGGCACCGTCTTCCATCTCGAGGGCCATTGCTTCCTTGGAAGACCAATTGAGCCTACGCCTGTTTCAACGGACGACCCGTCGGATGTGCCCCACGGAAGCGGGGGAGCGCTATTTCGAGCTCATCGAGCCATTGGTGATGGAAATGGAGCGCGCCAAGCAAACGGCGATCGACATGGCTTCTCGTCCAATGGGGACCCTTCGCTTGACCACGTCGGTCTCGTTCGGGCAAAAGTGCATCATCCCTTTGATGCCGGAATTCGCCAAGACTCACCCCGACCTCACGCTCGACCTGCACCTGACCGACACCGTGGTGGACCTGCTGGCCGAGCGCATTGACTTGGCATTGCGCCTTGGCCCTTTGAGGGACTCGTCACTGGTGGCCCACCGATTGATGGGCGTGCGTTACATCGTGTGCGCCAGCTCACAGTACCTCAGCCAGCATGGTTGTCCGGCCCATCCTCAGGAACTTCAGCATCACAATTGCCTGCGCTTTTCCCTGGCCGGATTCCGGTCTCGTTGGTTTTTCAGAAGCAAGGCCGACAGGGCCGAAACCTTGGAGGTGCCCATCCATGGCAAAGGCATTTTCTCAACGGCCATTGCATTGGAAAAATGCGCGCTGGCCGGCATGGGCATTGCCTTGCTGCCTGATTGGTTGGTCTCCCATGAGATCAGGCAAGGCAACTTGATCGACCTGTTTCCGCAATTCGACGCGTCTGCCGCTGATTTCAACACAGCGGTCTGGATGGTCTATTCCTCACGCACCTTTGTTCCGCAAAAAGTCAAGGCGTTCACTGAGTTTCTTCGGGCGCGCCTCACCACGGCACTTCAGGCGGCCCCGCTGGTCCCCCATCAACGCGCGCAGCCCTATGCCTACGCTGCTCACGAACTGTATGTGCCCGGCGAGTTGCCAGCCTCGCGCTTTTCAGCCATGCCTTCATTGGTGAATGAGCCTTTGCCGTTGTGGCCTTTGCCGAGTCCCGAGGAGCAAGCCTTGATCCAACGGGGCATGGGTGGCTTTGAGTGCGACGACCTGTCGGCGGAAGCCCAGGAACTGGATTGATGGTAGAGGGTCTGCCCCACAGTGCAGACCCCCTTTGAAGGGCGCTTTGCCTCCGGCAACTTCTATGAGGCCTCCACGCTCAATGGCAGTTTGTACAACTGCGCAACGGCCGAAATGTTCTCTTGACCGTGCCCTTTCTGCACCGCGTGATCGAACACATCGGTGCCTGCTTGGAGCACAGGCAATGCAGGAGCACCGGCTTCAGAGGCCGCAGCTTGGAGGTACTTGAAATCCTTCAGGGCCAGTTCGACCGGGAACATTGGCAGGTAGTTGCGCGACAGCATCTGGGCCATGATGTTTTTAGCGACCGGGCTGATCACGGGCAAGTCGGTCAGCGCACCAATCGCTGTGCATGAATCCAGGCCTTCGGCTTCGATGAAGCTCAAGATTTCCGCCAAGGTGACGACCTGCATGCCGAACAAGGCATTGGCGGCAAGTTTCATCACCGTGGCGTCGCCAACCTCGCCCACGTGGCTGATGCGCGAGCCGAGCACTTCCAGGATCGGGCGGACATGCGTGAGGCAGCCTTGCGATCCGCCGACCAGGAAAATCAATTCGCCGGCTTGTGCCTGGGGTCGAGAGCCCACCACCGGGGCGTCAAGAAATTGAGCGCCTTTGGCATGGACCATCTGCCCCAGCTCCCTGACCCATGAAGGGAACAGCGTGCTGGATTCAATGGCCACCGACCCCTTTCGCAGTGCATGGAGCGCTCCGTCCACCGGATCAAGCCAGACGGCCTTGGACGCCCTGGCGTCCGTGACCATGCTGATGACGACGTCGGCATCGGCCGCCGCCATCGCAGGCGTCGCAGCGCTGAGGGCTCCGGCCTGCACCAGTTCTTTGGCGGCCTCGACACCACGGTTGAAGATGGTCACTGCGTGACCGGCGGCCAGGAGGCGACGGGCCATCCTGGAACCCATGGCACCCATTCCGAGCACAGCGATTCGTCTCATGATTTCATTCCTTTCCTGTCGGCGAGGCAACATGGCCCCAGGTCTTTGGCCAGGCCTGTCGGCGTCTGCCCGGACCACTCAGCGGTGGCTTTGCACGAGCGCCTGCCTGGATCCCAGCGGTCAAGGGGCCAGCATCGCGGTCGCGATGGCATCCTTCAAACTTCTCTTGCGGGTTTCAATCTGATCAGGTTCGGTGGTGGTGCCTTCGAGAACAAAGAAGTGCACGTTGGCGATGCCCAGGAATCCAAGTAGCGAACGCAAATAGGGCTGGACGAAATCCAGGGAAGCCAGTTGTCCACCCGGGGCATAGCCCGCCGCGCCGTAGGCTGACACGATGTAGACCGGCTTGTCCTTCACCAAGCCGAACAATCCGCGTTCGGCGTCGAAGCCGAAAGTCTTTCCCGCGCGCACGATCTGGTCGATGTAGGCTTTCAGGCCCGAGGGGATGGAAAAGTTGTAGATCGGAACACTGATCAGCAGGGCGTCGGCCTCGGTGAACTGCTGGATGAGCCGATCCGACAGCGCGGTGGCCTGACGGCTTGCCGGCGTGTGCTGATCTTCGGGCGTGTAAAACCCGGCAATGGTGCTTTCATGAATATGTGGAACTGGCTCGATGGCCAAATCCAGCATATTCACGTGGCTGGGGGTTTTATTTTCGCTGCGCCACAGGGCCTCGGCGAAATCCGCCAACGAACGCGAGTGGGAGCCAGTTTCTCTGGCGCTGCAATCAATTCTGAGCAAGGTGGCCATGGTGTTTCCTTGGTGTTGGAATAAGTCAGGGCCCGATGCTATTTGTTCGAGGGTCGGCTTTAAACCCTATTTGGTGCATGAGATTGATGCGCAAAACGCTTCAGTGGCCTGTTGCAGTCAAGCGGCGGGATTCATCCGCCAATGGCACTTGTATTTTGCGCCATTCGCGATTTACACCAATATTGCCCCCCCTTATGGTTAGGACGCCAACCCAAGGCAAATGGTTTTAATTTGCACGGCGCTTTTTCCGCCAATGGAGTCACCATGAGCATCACTGAGCAATCTTCCCACCGACATATTCATGCTGCCGACTCTCCGAGTCACGTGCCGGAGGCGTTCATGTCGTCGGAGGTGCTGCCGGCCGACGATGCGCAAGGGGCACTTCCAGGCGCGCAACGACGCCAGGACGTCGCGCAATACATCCATGATGGAGAAATCGTGACGGGCTATGGTTATGGGGGCAGTGAGTCCTTGACCATTTTTCTTGAAGACTCGCAGCGCCGGCAAGTCGTGCGCAAGGTTCTGAGCGAGCGTCTGATTACCGCGCGCTGGGGCCGTGACGGTCAGGGCGTCATGCTGCCGCCTCACAACAAGGCTCGCCGGCAAGCCGCCTGGCTGTTGGACTTGCCCGAGAACCTGAGCGATCTGTTCCCTCGCATGTTGGCGCTGAGAACCAACCGCCCGGCTCGGCAGACCGATTGCCAGGAGTTCATCTACGACATGAGCTATGTGCCGGGCATCGAGCTCAGCCGCTTCGTCAAGGACCACAAGCCGGCGCCCGCGGTCGTCGCCTGGTTGTACAGCGAAGTCTTTTCATTGCTCAAAGACAAGGTGCATGCCCAGCGCCAACGCGTGCCCAAGGGCCCGACCCTGGAGGTTTCCTACTTCAGCAAGATTGAGCAGCGCCTGGCTTTGTCGCAGGAAACAGCGCCACGCACCTTCTCGGACGAATTGCTGCGGGCCAGTCACATCTGGCTCAATGGCAAAAAAATGTTGAACCTGCCGACCTTGCTTAAGACCTTCCGCGGCAATGGGATTTTTCAAAGCGTGCTCGAACCTCGCTATCACAGCCTGGTCGTGGGCGACACCAACACCGAAAACATCAAGCTGGGCAACATCGAGCCCCTGCTGGCCCTGGATCACTGCACCGAATTCAGCAAGATCTCCATCGATGCCAAAGACCTGCAAATCCGCTTCCTGGACCCCCGCGCCATTGGTTTCCACGAGAACGGCCTGGACACGGGCGCGGACGATCCCATGTACGACAACAAGCCCTGGCACAACTCCATCGGCAACTATGACGCCATCCATGGCGAGCACTTCGACATCACCTCGGCCCGCTTTCACGGGGCCCCGGATCTGCAAATCGACCTGCATGAAGGCCATCCTTATGCGCGGTCCTACAAAGGCATTGAAAGACATTTCTTCGAGGCCATGACCCGCGCGTGGGACCTCAATAATCTGAGCGGCATGTTCTGGCGAAACGATCCCTATTGGACCATTCGGTTCGCCTTTCTCATGGGCACGCACTTCATGGCGATGCCACCCTTCCATTTCAGCCGTGGAGAAGACGGGCAATTGGCCGACAACGCCCAGGCCCAGAAGCGGCCACTGGCCATTTACGCCGAGGGCATCAAGTGGCTGAACTTGGCCCTCGGCATGCTTCGGGGTGATGTCCATGAGTTGTTCGGCTTCGAGGTGCCGGACGTCAGTGTGCCGGTGCGTTATCCGGTTCAGGCGGAGCGCAGGCACCTGGAATTGACCCGCCATTGAGGCCGCTCATGGAATCGCTTTTCAAGCCATCGGCCGATCAGGTGCTTGGCCGGCTTGCGAGGAAAGCGCCGGCTGATCCTGCGCCGGCGCTCGCTCGCCTGTCCAGTCCATGGCACAGCTGCATGCATGGCCTGGGCCTGGGAAGTCGCCCTTGGCGCTTCGGGGCCCCGGGGGCGGAGGGCGCGTTGCGGTCGCTGAGTGAAGGCTTTGTCCGCAGTCAGGGCGGCGCCTACGCCCGGTTGGTTCGCCACCTCGTGGGCGTGCTGCTGGGCTCCACCGATGAGCCCTTGCGCGGTGATCACGTCATCGCGTGGTTAATGCAGCTTGAAGGCCCCCCTGTCGATGCCATGGGGTGCTCGCTGGCCGTGCACACGCTGTGCCGCGTGGGAATCGCCCAGCGTCATGAAGCATGGCTTCGGCCACGGTTGAAGGAGGCGGCACGCCGCCTTTTCGCCCTGCCATCGCCGAACGACCAGGACTTGTATGTCCGGTTGTCAGCCCTCGTGGCGGTGTTCAGCGCTGCCGCGCAGGCCGGCTGGTTGGATGACTTCAAGGACGAATCACCCCGCTTTCGTCCCTTGTCCGTCTTCCTGGATTTGCAACGGACATTGAAAAGCCCTTTTCTTCGAGGCCGTTGCTTTGCCTTGATGCTGTCGGTGATGGGCGGCTCCGATTGGCAGGCTATGGGTGGGGCCGGTGGCACGTTTCGCCAGCCCTTGGCCGACGTGCTTCGCATGCTGGACCAGGCATGCCAAGCCGATTGGTCCCAGCCCGGAGACGGCATCCACGAGGGGCCTGACTACCTGTTGTTTCCTCTCTCGGAGCTCTTGTCGGCGATGGCTGGTGCGGGGCTGGGCGACCAGGCGTTTGCCGAGCGGGACTGGGTGGCCACGGCGCGACAACTCTTTGCGCGCGCATCGCTCAGTTCAAGGTGTTCGCAACTGACTTTCCATGGCATGGCCTTGCATAGCCTGGGGCTGGCCACGCCGGAGCATTTGAGAACCTTGGTGCTGGACACCGCTGGGCGCTATGCGGCCAGTGGCTTGTTGGCGTCCCACGATGCCTATCTGCGCTGTACCTACTTGGTCACCTTCGCTGATCGCTTGCGGTGCCGCGGCGAATTGTCCGCCGCCATTGAACAACGCTTGGCGATCGCCTTGATGTCGACTCATCCGGCAGAGCCTGCTGTGAACCCCAAATACCTGCGTCAATCGATGTCTGCGGCGTACCTGCTTTATGCCGCCAGCGACCACGGTGACGCGCTTGGCCTTGCCAGGGTCGCCGGCCTCATCCAGGACAGCTGGAGCAGGTCGGTCTGGCCATGGCGTGACTGGGGTCCGATTGAATTTGGCCATGCGCTGGTTGACGCCGCGCTGGATGCCGTGCCCTGTCTTCTGCGAGGTCGATCATGAAAATCATCCCCATCCAGGTGAACGGTCAAACGCGGCGGATCAAGGCGCCGCCTGGAATGCCTTTGCTGTGGGTCTTGCGCGAGCAGCTGATGCTGACCGGCACGAAGTATGGTTGCGGGGCAGGGCAATGTGGCGCCTGCACGGTGCTGGTCAAGGGGCAAGCCGTGCGTTCATGCATCACGCCTGCGGCATCGATCGGCCGCGCGCCGGTGTTGACCATCGAAGGCATGGGGGCCCATCCGATGAAACACGTTCAAAAGGCCTGGGATGAGCTGGATGTGCCGCAGTGCGGCTACTGCCAATCGGGCCAGATCATGAGCGCGGTGGCCTTGCTGACCGAGCATCCCTCTCCTACCGAGGCCCAAATCGACGAGGCCATGCGGGGCAACATCTGCCGCTGTGGCAGTTACGCGGAAATCAGGGCCGCCATCCGTGCAGCCGCCGCTGTCTTGCAGGGAAAGGCTTGAGCGATGGACAAGATCCTCATGGACCGCAGGCGTTGGATCCAGCTGGCCGGTGCCTCTGGGGCCAGTTTGCTGCTGGGCCTGCACTTGCCTGCCGCGCAAGGGCAACAGCGCCTGGATGACGAGGCGCCCGCGATCCCCTTCAACGCCTTCGTTCAGATCGACCAGGATGGCTTGGTGACCATCACGGTGCACAAGAGCGAGATGGGACAGGGGGTGCATACCTCCCTTCCCATGCTGGTTGCCGAGGAGCTGGAGGTGGATCTGTCGCGGGTCAAGGTGGCTTCGGCCCCCGCGCATGCGCAGTATCGCCACACCCAGTGGGGGCCATTCCAAGGCACGGGCGCCAGCACCAGCGTGAGCACGGCGTGGTCCCAGTTGCGGCAGGCGGGCGCGGCCGCGCGCGAAATGCTGGTGACCGCCGCGGCCCAGCAATGGGAGGTGCCCGTGGCGGAATGCACCGCTCGCGACGGCCAGGTCGTTCATGGGCCCAGCGAGCGGCGTTTGCCCTATGGCGCGCTGGTATCCCGTGCTTCGCACCTGCCGGTTCCCGCCAACCCTGTGCTCAAGGCGCGGGCTGATTTCAAGTTGATCGGCCAATCGGTCAAGCGCTTGGACACGGCCTGCAAAGTCGATGGTTCGGCGGTATTCGGCATCGATGTGCAACTGCCCGACCTCCTGATCGCGGCGATTGAACGGCCGCCCGTGCCCGGCGCCAAGGCCAAGCTGGCTGCGATGGACAGGGCCAGGGTGTTGCGACTGCCAGGTGTGAAGCAGGTGGTCTCGCTGTCCATGGGCGTCGCCGTGGTGGCCGACTCGTTCTGGACAGCGCAGCAAGCCTTGCCCTTGCTGAAGATCGTGTGGTCGCCTTTGCAGCGGCCGGAGTTGGACAGCGAGCTGCTGTGGCGTAAATACCGTGCGTTGGCAAACGAAGCCGGGACCGTGGTCCACGAGACCGGGCGGGGCACCACGGCGCGGCAGGCCGATGAGCAGGTGCTGGACTTGGTGTACGAGGCGCCTTACCTCGCCCATGCTGCCATGGAGCCGCTCAACTGCACCGCGGACGTGCGTGCGGATGGTTGCGACGTGTGGACAGGTTCGCAGATGCAAACCACCGATCAGCAAAGCGCCTGCGCCATCACCGGCCTGCCGCCCGAGAAGGTGCGGATTCACACCACCTACCTTGGCGGCAGTTTCGGGCGCCGTGCCAACCCTCATGCCGACTTCGTGAAGGAAGCGGTCGAACTGTCGATGCGGCTGAAGGCGCCCGTCAAGGTCATCTGGAGTCGTGAAGCCGACATGCGCGGGGGCTTTTACCGTCCCATGCACCTCAGTCGAATCCAGGCAACGGTGGGCCCCACTGGTCGGCCGAGTGCGTGGGCGCACCGCATCGTGAGCGAGTCCATCGTGACCGGCACGCCGTTTGAGAAGGCCTTGGTCAAGCACGGCGTGGACCATTTGTCGGTGGAGGGTGCTGATCCACCCTATGCCTTGCCGGCCAAACGACTCGATGTTCACACCGCTGACAACGGCGCCTCGGTGTTGTGGTGGCGGTCGGTGGGGCACTCGGTGAACTCCTTCGCGGTGGAGTCGGCCCTCGACGAAGTGGCTTGCTTGACCCGGCGCGATCCGTTGGCGCTGCGGCTGGACCTCCTTCAGGACCAGCCGCGCCATGCGGCGGTGCTGCGTCTGGTGGCGGAGAAGGCGGGGTGGACTCAGGCGGCCGCGCCTGGCGTTCACCGGGGACTGGCCCTTCACCAGTCCTTCGGCAGCGTGGTGGCCCAGGTGCTTGAGATCACCGTGGACAAAGCGGGATG
Organism: Aquabacterium sp.; assembly: GCF_050725395.1. Lineage (GTDB taxonomy): Bacteria > Pseudomonadota > Gammaproteobacteria > Burkholderiales > Burkholderiaceae_C > Aquabacterium. Next base: position 8,355 of record NZ_JBOHHL010000044.1, on the reverse strand, counting down.
GCCCACGGTCAAGCGCGTCGTGTGCGCGGTGGACTGCGGCGTGGTGGTTCATCCCGAGACGGTCAAGCGGCAAGTGGTCTCCGGGGTTGTTTATGCCTTGTCGGCGGCGCTGCATGGCGAGATCCGCTTCGAGCAAGGTCGGGTGGTGCAGAGCAACTTTCATGACTACACCGTGCTGCGCATGGACGACACCCCGCCCATCGAAGTGCATTTGTTGCCCGGCGATGCCCCGCCTTCCGGGGTGGGCGAAGTCGGTGTGCCGCCCACCGCACCTGCCCTGACCGCCGCTTACTTCCAAGCCACGGGCAGGCGCGTGCGGCGATTGCCTTTGTTGTCCCATCTTTCCCCGGAGAAAACATCATGACGATTCAAGCCATGGGCGCAGTGCTGCGCCAGGCCAATGCGCCTTTCAAGCTGGAGCCGATCGAGCTGGCCGAACTGGCGCCTGGCGAGGTGCTGGTGCGCAATGACGCATGCGGCATCTGCCACACCGACGTCATTGCCGGTGGCATGGTGCCTTTGCCGGCGGTGCTGGGGCACGAAGGTTGCGGCACCGTCGAGTTGCTCGGCAGCGGGGTCAGCGGCCTGCGCGTCGGTGACCGTGTGATCAGTTCGTACCCGTTTTGCAATGCCTGTTCAGGTTGCCACGCGGGCCGCCCCTACCACTGCGTGCACCACATGCGTTTGGGCTTTGGCGGTCGGCGGCTCGATGGTTCTGCCACCCTCTCGCAAGAAGGGGCGGCGCTTTCGGGGGCGTTTTTTCAGCAATCTTCTTTTGCGACCCATTCGGTGGTGCCTCAGCACAACCTGGTCATCGCCGAACAGGCCTATCCGGCGGAACACCTGGCGGCCATTCCTTGTGGGGTGCAGACGGGTGCCGGCGCCATCCTCAACACCTTTGGTGTGTCTGCTGGCGACAGCCTGGCGGTCTTGGGCTGCGGCACGGTGGGCATGAGCGCGGTGATGGCGGCCAAGCTGGCCGGTGCCTGGCCCATCGTGGCTGTCGACATGCACCAGAACCGTCTGGACCTGGCGCTCGAACTGGGGGCGACGCAGGTCATCAACGCGTCGCAAGGCGAGGTCGGACGGCGCATCCTGGACATCTGCCCGAACGGGGTGCGGTACGCGCTGGAGACATCGGGGCACGAGGCCGCGCTCAATGACGCATTGCAGGCGCTGGCCATTGGCGGACGTTGCGGCATGGTCATCGCGCCGCACATGGGCCGTCAGTACCCTTTCGACACCTCTCAGATCTTCAAGAAGGCCGCTTCACTCGAGGGCGTGATCCAAGGCTCGGCGGTGCCTCGCTCCTTCCTGCCCCGTTTGTTGGATTTCCAACGCGAGGGCCGGTTTCCGTTCGAACGCCTGATCAAGACCTATCCCTTCGAGCAAATCAACCGCGCCTTCGAAGACGCGGCCAACGGCAGCACGGTGAAGGCAGTCCTGATGTTTTCCCACTGACACGCCATTCATCACGCCAAGGAGGCAACCCATGAGCAAAGTATTCATCAGCGCCGTCATTGAGGCGGACATCAATCCGGTGTGGAAGCTCGTGCGCGAGTTCAATGGCTTTCCAAAGTGGCACCCGGCGGTGGTTCGAAGCGAGATCGAAGATGGCCGCGAAGAAGACGCGGTCGGGTGTGTGCGCTCGTTCGAGTTGAACAATGGTGCGTGGATACGGGAAAGGCTTTGCGCGCTCGACGACACAGCGCACTCCGTCAGCTACACCATTCTGCGCGCGCCGCTGGCGGTGACCCATTACCACGCCAGCCTGGCCCTGATGCCGATCACCGAGGGTGACCCAGCCACGCTGGCCGTGTGGCAGGCCGAATTCCGCTGCGCCGCCGATGAGGAGTCCCGGCTGGTGGTTGAAATCGAAGACCTGTTCAAGGCCGGCCTGGCGGCGCTTCAGTCGGTGTTTGGCCGGCCCAAAGCCCAAGCTGGACAGACGCCAGCGCTCATGACAGGAGGTGGGCGATGAGGCCCGATCGCCGGCAGTTTATGAAGGGTGGGGCGGCGCTGGTGGCCTCGGCCTGTGGCGGTTGCCATGGGGTCATGACCGCCTCTTCGGTCCCAGGTCCCATGTTCCGGGTGGCTGTGGAGGAGCACTTCGTGGTCCCAGAACTCCTGGCCGAGTGGACCGCGCTGCTGGAGGCGCTCCCTGAAGGGCTGGACCCTGCGTTCGCCAGCCTTTATGGCAAGTTGTTCCACAGTCCGGTGGGCCAGGTCATCTCGGGCAAGTTGCTGGACGTGGACGCCTCGCGCCTGGCCGCCATGCAGGAGGCCCACATCGACTTCGCGATCCTGTCGCTCACTGCGCCCGGCGTTCAGCTCTTCGCGGCGGCCAAGGCGAATGACTACTCCCGCAAGGTCAATGACTTCCTGGCCGCCGTGGTGGCGCGCCATCCAGACCGTTACGCCGGGCTGGCCACCTTTAGCCCCCTTGATCCGCAAGGGGCCGTTCAAGAGTTGCGGCGTTGCGCGTCGGAACTGGGCCTTTGCGGGGCGCTGATCAATTCGCACACGCAGGGCCGCTACCTGGACGCCCCCGAACAGGCACCCGTCCTGGCGGCCTTGGAAGAGTTGGGCTTGCCTTTGTATTTGCACCCACAGACACCTTCGCCCGCCATGGCGGCGCCTTACCTGGCCTATGGTCTGGAAGGACCAGGGTGGGGTTTCGCGGCTGAAACCGGCCTGCATGCCATGAGGATGATTCTGGGCGGTGTTTTTGACCGGCATCCGAACCTCAAGGTCGTGCTTGGGCACTTGGGGGAAGGTATTCCGTGGTGGTTTTCCAGGATCGATAGCAGGTTTCAAATGGCCGCTCATTTCAAAGGGGCGGGGGTTCGCCTCAAAAAACCACCCAGCGAATATTTCAAAACTAATTTCTACGTGACCACGAGTGGCATGTCCGATGACAAAAATATGAAATTCGCCATAGATGCCGTGGGTGTGGATCACGTGTTGTTCGCCACTGATCACCCGTATGAAAACATGGGCCAGGCCAGCCAGAGTCTGGATGGCTTGAATGTCGATCCCGCGGCCAAGGCCAAGATCAGCAGCCGCAACGCCATCAAGTTGTTCCGACTCGATCTTCAAACCTGAAAGCGCCGGCAACATGCAGACCCACCCCCACCTTGAACGCGACATCCGAGACCACCTGACCAACCAGGCCAACCTGACTCAGGCGCTGTTGGACAGTGAGCAGGTTGGCAAGGCCTTGGCCCTTGCCGCGAATTTGTGCCTGAATGCCGTTCGCGGTGGCCATGCCCTGTGGTTCGTGGGCAATGGCATCAGCGCGGTGGACGCTCAACGCATGGCGGCATTGGTCATGACCAAGGGCATGGCCTGCGCTGTGCCGGTTCGCGCTTTTGCACTGGCCACCGATGGGGCGATGGTCACCGCTTTGGCCAACGACCATGGCGTGTCGTCGATGTTTACCTGGCAGATCAAATCCGTTTGCAAGCCTGGTGATGTCCTCCTGGCTTTTTCCAGTTCGGGGAATTCGCCGAATGTGGTCGAAGGCTTGCGCCTGGGCAAGATCATCGGCATGGCCTCGATTGGCTTCATGGGTGCGAAACCCGGAGAGATGGCGCGTTGGTGCGACGCTTGTCTTCACGTTCCATCCGCCCATTCGAGCTTGGTTCAGGACGCCCATGTGACGCTAGGCCGTGTGCTGGCGACGTTGCTGATGGACGCCTTGAAATCCGGAGGCTCGCTGTCGCATTGACCTCGACCCCCTCCGAGGCTCGTCGCGGATCAGGGCCATTCGTCTGAATTTTTGATTTTCCTGAAAAACAGATTGACGAATAATTCGTGCGTTCGGTGTATTTCAATTTTGCATGGCGGGTTGTTTTATTGGCGAGCAGGCGAGCTAATACTGAGTTCGTCGTTGTGATATTCGCTTCGTTATTTAAAAAGCAAGAAGTTATTGGTTTGTCTTCACCAGCCATTCTAAATTTTTTGGAGCTGCCATGTCGAAAATTGAAAACCGTGCCAGAGAAAATTCGCCCTCGATGCCGGAGGAGGTCCATGAACGCGGCGAAGGCCTCAAATCATGGGTGGCGTCCTGCCTGCTGCCGGCGACCTTGCTGTTGACCCCGACCTCCTGCTTGTGGGCGGCCAATCCGGTGGATGGGGTGGGCGAGGCCTACGGCGCCCAATTTGACGCTGCGGACGGTGTTCAGGCGCCGGCATCGCGCGTGCCCCGACCGTCCAAGGACACTGCGCAGCGCCTTTTGTACTGGAACGAAGTCGCGATCAACGCCAGCGGCCTGGACCACACACCAGTGGCGCCCGGCGACCAACGCGTGTTTGGCGAGCAGATCGGGCCGGCCCGATCCAGCCGCGCCATGGCCATCGTTCACATCGCGATGTTCGATGCGGCCAATGCGGTCTCCGGCAAATACACGAGCTATTCCCCAGGCGTCACCCAACAGGGCAACACTTCGGTCGATGCCGCCGTTGCCCAGGCTGCGCACGACACCCTCATCGCCATGTACCCCTCGCAAAAGCTGGCTTTCGACAAGGCGCTGACCGATGACTTGGCCAAGTTGGACAACAACCTGGCCCGGCAACGCGGCATCGAGTTGGGCCGGCGCTCGGCGGCCGCCATCCTGGCCACACGCGCCAATGACGGCTCGGACTTCAAAGAGCCGGTGGTGGGTGTCGATTTCACACCCAGCAACCAGCCTGGCAAGTGGCGGCCCGATCCGGTCAGTCAAATTCCTTTGGCCCTTGGCCTGCACTGGGGCAAGGTCAAACCGTTTGCGTCAGAGGCGATCAGGTCTTACCGCCTGCCGCCGCCGCCATCGATGAAGAGCGCCGAGTACACCGTGGCCTTCAATGAACTCAAACGACTGGGGGGCGATGGGGTGAGCACTCCCACGATCCGCACGGAAGACCAAGGCGTGGCCGGGCGCTACTGGGCCTACGATGGCATGCCCAGCCTGTGCGCGCCGCCGCGGCTGTACAACCAGGTGGCTGTGCACATCGCCAAGCAGCAAGGCACGGCCAACAGCTACATCGACCTGGCCCGCCTGTTGGTGCTGGTGAACGTGACGATGGCCGACGCGGGCACCGCAGCCTGGGACAACAAGTGGTATTACCAACATTGGCGGCCGGTCACTGGTCTGCGAGAAGCCGATCCTGGCACGGGCCCCACCGGCCTTGGCGATGGCAACCCGGCCACCAGGGGCGATCCCGACTTCATGCCTTTGGGGGCGCCGGCCGACAACATCAAGGGGCCCAATTTCTCGCCCCCGTTCCCCTCGTACCCGTCCGGACACGCCACCATCGGTGGCGCACTGTTCGAGACCTTGCGCCAGTTCTATGGCACCGACAACATCGCCTTCAGCTTTGTATCGGACGAGTACAACGGCCTGACCGTGGACAACACCGGCAACATCCGCCCGCTCGAAGTCCGAAGCTTCTCCACGCTGTCTCAGGCAGAGGAAGAGAACGGCCAAAGCCGCATCTACCTGGGCATCCATTGGGCCTTCGACAAGACCCAGGGAATTTCGCTCGGTCGGCGCATCTCGCGCTATGTGTTTCGTCACGCATTCCTGCGGGCCGACTGAGCTGATCGTTCAGCCTTCTCATCTGTTGTTCAACCATTTCTACAAGGCAAGCCATGAAAACGACACGCATCGCACTTTTCGTCTCCTCGCTGATCTGGGCCTCGGCCACGCTGGCCCATGTCCACGCCCATGACAGCAATGTCTACGTCATGTCCAACGCACAGGAGGGCAACAAGATCGCTGTTCTCAAGCGCAGCCCGGAAGGGCGCCTCAGCATCCTGGGCAAGTACCCAACGGGCGGCGCGGGTTCGGGTGTCGGCTTGACCACGCCCGAGGACCCTCTGGGTTCTCAGAACGCCTTGGTGCTCAGCCGCGACAACCAATGGCTGTTCGCGGTCAATGCCGGCAGCAACCAGGTCTCCGCTTTCAGGGTGCAGCAAGATCGCCTGGTGCTGACCGGTGTGGCCAACTCCGGTGGGCGCTTCCCGGTCAGCGTCGCGGTCAAGCAAAACCGCATCTATGTGCTCAACGCCGGGGGCGAGGGCAATGTCACCGGCTTTCAGGTCGGCCGCAATGGCAGCCTGACGCCGATCCCCGGATCCACGCGTTCGCTGCACACGCCGACAACCGAACTGGGTCCGCAACCCGACATCTTGCGGACGGTTGCCCAGGCGGAGTTTTCTCCGGATGGTGACTACCTCGTCATCACCGACAAAAAGCTGGACACGAAGGGCAGCATCAAATGGTTTGCCTATGACGACGCCACGGGCTTGTTGTCGCGCAATCCTGCCGTCAAGGCGTCGCCCGATCCACTGCCGTTTGGCTTTACCTTTGACCGCAAGGGGCGCCTGTTCGTCACAGAAGCCGTCGGGGGCACGGTGTCGTCTTACCGGTTTTCAGACGATGGCCAATTGAACATGCTCGGTCGTTCGGTGCCCAATGGTCAGCTGACCACCTGTTGGATCGACGGAACCAACAACTACCTGTACACCAGCAACACCGCGAGCAACACGCTGACGGGTTACAGCATCGAGCGCAGTGGCCAGCTCAAGCTGCTCAATGCCAACGGTGTGGCGGCGCGCCTGTCTGATGGCCACGGCCCGGTGGACGTCAAGGTGTCGGGCGACCAGGCTTTCCTGTCGGTGGTCAATGGGCGCTCGGGCACGGTCAGCTCGTACCGCATTGAGCCGTCCGACGGGGAATTGGTGCCGGCCGACGAGATCGCTGTTTTCCCGCCGCTGACGGGCATGGTGGGCCTGGCTGCTGAATAGTGCACAGGTGAGGGCAGGCTGCGGGCCGGACACGGTTTGCTGCCTGCCCCCTGTGCCACGGGGCCGACAGGTTTGCGCTAGCCGACCTTGTCGGCCTCGCTGGTGAAGGCGTCGGCGAAGAAGCATTCGGCCGGCAAGCCATGCCGGTTCACGAAGTCGCGCTGGGCCACCTGCACCATCACCGGCGCGCCGCAGGCGTAGACCTCGTGGCCTGACAGGTCGGGCAGGTCTTGCACCACGGCGTGGTGGACGAAGCCAGTGCGGCCGGTCCATTCGTCGGTCGGCTTGGGTTCCGACAACACCGGCACGTAGGTCAGCCAGGGCAACTCGGCCGCCGCTTGCGACATCCAGTCGTGCAGGTACAGATCGGCCTTGCTGCGGCAACCCCAGTACATCACCGTCGGCCGAGTGATGCCCTTGAAGCGCATGTGCTCGATGATGGCCTTGATGGGCGCGAAGCCTGTGCCCGAGGCCAGCAGCACCACGGGCTTGTCGGAATCCTCGCGCAAGAAGAAGGTGCCGTAGGGGCCTTCCATGCGCAGGATCTCTTTTTCCTTCATCGTGCCAAAGACATGGTCGGTGAACTTGCCGCCTGGCATGTGGCGCAGGTGCAGCTCCATGGTGGTGATGGGGGCCGAGCCTTCCACTTCCAGGGTCGCGGTGCTCTTCGCGTTGGCCATGGAATAGCTGCGCCGGCTGCCATCCTTCAGGATGAATTCGACGTACTGCCCGGCGCGGAAACCGAAGGTGTTGTTGGTGGGCAGCTGCAGTCGCATCACCATCACGTCGGGCGCGGCCAGGGTCAGGCTGATGATGCGCGTGGGCATCTTGACGATGGGGAAATCGCCTGCCGACACCACCTGGCGCGATTCGATCACCAGGTCGGTTTGGGGAGTGGCGCAGCAGGTCAGCATCCAGCCGGCGGCTTCTTCTGCCTCGCTCAGGGATTTGGCCTGGTGAGCCCCATGGATCACGCGGCCTTCGACCAGCTTGCATTTGCACGAACCACAGGCGCCATCCTTGCAGCCATAAGGCAGGCCGACGTTGTCGCGGATGGACGCGCTCAGCACGGTCTCGTCGCGCTGCATCGAGAATTGGCGCCCGCTGGGCACGATGGTCACGGAAAAGCTCAAAACTTGGCTCCACTGCGTTCAGAATCCCGAGCATTGTCCCTCAGCCCGGCCGCCGACCAACGGCCATTGTCTTCACATGCCCAGCCCGACTTTCAGCCGACCAGCCCGCTTCCGCCAGACCCGCGTGCTGATCGTGGGCTGTGGTGACGTGGGCCTGCGCGTGGCGCGCGAACTGTTGCCGCGTTGCCGTGTCTTGGCCCTGACCTCGCAGGCCGAACGGGCCGCGGCTCTGCGGCAGGCGGGACTGGTGCCCCTGCTGGGCAACCTGGACCAGCCGGCCACGCTGGCCCGGCTGGCGGGGCTGGCCGCGCGCGTGGTGCACCTGGCCCCGCCACCCGGGCAGGGCGCGCACGACACGCGCACCGCGCACCTGCTCCAGGCCTTGTCGCGACGTGGCCGCGTGCGCTCGCTGGTCTACGGCAGCACCACCGG
>NZ_JBOHHL010000043.1:0-26721 GCF_050725395.1 Aquabacterium sp. | reverse complement strand
TCGTGTAGGGCACCCACACGTTCAGGCTGTCGCTGGCCATGAAAGCGCTTTCCTGCGGGGCGGTCACGCCCACCACGCGCACCGGCACATTGCCCAGGAAAATCACTTGCCCGATCGGGTCTTCATTGGCACCGAACATGGCTTTGGCCGTGTTGGGATCGATCACCGCCTCCTGCGTCTGGCGGCGCACACTGTCGGCATCGAAGGTCTGCCCCTTGGCCAGCGTGTAGCCCTTGACGCGGAAGAATTGGTCGCCCACACCAGTGATGCTGGCCGTGGCCTCCACATTGCCGCGCCGCAGGGTCACCGAAGTGGCCACACTGGGCGTCACGCTGTCCACGTAGCCCAATTTCGCCAGGGCATCGGCATCCGAGGGCACCAAGGTCTGGATGCGCCCCGCCTGCCGGTCACCGAAATTCTTGCCCGGGAAGATGTCGATGGTGTTGGTGCCCATCGCGCTGATGTCCTTCAACACCCGCTCGCGCGTGCCCTGCCCCAGCGCCACCATGGACACCACCGACGCAATGCCGATGATGATGCCGAGCATGGTCAGCAAGGTGCGCAGGCGGTGGCCAGCCATGGCGCGCAAGGCCATGGTGAAAGCCTCGGTGAAGCGGTCCCAGTGGGCGCTCCACGGGTGCGGGATGGCTTGGCCTTCCTTGCTCAGCACGTGGGTCGTCACGGCCTCGCCATCTTTGCGGCGGTCCGCAATGATCTCGCCGTCCGCGATCTCGATGATGCGCTGCGCGTGGTCCGCCACCTTCTGGTCATGGGTGACGATGATGACGGTGTGTCCTTCGGCGTGCAGCTCGCGCAGGATGTTCATCACCTCGGCGCCGCTGGCGCTGTCCAGCGCGCCGGTGGGCTCGTCGGCCAGGATGACATCGCCGCCATTCATCAGCGCCCGCGCGATGCTGACGCGCTGCTGCTGCCCGCCCGACAACTGGCCGGGGCGGTGCGTGGTGCGCTCGCCCAGGCCCAGGCGACCCAGCAGCGCTTGCGCGCGTTGGTGCCGCTCCTGCGCGCCGTGGCCCGCGTAGATGGCGGGGATCTCGGTGTTGCCCAAGGCGGTCAGGTCACCCAGCAAGTGGTAGCGCTGGAAGATGAAGCCGAAGTACTCGCGGCGCAATTGCGCCAGGCCGTCGGGCGCCAGCTCGCTGGTCTCGTGGCCGGCCACGAAATAAGCGCCGCGGCTGGGCCGGTCCAGGCAACCCAGGATGTTCATCAAGGTGGACTTGCCCGAACCCGAGGCGCCCATGATGGCCACCATCTCGCCGGCCCGGATGCTCAGGTTCAGTCCTTTGAGGACGGCCACCTTGCCTTCACCGGACGGGAACTCGCGCCAGAGGTCTTTCACCTCCAACAGTGCTTGCGTCATGTCGGGGCCCTTCGCGTTCAGAACATAGGACCGCCGCGGCGGCCACCGCCGCTGCTGCCGCCTGCACTGGCCTCGCCCACCACCACCTTGTCACCGGCCTTCAGGCCTTCCAGCACCTGGGCCTGCACGCGGTTGTTCATGCCGATGCGCACCTGGTGCGGCACCACCTTCTGTTCACGCCCTTCGCCTTCCAGCACACGCACGGTGTACCGGCCCTTCACCGCCTTGTCCGACAAGGCCGTGGAGGGGATCAACAAGGCATCCTTGGCCTTGTTCAGCACCACGAACACCTGCGCGGTCATCGACACGCGCAACTTGCCATCGGGGTTGGGCACCTGGAACAGGCCGTTGTAATAAATGGCCGTGGCGCTGGTCGAGGTGGCGCTGGTCGACGTGGTCGTGTCGGTTTGCGCGGCATCGGGCACAGGCTCGATGGATTTGAGCTGCGCCTCATAGCGCTGGTTGGGCTCGCCCAGGATGGTGAAGTACACCGGCAAGCCTGGCTTGACGCGCACCACGTCGGCCTCCGAGATCTGCGCCTTGATCTGCACCGTGTCCAGCTTGGACAACTTGATGATGGTCGGCGCCGACTGGTTGGCGTTCACCGTGCGCCCTTCTTCGGCCAGCACCGCCACCACCACGCCATCGATGGGCGCCGTGATGCGGGTGTAGTCCAGGTTCACGCGGGCCGTGTCGAGCGAGGTCTTGGCCTGCTTGATCTGGGCGTCGAGCACCGAGATGTCGGCCTTGGCCGTGGCCAGCGCGGCTTGTGCGTCCTCGAAATCGACCGCCGATCCGGCATCCTGCGCCAGCAAGCTCTTCTTGCGCTTGAACGACAACTCTGCCTGCGTCAGCGTGGCCTGCTTGGCCAGCAACTGCGCCTGCAGCAAGGCGATCTGGGCCTGCGCGTTCTGGTAGGCATTTTGCTGCGTGGTCGAATCGATCTCGGCCACCAACTGGCCCTGCTTGACCGTGTCACCCAAGGCCACGTGCAGCCGCTTGATCTGCCCCGACACCTGCGCGCCGACGCTGACATCCTTGAAGGATTTGATGGTGCCACTGGCCAGCACCGTGTCTTCCAGGTCGCCGACCACCACATTGGCGGTGATGACGTCAGGCCGGGGTGGTGGCGTGAAAAACGCTTTTTTGACACCCCAGGCGGCCGCCGCGACGACCAGCACACCCAGCACCACGCGCGTCGGCGTGAACCAGGAGGATTTGATTTTTTTCATGAAGCCCAGTCTCACCCACTCAGGTTTACAAACGGTGTCCCGTTCGTGAACCGAATGTAAAGGAGAAAAAACGGGGGCTTCAGCGCCTCACTCAAAAGCTCACTTGTCCGGACAGGTACAGGCCCTGCTGGTCTGGTTTGCCCACGATGTTGCCCAAGTTCAACCAGGCGGCCGTCAGGCTGAGCTGGCGTGTCGGGAACCAGGCCACGAACACATCCCACGCGGCCTGCTCTTTCAAGGTCGCGGCGGTGTCTTCCAGGTTGTTGGGCTTCTGGCGGTATTCAGCCCCCACGACGAGGTCGTCGCGCAGCATGAGGCCCAGGCTGCCTTCGGCCATCAACTTGCGATGGGTGTGGCCCACGCCGCCAAAGCCCATCAGGCCGAACTGGTTGGCCTTCGTCAGGCGCAAAGTCAGGTTGGCCAACACGTTGTAGCCTCCGGCGGCCCCCAGCCACAGCTTGGTGGCCGAAGCGTAGAAATCCACACCGTCGCTGTCGACCTTGAACAGGTTCAACAGCGCCTCGTCGTTGTTCACCTTGTACTGGGCACCCACGCTCACCTGCGGCACCCAGCTGTCCTGGTCATAGACGGCATCGCCGACCACCTTGACCTTGACCCCCACCGAGTTCATCTCGATGGACTTGTCCGGCTGCACTTGCGGGCTGAGCTTGAAGCTCCAGCGCGCCATGCTCAATTCCACGCGGTCACGGATGCCGACCGCCGCGCCCGCCACCTTCAGGTCGTAGCCATCGTTGGTCTTGCTGTGCGTGACGAATGCCGAGCCGCCCACCTGGTTGCTGCTGCCGCTGCCCGCGATGACAGCCCAGGGCGTGAGCCCGCCGCCCGCCGCGCCTTCGACCTGGCTGACGCCCCAGGTGGCCAACAAGCGATCACCCGCGTGGGCCGAATGGGGAAACAAGACCGCGCACGCCGCGGCCACCGCCATGGTCAGCCAAGCGGCTTTGAGGGTGTGACGGGTCGGGGATCCACGCATCTTGATCTGCCTTTTCAAAGCCATCGCTGGCCAAAACACCTTTGTTCGACAGATCGGTATCGACCCAACCGCCTCAACATTGAGCAGCTCATGCCGAAAAAACAGGATCACAAAGGTGACTTTCATGAAATTTCAAGACCTGCGCGCACAACTCACGCCTGAGCGCAAGCGGCATCTCATCACCTTGGTGATCGGACTGGCCGTCAGTTGGACCCTGGCCAGCCTGATGGCCTGCGCCACTTCGCTGAAAACCGGCGGCCCGACCGCGCTGTACCAACAACTGGGCGGCGTCGCCGGCATCACCCAGATCACCGACCGCACGCTGGACCGCGTTTCCACCGACCCGCGCACCAAACGCACGTTCGCGAACGTGAAAATGAAGGCGCTGAAGGAAAGCGTGGCCACGTACGTGTGCAAAGTGGCCGATGGCCCCTGTGTGTACGAAGGCGAAACCATGCGCAATTCGCACGCCGACCTGGGCATCTCTGGCGCTGAATTCGACCTGATGGTCGAGATCCTGCGGGACGAGATCAACCAAGCGAACGCCCCGACCGTTGCCAAGAACGAACTGCTGCGCCGCCTGGCGCCCACCCGCCGCGACATCGTCAAGGGCTGAGCCAGTCCAAGCCAGCATGCCCACCACCAGCACTTTTGCGCCCCGCCTGCCCGGCTTGACCGTGGTTCTGGGCAGCCTCATCGCGGCGGCCAGCCTGGGTGCCCAGGCGGCGCCACAGGCCATCCTGGTCACCAACGAAGCCGGCCAGCCCATGGCACAGGCGGCGGTGGCGGTGTACGTGAAAGGCGCACGTGCCACGGCCCCGGCCGGCGCGACCGCCAACATGGCGCAGAAAGGGCGCGCCTTCCAGCCCACCATGCTGGTGGTGCAAACCGGCACCCCGGTGCTGTTTCCGAATTTCGACACAGTTCGGCACCATGTCTACTCGTTTTCGGCCGCCAAGAAATTCGAGATCAAGCTCTACGCCGGCACGCCCGCCGCACCCGTGGTCTTCGACAAGGCCGGCACCGCCACCCTGGGGTGCAACATCCACGACCAGATGCTGGGCTACATCCATGTGGTCGACACGCCCTATTTCGGCGTGACCGGCAGCGACGGCCAACTCACGCTGGACCTGCCTGCCGGAGATCACCGCGCCCAGGTCTGGTGGCCCGCGCTGGGTGAAACCCACCCAGGTGTCGAACAGGTGCTCAAGGCTGGTGGGCCGGCCGTGGCCTTGCGCGTCAAGCCCTGATCCGCGCGCTTCGCCAGCCTGTCATCGGCGTGTCACGAAGCCTGCTTAAAGTCTGACCTGTCTCGGGACAAACGCCTTGTCTCAGGGATGAAGGCAGCACTCGGCTAGTCGGACACCGCAGCACGGGTTCAGTCCTTCATCCCGCCAGATGGGCAGGCGGCACCCCCAACAAATCCAGCATCAAGGCCACACGAGCCTGCGCCGGCGTCAGGCTGCCCGCCGCCGGCCAGCGGTCCCCCTCGCGGCACTGCACCCCACCCCGGGCCACCCGGCTGCTTCGCCAGACCTGAATGCCCCGTTGCTCCGCCTTCTCCAAAGCCCGCGTCAATCCCTGGTGGATCGTGCCGTGCCCCGTGCAGGCCACGACCAGACCCTTCACCGGATCCCCAGCCTTGGCATCCTGCGCCAGCAAGGCCTCGACGACCCGGCCATCGGCCCCCGCATGGCTGGTCAGGATCTCGACCCGGGGCGGCGGCGCCCTGTCCAGCCAGGACCAACCCGCGCCGCCCGGGGGCACCCAGGGCATGGCGTCCAGGACGACACCATCGTCGGCGACACGACCCAGCGGCTCGCACCCGCCCCCATCGAAGGCATCGATGTGCCAGCTGTGGGCTTTGCGCACCGCGCACCCCGGCCAGATCACCCCCGCCATCACGACCACCACACCCGACTGGCCCTGCCTGGCCGCGCGTTCGGCGACCCGCACCGCATCGCCCAGGTTGCGGGGGCCATCGGCCTGAGCCGACGTCGCGGCCCGCATGGCCGCGGTCAGGACCACCGGCTTGTCCACGTCCAGCAAACGGTGCAGCAGGTAAGCGGTTTCTTCCAACGTGTCCGTGCCATGGGTGATGACCACCGCCCCCACATCCTCGCGGGCCAAGGCCGCTTGAACCTGCCTGGCCAAGGCCTGCCACACCGACCAGTCCATGTCCTTGCTGTCGACCTGGGCCACCTGCCGGGCTTCCAATGCCACGCCCGACAGGCCAGGCACCGCTTGCAGCAACTGGCCCACGGACAACTGTGCGGCCTGGTAAGCCACATCGTCGGGCCCCGCCCCCGTGCCGGCGATCGTGCCGCCCGTGCCCAGCACCACCACCAAGGGTGACTTCACATCCATGCAACGCACCTTTTCAAAAACACTGGACAAATGAACAGGACTGTATAGAATGACAGCCAAGGCAAGCCATCCAGCGGTCATTCCAGAAGGTCAAGCGACCACACAGCCAGATGAACGATAAACCCAAACTCACGCCCCGCCAGCAAGAGATCTTCGAACTGATCCAGCGGGCCATCGCGCGCACTGGGGCCCCCCCTACCCGGGCCGAAATTGCCACCGAGCTGGGCTTCCGTTCCGCCAATGCTGCCGAAGAACACCTGCAGGCCCTGGCGCGCAAAGGCGTGATCGAACTGCTGGGCGGCACCTCGCGGGGCATCCGCCTCAAAGCCGGCACCCTGCGCACGGTGAACGAAACCCGCAAGAAGTCAGGCGGCATCAGCACGCCATTCAATTTGAGTTTGCCGGGGTTGGAGCAATTGGTCCTGCCCCTGGTGGGCCGAGTCGCCGCCGGCAGCCCGATCTTGGCCCAAGAGCATGTCGAACAAAGTTATTCGCTCGAACCCAGTCTGTTCGCCAAGCGCCCTGACTACCTCTTGCGCGTTCGCGGCATGAGCATGAAAGACATCGGCATCCTGGATGGCGATCTGCTGGCCGTGGCCCGCGCCAAAGAAGCCCGCAATGGCCAGATCGTGGTGGCCCGACTGGGTGATGAAGTCACCGTCAAGCGCTTCATGCGCACGTCCAAGGGCATCGAACTGCTGCCTGAAAACGCGGATTTCAAACCCATCATCGTGCCGCCCGACCACCCCGAGTTCGAACTCGAAGGCTTGGCCGTGGGCCTGATTCGCAATCAATTGTTGATGTAATTCGCTGCCGTGTTGGCAACGTCACCGTGCGGGTGGCGGGCATTTGCACCTCGCTTCGGGTGTGCAGTCCCGTGCGTTGACGTCATCCTGGAATCCTGCCGAACTTCATTTGCCGTTGCCGGAGTTCTCCATGATTCATCACTTTGCCCGCGCCTTTTTTGCCCGTTCCACCCAAGCCGCACGCGCGGTCAGCCCTCGGACAGAACCCATTCTTGCCCCCGATCGGGCATTGAAACCCAGCACGATCGCGCCTCGCCGACTGCGGATCAGCAGCGACCCGGCGGATGCCCGCCGCACGGTCATCGCCGGTCGCTTCGCGGACGTCTGCGCCGCCCTTGACCGCCTGGTGCTGGAACAAGAAGCCGCCGCCTGAAACAGCACACAAGCACACACGCCAGCAGGCATGAAAAAACCCCGCAGCCTCTGAAGCGAAGCTGCGGGGTCTCGCGATCCCATTCTTCCAACGAAGAACGTTTGATCAACCCATGTGCAGGCCACCGTTGATCGAAAAATCAGCACCCGTGGCAAAGCCCGATTCATCGCTGGCCACCCACGACACCATCGAGGCGATGTCTTCGGGCGTGCCCAGGCGCTTGACGGGGATCGTGGCCACGATCTTGTCCAGCACATCCTGGCGGATGGCGCGCACCATGTCGGTGCCGATATAGCCCGGCGACACCGTGTTCACCGTCACGCCCTTGTTGGCCACTTCCTGGGCCAGGGCCATGGTGAAGCCGTGCATGCCGGCCTTGGCCGCCGAATAGTTGGTTTGACCGAACTGGCCTTTTTCGCCGTTGACCGAGCTGATGTTGACCACGCGGCCCCAGCCCCGGTCCACCATGTCGTCGATGACCTGCTTGGTCACGTTGAACAGGCTGTTCAAGTTGGTGTCCATCACCGCGTCCCAATCGGCCTTGCTCATCTTGCGGAACATGCCGTCACGGGTGATGCCGGCGTTGTTGACCAGGATGTCGACCGGGCCGTGCTCGGCGCGTGTCTTCTTGAAGGCTTCGACGGTGGAATCCCAATCGGCCACATTGCCCACGGAGGCATGAAAGGTATAGCCCAGAGCGCTTTGCTCGTCCAGCCACTTCTTGAAGTCACGGCTGGGCCCGCAGCCTGCGATCACCTTGAAACCGTCCTTGTGCAGCCGCTGGCAGATCGAGGTGCCGATGCCGCCCATACCGCCGGTCACGTAGGCCACTTTTTGACTCATGGAATGCTCCTCTTTTGGGGAAAAAATCTAATCGTTGCGAGAGAAAAAGAACGAGGGAAGTGCTCAGCGCTCGACCGTCAGGGCCACGCCCATGCCGCCGCCGATGCACAGTGAAGCGATGCCTTTGCGGGCGTCACGTTTCTGCATTTCGTGCAGCAGCGTGACCAGCACGCGGCAACCCGAAGCGCCGATGGGATGGCCAATGGCGATGGCACCACCGTTGACATTGACCTTGCTGGTGTCCCAGCCCATTTCCTTGTGCACGGCGCAGGCTTGCGCGGCAAAGGCTTCGTTGATTTCCAGCAAATCGAGGTCGGCGGCCTTCCAACCGGCACGCTCGAGGGCCCGGCGGGAGGCCGGCACCGGCCCCATGCCCATGTAGGCCGGGTCCAGCGCCGCATTGGCATACGAGGCGATTCGCGCCAAAGGCGTCAAACCCAATTGCTGCGCTTTCTTGGCGCTCATGACCACCACCGCTGCGGCGCCGTCGTTCAGGCCCGAGGCATTGCCCGCCGTCACGGTGCCCGCCTTGTCGAAAGCCGGACGCAGGCCCGCCAGCACGTCGGCGGTCGATTTGCGGTTGACGAATTCATCGGTGTCGAACACCAGCGGATCACCCTTGCGCTGCGGAATCAGCACTGGCGCGATCTCGTCCTTGAAGCGGCCCGAATCCACAGCGGCGGCGGCCTTCTGTTGCGAAGCCAGGGCCAGCGCATCCTGCTGCTCGCGGCTGATCTCGTACTTCTTGGCCACGTTTTCGGCGGTGATGCCCATGTGGTACTGGTTGTAGACGTCCCAGAGGCCGTCGGTGATCATGGAATCGATCAGCTTCCAGTCGCCCATGCGTTGGCCTTCGCGCGACCCCGGCAGCACGTGCGGTGCCAGGCTCATGCTTTCCTGGCCCCCAGCGATGATGATTTCCGAGTCGCCATCGCGGATGGATTGCGCGGCCAGCATCACGGCCTTCAGGCCCGAACCGCACACTTTGTTGATGGTGAAACCAGGCACGCCCTGGGGCAGGCCAGCCTTGATCAGGGCCTGGCGGGCCGGATTCTGGCCAACGCCCGCCGTGAGCACCTGGCCCAGGATCACTTCGCTGATCTGGTCGCCCGTCAAATTGGTGCGCTTGAGCAGGTCCTGGATCACCACCGCACCCAGGTCGGAGGCCGGGGTCTTGGCCAAAGTGCCGCCAAATTTGCCCACGGCGGTGCGGGAAGCGGCAACGATCACGATGTCGGTCGTCATGGTGACTCCTTTTCTCCAGAGGCTTTTTGGTTCACTCGGTCGAGCGGTAGATGATGAGCGCCGTTCACGCCTTGCGCAAGACGTAACGGCCCGGGGCTGGCTCGATGGCCGGGTACTTCGGGCTGCCCGGCTGCTTGGGCGCGGCCACTTTTTTGCCCGCCTGCGTTGCCAACCAGTCACCCCAGGTGGTCCACCAGCTGCCGGGGTGCTCCTGCGCGGTGGCCAGCCATTCCTTGGCCGTGGCCGGGAAGGTGCCCGGCTTGCCGCTGGTCCAGTAGCTTCGCTTGTTTTTCTGCGGTGGGTTGATGACCCCGGCGATGTGCCCCGAAGCGCCCAGCACGAAGGTGGTCGGCCCCTGGGTCAACTGGGTGGACGCGTAGGCGCTGTCCCAGGGCACGATGTGGTCTTCGCGCGAACCGTAGACGAAGGTCGGCATGTCCAGGCGGCGCAAATCCACCGGTTGGCCGCACACGGTCAGGGCGTTCGGCTGGGCCAGCTTGTTTTCGAGGTAGGTGTTGCGCAAGTACCAGCAGTACATGGGGCCTGGCAGGTTGGTGCTGTCGCCGTTCCAGTACAGCAGGTCGAAGGCCGGTGGCTTTTCGCCCTTCAGGTAGTTGCCGACCACGTAATTCCACACCAGGTCGTTGGCGCGCAGGAAGGAGAAGGTCGCGGCCAGTTCGCCGCCCCGCATCAGCCCCCCGCCCTGCGGGCTGCGCTCGCCAATGGTGGCCTCGCGCACCTGCACCATGGCCTCGTCCACGAACAGGTCCAGCGTGCCCGTGTTGACGAAGTCCAGGAAAGTGGTCAGCAAGGTCAGGCTGGCCACGGGCTTGTCGCCGCGCGCGTCCATCACGGCCAAAGCTGTGGCAAGCAAGGTACCGCCCACGCAGAAGCCCAGGGCGTTGATCTTGGCGACCCCGGCGATCTCGCGCACCACGTCGATGGCCTTGATGGTGCCCTGCTCGATGTAGTCGTCCCAGGTGGCTTTGGCCAGGTCATCTTCGGCATTGACCCAGCTGACCACGAACACGCGGTGGCCTTGCGACACCGCGAAACGGATCAGCGAGTTGTCAGGCTGCAGGTCAAGGATGTAGAACTTGTTGATGCAAGGCGGCACCAGCAGGAAAGGCACGGCGTGGACCTTGTCGGTCAGCGGCTTGTATTCGATCAGCTGGAACAGGGCGTTCTCGAACACGACCGAACCTGCGGTGTTGGCCACGTTGCGCCCCACCTCGAACACGCTCTCATCGGTCTGCGACAGATGCCCTTGGCGCAGGTCACTCAGCAGCATCTGCAGGCCTTGGGTGATGCTCTCGCCCTTGGTATCGATGGCCTTTTTCTGCGCCTCGGGGTTCAATGCCAGGAAGTTGGACGGCGCGGCCGCGTCCACCCATTGCTGCACGGCGAAGCGCACGCGGTCGCGTGCTTTTTCGTCACCGCTCAGGCTGTCGGCCAGGCGCTGCAAAGTGCGCGCGTTGAGCAGGTACATGGAGGCCATGAAGGCGCTGCCCGGGTTGCTCTTCCACTCCGCCGAAGCGAATCGCCGATCGTCGGGGATGAGTTGGTCGGGTTGCTCCAGCGCCTGGTTCCACAGGGCCGTGGCCTGCGTCAAGTAGTCTTGCTGGATGCGAGACATCGCATCCCATGGCACCGTCAGGCCGGCGATCGATTGCAGGCTGGTGCCCACGCTGTCGGCCAATACCGTGGTTTCAATCGGAGGGAGCGGAGGACTCTCGGCGGAAGCATTCGTCGACTTTTTGGAACGAGACCGTTGAATGACAGCCATATGTCTCCTTGGCAGGACCTGCGAGGTTGCAAACACCCATTCTGGGTGCATCAATGTTGCCGTATTCTGAGCACAGTTTTTTCACGGTCGATCAACATCTGCCCTCGGTTTGATGTGTTTTCGCCTCACTCAAAAGCAAACTTCGGGCCGACCCAGGCTTGACAAAGGCCCCGACCTAAATGTGGATCGTTGCAATCGCCTGGATGTTCGTCGTGCTGCTGATGACGGTGGCCGAAGCCGTCAGCCCCGTGGGCAGTGTGCTGGGCGCGATCATGACTTTCTTGCTTTACGGCGTGGGCCCTTTGTCCTTGGTGATGTACCTGCTCGGCACCCCCATGCGCCGCCGGGCAAGGCGAGCCCGGGAAGCCGCGGCAGACGCGGCCAGCTCACCGGCGGCGGTCGTCGAGCCAGATGCAGGCAGCCTGCCGACCCGTGACGCGGTCTCGTCTGAACGAAAAGAAGCGTGAAGCCTCGGTCACGGTGCACCAGGTGCCGCCGTCAATGCCCCTGACACCCGAAGCCCGCAGGCGATCTTTCGCCAGTCCCGCCAGGTCGGCCAGCCAGCGGTCGGACGATTGCCGGACAAAGCGCGGATGCGCTGGCCCCGAGGGATCGACGCCGAAACCCCGCAGCACATCGGCCCCGACCTGGAAAACCGAGGGGCCGATGCAAGGCCCCAGCCAAGCGCGCAAGTCGGCCGGGTCGCAAGCACTGGCCTCGCACAAAGCCGCCACGCCGGTGTCGGCGATGCCCGCGCCGCCCATGTCGCCTGCGCCAGCCAGGCCACGCCAACCCGCGTGCAGTGCCGCCACGCCCCGACCTTCGGGCGCCGCCAACAGGATGGGCAGGCAATCCGCGACCATGACCGTGCAAGCGAGGCCCGGCTCGGTGGTGAACGCACCATCGGCTTGCGCCTCGGCCAGTTCATTCAGGGTTGGACGCGTCAGCCGCACCACGCGGTGACCATGCACCTGTTGCAGCCAGAGGGGTTGCGCGCCCAAGGCCTCGGCCAGTTCGCGGCGGTGCCGGTTCACATCAAGCAGCTCATCGCCGACGTGGTTGCCGAGGTTGAAAGCATCCCAGGGCGGCTGGCTCCCGGTCGATGACGGCAGGCCAATGCGTGCCGTCATGAGCGCGCCCACGCCCTGACCGAGCTGCGGAGAAATCCAGCCCTCAGGCCAGCTTGGGAGTGTCGAGGCTATCATCGCGGCCCGATGCTACCTCGTTCCGCCGCCCCCAGTTTGTCCAGCCACCGCGCCGCCCGCCACAAGGGCCTGCGCCGCGAACCCCACCCCGCCAGTCCCTCGCTGCACGCCTGGCTGATGGCCACGGGGTCACTCACCGCCAGGCTGCGCGCGCATGGGCGGGTTGAGGTTCAGGTGCAACGCCAGGGCAGCCAGCGCCTGTGGCCCGAAGAGCGCCGCGATCTGCGCTGTCGCAGCGGCCACGTGCGCGAAGTGATCCTGTTGCTGAACGGCGTGCCGGTGGTGTGGGCCCGCAGCGCCACCTCGCACCGTGCCCTGCAAGGCACGTGGAAAGCCTTGACCGGCCTGGGCACACGCCCTCTGGCCGAACTGCTGTTCCAGCGCAGCCACGTGGGCCGCGAACCCTTGCGCATCCAGCAACTCACCCGGCATGGCCGAGCCGAATCGCGGCTGCGCGCCGCCTGGCCGGGCACCCATCCCCGCTGGGCGCGCAGTTCGGTGTTCTGGCAGCACGGCCAGGCCCTGAGGGTGATGGAGTCCTTCGCGCCCTGGATCGCTCGGCTGGACGCCCACCGCCTGATCCGCACGCCCGGCTGATCCAGCACGATGCCCTTACACTCGGGCCCATGCTTTTTTCACGCCGCATCGAGCACTGCCAGGTCTGTGGCACCAAGGTCGAATACCGGGTGCCCGACGACGACAACCGCGAGCGAGCGGTCTGCCCCGCCTGCCACCACGTCCACTATGTGAACCCACTCAACGTCGTGGGTACTCTGCCGGTCTGGGAAGACAAAGTGCTACTGTGTCGGCGCAACATCGAGCCACGCAAGGGCTTCTGGACCTTGCCCGCCGGTTTCATGGAACTGGGCGAAAGCACCGAAGAGGGTGCGGCGCGCGAAACCGACGAGGAAGCCGGCGCCCACATCGAGATGCAAGGGCTGTACTGCGTGATCAATGTGCTGACCGCCGGACAGGTGCATTTCTTCTACCGCGCCCGACTGCTGGACACCGATTTCGCCCCCGGCCCCGAGACCATCGAAGCCCAGTTGTTCAGCGAACAGGACATCCCTTGGGGAGAACTGGCCTTCCGCACCGTCCGCATGACGCTCGAGAAGTACTACGCCGACCGAGTGAGTGGTCAATTTAACGTCCACTGTGCCGATATCCGTTGAGTGAACAAACCTCAGGAACCCATGGCCGCGGTCACGCCGCAATCCAGCACATCGCCTGCTGACGCCACCGCGCGCCTGCGCGAAGACCTGATCGCCCCCGACCCGCTGCTCGATTGCCTGATCGAAGTCGGCCGCCTGCATGGCCACGCCGCCACCCGGGCCTCGCTGTCCGCCGGCCTGCCCATGGACAACGGCCCCCTGCCCCTCGCACTGGCCGAACGCGCCGCCTCCCGCGCCGGCCTGGCCGCCAAGGTTCAGCGACTGGCCTTGAAGGACATCGACGAGAAGACCCTGCCGGCCATCCTGATCCTCAAGGACAACCAAGCCTGCGTGCTGCTGAGCCAGGACGCGCAAGGCCGGGCCCAGGTGCTGCTGCCCGAGACGGGCCAGGGCAGCATCGAACTGTCGGCGTCCGAACTGGCCGCCCGCTACACCGGAGTGGTGCTGTTCGCCCGGCCACATTTCCGCTTCGACGAGCGCACGCCGCAAGTGCGCGCCGCCGCGACCGGGCACTGGTTCTGGAGCGCCGTGCTGGCCCAGCGCTTTGTCTACCGCGACGTGCTGTCGGCCGCTTTGCTGATCAACCTTTTCGCGCTGGCCTTCCCGATTTTTTCGATGAACGTGTACGACCGCGTCGTGCCCAACCACGCGGTCGAAACGCTCTGGGCCCTGGCCATCGGCGTGATGCTGGTGCAGGCTTCCGACTTGGCCATCCGCCTGCTGCGCAGCCACTTCGTGGACGAGGCCAGCGCGCGCATCGACGTGCAGATTTCGGCCACGCTGATGGAGCGCGTGCTGGGCATGAAGCTGGAGAACCGGCCGCAGTCGGTGGGCTCCTTCGCGGCCAACCTGCGCGGCTTCGAGCAGGTGCGCGATTTCATCGCGTCGAGCACCGTCACCGCGTTGATCGACCTGCCCTTCGCGATGCTGTTCGTGTTCGTCATCGCGTGGATCTCGCTGTGGCTGGTGATCCCGGTGGTGCTGGTGTTCACCATCATCCTGGTGGCGGGTTATGTGCTGCAGCACCGGCTGCACGAGCTGTCGCAAAGCACGTACCAGGCCTCGGCGCAGCGCAATGCCACGCTCGTCGAAAGCCTCACCGGCATCGAGACCATCAAGTCGCAAGGCGCCGAAAGCCTCATCCAGTCGCGCTGGGAGCGCGCCAACCAGTACCTGGCCCAGCTCAATGTGCGCATGCGCGGCCTGTCGTCCAGCGCCATGTACACCACGGCCACCTTGCAGCAACTGGTCTCCGTCAGCATCGTGCTGATCGGCGTGTACCTGATCACCGACAAGAGCTTGACCATGGGCGGCCTGATCGCCTCGACCATGCTGGCGGGCCGCGCGCTGGCGCCGGCTGGCCAGATCGTGGGCCTGCTGATGCAGTACCAGGGCGCCGTCACGGCCATGGAGTCGCTGAACAAGATCATGGACCAGCCGGTCGAACGGCCGCTGGGCACCAGCTTCGTCGAGCGGCGCGAGATCAAGGGCGAGATCGAATTCCGCCACGTGTCCTTCGCCTACCCGGGCCGCAAGGATTCGGCGCTGGACAACATCAGCTTCAAGATCAAGCCGGGCGAAAAAGTGGCCCTGATCGGCAAGGTCGGTTCGGGCAAGACCACGCTGCAGAAGCTGATCCTGGGCCTGTACCAACCCGCCCAGGGCGCCGTGCTGCTCGATGGCATCGACCTGCGCCAGCTCGACCCGGCCGATGTTCGGCGCAACCTGGGCTATGTGTCGCAAGACGTCACCCTGTTCTTTGGCACGCTGCGCGAGAACATCATCTTCGGCATGCCGCACGCGCGGGACGACGCCATCGTCTCGGCCGCCGAACTCGCCGGCATCAACGACATGATCCACCGCCATCCGCAGGGCTTCGACATGCCCGTGGGCGAACGCGGCGAGCTGCTGTCGGGCGGGCAACGCCAAGGCGTGGGCATCGCGCGGGCGGTGCTGCACAACGCGCCCATCCTGCTGCTGGACGAACCCACCAGTGCAATGGACTTCTCGACCGAGGCCTACGTCACGCAGCGCATGAAAGAGTTCTCGGCCGGCAAGACCGTCGTGCTGGTCACGCACCGCACGTCCATGCTGTCCTTCGTCGACCGCGTCATCGTGGTGGACCAGGGCAAGGTCATGGCCGATGGCCCGCGCGAGCAGATCCTGCAGGCCCTGGCGTCCGGGCGCATCGCCCGCGCCTCCTGAGCCAGTGGCAAGGCAGCGACCATGAAGACCCTCATGAAACTCGGCCAGGTGGTGATCGCGGTGCTGGAATCCATCCGCCGCTTCACCGCGCCCGTCACCGACTGGCTGCTGGACCGCGTGGCCGGGCCCCGCGTCACCGTCGAATCAGCCCAGGCCGCCGGCATGCGCCCCTTCGAGCTGGACGCCGACGCGGTCATGTCCACCCACGCCACGTACCGCGCCCAGACCCTGGTGCGCTCGGCGGTGTTCGTGGTGGTCGGCCTGATCGTCTGGGCGGGCTTTGCCCAGATCGATGAAGTCACCAAGGGCGAGGCCAAGGTCATCCCCTCCCGGCAACTGCAGGTCATCCAGTCCTATGACGGCGGCGTGGTGTCGGAAATCCTGGTCAAGGAAGGCCAGGTGGTCGAACAAGGCCAGTTGCTGCTGAAGATCGACGAGACACGCGCCACCTCCGGCATGCGCGAAAGCGCGGCCAACGCCTTTGCCCTGCGGACCAAGCTGGCACGCCTGAAAGCCCTGGCCGAAGGCGCTTCATTTCTGCCGCCCGTGGCCACCAACCCGGACGAAGAGCGCATCGTCCTGGAAGAGCGCCAGCTCTACGATTCCAAGCGCGCCGAACTGGCATCGCTCATCGGCATCAGCCAGCAGCAGCTCGCGCAGCGCCAGCAGGAGCTGAGCGAGATGCGCTCGCGCCGTGAATCGGCCAGCCGAACGCTGGACCTGTCGCAACAGGAGCTGGCCAAGACGCGGCCCCTGCTGGCCACGGGCGCGGTGTCCGAAGTGGAAGTGCTCAGGCTGGAACGCGATGTCAGCAAGTCCCGCGGCGACATGGAACAGGCCAGCGCCCAGAGCGCCCGCGTGATGGCGGCCATCAACGAAGCCCAGCGCAAGATCCAGGAAACCGAGATCACCTTCCGCAACGAGGTCCGCAAGGACCTGTCCGAGGTGCTCGGCAAGCTCAATGCCTTGAACGAAGGCGCCGTGGCTTTGGCGGACAAGGTCGACAAGGCCCAGGTCAAGTCACCCGTGCGCGGCCGCATCCAGCGCTTGCTGGCCAACACCGTGGGTGGCGTGGTTCAACCGGGCAAGGACATCCTCGAGATCGTGCCCCTGGACGATGCCTTGGTGCTGGAAGCCCGCGTGCAGCCGCGCGACATCGCCTTCATCCATCCCGGCCAGGCGGCCACGGTCAAGCTCACCGCTTACGACTTTTCCATCTACGGTGGCATGGAGGCCACCGTGGAGAACATCAGCCCGGACACCATCACCGACGAGCGCGGCGTGAACACGTTCTACGTGGTGAGGGTGCGCACCAAGGCCGCCAATGTCAGCGCCAAGATGCCCATCATCCCCGGCATGACGGCCGAGGTGGACATCCTCACCGGCAAGAAGACGGTGCTGTCCTACCTGCTGAAGCCGGTGCTCAAGGCCCGGGCATACGCGCTGCGCGAACGCTGAACTGGCAGCCAGCCGACGGTCACTCCTTGACCGCGGGTCCGGTCACGCCATCGATGCCACAGTTGATCAAGGCAGAGATGTCGTCAGCATCCGCCACGCCCTCGGCATAGACCTGCAAGCCCAGGCCATGCAGCATGGAGGCCGTGGCCGCCACAAAGGCCGCCCGAGCCAGGTCTTTCGACACCCCCTGCACCACGGACGCGTCCAGCTTGACGTAGTCCAGGCCAGCCTCGAACAGGAACTCGATGCGCGTCAGGCGCTCACCCGCGTGCTCCAGGCCCACACGTGCGCCCAAAGGACGCAGTTGCTTGCACAGCTCGCGCACCAGCTCGAAACGCTCGACCGCGGCCACCTCGGAGACCTCCAGCCACAAGCGTTGCGCCTCGACCGGGGCCTCGGCCAGGCGGGCCCGCAGGCGCGGCACGAAACCGCTGTCAAGCAAGGACGCCGGCGACAGGTTGACCCCGCGCGGTTGCTGGTCGGACGCGATTTGCGTCAAGGCCAGGGCCACGGCGGCTTCGTCGATCTGCGAGATCAGGTTGCAACGCAAGGCCATGGGCAGCCAATGTGCCGCGGATTCGAAGGGGCCGCCCGGCTCCAGTTGCAGGCGCATCGGGGTTTCGTGGTGGATCAGCGTCGAATGGCGGTCTAGCACCGGGAAGCGGACCAGCAGCAGGCGATCTTCCTGCAAGGCCGAGGTCATGCGGCGGCGCCACTCGTCCTCGCCCATGGCGGATTCCGCCGATGAACTGAGTTGCGACAACTCGACGGCAAAACCACCACGGCTCTCCGCGCGGGCCAAAGCCGAATCGGCCGCCGCCAGCACCTGCTGCATGGCCACGCCCCGCTCCCAGTGCGTTGCCCCCACGACCACGCTGGCGCTGGAGCCCAGCTCGGCGAAGGCACGTTTGATCGCATCGGCATAGTGTTCGGGCTGCGGCAGGGGGACATCGGCCTGCGTCAGGCACACCGCGAAGTCGCCACCATTGAGGCGCCCCGTGGCCACGCCCACCACGCCCACCGAGACCTCGTTGAGCACCGAGGCCAGCTTCTGCAGCAGCACGTCGGTCTGGCGGTGGCCGAGCACGCGGTTCACCATGGCCAGGTCGACCACGCGGATCATGCACACCAGGCCACGCCCGGAGCCTTCATCGTTGTTCAGCGCCGCCCCCAACTGGGCGACGAAATGGGTTCGGTTGGACAAGCCGGTCAGCGGATCGCAATGGGCCTGCCGGCGCAACTGCTCGACCTGCACCGCCTGGTCGTCGAATTGCGACTTGAGCCGCTCGACCACCGCGTTCATGGCCTGGCTCAAACGCGCCAGTTCCGGCACCCGGGGTTGCTCGACGGTGATGAAGCGCCGCTCCATCAAGGCCTGCGCCTGGCCCACCGTCGCGTCCAGCGGCCGGCGGATGGCGCGCACGCCGAAAGTCGCGACCACGCCCGCCAAGGCGCCCAGCGCCGCCAGCCACATCGCCGTGGTGATGCTGCCTTGCCACAGTTGGTCGTCGGCGAACGATGAATGGCTGACCACCTCGACCGAGCCCAAGGCACGCCAGCCATCGGAGACCTGCGCCACACCCGGCGTCGAATCGATGGACAACAGGTTCACGAACCAGGCCGGCGCCAGGGACTCCGTGCGCTTGAGGCTGGACTCGTGGTTGGACACCACCTGGCCGCGGGGATCACGCAAAGAGATGCGCTGGTAGAAGCCCGTGTCGAACGAGGCCGCCACCGCCAGATCCATCAAGGCCAGATCGCCTTTCTGCTGAGAGAGGCTCAGGGCCAGCGACTGCGCGTTGTCCGCGTTCTTGAGGCGCAACTGGGTTTCCAGATAGTTCCGCGAGGAAACCATCCAGACCGCGAAGCTGCCCAGGAACGCCATCAGCAGCGTCACCACCAACAGCAGCCAGATCTGACGAATCAGCGACATGCAGTGTCCCTTGTCATCCACATCACCACCAGCCCTCCGCCCGGGTCTTGGTCAACAGCTCCCGCCAGCGCGAGAGGCGTGCCACCGGGTCTCCCGCCGTGGTACTGCCCACACCTTGCCACAAACCTTCGGCGTTGAAACTGAAAACAGGTGCCAAATCAGGCCTTCTGGAAGCGGGCCGGATGTCGGTGATCAGGTTATCCAGGATCAAAGGCTCTGCCATGGGTTCGGGGTAATAGGCCAACACCATGTGGGCCAGGATCGCGCCGCCAACCTCGGCGCGCACGTACACCAGCCGCATCTTCGCCGGAGACACGCCCGCGGCGATCAGGGACAAATACTTGCCGATGGCGTAGTCCTCGCAATCGCCGGCGCCCTTGTTCAGCATTTCCAACGGCGTGGCCCAATAGTCGACTTGCCCCCAGACCTCGCGGTCCTCCCGGTAATCGACACGGCGGTTGAAGAAGGTGTTGAGGCGCTTGAGGCGGCTCACCTCGTCCACCGAGGCCACCTCGGCGATCTCCTGGATCAAGGCCTGGGCCTGGGCCGACGTGGCCGGACCCATGCGCTGCGCCGCGGCCATGATCTTCTGGGACTCGAACGCGCTGCCAGCCGCGCCCAGCATCAAGCTGGCCAACACGGCCAAGCGCAGCAACCAGGCGCCCAAGGCTCTCCACAGCGTTCGCCCGGACCAGCCTCCCTTGAAGGGCAACGTCGATGTGGCAGGGGCCAGGCTCATTCCAGGTGGGGCTCGATCAGGGATTCAACGTTGCAGACAGTCACCTCACTGAATCGACCTCCACCGCCCAAACTTGATGCCAGGGTTCTCACGGTTCGGTTTTCGCCACGAAATCACCGAAATCGGGAACTGCCCATGTAACGATTGATGACAAAATAGTCGCGTTTTGCCCATGGCTTTTGAGGCCGCAACATCAGGATCGAGGTCAGATTTGAAAAATGCGACGTTCCAACATGGCTTGACCGCCATTGCCCTGGCTGCCTTCGCGCTCACCACGCAGGCCCAGACAAGCCAGACCTCCGGGCTGGCGGCCGCCGCACAAAAGGCCATCGATGGCAACCCCGAAGTCACTGCCCGCCTGAATGCCCTCCGGGCCGCCAACGACGAAATCAGCGTGGCCCGCGGCGCTTACCTGCCCCGCGTGGACTTGTCCGCCAGCGTGGGCCGCGACAGCGACCGCATCACCAACCGCAATCCAGAATCGCAAAGCCTCAACCGCAACGGCGTGGCGCTCAGCGCCAACCAGGTCTTGTGGGACGGCCTGCAGACCCGCCGCGAAGTCGAGCGCCTGGGGCATGCCAAATTGGTCCGCTATTTCGAGTTCCTCTCGTCGACCGAAGACGCCGCCCTGGAAGCCTCGCGCGCCTACATCGACGTGCAGCGCTTTCGCCGCCTGGTCGAACTGGCGCAGGACAACTACGTCCAGCACCGCTACGTGCAAGACCAGCTGCAATCCAAGGTGAAAGCCGGCGTGGGGCGCGGCGTGGACTCGGAACAAGCCACCGCCCGCCTGGCCCTGGCCGACTCCAACCTCACCACCGAAGCCGCGAACCTGCACGATGTCAGCGCCCGCTACCTGCGCGTGGTGGGTGAAGCGCCCGCCACCAACCAGCCCGCCGTCCAGGGGCTGAGCAATGGCATCCCCGCCAGCAGCGACGAGACCGCCAACCAGGCCGTGATTGGCAACGCCACGGTGGAAGCCGCCGTCGAGAACCTGCGCGCCGCCAAGGTCCAGGCCTCGGGTCAGAAAAACAGCCTCTACCAACCCAAGCTGGAGGCCCGTGTGCGCAGCGGCCTCGGCAAGAACTTCGACGGCATCGAAAGCCAGAAGCGCGACACCTCCGCGGAAGTCCTGCTGTCCTGGAACCTTTTCAATGGCGGCTCGGACAGCGCCCGTTCGCGCCAATTGGCCAACCTGGTCAACCAAGCCGCCGACCAGCGCGACAAGGCCTGCCGCGACGTGCGCCAGACCGCCTCCATCGCCCACAACGACATCCAGAAGCTGAAGGACCAACTGGCCTCGCTGGACCGCAACGTGCTGGCCATCGAGAAAGCCCGAGACGCCTACCGCCAGCAGTTCGACATCGGCCAGCGCAGCCTGCTGGACCTGCTGAACTCTGAAAACGAGCTTTACACCGCCAAGCGGGCCTACGTGAACGCCGAAGCCGACCTGCAACTGGCCTACGCCCGCACGCACGCCGCCAAGAATTCGCTGACGGCCACCCTGGGCCTGAGCCCCAGCCAAGAGACCGACAGCGAACGAGGCCAGCACTGGCAAGCGGCCGAAGACGCCGCCCAGCGTTGCCCGGCCATCAACATCGACGCGCCCAGCATCAACCGCGAAGAACTGAACAACCGCGCCCGCAAGCTGGCCACTCCGGCGACCGCTGCCACTGAAACCATCACCGCCTCGAGCCCCCCGGCCTCCGCCGCCGTCCCGACCGTCACCGAACGTCTGCGGGGCTGGGCCAGCGCGTGGGCCGCCAAGGACATCGCCCGTTACATGACCTTCTACGCCAAGGATTTCGCGCCCGCGCGCTCGACCTCGGCCAAATGGATCAACGAGCGCCGCCGCCTGCTGGCCAAACCCGGTCCCATTGAGGTCCAGTTGAGCCAGGTCAAGGCGGAGTCACGCGGTGACACCGTGGTCACCAGCTTCACCCAGAACTACAACTCGCAAAACTTCAAGGACAGCAGCTTCAAGGCCCTGACCTGGAAGTTGATCGACGGCCAATGGGTGATCGTCAACGAAAGCAACCGCTGACCGGAAATCTCCCCCGCGAATGGGCACTAGCCCGCTGGAAAACCAGCGGGTAAAGTCAGACCGTCAAGCCCACAGGCCACCCCGAGGCCAGCTTGAAGTTGTTGACGGTCCCGGGGCAGGAGTACAGCCATGCATGACGAAGAACACTCGGAACAAATGAGGCAAAAACTCCTCGACATGCAGACGGCTTTGTTCAGCCTGCGCGATGGCTTGGTCAACCTGAGCCTGTCGCTGCAGGAACTGGCCTTCCTCACCGACGAATCCGCGCAGCGCCAGGCCAGCACCGAGGCGGACAGCCTCATGTGCCGGCTTTTGCGCAACTGACCAGAAAAGCCAGGCTCAGCCCGCCTGCAAGGCCAAGCCGACAGGTTTGCGCCGGCCATCCTCATCCCATACCTCGGTCAAGGCGCGCCCTGACATTTCGGCGGGCACGGGGATGCCCATGATCTTCAGGATCGTGGGTGCCACATCAAGGTTGGTGCAGGGGCCCAAAGCCAGTCCTTTGCGAACTCCGTCGCCGTAGAAAGCCAGGATCCCATCCGGGTGGTGCATGCCCTGCTTGACGGTGGGCGCATCGACCGCGAACAGCTCTTCGATCGGGTACCCTTGCTCCGCAGCATCAGGACAGGTCGGAAAGTGATAACGGATGCCATCCGACTTCTTCGCCAGGCCCAAAGGCGTCACCGTCAACATGCCATCGGTTTCTTGCACCGCGATCGCGGCTTCCCGTCGGCCATCGACCACGCGGTAGGCGCCTTCAATCCGGGCCTTGACCTCGGCTCGGCGCACACCATCGGGGATGGTCAGGTTCCATTGCGGCACCATGGTGGCGACCACATCGTCCACGCCGTCCTTGCCCAGCAAAGCCACGAATCGGTCGATGTTCTTGAAGCGCACCACGATCTTGCCGTCTTGGTAACGGTCGCTGACATACGGTTGCTGGCCCATGCTGGAGGCGATCACCAGCACGGTGTTGGCGTCCATCAGCTTCATGAAACGGCCGATCAATTCATCGCACAACTGGTAACCCGTGGGCACCGCCTGACCGTAGCGGCTGCGCTCTTCCGCCGAAGACGGCACCGTGAAACCGGCGTCGTCCCAGGCGCGCCAGTAGTGGTGCATGAAGTGCGCAGCATGGTTGGTGTGCCACGTGGCGAAATCCGGCCTGTAGCGCTTGTACAGGTGAGCAAAGAAATCGTAGTTGAGGCGGGGTTGCAGACACACGCGACGCCACCGCGAATGGGGCTCGACACGCTCCCGCACCAATTGCAGGGCCACGCTGGCCAGGGTGCTCGGCCGCAAACCAAAACTGCGCACCAGTTCCAGGGTCTTGCCCACCAATTGGAAAGGCGTCAGGGCCTTGCCCACCTTGTTGTGAACCTGCGTGTAAAGGCGATTCAAACCCTGCACCGGTTGCAGTTGGGGCGGGTAGGTTTCGTCACCGGGGGCAAATGGCCCGGGCACGATGAAACCATCGACCTTGCGCGGCGGATAGGCGCTGATACTGCCAAAAATACCCACGGAGCGCCCGGCGGCCGACACGAAATCCCACAAGCGCTTGGCATTGATCGTTTCCGAACCCTGCTCCAGCACGGTGGCACCATGGACATCCCGGGACACGCCCGTGTGCACGGTGACCCAGGTGACCCAGGGGTCGAGGTGGGGAGATTGCTCCACCGCTGTCTGAGTGGCCCAGGCCCCTTCGCCACGCAGGCGTGCAATATTGGGCAGATAAGACGCGCCATGCTGTGCAATCAATCTGTCGATCACGCCCCAGTTGATCTCATTCAACTCAAGCATCAAAACCTTGCGCGCCTTCATTCCCAACCCTTCTTGAGGGGATATCCCCCGCGTCCAAACAATTTAACGGGAGCCTAGCACGAGGCCATGCGCCCACGGCACCGAATTCGAGGGGGCCCGCCCCAGCATTCGAGGGGCTCGCCGGTGTACAGTCCACGCCGGCGCCATCGTCCCGGATGATAGCTTTTCAACGACTTCTTCAACACAGAAATCATGCGGCGGATTGCCATCGTCACCCCCATTTTGCCGGTCCCCTTCGACCCTGCTCGTGGGCGCTTCATCTACGAAATTGCCAAGTCGCTGTCAAAAATCGCGGACGTCCGTGTTTTTTTTCAGTTGCTGGAATATCCACTGGCGTCGGTCAAAACCAAAAGTTATGTTTACGGCGAACTGCAGGAAGGCTACACGCTTGAGGGCATCGACGTTGAATCTTTCAGTTACCCTGCCATCCCGGTCATTTCCCGTGGCTTGAATGGGTTCGTCAGCAGCCGCGTGCTGGCGCCGCGTTTGAAGAAATTCAATCCGGATGTGGTCATCGGTTATTGGGTATACCCAGATGGGTATGCCGCACAAAAGGCCGCCAAACAATTGAACATACCCTGCGTCATTGGTGCGCTGGGTTCCGACATTCATTTGCGCAGCGGACTCAACCATTATCTGACGCGTCAAACCCTTCGCAAAGCCGATGCCGTCATCACCGTCAGCGAAGCCATGCGGCAATACACCATCGATGAGTTCGGCGCCGCTCCGGATAAAACCACGACGATCGTCAATGGCTTCAACACCAGTGTGTTTCATGGCCGCCCCCAAGGGCCGGATCGTGAACGCCTGAATATCCCTGTCGACCAGAAACTGATGGTTTACGTGGGCCGATTCGTGGAAGCCAAGGGCTTGAATGAATTGCTGGCCGCTTTTTCAAACATGGCCCAGGCCGATCCGCTGGTCCGGCTGGCGCTGATTGGCGATGGCGTGATGAAGGCACAACTGGTCCAAGCCATCGAATCGGCGGGCTTGAAAGGCAAAATTTACCTCCCGGGCAACCTTGTTCCTGCAGAAGTTGCCACTTGGATTGGTGCCTCGGACCTTTTGACGCTGCCCAGCTGGTCCGAGGGCTACCCGAATGTCGTGGTCGAAGGTGTGGCCTGCGGTAGACCCGTGGTGGCCACCGATGTGGGGGGAACGCGCGAGATCATCAATGGTGACAACGGCATACTTGTTCGACCAAAAGACGTCAAATCCCTCCAAAATGGTCTGACCGAGGCTTTGAGCCGCCAGTGGGACCACGAAGGCATCGCCAATGCCATGCGTCGCACATGGGATGATGTGGCCCAAGACACCCTGAACGTGTGCGAGGAACTGCTTGCCCGCCGAAGCCCACTTTCGTCATGAGCGACCGCCCCATCGTGCACAGCATCCCCCAAGGAACGCTCTCCCAGGCCCTCTCTGGCGGCCGCATCCCAGGCCTGGACTTCCTGCGCGCCTTGGCGGTCATGCTCGTCATCGCCGACCACTCCGGCATCCCCGCCCTGGGGCCGGTCCTCTTGACCAATGGCAGCCTGGGCGTGGAAATTTTCTTCGTGCTGAGCGGCTTCCTGATCACCTGGATCTTGCTGGCGGAGCTTCGCGCCTCCGGCACCATTGGCCTGAAGGATTTCTACCAGCGCCGCGCCGCGCGCCTCTTGCCCGCGTTTTACCTTTATGTGGCCGCCGGGTTGCTGATCCTCTGGGTGGTGCACAAACCCATCCCATGGGCTGCGGTGGCGTCCTCCAGCCTGTACGTCCTCAACTATTACCAAGCCTTCACAGGGGCAACTTCGCACTTTTTGTCGCATTGCTGGTCTTTGGCCGTGGAGGAGCAGTTCTATTTCCTGTGGCCATTCCTGCTGATCTTCCTCGTGAAGCGGCAAATGAGCCTGAAAGCGGCCATCGTCACGCTGGTCGCGCTGATCTGGACCTACCGGGCCGTGGCCTTGCTCTGCTTCAATGCTTCGGACGAATACCTGTACCGGGCGCTGGAAACCCGCGCGGACCACTTGCTGGTGGGCGCCCTCCTGGCGGTGATGCTCCAGGAACCTCTCTGGCAAAAGCGCTGGGAAGCGGCCGCACGCCAGACTTGGATCGCCCCCGTGCTGATCGCCGTTTTGATCGCCTCCACGTCGGCCCATGGGCAGATGACCTACAAATACGCCCTGGGGTTCGCGCTGGAGCCAATCCTCATCGCCGCGCTGCTGCCAACCGTGGTGTTGTGGGCGCAGCGTTCTGCAGGCTGGACACGGGTCCTGACAGCCCCTCTTGTCACCACGGTGGGTCAGGCCTCCTATGGCATCTACCTTTTCCATCCCTTCGTGGTGCATCCCGCCAGGCACGCCGTGGAAAGACTGACGGGATCCTTTGCCCTGGGCTTCGCTTTCTCGGTGGCGGTGCTGACCGTGGTGGCCGTTCTCTCCTACCGCTTCATCGAAAGTCCTCTGCGACAGCGGTGGCAACCTGAACATCGGGCAAGCCCGGTTCAACAAGTCCTCACCGGATGAGAAAATCGCACTCAAACAGCAACTGCGTAACTCATGGTTACAAATAAGGTATTCAGTTACCGAGAGTCTCCCTTCTTACCGGCGATTATTACGAGCCCTTACACCGAAATGTGAAGGATTCACAGACGCGATTTGAGCTGATTCCTGACAATAACAACCATGATGTTCCAAACCTCAACTTGCAAGCAAAAGCGGGTTATCGGACTGGAATGACACCTTGAGTACTGCCGATGCCCAAAACGCAAAAGCAGTTC
Organism: Aquabacterium sp.; assembly: GCF_050725395.1. Classification (GTDB taxonomy): domain Bacteria; phylum Pseudomonadota; class Gammaproteobacteria; order Burkholderiales; family Burkholderiaceae_C; genus Aquabacterium. The sequence continues at coordinate 356 of NZ_JBOHHL010000043.1, read as the reverse complement.
TTTTTTGATGGAACGAAGCTCGCAATTTCGCTGAACCCTCAGTGCTAGAGGTCGGGTTTCAATTTAAAGAGTTCATATGGCGCAGTTAGTTTTTACTACTACTCAAACCCTCCGTACAGCCATTGGCGTCAGCGTCCTGGCACTCGCCGGTTGCGGCGGCGGTGGAAGCAGTACAACACCTAGCACCAGCACAGGTTCAGGTACAGGCACCTCGACCCCAGCTTCGACCCAACCACCTCCGGTCATTGACACCGCCGCCGCAGAAGCCGCGGCCGCTGCTGCCGCCGCCAAGGCCGCTGCCGATGCAGCCGCTGCCGCCGCCGCGAAGGCTGCCGCCGATGCCGCAGCCAAAGCTG
>NZ_JBOHHL010000042.1:0-28366 GCF_050725395.1 Aquabacterium sp. | reverse complement strand
CCGCGGACGCGCTCGGCGGTCAGCAGGGCGCGCGCATCGGCTTCGATCAGGCAGACCTCGGTGTCGGGCGACATCAGGGCGCCTTCGGCATAGGCCCAGGTGATCTGGGCTTGCGGGTCGAGCTTGAACAGGCAGCCTTCGAACCAGTCGCGGCCGCAAAGCACGGCTTGCTCACGCACCAGCAGGCGCGCCTTGACGCGCTGGCCCGCGGGCACCAGCTGCGCGGTCCAGTCGCACACCCCCACGTCTTCGAACAGGGCGTCGCGGATGTTGCGCTCACGCGCCTCGGGCAGGGTCTCGTTGTGGTCGAACATGGTGGTCAGCGCAAAGCGGGGAAGGGCGCGGCTCAGGCGGCGCCGATGTTGGGAACGAAGCCCTGGGCGGGCTTTTGAAGGGCGGCGGGGTTGCGGGCCACGAAGTCGAGCATGCGGTCGATGCAGCCGTGGGCCTTCACGCGGATGCCTTCGTCCACCGTGATTTCGCCAGTGCCTTTTTCCAGGCAGTCGAGCACGCCTTGCAGCGCGTTCATCGCCATCCACGGGCAGTGAGCGCAGCTCTTGCAGGTGGCGCTGTTGCCGGCAGTGGGGGCTTCGATGAGTGTTTTGGTGGGCGCCAACTGGCGCATGCGGTGCAGGATGCCGTTGTCGGTGGCGACGATGAAGGTTTGCGCCTTGGACTCGACCACGGCCTTGAGCAGTTGCGAGGTCGAGCCGACCACGTCGGCCAGGGCCACGACGCTTTCGGGCGATTCGGGGTGGACCAGGATCAGGGCATCGGGGTATTGTTCGCGCATCATTTGCAGTTCGACGCCCTTGAACTCGTCGTGCACGATGCACTCGCCGTTCCACATCAGCATGTCGGCGCCGGTCTGGTTCTGGATGTAGCGGCCCAAATGGCGGTCGGGTGCCCACAGCACCTTCTCGCCCTGCGCCTTCAGGTGGCTGACGATGGCCAATGCGCACGAACTCGTCACCATCCAGTCGGCGCGTGCTTTGACGGCGGCGCTGGTGTTGGCGTAGACCACGACCTTGCGATCGGGATGGGCATCGCAGAACTTGGCGAAATCGTCGGCGGGGCAACCCAGGTCGAGCGAGCAGGTGGCGTCCAGGTCGGGCATCAGCACGCGCTTTTCGGGACTCAGGATCTTGGCGGATTCGCCCATGAACTTCACGCCAGCCACGATCAGGGTCTTGGCCTCGTGGTCGCGACCGAAGCGCGCCATTTCCAGCGAGTCGGAGACACAGCCGCCGGTTTCCTGGGCCAGATCCTGCAGGTCGCCATCGACGTAGTAGTGGGCCACCAGCACGGCATTCTGCGAGGCCAGCAGTTGCTTGATGCGGGCCTTGGTGGCCTCGCGCTGTGGGGGGCTCAAGGGCGCGGGCACCTTGGCCCAGGCATGGGCCGTGCAACTGGCGCCGGTGGCGTCCTGGCGGGTGTAGTCGTAGACGACGGTCTCGGTGGAACTCATGGTCGGCAGAGGGGGTGCGCGGAAAAAATCCAGGCTGGAATGCTAGCCCAGATGGGCGCGAGGCGAGGGGATGAGGTCATTGCGGATGGCGCGGTGTGGCTTGCCGCCGCCGGTCCAGCGCCGCGATGAGCTGGCAAGGTATCCAGACCGCGTAGAACGCGAAAATGATGTCGCTCAGGAAATGGCCGCCCTGCATCATGCGCCCGAGCCCGATCGCCGCACCGCAGGCGATGCCGATGAGCAGCCAGCGGCGTCGCCACACCGGCCCCGACGTCAAGCCCAGGCTGATCAGCCAGAAGCCGGCCGCGGCGTGGCTGCTGACAAAACTGCGGTGGTTTTCGGGCTTGTCGCCGTGCTCGAAGACACCCACGAAAAGGTGGTCGCCCCCGAACTGTTTCACCTGCACGGGGCGTGGCCGTCCCACTTCATTCTTGAACCAGACCTCGACCACCAGGCCCGGGCCGATCACGCCGCAAATCACGGCCACGGCCGCCATGCGCCGCCAGGTGCCCAGGCAGCCTTGCGCGAACTCATCCCAACCCAGCCAGCGCATCAGGCGCGACAGCACTGGGCCCAGCAAAGCCAGGGTCGCCAGGGCCACCAGAATTGTGCGGCCCACCAGCGGCGTCCAGTGGTAGGACGCGAGCACCAGGGGATCATGGGCGTGGATGAAGCCCAGGCCAGGCGTGTACAGGTGCCGCGTCACGCTCAGGTCCAGATCGGGGAGCGCCGCGAACATGACCACGCACAGCAGCAGGACACCCCAGATCCAGGGCGCTTCGTCAAAGGTTTCCTGGCTGCTGGCGAGTGACTTACTCATCGACCGGCGCATTGTGCGAACCGCCGCTTTGTTCCAGGTAGGACTTCTCGTCGTAGCCCAGGAAGCCACGCAGGAAGAAGACGTGCAGTTCCAGGTTCCGATCGGGGCCCGTGGGCACCACCACGCTCTTCATTTCCCGGACGATGGCAAAGCGCTGCAGGATGGCGGTGGGGTTGGCTTCGTTGGTCACCAGCACCATGTCCTGCCCGACCTTGTTGCTCAGGCTTTGCGTGAGCTGGTAGTGGTCTTGCCGCAGGTTCTTGGGGTTCCACGCCAGGATCTTCGGGTTGAAGCGGCGCCAGTGGTAGGCGGTCTGGCTGAGCAACAGGCGCTGGTCGGCCAGCACGGGCAGCCCCGCAATCGTGGGCTCTTCCATGACGGGGGCCAGTTGCTCGAAAGCTTCCTGCCAGCCGCGCATGCGCACCATGATGTCGAGCTTGGAAGGCAGCTTGTCGCCCCCAACATCCTTGGCGTGCAGGGCCACGCCCGTCAGGACCAGGTTGCTGATCAGCACCGCGGCCAGCCATTGCTTGGGCCGGGGCGCCGCCAGCGGCACCAGCGGCTGGCTCAGGCGCGAGGCCACCAGCATGGTCAGGCCGATCATGGCCGGGGCGGCCCAGTTGACGTGGGCGCCCGCGTAGAAGGCCTGTGCCAGCGCGATCAACAGCAGCGGGAGGCTCATGGCCCACAGGAACCGGTAGGACGACATCGAGGCCAGGTAGTACGCCGAGGTGCGGATCGCCTGAGGCCGGCCCTCGCCATGGGCCGCTTCGCGCGCACCCGGCATGTTCAACTGGCTGGGTGGCAACACCGGGCTTGAAGCGCGCCACTGGCTGGGCGGCATCATCTGGCTGGACGCGGCCCACTGGCTGGGTGGGATCGAGGCGCCCGTGGCATTGGCGGATTGCTTGAGCAGCCACAAGGCGGCCACGAGCGTGACGGGGCCGAGCATCAGCAGTTGCCCCGCCGCGAATTCAAGCAAGGTCAGGAAGCCGCCGTGCCGCCCGGATTGCGCCGTCAGTTCGGCTGTGTGGTGCAGGGTCGGGAATCCGTTCTGGGCATTCCACCAGAGGTTGGGCGACACCACCGCGGCCGCGACCAGCACCGCAACCCATGGGCCGAGGCGCAGCAAGCCGCGCTTGGGGCCGTGAACGCCCCAAAGCGCCCAGATGGCCGTCAGGCCAAAAGCCGCCATGGTGTACTTGTCCATGATGCCGATGCCGACGACCAGGCCGCACAAGGCCCACAAACCGAGGCGGTTGGTCACCTGGGCCCGCCACAGTGCCCAGGCCGCCAGCGTCCAGCACAGCATCAGGGGGCCGTCGGTGCTTGCCACCAGGCCCAGCAAACCCACCACCGGGGTGGTCAGGAACAAGGCACCCGCCACGATGCCGGTGCGCACACCACTGCTGGTGGGCCACAGCGCGCGCGCCAGGCCGACCATGGCCAGCGCCGTCAATGGGTAGACCAGGATGGACAGGGCCTTGACGCCCAACACGCCCGAGCCGAACAGGCTGGTGCTCAGCGCCACCAGGCCCGCGATGAGCGGCGGTTTGGAGAAATAGCCCCAGCTCAACTGGCGGGACCAGTCCCAGTATTGGGATTCGTCGAAGAACAGGGAAATGCCACTGTGCTTGACCACCCAGAATCGGTACAGGGTCAAGACCACGGCCAGGGCCAGCAATTTCCACATGCGTGGACCCCACAGCCGGGGCCAGCGCTGACCCGAGGGCCGGGCGGACGCGGCCAGTGGGGCGGGCTGGTCCTGCGCAACGGACGGTTGATCAGACATCTCTGTGTTCATGGTCGATGAGGCAAAGGTGATTTGGCCAAACTTCAGGCTTGGCGATGCCAGCCCTGGTCCGGAGCCTGGGCTGGCGCTTCAGTCGTGTGATAGGGGGCCACTTCGCCCCGATCGTAATAAATGCGGATCAGCAGTTCCGCGAGAACGCCGGTGGTCAGAAACTGTAGACCACCCAGCACGCAGAAAAATCCCAACCAGAGTAACGGTCGTCCTCCGATGTTGTTACCCAACATCTTCAACACGCCCAGATAGCTCAGGATCAAGCTGCCAATCAGCCCCACGCCCAGGCCAACGCCACCGAAGAAATGCCCGGGGCGGCCAGCGAAGCGCAGGAAGAAATTGACGGCCAGCAGGTCCAGCACGACCCGCAGCGTGCGCGAAATGCCGTACTTGGACTCGCCCAGCGTGCGTGCGTGGTGGTTGACTGGCAGTTCGGACATGCGCGCTGGCGAAGTGACGGTGGCCATCCAGGCGGGGATGAATCGGTGCATCTCGCCGTACAGGCGCACGCGCTTGAGCACGCTCGCGCGGTAAGCCTTCAGGCTGCAGCCCAGGTCCTGGAACTCCAGGCCGGTGATCTTTCGGATCAGGCGGTTGGCGATTTGAGAGGGCACCTTGCGCAGAAACAGCCCGTCCTGGCGGTTCTGCCGCCAGCCGGCCACCAGGTCCAGGTCCTCGTTGACCAGTTTGGCCACGATGGCGGGAATGTCCTTGGGATCGTTCTGCAAATCACCGTCGAGGGTCACGATCACGTCGCCGCGCGAGGCGTCGATGCCGGCCTGCATGGCCGCCGTCTGGCGGAAGTTGCGCCACAGGTGGATGGGTCGCACATGCGGGCCGCGGAGCTTGGCCTGTTCATCCAGGGCCTGCTGGGTGCCATCGCGGCTGCCATCGTTGACGATGATGAGTTCCCACGGCCAGGGGTAGTCGGCCAGGGCCCCATGGACTGCGTTGACGAAAGGCACGACGTTGTCCACCTCGTTGTACATGGGCACGACGATCGACACGCGGTGATCCGGTATGGCGGAGAAGGGGGCGACAGAGGGCGTCGGCGCTGAACTCATGAATGAACTTTCTAACAAACTAAGGCGACCTTGCTCAGCCGGGATGACGCGGGGGCAAATCCCCTGGCGTCTCCGACCTTCGCGAGGGGCCTGACAGCAAAGCCGCCACGCCGGCCGCGCAAACGGCGCAGATCAGGAAACACACATGCAAGGCCAGCGCGGCGCCCACCACCTGCGCGAGCAGGGGCGAATGGTGGTCCAGCAACGCGGCCACACCAGCCCAGACCCCCGCTTCGTAGGTGCCAAAGCCGGCTGGGCCTTGCAAAGGGAAAATGGCGGCGAGTTCTCCACCCAGGGCGCCTGCCCAGGCCACCGGCCAGGTGACCTGGCTGATCGCACTGAGCAAAGTGGCCCCGGCCGCCAGCTTGAGGGCCCAGTTGGCCAGGGTGAGGCCCCAGGCCGCGGGGCGGTGGTGCGAAGGCTCCAGCAAGGCCGCCTGCAGGCGCAGGGCCATGCCCCGCCACCCTTTGACCTCCCCACCGTGCTGCTTTTGTCGGCTCAACATCCGCTTCAGCAGCCACCACCCGCCATGCCAGGCCGCGGCCACACTGAGCAAACCCGACAAGCGCACGGCCCACGAGAGGCCGGGCCACAGGGCCAGACCCAGGCCGGCCAGCACCGCGAGGTCCTGCAAGCGCATCCACATCAGGCAGACGATGGCCCGCGGCAGGGGCAGTTTCAGCTCCCGGGCGGCCAGCCAGGGAAAACTCAGTTCGCCCGCGCGCATGGGCAGCAGGTTCACGGCGGCGTTGTGCAACAGGATCACGCGCAACGCGTCTGTGCGCAGACCCAGCCAGCGGCGTGAGGTGCTTGGGTGGCCGCCCTCCAGTCCCAACACGACTTGCAGACGGGCGCCGCGCAAGCCATAGCTCAGCAGCAATCCGCCCAGCGTCAGCGCCCAGGTGCCCGCCGAAGGACGCTGGACCGCTTCGACGATGGGTGCCAGGGGAGTGCGCGACAGCAGCCAACCCAACAGGGCCATGCCAAACACCCAGGCCAGCACCAGCTTCAAGCGCGAGCGGGTCGCGGAGGCATCGAGGGCGGAGGCTGTTTGAAGGATGGTCACAGGAAGGGCAGGTACTTGATCCAGTACAGACCGAGGCAACCCTCTATTGTCCCGCATCCTGCGGCCCATTCGCAGACAGCAGGGGGCCAGAAACGACAATGGCGCACCGGGTGGGGTGCGCCATCGAAAGCGGGCGGAAGTCTGGGGTCAGCGACCGGTCACTGCGAACCTTCGCGGAAGATCACCACGCTGACGGTTTCGAACAGGATCAGCAGATCCAGGAACAAGGAGTTGTTCTTGACGTAGTACAGGTCGTACTGGTGCTTGTGCAGCGCGTCTTCAATCGACGCACCGTAGCTGTACTTGACCTGCGCCCAACCCGTCACACCTGGCTTGACGCTGTGGCGGATGTCGTAATAGGGGATCTGCTGCTTGAGCTGATCGACGAAGGTGGGACGCTCGGGACGTGGGCCGACCATGCTCATCTCGCCCTTGAGCACGCTCAGGATCTGAGGCAGCTCATCGATGCGGGTCTTGCGGATGAAGGCACCAACGCGGGTCACGCGCGAATCGTTCTTCTTGGCCCACACGGCGACGCCGTCTTTCTCGGCATCGGTGCGCATGCTGCGGAACTTCAGGCACATGAAGCCCTTGCCGCCCAGGCCCACGCGTTCCTGGCGATAAATGATCGGACCTTCGCTCTCCAGCTTGATGGCCAGCATCGTGATCAGCATGATCGGCGAAGCCAGCAGCAAAAGCACGGAAGAGCTGACGATGTCGAACAGGCGCTTGATGGCGATGCGGGTGCGGTCTTGCGCAAAACCCTGGCCGTAGACCAGCCAGCTGGCCTTCAAGCTGTCCACGGGCACTTCACCGGTGGTCTGCTCGTAGAAAGCGGCCAGGTCGAGCACAGGAATGCCTTGGATGCGCGCGGACAGCAATTGGTCCATGGGCACGCTGCCGCCGCGTTGCTCCTTCACCGCCACGATGATCTGGTTGATCTCGTGGCGCTGGATGATGTCGCCGATCGACAGGGTGTTGGAGAAGATGTTGAAGCGCTTGTCGGTGACGCCCAGGTCGCCATCGCCAGCGGGGTAGAAGCCAATGACGGAATGGCCTTGCACGCGGCGTGCCTTGAGGTCGGAGGCCACGGAATGGGCTTCCTTGCCGGTGCCGACGATCAGGATGCGCTGTTGCACGAAGGCACCGCGCCAGGTGGTCATCAGGTAACCGCGCACCACCAGCAGGCCCACCACCAGGTAAGCGGCGGCAAAACCCATCAGCTGGTAAGCCTGGGTGCCGTCGAGCATGGTCTTGATGGCGAGTTGGTAGGCAATCGGGGCGCCCATCAGGCAACCCAACAGGGCGCGGCCCAACTTGGCTCGGGGGGTCTTGCGCTCGGAACCCTCGCGGTACACGCCCAGGAGTCCGCAGTGCAGCGGCATCACGAAAGCGAAACCGAGGCCCGCCCACAAAGCAGTCGACATGCTAACCAGATCGGGGGATGTGCCCGACATGTGCATGAATGTCATCACCCCCAGGACGATGGCCAGGAAACTGGTCAGGCTGTCCGCCAATAGCTCGGACAGTGTCGCGATGGAAATGTGGTGCTGGAAGACCCGGAACATTGGTTCGCCTCTCAAGACCAGGCAGATCGTGCAGCAATGCAACAACCTGCTTAACCCGTAATTATTTGTAATGAGGCGATTATCGGCAGGACCCATGCCCAAAATAATCCTCCAAACGAGGGGGGGGCCCTAACTCAAGGGGGTTATGGGAAATACCGTGAAAAATTGGCGTATTGGCCAAAATTGCCCTTGAACGGCATTGTTTTTTGGCGACGTCAGGAAGCCCCTGTGGCGACCAAGGGATTCTGGCCATTCATGGCGTTTTTGAACAGGCGCATGACCAGCCGTTTTGGGTCGTCATCCCAGGGTGAAAACCTTGGAAGCTGGAAACGATCACCATGTTTCATGGCCACGCCCCAAGCGGTGGATACCGCGGATTGGTAGCCCAATTCTTTCAGCAGCTTGACGTGTTCATGGCCGTAGTCACGCACGGGCCGGCCATTGGGGTAGGCGAATATCGTCGGTTCATGGCCGATGAGGCCGGCCAGCAGTCTGCGGTTGAGGGCAATGTCCTGCCGGGCGCTGTCGAGGTCCACGCGGCTGAGGATGGGGTGGGTGTGGGTGTGCCCCCCGATGGTCATGCCCTGCGCAGCCAGGTCGCGGATCTGTTCGTCCGTCATCATCAGCTGCGGGCGTGCTTCGCTTGGCGAGGCGATTTGCCAAAGGCGATCGCACGCATGCTCTCGTTCATTGAACGGGAGATATTTAACCGTGTCGAGGATTTTTTGCGAAGCCTGGCGCTTGGCGGCCAGGTCATAGACAGGCAGCAGTCCCAGCCCCAGCCATGACAGGTCCAATTCCTTGGCCTGACAGGCACGAAGCGATTCCAGGATCACGTCGTTGAACATCAGGCCGTTGTTGAGGTAGCCGCTGCAAACGAAGAAGGTGGCTTTCAGGCCGTGGCGCTTCAAGATAGGCAGGGCGGTGGTGTAGTTGTCCTGGTAACCGTCATCGAAGGTGATGCTGAGCGCGCGACTGGGCAAAGTGCCTTGGTCGAGGTGGTTCAGGGCTTGCGGCAAGGGCAGCACGTTGAAGCAATCGGCGATGGCGGCCATGTGCTTCGCGAACTTGGCGGCATCCACCTGGTCGTTGGACAGCAGAGGATCCACCCCGGATGGCACACGGTGGTAGGTCAGGATGGTGAGTTTGCCCGTGGGACCGCCTGGCGACACCCAGCCACCTGCCGCACGCAACAATGTCGATGCAACGGTCATGTCCTGGAGGTCCTCAGCACAAAGGCGGTGCCAGCCATGGGTAAAGCTTCATCATGTGAATTTTCTCGGGTCGATGGCATCGAATGACGGTCATTGCTCCGATGAAAAGTTAACAGAAGCCAGGTCGGAGCGAAGCGGGTGAACCACGCCTTTGCTTTTCAACCAGGCCACGAGATGCTCTGTCATGCGGACGGCCGTCTGCCCATCCCAGAATTTGGGCAGCCGACCTTTCTTTCCGCCTCCACGCAAGATTTCAGCCACCGCGCGGCTGATCACGCTGGCATTGAGGCCGACCGCGATGTTCGTTCCCTGCTCGACCGTGATTCGCCTTTCGGTGTAATTGTGCAGTGTGAGGCAAGGCACGCCGAGGATGGTGGCCTCTTCCTGGATGGTGGATGAGTTCGTCAGCACGCAAGCGGAGTTCCCCAGCAAGCCGATCATTTTGTGATATGGGATCAGCGGCAGAACCATGATCTGATGGTCAGGGATGCCGTGCAGCAAGCCGAGGTGGTCCAGGTGGGTGCGCGTGCTGTCGTGCATCGGCCAGATCAGGGGAATGTCCTTGCCCACCACCCGCAGGATGTCGACCAGGGCGGCCAGTTCAGCTTGCGTGGCGATGCCATCCAGTTGGCGAAGGTAGACCACGCCAACGCCGTGCTTGCTTTTCAGGATGTCGGTGGGCTGGTTGAGTTGCCGCAGCGTGTACTTGGGCGGTGAGGCCTGGGGCAGCATGTTGCGGATCGCGTCCATCAGCAGGTTGCCCACGAACAGAACCCTGTCGGCGGGAATGCCTTCGCGGGCGAGGTTGTCGTGCGCCACCCATTCCGACGTGAACAGCAGTTCACCCATGTGATCGCACATCATGCCGTTCACTTCCTGGGGCCTTGAGCGGTCGAAGCTGCGCAGGCCAGCTTCCATGTGGACGATGGGGATGCCATGGCGTTGGGCGGCCAGGCTGCCCGCCAGCGCGGTGTCGTCGCCGGCCTGCACGACGATCGCCACCGGGTGGTGCTGCCCGAACAACTGGTCAAGCTGTTGCAGGGTTGCGGCCAGGTGGGACAGGCCGGTGCCGGCCGGCAGGCGCAGGCGGTAGTCTGGTGCCCGCAAGCCCAGATGCTCCGACCAGTCCTGGGTCAGTTCGAAATGGCCCGGCGTGTCGATGTGCAGCAGCCGGGCGGGTGGGAGGTCCGATCGGGTCGCCAGGGCCTTGAGCAAGGGGGCCGCGCGCAGGCAGCCAGTCCGGGAGCCGGTCAGGCAGAGCAGGAAGGGGGTGTCTGGCGGATTACCCGCCTGGATGTCGGGCGCGGACCAGCTGCTGGTGGGCACGGGGCCGTCGAGCCCCTGCGTCAGCGTCGGGATGACCGATTCCTTCAGGGTCACCGCCGGTGCGATGGCCGGTGGTGCCGAGCCGCCGCCACTGCTGACGGCCGGCTCGCCGATTTCAGCGCGGATTTCCTGTGCGATGCGCGACACGGTGGCGGCGGAGATGTCGTGCTCACCCGCCAGGAAAGTGCCCAGCAGCACCCGGTTGCAAAGGAGGTTGATGCGCCGCGGAATGCCCGAGGTCCATTCGTAGAATTCGTCGAATGCCTCTGGGCTGATGTGGGGGTTGTCGGTCCAGCCGACCTTGCGCAGCCGGTGCTCGATGTAGCGGCGCGTTTCATCCCGGTCCATGGGGCCGAGGTGGTAAGAGGCGATGACGCGCTGGCGCAGTTGCTCGAGCGACCTTGACAGCAGCATGGTCCGCAGCTCGGGCTGCCCGATCAGGAAGCTCTGGAGCAGGGCTTGGTTGCCGAACTGGAAGTTCGACAGCATCCGCAGTTCTTCGATCGCATCGCGGCTCAGGTTCTGCGCTTCGTCCACGATGAGGACCGCGCGTTTCTTCTGCGTGGCGAGCAGCGTGAGGTAGGCCTCGAGCGTGGAGATGAGGTCGGCCTTGCTGCTGCCCTTGCTGGGGATGCCGAAGGCGGTGATGGAGGCCCTCAGCAGATCGCCGGCTTCCAACTGGGTGCTCACGAGTTGGGCCGCGACGACCTTCTCGTTGTCGATGTCGTTGAGGAGGGTGCGCACCAGCGTGGTCTTGCCGGCCCCGATGTCTCCGGTGATGACGATGAAGCCTTCCGCCTGGTACAAGCCGAACTTGAGGTACGACAAGGCGCTGCTGTGGCCCTTGCTGTCAAAGAAGAAGCTGGGGTCCGGGTTGAGCAGGAAGGGCGCGCTGGTGAAGCCGAAATGGTTCTCGTACATGGGGCCGTTTCAGTAGCGGTAACCCACGCCGATGAACATGGCCGATTCATCGCTGGCGTTGAGTTGGGTGCTGTCAACGATCTGGTGCCGAAGACCGAAGGTGGCCGAAGCATGGGGGGACAACCGGGTGACGATGTCGCCACGCCAGGTCACGTCGCGCGAGCGTCCGATGGGCAGCAGGTTGCCCGGCAGTCCCAGGTTGGTCGTGACGTTGCTTTGCCGCCAGCGCACGCCCGTGCCCAGCGTGGTCGATGGCGTGAGCAGCCGGGTGAACTGGAGTTCCAGGAAGCGCATCTGGTCGGCCGTCGAAGAGGCGACGCCTTGCGACACCGGGCCCGATTTGTCGACGCCCCCCGTGAGGCTCGCAGTGTTGCGTTGCCCCATCAACACGAAGCGTCCTTGCAGGGTCTGCCGCAGCGTGGGCGTGAGTGAATACAGGGCCTGCAACGGCGCCAATTGCCTTCTGGCCAGTTCGGCGCGGGCTTGGTCACCGGGGGTGGACATGGTCGGGTCTTCTGGCGTCAGGCGTTCGGCAGGGTTGAACGACCCCAGGTTGTCGGCGGTGGCCGCGTAGGTGGTGGCATCGCGCTCGGAGGTGATGCTCCAGGCGAACAGCTTGGTGCGGTGGTTCCAGTCGAGTTTCCAGCCGGTGCCGAAGAAGCGCTTTTCCACCTTGGCGTTCAAGTTGATCCGTTCGCTGGGGTGCCATGACAGCATCAGGCCCCGGATGGTCTCGGTTTCGCGTTGGCCGGCTGGGTACTTCGCGGTGCCCCGTCCCAGGATGAGCCCGGTGAACAGCTCGTCGTCGAGGGCGTAGCTGAGGCCGGTGCGGGCTGCCGTGCGCTGGTCGATGGATGCAGAGGAGACTTCTGTGTCTTCCGCCTTCCATTCGAGCCAGGTGCCGATGGGCGTGGGCAGGCGCTCCAGCCGAACCGATTGCCGGGAGAAATACTGGGTGGCGATGCCCTCCTCCGAGGCATCGATGACCGCGCGTTCCAGTTGGGCCTTCAGCCGGGTGTTGGCGTCGAACGAGTGCTGGATGAAGGGCACCAGCCGGGCCGTGGTCGAGGTATAGCTGTCGGGAAAACGGCTGGGGTCCAGGGGGTTGGTGATCTGGTGCGTTTGCACCGATGCATCGAGTCCGCCCCATTGGTCCACGAGGTTGGAGCGCAGCACCAGTTCCCCGTCGGGCAGGGACCGGTCGGGCTGGCTGTTGCGCACGTAGTGGACGTTGTCGACCCTGATCCGACCATCGATGCGCGAGCGGGCGCCTTCGTAGCTGGCGCTCAACTCAGGGGAGACGCTGATCACCAGGTCCTTGCGGGGCGCCTCGTTGGTCGGCGATGCGTTCGTGGTGGCCGTCGCCATGACGTCGATGCCAGGCTTGAGCACCAGCTTCTGGCCATGGGCTTCGAGCTGAAGCATGGACAGCGCCGCGCAGAGGAGCAGGGCGGGCTCACGGCGCATAGTAGCCATACGCGCGGTTGCCTTTCGGGCCGGTGTATTTGTTGAGCATGGACATCACCACGGGGCAGCTTTCCACGGTCGCGAAGGCTTGTTTGACCGCGTTGAGGGGGGTCTTGCCCGCCTCCACCACCATCAGCACCTGGCCGATGGACGACGCCAGCACGCGCGACTCCGTGCTGGGCAGCAGGGGCGGCGTGTCGAAGATGATGACGCGGTCGGGGTACTTGGTCGCGAGTTCTTCGAGCAAGGCGTCCATGGCCGCGCTGGCCAGGAGTTCGGTCGACCTGGAATTCGAGTGGCCGGCGGGCAGCAGGGTCAGCTTGGGGATGTTGGTCTTGAGCAGCACGTCCGACAGCTCGGTCTCGGGGTGCGTCAGCAGGTCCAGCAGGCCTCGGGGCACGGACACGCCCATGCGCTCGAGGGCCGAGGGACGGATGACGTCCGCTTCGACCAGCAGCACGGTGTGGTCCAGCTCCATGGCGATGCTCACGGCCAGGTTGATGGCGGTCTGGGTCTTGCCTTCACCGGGCAGGGCGCTGGTGACCATGATGATGTTGGCGCGCTTGGGCCGGATGGCCGTCTGTCCGCGGATGTTTTCGAGCAGCGGGCGCTTGACGATGCGGAACTCTTCTTCCAGCTGCGATCGCGGCGCACCAGGCACCAGCAGGCCGCAACGTTCCATGTGAAGCAGATTCAGGTCGATGCTTCGGGAGCGCCGTTCTTCGTCGGGCGCGTCGACCCGGCGTGATTCAGGTTCTGGCGCGGTCGCCTTCACGGTGACGACGGGCGCCGGTGCTTCCTGCGGAGGCGCAGAAGGTGGGGGCGGCGCCGCGGCGGTGGGCTGGCCGACGTCAACACCGGCGCGGCGGAGTTCTTCGAGGCGTTTGGCGGCTTGTTCGATGGTGTTCATGGTGCGTCAGGAAATCCATTGACGAGCCACGACGACCAGCCATGTCACATTCAACACAAGGAACACCGCCGCGTTCAAGGCGAACAGGCGGTTGTTCAACTGCACGGAGCTTTTCATCACGGGGCTGATCACCATGGAGACGCTGCCAAGGACAGGACGCCCCGAGATTTCCTTGAGTTGCCGGGTGTCCTGCACCGTGGGGAACACCTGCGTGATGCCGAACATGGTGGCGGCGCCAGCGGCCAGGGCCACGACGATGGTCATCATGGCGATGAGGGTGCGGCTTGGCTTGACGGGGCTGGGGTTCACGCGGGGCGGCTCGACGACCCGGAAATCAGCGACCTTGGTCGTCTGGTCGATTTTTTCACCCAGCGAGGCCGACTCGCGCCGGCTGACCAGCTGCTCGTAGTTCTTGCGCACGACTTCGTAGTCGCGGTTCAGTTGGGCCAGCTCAGCCTCGACCTGGGGCATGCGGCCCGCGGTGGCACGGATGCGTTCAAGCTGGGCATGCTGTTCGCCCATCTGGCCCCTGAGCGAGGCCACCTTGGCTTCGGCTTCGGCCAGCGCCACGCGGATGCGTTGAAAGACGGGGCTGGTCGGGGCGGCCTTCAGCCGGGTTCCGTTGGCCAGACCCCTGGCGCGACTCTCGGCCTCGGCTCGGCGTTGTTGCTCCATTTGCGCGATGGCGCGCTTGGTGTTGACCACATCTGGGTGTTCGTCGGTGTAGCGGCGGCTCAATTCGTCCAGTTGGCGCTTCTGGGCTTCCAGCCGAAGGTCCAGGTCGGAACCGGCGGATTGGGACGTGCCGCCGTTGTTCAGGTATTCGGCCGGGATGGAGGGCTCTTCGGAGGCCAGCTCGCGTTTCAAGGCATCGCGCGCCTGCTCCGCGGCGCTCAACTCGACCCGCAGGCGACCGGTTTCATCAGACAAGGAGGACATGCGCGCGAAGTAGTCCTGGTTGGACGTGCCGGTCAGACCGAAGTTGCGCAGCTTGAAGTCCTTGAGCTTGTTTTCCGCGTCGCTCAGCTTGTGTTCGTAGGCGCTGATCTGCTCGTCCAGGAACTGGCGCGCCTGCTCGGAGTCGCGTTGCTTGTCGCCCACCCCGGCGGTCATGAACAGGGCCACCAGTTCTTCGACGACGCGCTGCGCCCGCTGCGGGTTGGCGTCGCGGTAGATGATCTCGTACAGATTGGTGTTGCCGCTGGGGCTCACCTTGATGTCCTTCATCAGGCGATCGATGACCTTCTCGTGATCGCGTGCACTCAAGGCGTTCAGCCCGATCCGGGGTGACCGCATCAACTGCTCGATGTTGGGCCGGCTGATGAGCGTGCGCGCCAGCATGCGGACTTGCTGTTCCACGTCCGGCTGGAACGCCAGGCCGTTCATCAGGGGCTTGAGCACCGTTTCAGTGTCGACATAGACGCGGGCGGACGCCTCGTACCGGTCATGCATCATGAAAACGATGGAGGCACTTCCAAGGGCGATCAACCAGGCCACGGCCACGCCGAACCAGCGGCGTTGCCACATGGCGTTCAGGATTCCGGCGATTTGTCTGGTGATGTCGTCCATAGGCGGCTGGCTGTTGACGACCTCCGCCTTGAGCTGGCGGAGGCGTCAGGGGTCATCATGGTGCTGTTCAGAACCAGCTTTGAGGCACGATGATGATGTCTCCCGGCTTGATTTCGACGTTGGCCGAGATGTCACCGCGCTTGATGAGGTCCTTGAGGCGCAGGCTGTATTGCTTGCCTTGTTCAGAGCCACGGACCAGCACGGCCCCGTTGCCATCGGCGAAATCGGTCAGACCGCCAGCCTGGATCATGACGTCGAGCAGGGTCATGTTCTGCCTGAAAGCAACGGCTTGTGGACGGGTGGCCTCGCCAACGATCCGGATCTGTTCGGTCGACACGCCCTGGAAGTTGTTCACGATGACGGTGACGACCGGGTCGCGGATGAACTTCGACAGCGCCTGCTCGATCTCGCGCGACAGGTCCGCGGGTTGCCGTCCGGCCGCCTGGAGGTTCTCGACCAAGGGCAGGGAGATGCGTCCGTCGGGGCGGACGGTGATCGAGGTTGACAAATCAGGGTTGCGCCAGACCACGATGTTGAGCGTGTCCAGTGCACCGATCTTGTAGAGGTGGTCTGGTGTATTGGCCACCGCAGGGGCTGGGGGATAGCGGTTGAAGGAACCGCAGCCAGCCACCGCCAGAAGCAGCGCGCCCAACATGGAGGCGCGGAAGAATGAAGCAATTGCGGTTTGGCGAAGAACCATTGTCATACCCCGAAGAAGTCTATATTGCAAGCATAGGGCCAATTCATAGTTCACAGGCATCTTTGATGTCCGGATCGTCAATTTAGGGGGAGGTTCGCGGTTGATGTGTCATCGACGCGCCAGGGGCCCAGCGTCAAGGTCGGGCGCCCAGGAGTTGGCTGATGCCGCTTCTTAAACGCGGCCCGAAAGGCTTTTCGACGAAGCGATTCAGCAGCCATGCCAGGCCAACCATGCCCGAAAATACCAAGGCCAGCGCCACAGCCAGATTCACCTGCGCCTCATGAAGCGCGGTCAGGAAAACATAACCCATGAATTCATGGACCAAGTACAAGGGGTATGTCAGCAGCCCGGCCATTGAAATCGCGGGATGATTTCGCATGTTTATTTTCCGGAGGGCGATCATGCCGAAAATCACGAAGAAAACCGAGATCGATCCCGCGATGATTTTGGGGTCCAGGGTGCCGTTCTGGGCGGCGTCCGAATGGATGAAATGCTTGAGGGCATCGTGGATGGCCAGACCATAAGCGACCAGGAAAATGCCCGCGCGCCAAGCGTTCAATCCACGGGTTCTGACCAGGTAGGCCGAGGCACCCGCGCAGAAGAGGGGCGCCCAATTGGCCGCCAGCCAGAATTCAACAGGGAACATGGGCCTGATGGCGTTGGCCAGGGCGATCAGGAGCCAGGCGCTCAACAGCATTTCCGCCCGTTTCATCAGGCCAAAACGGATGGCCAATCCGACCATGATGTAAAACTGCAATTCGACCGCCAGCGACCAGTAGGCGCCATCGACAAAAGGCACCTTGAACCAGTGCGGGAACATCGACAGGTTGACCAACATGTCCTGCCACGAGACCTGCAAGGGTTTGGCGTCAAATGCCCAGACCACGGCCCAGGTCAATGGCACGGCCACCCAAAAAGCCGGGTAAAGCCGGGAAATTCGAGAAGCCGTGAATTTTGAAACCCTGGTGTCCTGCGCGCTCAGAAATATCACGAAGCCGCTGATGATGAAAAACAGGTGCACGCCCAGATAACCATATTGCGCGGTCTGGTCAACGGCCCCGATTTGAATGGCAGGACTCCAGCCCTCGATGGCACCTCGGTGCAAATAATGGAAAGCCACGACCATGAAACAGGCCAGGCCACGAAGCAGGTCGATCTCGTGAAATCGTTCTTTGGGCGGAGGCGGCGAGGCTTTTGGACGATGATCCATGGGCAGTGTTTTCGGTGGACGCCAGATTCTGGCATGGGTTTCCGGCGTTCAGCGGCACACGAATTTTCAGACCGTGGCGGCGCCACCGCCTGATCTCGTGCGGAACTGCCTCAAAATGTCGATTCTCTTACACGACAGCCTGACTGGGAGGTCACGGCCATGCCTGGGAACCACCGATGACGAATTTGAGGGACATGAAAGTCGCTATTTTGGGACCGGCCATCGAGCACCGGGACAGTTTGAAATCGATGCTGCAAGGCAGGGTCCGGCAGCTGGAATGGATTTCCGATTCGCATGGGTTTCTCGGCGGCCGTGCGCCCACTTGGCGTGACCGCGTGAACCGGGCGCTCGACCAATTGTCCCGCACCCGCAACCCCGAGTACCTGGCGCACCTGGTTCAACAGGTCGATGCCCTGCAGCCCGACGTCGTCATCGCGTATTGGGGGACCAATCCCTTGCCCGACGTGGCCGCCTTGCGACGCTTGCGGCCGCGCGTCAAATTGGTGCTGATGGTCTTGTGTTATCCGCAGGCCTTGACCGACGCGGGTGTTTTTCGCCAGCACTGGATGATGCGGCGGGCCGCCAAGCACCTGGATGGCCTGATGTTCCCGAACCAGGAAATGGCGGACTACTTCTCGAGCACGGTGCTGCCCGGAAAAATGCCCGCCTTCGCGGTGATCCCGCCGTGCTGGCCCGCGTCTTTTCAGTCGGACGTGCAGGCGGCCCCCGCGAGTGATCGGGCCAACCTCATCTTCATTGGGCGCACGGACTTGTCGCACCACACGGTGCATGTCGCCGACGACCTGCGGCCGTTGATGCGATCGGTGGTGGAGGCCGGGATCGAATTGCACCACCGCCAGTCCACCGAGACCGACGATGGCCACCCTTTGCGCAAACCGTTTCAGCCCATGGGCCAATCGGAGTTGATCCGCAAGGTCAGCGGCCACGATGCCTGCCTCATCGCCTACAACACGGCGGCCTGCGCCCGCGATGAGCGGTTCCGGTTCACGGTGCCGGATCGCCTGATCACCACGGTGGCCGCCGGGGTGCCCATCGCCATCCCCTCCGAAGGGTATGAAGGCTCCAAGAGCTACCTTGAAAATTACCCTGCGGTGATCGAATTCGAGTCGCCGCAGGCCTTGGCGCGGCAACTGGCCGACCGGCCGAAGATGGCCGTGCTCAGGGCTGCCGCGTGGCAGGCCCGCGAGCGTTATTGCGCGGAAGCCCAGGGCCCGCTTTTGCAGACCTTCCTCGAATCATTCGGGTAGCCGGCTGGCCCACCGCTCCAGCGTGGGCACCCACCGTCCGGTCAGGGCCGGCTTGCGGCCTGCCAGGGACGCCAGCAGGCGCGCGTCCTTGGCGCGCCACCCCTTGAACCAGACGGTGGCGATGATGAAAACCACCGCGTAGACGATGCCCGCGGCAAACTCCACCAGCACGTGTGGGTGCAGCCACACCAGCCCGCCCGCCAGCAGGGCCGCGAGCCCTGCGGACGCGCCCAGCCGGGCCAACTCACGCCAGGGCAGGCTCAGCTTCAGGAGGTTGGTGATGAACAGCGTCATCACCGACAACAAGGTGAGGCGGGTGATGGCATGGGCCATGACGGCGCCCATCAAACCGTAGCGTGGAACCAGGATCAGCGCGGCGGCGGCGCTGATGCCCACCGACAGAAGGGCCACGTATGCCCTCACGCGCTGGTTGTCGGTGGTGGAGAGCACCGCACCAAAAGCGCCTTCGGTCAGGGTCAGTCCGCCGATCAGCACCATGGCCTGGAGCACGTGGACCACCGGGGCGTATTTGGCGCCATACATCAGCCCCACCCCCAGGGCCGCCCACAGCGTGCCCAGGCCCGCGATCATCAGGCCGAGGAACATGGAATACCTCAAGGCGTCCGACAGGATGGCGTTCACCTGCTTCATCCCACCCGCGCCGTAGGCATGCGCCATGGCGGGCATCAGCAGGGTGGTCAGGCTGGATGACACGAGTTCGACCGCGCCCCGGGTGAGGTTGGTCGCGATGGCGAAATACCCGACTTCGGCCGGACCGATCAGGGAGTTCAGCAGGAAGGTCTCGATGGTCTTGTTGCTGAGCGTGGCCACGCTGACCTGAACCACGGTCCAGGCCCAATGGGATTTGACGCGCGACAGCAGTTCCTCATCGCAGGGTCCACGCCCGGGTTTGACATCCAGGCGTTTCATCATCGGCCTGATGACGACCATGTGGCCCACGCTGACCATGGCGAAGAAGATCAGGTAAGCCGACAGGGTGGCGTGCAGCAGCGCCAGCATCACGACCCCGGAGGTGTAGATCAGACTCATGACCATGGTCGACCACGCTTCGACCGAGAACAGCCCATGCCCCTTGGCCACCGACACGTCGAACAGGTACATGGTCTTGGCCATCACGCTCACGATCACCACCGCGACGAGCAAGCCGGTCTGACCTTCCCAGCCCGCTGGCTTGACCCAGGGGAACACCAGCGCGAACACCACGGCCATGCCGATGGCGGACAGCAACTGCCGGCGCCTCAGCCAGCCATGGATGTTGCTGGCGGTGTCGGGCAGGCCCTTGCCAATGCTTTCGGAGATGAAGCGGATGGCCGAAATGCCGAAGCCATTCACCCCCAGCACGACCAGCAATCCGGACAACCAGAGGAGGTAGGCGTAACGGCCATAGTCGTCCGGTCCGAGGCTGCGCGCGATCACCGCGCTGACAACCAAGCCCAAGGCCACCGTGACATAGGTGGACGTGGCCATGAGGGCTGCCGCCTTGACGGCCGCGACCCGGCTGAAGGGCTTGTTCATCGGTGATTACTTGTTGTTGTGAACGAATCGCGGTGGGGTATTCTTCGCGGGATTCGCAGGTTTTGAATTTTCATGAGCTTCGCCCTTTTCAAAGTCTATCTGTTTCTTTTGCAAACCAGGCCCTTCGACCTGTTTGCACAAAACTTGGCCAGCTTTCGGCCGATGCTCATTCTGTGGATTCTGGCATTCGTGCCGGCGGTGATCACGGCCATCAGCCGAAAAGAGTCCGGAGCTCAGTTGCGCCACTATGTGCTGCTGACCTGCTTCGTGTTGTGCATCGTCATGTCGCAGTTGCTGGGGGGCTCGGCCTCGGGGGCTTTGGCGGCGGTCAGCGAATTCAGCGCCACGGCTCTGCTGTTTGTGCTGACCAGCCTGAACGTGACCACGCTCGAACGCCTGAAATCGGCCTGCATGGTCATCCTGCTGAGCATGTTCCTGCTGTGCGTGGCTGGCATTGCCGCGTACCACTTTGGCTTCATGTCCGAGCAATTGGTGCTGCAGCAGCTCAAGGTCGAAAATGCGGTTGATTTGCCCAAGGAGCGCGAACCGATTCCCGCTCAGGATACTTCCGGCCTTTTCATGTGGCGGGTTCACGGTGTGGGGTTTTTCGACGACCCCAACGATTTTGCCCAGGCCATCGTGATGGCTTTGCCCTGGTTGCTGTGGTTCAGCCGGCCGGGGCGGTGGTTTCGTAATTTGGTGGTTTTGGGCATGCCCGCCGGCGTGATGATTTACACGATTTTCCTGACCAATTCCCGAGGCGCCTTGCTCGGGGTCGCTTCGCTGGTGTTCTTCGGGATTCGCAATATGCTGGGCACCGCCCGGACATTCATGATGATGGGGGTGCTGGGATTGGCCTCCACCATCGGCAGTTTCACCGGCGGACGCGGTTTCACCACCCAGGAAGAATCGGCCCGGCAGCGGATCGAAGCCTGGTACGAAGGCATCCTGATGCTGCGCTCGTCTCCACTGTTTGGCGTGGGTTACGGCAACTTCACCGATCGGCACTACCTGACGGCGCACAACTCCTTCGTGCTGTGTTTTTCAGAATTGGGCCTGCTGGGGTATTTTTGCTGGATTGCCATGCTGGTGCTGGCCTTCAAGGCGGCCAGCCTGGTGGCCGACCAAGCCCCCCCCGGTTCGGCCGAGCGAAAAGCCGGCGACCTGCTCCGTTCTTCCTTCGTGGGTTATGTGACCTGCGCGTGGTTTTTATCACGCACCTATCAGCCCACTTTGTACGTTTTGCTCGCGCTGTGCATCGCGGTTTTGTATTGCGCAAAGCGCAACCCCGAGGTGCTCAAAATCCCGGCATTTAACACATCGATGCCTTGGGCGAAAGCGACTTTCGGGGCGGTCATCATGAGTTTGTCGGCCGTGTATGCCTTCATACTTCTTGACAGAATTCAACAATGAAGTTCGAAATTAATGTGAGAATCGGCATGCTAAAGTTCTTCGAGCTCTGATGGCTCGCGTGTCATGAGCACCAGCCCGCTAATTTTCAACCGCATGAATTCTGTTTTCTTGATCTTCGTGGTGCTGTTGGCTACCGCATTTCTGGTGGTCTTTCGCGACATTCGCAAGAAAAACGTCTTCATCTGGCTGGGCAGCTATTTCAAACAGGACTGGCGCTCGGACGCGCCAAAAGGTGCGACCAAGCACTTGTTGTTCTGCTTTGTCGACCACTACGAACCCATGTGGCAAAAGCCCAGCTACTACGTCGAATGCGCGCGCGTGGCCCGCTGGCGGCAAGACTATCCCAAACTTTGTGAACACCACCGGGACGCGGACGGGCGGCAGCCCATTCACACCTTCTTTTTCCCCGAAGAGGAATACCGCCCGGAGCACCTGAATGCGCTGGTCGAGCTGTGCCGGATGGGCTTGGGTGAGATCGAGATCCACCTGCACCATGACAAGGACACCGAGGCCGGCCTGCGTGAAAAACTCAGTCGGTTCACCAATTTGCTGGCAAAGGACCATGGCGCGCTGCCGCGCGATCCCGCCACGGGCCAGCCGCGCTGGTCCTTCATCCATGGCAATTGGGCGCTCGACAACTCCCACCCGGATGGTTTTGGCTGCGGGGTGGCCAACGAGCTGGTGATCCTGCGGGAAGAAGGCTGCTATGCGGACTTCACCTTGCCGGCTGCGCCAGACCCCTGCCAGACCACCACGATCAATCAGATCTATTACGCGACCGGCCACCCGCACCGGTCCAAGTCCCATGACACGGGTGTGCGCGTCAAGGTGGGCGCCGCGCCCGTCGGCGACCTGATGCTCATTCAGGGCCCCTTGGGGTTCATGAGTTCCAGCCGCAAGTTCGGCATTGTTCCCCGCATCGAGAACGCCGATGTCCGCACCAGCAGCCCTCCGACGATCTCCCGGGTGGACGACTGGGTGAACACCGGCATCCACGTCGAGGGACGTCCGGAATGGGTGTTCGTCAAGGTCCACACCCACGGCACGCAGGAGCGTGACATGGACACGCTGCTGGGCGCGCCCATGGACCAGGCCTTCACCCACCTCGAGTCCCGTTACAACGACGGCACGAACTGGAAGCTGCACTACGTCAGCGCCCGCGAGATGTACAACATCGCCAAGGCGGCCGAGGCGGGGTTGACGGGTGACCCTGGCATTTACCGCGATCATGTGATCCAACGCCCTTCCTATGTGCCTGAAACCACTTGATCGTTTGAGGACATGATGTGGCTTGAGTGGGTCGCGGTAGCCAGCATCGCGCTGGTCGTTTATTCCTACCTGTTGTATCCCCTGACATTGATGGCGGTGGCCGCCGTGGCCCAGCTCAAGTCCGATGCTGGGTTTGTCTGGCGCAAAGCCGAGCGTCGTCGGCGCGCGGCCCCGGTTCAATGGCCGGCGGTGGCCATCGTGATCTCGGCCTTCAACGAAGAGCGGCACATTGGCCCCAGGATCGCCAACCTGCTGTCCCTGGATTACCCGCCCGAATTGCTCCGCTGCTACATCGGGTCCGATGGCAGCCAGGACGGCACGGGGCGCATCCTCGAAGAGTGCAGGGATTCACGCGTGCGCACCTTCGTCTTCACCGACAACCGTGGCAAGGCCAGCGTGTTGAACGACCTCGTGGGGCGGACGTCTGAATCCATCCTGATTTTTTCCGACGCCAATACCTTTTTCGACCCACAGGCGGTTCGTCGGCTGGTGGCGCATTTTCAGGATCCGTCCGTGGGCGGTGTCAGCGGCGAACTTCGGCTGAGGGGATCCGGTGGTGACAATCAGGACAGCCTGTATTGGCGGGTCGAGCAGTTGCTCAAATTCTTTGAATCTCGGATTGGTGGTTTGTTGGGCGCCAATGGGGCCATTTATGGCATTCGGCGAGCGCTCTGGCAGCCTTTGAGGCCGGACACCATTTGCGATGATTTCTGCATCGCCATGAATGTGACCTCGGCGTCAAGACTGGTCTACGAGCCCACAGCGTGGGCTGAAGAGGAAACCCCTGACAACATCGCCGATGAATATGGTCGGCGCGTTCGGATTGGCATCGGGAATTTCCAGGCGCTCTGCCGGCATCCTGAATATTTCTTGAAAAGCTCCTGGGCGACGCGATTCACCTACATCTCGCACAAGGTGCTGAGGTGGATCGCCCCACACCTCCTCCTCATTGGACTGACGGCTTCCTTTTACCTGGGGCTGGACTCTTTCGAGTGGATGCTGTTCGCGGTGCTGCAGGCCATGGCCTATGTCGGCTCAGCGTGGTTGTATGCCCTGAGCAAAAGTGGCGCCAGGTTGCCAGGCTTGGCCAAGATCATGGCCTTCCTGTTTGCCCTCAACTGGGCCTTCCTGGTGGCTTCGTGGCGCTATGCCACCCACAACTACAGCGGCGGCGCCTGGCGGCGCACGTCACGCTGACCTGGTCGTCCATTCAGCGCCTTTGAAGGGCCTGCTGGTAGAAATGGTCATAGGCATCGGCCAGGGCGGCCACCGAGGCATTCTGGCGGACCCAGTCGCGCGCCTGGGCTGACAAGCTGGCCCGCAAGGGTGCGTCACCCAAGAGCCTGTCCAGCGCGTGTTGAAGCGCCGGTGCGTCTTGCGACGGCACGAGCAGCCCGGTCTGTCCATCGTGGACGATTTCGGGATTGCCGCCCACCGCCGAGGCCACCACGGCCAGGCCCGTGGCGCAGGCTTCCAGCAAGGCGATCGACAGGCCCTCGGTTTTGGAGGGCAGGGCGAAGACGTCGAACGCGGGCAACAAATCCGCGACATCCGAGCGTTTGCCCGTGATCGTCACCTGCTGCGCGATGCCCAGGGCCTTGGTTTGGGCATGGAGCGCTTCTTCAAGCTCGCCATAGCCCACGATGACCAGTTTGAGCCGCGGGTGCCGCTGAACCAAGGCGGGCATGACCTGCAAAAGCAGGGCGTGGTTCTTCAAATCGACCAACCGGCCCACGCAGCCGATGACGAGGTCATCCGGGTTCAGGCCGAGCTTGGCCCGGGCCTGCGCCTGGCGCTGTGGCGTGCTGGTGAATCGCTCGACCGGGATGCCATTGAGCACGGTCGTCACTTTGCGGGCGGGCACCATGCCGGATTCGACGTAGCGATCGTGCACCTGCTGTCCCACCATGGCCAAGCCTTGGGTTCGGGTGACGGACCAGCGGTACATGATGCGCAGTTTGCGGTTGGCGAGCCGGGCGCCCATGTCATGGCAGGTGCCCACCAGGGCCGGCATATTCCAGGCGCCCAACAGCGCGGTGGCCGAATAGTAATTGGGGGTGAAGTTGTGCGCGTGGACAATTTGTACCCCGCGTTGCTTCGCTTCCCGTCGCAAGATTTTCAATACCTGCAGGTCAAAAGGCTTTTTCTTGTGACCCACGATCACATCGATGCCCGCCGCCCTTAATTCTTCACTGAAACCCGTGGTGTCATTGATGCTGAACACGGCCACGGCGTGGTTTCTGGCCTGTTGCTCAATGGCCAAATCGGTGACAACGCGCTCCAGTCCTCCGAATTCCAATGAATCAACGACGTGTAAAACGCTCAGCTTGCTTGGTCTGGTGGTCATATGAAGTGGAGGTTTCGCCATACCCTTTGAAAGCGGGTCGGGAAGCGAAAACCTAATTTAACGGGATGTTACACTGCTCCGGAGGAGCCAATATGATCCAAGAGAGTTTGTCGTTGTATGTCAAGCGTGTGCTATATCACCATCGGACGCAGGGCAAAGCGGTAGAAGGCGTGCACATTCGTGGCATCACCGACGCTTTGCGGGTCGAGGGTGTCAAGGTCGACATCATTTCCCTGCCTGGGGCTGATCCTTACGCATCGCCCAAGGCGATGTCTCCCAAGCACCAAGCCACCTGGCTCATGAAGCTGGTGTCCAGGTTCCCGGAACCTTTGTTTGAACTGGCGGAGCTGGCTTACAACTTGGTCGCGGGGTGGCGGTTGCTCGGTTATTTCCGTCAGCACAAAGACCTGGAATTGATTTACGAACGATATTCGCTGTTCATGTTCGTGACCGTGCTGCTGGCCCGCATGAAGCGAATCCCCATCATATTGGAAGTCAACGACTCCGCCGCGGTGGACCGTGTTCGGCCCTTGTTTTTCCTGGGGCTGGCCACGGCGATCGAGCGCTGGGTTTTCTCGAAAGCGTCGGGGCTGGTGTTCGTGTCGGGTGTTTTCCGCGACCGGGCCCTGGCCGCGCACGGTACCTTGGCGCCCACCATCATCACCCCCAATGCCGCCAATATCGACAAGTTCAGTTTCACGGTCGAGCAAAGAACCCAGGCCAGAATCCAATGGGGTCTGGAAGGGCACGTGGTTTGTGGTTACCTGGGGGCCTTTGTGCCCTGGCATGCCATCGACCAGTTCGTCTACCGCATGGCCGACCACCTGGCCAGCGCGCCGCATTTGAAGTTGCTGCTGGTGGGTGATGGCGCAACGCATCCTGAGGTCGAAGCATTCGTCCAGAAGCGCGGCCTTCAAAAGCAGGTCATCTTGACGGGGCGGGTGTCCCACGACCAGGTGCCGGGCTTGTTGGCCGCCATGGACATGGCCGTGTTGCCAAGCGCGGGCGACTACACCTCGCCCGTGAAGCTGTTCGAGTTCATGGCCTGCGGTGTGCCGCCCATCGCCCCTGATTTTTCACCCATCAGGGAAGTCCTGAAAGAAGGGCAGACGGGTTGGATGTTCCCGGCGGGAGACCTGGATTCGGCGGTGCGTGCCGTGCTGTCCCGAAGCCAGAGTTCGGATGAGTTGTCCCGGGTCGGGACGGCTGCCCGCGCCTACGTCAAGGCTGAGCGCCAGTGGCGCAACAATGTGTCGCAACTGGTGGAGTTCCACCTGGATTTGAAGAAGAAGCGGGCCGGCGCATGAAGTTGCTGAGCGACTTGCGGGCCAAGCAACTCCTGTATTCCCAGTACGGCCCGCCAGTTTCCTTGTTGAAGACGCTCCTGACCGATGGCTCCCTGGCCAATGTGCTTTTTCGTGCGCAGGAAGCGCTCTCCTTGAGTGGCTTGGCGCCGCTGGCTTTGATCCCGCACTGCCTGAACAAATGGATCAATGGCTGCGTCATCGGGGTTCATGCCAGCTTTGGACCGGGGTTCGTGCTGATCCATCCCATTGGCGTGGTGATCAATTCGAGTGTTCGCGGAGGGCGCAATGTCTGGTTGGAAAGCGGCGTGGTCATTGGTGACAACCGTGGCAAGTTCCCTGTCCTGGAAGACGACATCTTCGTGGGTTCTGGCGCCAAGATCATTGGCGGCGTGAGGATCGGTTCGAAAGCCCGTGTGGGCGCCAATGCGGTCGTTCTGCGCGATGTGCCCAGAGGCGCCACGGCCGTGGGCATCCCGGCTCGGGTACTGGGGCAGCCCTGAGCTGATTCCCGTGCAGCCATGAAAAAAGCCCACCTTGGTGGGCTTTTTTGTGTGTGGGGCGAAGAGGGCTGGATCAGCGCTCCATCGCTCCGAGGTCGGCTGCTGCGCCATTGACATTCCGCACCAAGGCTTGGAAGGTCGAGCTGATCTGGTTGCTCACCGTGTAGGTGGACACCGCGCTCAGGTTGGCCGTCGAGGCATCGATGACGGCACTGCCAGCCAGGGGGATCATCGTGGCCAGGTCGACGGGCAAGGTCGCGCCCTTGATCAGGTTGGCTTGGCCCGTCACTTGGCCGGTCACCACATGGTAGGGGTCCGAGTCAGCCCAGTTGGCATTGATCCAGTTCTTGCCGAAGTTCAGGATGCCGCCGCTTTGGCAGGCTGCGCCCTTGGAGTCGATGCAAGCAGGATCCAGATCTTGCTTGGCACGCAGGCTGGCGTACTGAACAGACGGGGCCCAGGCCAGGATGTTGTTCCAGACTTCAGCACGTTCGTCCGTGGTGGACAGCTGGAACATCTGAACCGCACCGCTGCCCGTGGCATAGACGGTGTTGTTGAAGAAGTACAGCGTGCCCTTGCGGAAGTTGGCTTCACCGCCGGCCATGTCGCCACCGTAGTGGATCAAGGTGCCAGTGTTGCCGTTCTTGATGATGACGTTGCCGTAGACGTAGGTCTTGCGGTAAGAAGGCAGGGCCTTGGCTTGCTCGGCGAAGTCGGTGGCATCGACCAAATCAAGGGCGTGTGCGCCTTCTTCGAAACGGTTGTAGCGAACCACGGTGCCGGCCGAACGATCCTTCAGCAGGTTGCCGCCGGCATTGGCCCGCAGGGGACCGAAGCGGTTGAATTCATAGACGACGTTGACGCTTTGCACGTAGGTGTTGTGCTCGCTTTCGCTGTAAGCGTTGCCATTGCCATAGATGTAGTTGCCAGCCAGACGGATGTCCTTGGTGACCGCGAAATCGCCATCGGGTGCCGACTTGGTGAAGATGCCATTCGTGCAATCGTGGATCAGGTTGTCCGCGATGGTGATGTTCTGGCCACGGTCAACCCAGATGCAAGCCCCGAACTTTTCATAGGCGCGCACGGTGCCCAGGGAGTCGGTGAACTTGTTGGAGGGGTTGGCGCCTTGCAGGTCCAGACCGTCGATCTGGATGTACTTGGGCACGTATTCCCAGGCTTGGGTCTGCAGGGGCTTCACGACGATGATCGAGCGGGTCTCGTGGAGGATGTTCCCGTAAGCCAGGCCGCGCTTGGACACAGCGTCCTTGGCGTCGATGATGGGGCGCTTGCCGTCGGCCGTCTTGACACCGCAGATGCGGATGGGGGCGGTGGCGGTGCCCACGCCGGTCAACAGGAACTTGCCCTTGTAAACCGAAGCCGTGGTCTTGGTGGTGTCGTTGAAGATGCGGACCGTGTCGCCAGCGGCCAGCGATTGCCATGGCACCAGGTCCAGCGAGGCGTATTGGCCGGCCAGCGGGCCAACTTGGTAATCCTTGCCCTTGCCGCTCGGAACGCAGGCACCGACGTTCATCAGGGTGGTGCTGGCGGTGGTGGCCGCGGCGGCGGCCTGGGCCGCTGCGGCGGCGGCAGCGGATATTTCGGGGCGCGGCTGGCCGAGG